>NZ_CP107841.1:3005814-3651628 GCF_036346855.1 Streptomyces europaeiscabiei
CCGCGATGTTTCTGGCGATGCCGCTGGCCCTGCTGCCGTTCCTCGCGGACGAGCTGGACGCCCGGTGGTCGCTCGGGCTGATGTACGCGGCGCTGCCTGCCGGGGCGTTGCTGGTGACGTTGACGAGTGGGTGGGCGTCCCGGGTGCACCGGCATGGGCGGATGGTGGTGCTGGCGGCGGCGTTGTGGGGGCTGTCGGTCATGGCGGCGGGGCTGGTGCGGGATGTGTGGCTGGTGCTGGCGTTCCTGGTGCTGGGGGGTGCGTTCGACATGGTGAGCGGGATCTTCCGGGCGGCGATGTGGAATCAGACCATTCCGGACGAGTTGCGGGGGCGGCTCGCGGGGATCGAGTTGCTGTCGTACTCCGTCGGGCCCCAGCTGGGGCAGGTACGGGCCGGGGGCATGGCGGCGTGGACGTCCGTACGGGCGTCCGTGTGGGCCGGTGGGGTGCTGTGCGTGGGGGCGGTGGGGTTGCTGGCGCTGTGTCTGCCGCAGCTGATGTCCTACGACGTGCGGACGAACGAGCATGCGGTGCGGTTGCGGGAGCGGCGGGAGGCGTGCCCGCCCGTCACTCCCGGCTGACACGAGCCGCCGCCCGCGGACCGCGACTCCGCCCGTGCTCGTCTCCCACCCGTACGACCCGTGACTCCGCAGCGACAGGTGCGGGTCTCCCGTGAGGGCCGATCACCGCCGGCGGCTGCGCACCGCAGCTCCGCCGGCCCCTTCGCCACCCGCACCGCCAGCGACCGCCCGCGACCGCCAAAGGGCACACCGAATGCCCCGTGGGGGCCGACCCCCGGCGACTGCGGACCGCAGCTCCGTCGGTCCCTTTCCCTCACCCACCCGCCCCGCCCGCCCCGCCCGCGACCTCCGAGCGGCACGTGCGGGTCTCCCGTGGGGGCCGTCGGCGGCCGCAGGGCAGGGTGGGCCCGGCCCCTCCGGCTCCGGAGCGGTGGGCGGCCACCGCCAGCTTGATCGCGGCGGAGGCGACGCCGCCCCTCGCGCCCTGCCGCTTCCGCGTCGCGTCGGGTCAGTCGGCGTTCGGGCCGTCGGCCGGGGCGTCGTGCCAGCGAGGGTCGGATTCCCATTCCGCGTTGCGTTCCTGGGCTGTTTCCATGGCTCGGGTGGCGTCCTGGCGGGAGGGGTAGGGGCCCATGCGGTCCTTGCCGGGGCAGTCGGGGCCCTCTTCGACCTTCTTGTGCTCCAGGCAGTAGAACCATTCGCCGGGCTTGCCGACCGTACGCCGTTTGAACAGGGGCATGACCTGAGTTCCCTTCACCAGTCGTCACCGACATGGTCCCCCACCACCGCTGGTTAAACTCGCCTGCATGTCTGGCCAGTCGCTGCTCGCACCGGGGAAGCTCTCCCCCACCCGCACCGTCCCGGGAAACATCCGCCGACCCGAGTACGTGGGCAAGCCCGCCCCGACTCCGTACACCGGGCCGGAGGTGCAGACGCCCGAGACCATCGAGGCGATGCGCGTCGCCGGCCGGATCGCGGCTCGGGCGATGGCCGAGGCGGCGAAGCACATCGCGCCCGGAGTCACCACGGACGAGCTGGACCGGGTGGCGCACGAGTACATGTGCGACCACGGGGCCTATCCGTCGACGCTCGGCTACCGTGGCTTCCCCAAGTCGCTGTGCACCTCGGTCAACGAGGTCATCTGCCACGGCATCCCCGACTCGACCGTGCTGCGCGACGGCGACATCGTCAACCTGGACGTGACGGCGTACATCGGCGGCGTCCACGGCGACAACAACGCCACCTACCTGGTGGGGGATGTCGACGAGGAGTCGTCGCTGCTCGTCGAGCGGACCCGGGAGTCCCTCGCCCGTGCCATCAAGGCGGTCAGGCCCGGTCGGCAGATCAACATCATCGGGCGGGTCATCGAGTCGTACGCGAAGCGGTTCGGATACGGGGTCGTGCGCGACTTCACGGGACACGGGATCAACTCGTCGTTCCACTCCGGGCTGATCGTCCCGCACTACGACTCCCCGCACGCCACCACGGTGATCCAGACCGGGATGACGTTCACGATCGAGCCGATGCTGACGCTCGGGTCGTACGACTACGACATGTGGGACGACGGCTGGACGGTCGTCACCAAGGACCTCAAGCGCACCGCCCAGTTCGAGCACACGCTGGTGGTGACGGAGACGGGCGCGGAGATCCTCACGCTGCCGTAGATCCACACCAGACGTCCTCAAGCGACAGCCCGCCTTCGGCCTCGGCCGTACGGCGGGCTTTTCGTTGCGCGGATCGTTGCGCGGATCGTTGCACGGATTCCATGTGGGCCAGGTGAGGATCCGGGGTACCGTTTTACCGACAGGGAGTCGGGAACCTGTTGACTTAGGTAAGCCTAACCATAGAAAATGGCGTCAGCTTCTCGTCTTCCCCACTTCGGCACCGGAGGCCTTCATGAACGCGTCGGTCGCATCGGACACGGCGTTCTCCACGCTCATCCGCACCGCCTCGCACGAGCAGCACACCGAGGCGGAGTCCACGACGTTCATGGGCGACATGCTGGGCGGCAAGCTCGGTGTCGAGGCGTACACGCGGTACACCGAGCAGCTGTGGTTCGTGTACGCGGCACTGGAGAGCGCCGCGCCGGGACTGGCCGGCGACCCGGTCGCCGGGCCGTTCATCCAGCCCGAGCTGATGCGGCTGGCCGCGCTGGAGCGGGACCTGGAGCATCTGCGCGGCCCCGGCTGGCGCTCGACGCTCACGGCGCTGCCGGCGACCGAGGCGTACGCGGCGCGGGTCGCCGAGTGCGCGCGCACCTGGGCCGGCGGTTATGTGGCCCACCACTACACGCGGTACCTCGGTGACCTCTCGGGCGGGCAGATCATCCGGGACCGGGCCGAGAAGACGTGGGGCTTCGCCAAGAAGGGCGACGGGGTTCGGTTCTACGTCTTCGAGGAGATCACCAACCCGGCCGCGTTCAAGCGGGGGTACCGGGAGCTGCTGGACCGGGTGCGGGCCGATGACCTGGAGAAGCAGCGGATCGTGAGCGAGTGCAAGCGGGCGTTCGCGCTCAACACCGCGGTCTTTCTCGCCTTGGGGGAAGAGTTCCCGCTGACTGCGTGAGTGCTCCGCTCGTAGGGTCGGTCGTTCGCTGCGGGTGGGTGGGGGCCGGCCGCGCAGTTCCCCGCGCCCCTTGGAAGCATGGGGCGCCCTACCTCTCCAGGAACACTCGCCCCCCGACCTCCACCCACCCGTGCGGCTGCGGGGCCGTGAGGAGCTGGGAGCCCGTGCCCTGGGTGATGTTCAGGGCTCGGCCCAGCTGGGCGGTCAGCTGCAGGGCCGCCGCTCCGGTGGCCTCGTCCTCGTCGATACCGTCGTCGCGGCCGGGGAAGGCGCGGGCGCGGACACGGCCGGCGGCCTCGTCCTCCCAGGCCCAGGCGTAGATCCAGTCGCCGGGCTGCGGGACGCGCAGGTCGTCGACCTCGGCGGCGGTGGCGTACTGGCGGAACGTGCGGGGCGGGGCCCACTCCGGCAGGGCCTCGATCCAGCTGAACTCGCCGTCCAGCCGGGCCCCGACGACACCGGCCTGGGTGACCAGTTCGGGCACGTCGAGCAGCCAGGCCGCGCCCACGCACGGGTATCCGGCGAAGGGCAGGCGCAGCGAGGGGGTGTAGATGTCGATGACACCGCGCTCGGGGTCGTCCACGAACACGGTCTCGCTGAAGCCGAGTTTGGCGGCGAACTCCTGACGCTCGGCGCGGTCGGGCATCAGGGAGCCCTCGCGGACGACGCCCAGTTCGTTGCCGTATCCGCCGCGGGGTCCGCAGAACACCCGCAGCACGTCGAAGTCGCTCACTCCCGCATTGAAGCATCAACCGGGCCCCGGGTCGTACCAGGTCACCACACCGCCGGGCAGCGATCGGGCCGGGCCGACCCCACCCATGAGAGGACCAAGTGACCGTACTGGACAAGCCGGTCGAGCCGGAGAGGTCCGACGGGCCCGCGGAGGCGAGCGGGGAGTCGGGCAAGGCGGCCGGGGCCTGCGTAGCACGGCCCTCCGTCCCCGCCCGACGTCGCGCCCCCCTTCTCCTCACCGTCGCTCTCGTCGTCGCCCTCCTCGTCCTGGTCCCCGTCGCCGGTGGCCTCGGGGCCTATCCGATCCCCACCGGTGACGTGATCTCCTCGGTCGTCCACCGGATCGGCCTCGGCGGGGCGGAGCTCGAACGTGTTCCCGAGTCGGTGCTGTGGAACGTGCGGTTCCCGCGGATCGTGCTGGCGTTGCTGATCGGGGCCTCGCTCGGGTGCGCGGGGGCGCTGATGCAGGGGATCTTCGGGAACCCGCTGGCGGAGCCGAGTGTCATCGGGGTCTCGCTGGGCGCGGCGGTGGGCGCGGTCGCGACGATCGCGTTCGGGATCACGTTCCTCGGGAACTGGACGGTGTCGGTGTTCGCGTTCGTCGCGGGGCTGATCACCGTGTTCGTGGTGTACGCGATGTCACGGTCGGGCGGTCGTACGGAGGTCGTGACGCTGATCCTCACCGGTATCGCGGTGAACGCGTTCGCGGGCGCCACGATCGGGCTGTTCATCTTCCTGGCCGAGGACACGGCGGCCGTCAACCAGATCACCTTCTGGCAGCTGGGTTCGCTCGCGCAGTCGACGTGGCCGAAGGTGCTGGCGGTGCTGCCGTGCGCGGTGGTCGGGCTGGCCGTCGCGCCCTTCTCCGCGCGGAAGCTGGACCTCCTCGCGCTGGGTGAGCGGCCGGCGCGGCATCTCGGGGTGGACGTGGAGCGGCTGCGGGTCGTGCTGATCCTGGTCGTCGCGCTGCTCACCGCCGCCGCCGTGAGCGTGTCGGGAGTGATCGGTTTCGTCGGGCTCGTCATCCCGCATCTGCTGCGGATGGCGGCCGGGCCGGGGCACCGGTTCCTGATTCCGGGCAGCGCGCTCGCCGGGGCGGTCGTCCTGCTGGCGGCCGACCTCGCGGCCCGCACGATCGTCCAGCCCGCCGAACTCCCCCTCGGCGTCCTCACCGCCCTGATCGGCAGCCCGTTCTTCTTCTGGCTGCTCCGCAGGACCCGCCGCAAGCAAGGAGGCTGGGCATGACGTCCAGGACGAGCGGGAGGTCCCTGACAGGGTTCCTCCGGGGGCGGCTGGGCGCGGGCGCTCCCACTCCGCCGCCTCCGTCCGCCCCCGGTGACGTCCTCGCCGAGGCCCAGGACGTCACCGTCCGGCTCGGTGCCCGGGAGGTGCTCCACGGCGTCTGCGTCGCCGCCCGCGCCGGCGAGGTGCTCGCCCTGGTGGGGCCGAACGGGGCCGGGAAGTCGACGCTGCTGGGCGTCCTGGCCGCGGATCTGCCGGTCGACGGCGGTGTCGTACGGGTGCACGGGCGGCCGGTGGGTGAGTGGTCTGCGCCCGAACTCGCTCTGCGGCGGGCGGTGTTGCCCCAGTCGGCGGCGCTGTCGTTCCCGTTCACGGTGGAGGAGGTCGTACGGATGGGGCGGGCGCCGTGGGCGCGGCAGCCGGACGTGTACGACGAGGACGACGCCTTGGTGGCGGAGGCGATGGCGGTCACGGAGGTCACCGGGTTCGCGGCCCGGCCCTTCTCCGCGCTGAGCGGCGGTGAGCGCGCCCGGGTGGCGCTGGCGCGGGTGCTCGCCCAGCGGGCGCCGCTGCTGATGCTGGACGAGCCGACGGCCGCGCTGGACCTGCGCCACCAGGAACTGGTGCTGACGGTGTGCCGGGAGCGGGCGCGGGCCGGGGACGCGGTGGTCGTCGTACTGCACGATCTGGGGCTGGCGGCGGCGTACGCGGACCGGGTGGCCGTACTGCGGGACGGGCGCGTCGCGGCGGACGGGCCGCCGGCCGGGGTCTTCGAGGAGGCGTTGCTGTCGGAGGTGTACCGGCAGCCGGTCGAAGTGTTCCCGCATCCACGGACCGGCGATGTCCTGATCACACCGAAACGGGGTTCTTGACCGGGGAATGGGTCTCTTGACCCGCTCTTGACCGGACTATGGGGGCTGTTTTGAGCCACCGTGATCGGCCCGTGCTCGTACGGCTCCGGAGGGAGGGTTTCACTGGGGGTACAGCATTTGGTGAGGTTAGCCTCAGATAACTTGGGGCCGCCTCACCTTCTCTGTGTGTCCCCTGTGTACTGCCTTGGAGCCGAAATGCGCCCCCTCAGACTCTCCGTCGTCACCGCCGCCGCGACCGTGGCGGCCCTGACCGCCGTCACCGGCTGCACCGAGAAGAGCAGCGCGGGTGCGGACGGGGCCATCACGGTGACCGCGACCGACACCGAGTGCGAGGTGTCGAAGAAGGAGTTCCCGGCGGGGCACGTCGAGCTGGACATCGAGAACAAGGGCTCCAAGGTCACCGAGGTCTACCTCCTCTTCCCGGACGACCGCGTCGTCACCGAGCGCGAGAACATCGGGCCCGGCACCAAGCAGAAGGTCACCGCCGAGGTGAAGGCGGGCGACTACCGGATCGCCTGCAAGCCCGGCATGAAGGGCGACGGCATCCGGCAGGACGTCAGGGCCACCGGCGGCGGCAAGGTCGCCAAGAGGGACCCCCGGCTCGACGCGGCCGTCGCCTCGTACCGCAAGTACGTGCAGAGTCAGGCCGACGAGACCCTCCCGCTGGCGAAGGTGTTCGCCGAGGCCGTCAAGGACGGGGACGTCGAGGCCGCGAAGAAGGCGTACGCGCCCTCCCGTATCGGCTGGGAGCGGACCGAGCCGGTCGCCGAGTCCTTCGGTGACATCGACCCGAAGGTCGACCTGCGCGAGGACGGTCTGGAGGAGGGCCAGGACCTGGAGAAGGACTGGACGGGCTGGCACCGCCTGGAGCGTTCGCTCTGGCAGGACGGCAAGCTCACCGACCGTGACTCCGAGCTGGCCGACCAGCTGGTGACCGACCTGGAGGACTGGCAGAAGCGGGTCGGCAAGGCCGAGATCACTCCGACCTCCATGGCCAACGGCGCCAAGGAACTCCTCGACGAGGTCGCCACCGGCAAGGTCACCGGCGAGGAGGAGCGCTACTCGCACACCGACCTGGTCGATTTCAAGGCCAACGTCGAGGGCGCCGAGAAGTCGTACGAGTTGCTGAAGTCCGTCGCCGCCGAGAACGACCCGGAGCTGACGAAGGAACTCGACCAGCAGTTCGCGGCACTGAACACGCTGCTCGACAAGTACCGCGCGGACAAGACCGGGTACGACTTCGTCTCCTACGACAAGGTCGGCAAGGCGGAGCAGAAGGAGCTGTCGGACGCGGTGAACGCGCTCGCCGAGCCCCTCTCCCAGCTCGCGGCTGCCGTGGTGAAGTGACGATGGCCGACGACGACACCTCCTCCGAAGCCCCCGACACCCGTGCTCCCTCGCGGCGTGCGCTGATCGGCTGGGGCGGTGCCGGGCTCGCGCTCGGTGCCGCCGCGGCCGGCGGCGCGGTCGCCGTGGCCCGCACCGGCGACGACGCGGCCCCCGCCGCCGGGGCGGCCGTCGCCTTCCACGGCACCCACCAGGCCGGTATCGCCACGCCCGTGCAGGACCGGCTGCACTTCGCCGCGTTCGACGTGGAGACGGACGACCGCGCCGAGTTCGTGGCGATGCTGAAGGACTGGACGGCCGCCGCGCGCCGGATGACGGCCGGGAAGGCGGTCGGCGACGGCGCGTACGGCGGTCTGGCCGAGGCCCCGCCGGACGACACCGGGGAGGCGCTGGGACTGAAGCCGTCCCGGCTGACGCTGACGATCGGCTTCGGGCCGTCACTGTTCGACAGGTTCGACCTGGCGGGGCAGCGGCCCGAGGCGCTGGTGGACCTGCCGCAGTTCGCCGGCGACAACCTGGACCGGGCCCGCAGCGGCGGCGACCTGTGCGTCCAGGCCTGCGCGGACGACCCCCAGGTCGCGGTGCACGCCATCCGCAACCTCGCCCGCATCGGCTTCGGCAAGGTGTCGGTCCGCTGGTCCCAGCTCGGGTTCGGCAAGACCTCGTCGACCACACCCGAGGCGCAGACCCCGCGCAACCTCCTGGGGTTCAAGGACGGCACCCGCAACATCGCGGGCACCGAGACGGACCGGCTGAAGAAGTTCGTGTGGGTGGGCGAGAAGGACGTCGACGAGAACGCGGCGTGGATGACCGGCGGCTCGTACCTCGTCGCCCGCCGCATTCGGATGCACATCGAGCCCTGGGACCGAACCTCGCTGCAGGAGCAGGAAGACATCTTCGGCCGTGACAAGGGCGAGGGCGCCCCGGTCGGCAAGGCGAAGGAGCGTGACGAGCCGTTCCTGAAGGCGATGCTGCCGGACGCGCACGTACGGCTCGCGCACCCCGACTCCAACCACGGGGCGACGCTCCTGCGCCGCGGCTACTCCTTCACCGACGGCACGGACGGGCTCGGCCGCCTGGACGCGGGCCTGTTCTTCCTCGCCTACCAGCGCGATGTGCGCACGGGGTTCATCCCGGTCCAGCGCAACCTGGCCACGGACGCGCTCAACGAGTACATCCAGCACGTGGGTTCGGCGGTCTTCGCGGTCCCGCCCGGTGTCCGGGACGCCGACGACTGGTGGGGCCGGGCGCTGTTCTCCGCGTCTGCGGCATCGACGACGGAGGGATGAGCCGGTGTTCGCGAACTATCTGATCGGTCTGCGGGAGGGCCTGGAGGCCAGTCTCGTCGTCTGCATCCTCATCGCCTATCTGGTGAAGACGGACCGCCGGGACGCGCTGAAGCCCATCTGGATCGGCATCGGTGTCGCCGTCGGGCTGGCGCTCGCCTTCGGCTGCGTACTCGAATTCGGCTCCCAGGAGCTGACGTTCAAGGCGCAGGAGACGCTCGGCGGCTCCCTGTCGATCATCGCGGTGGTTCTGGTGACCTGGATGGTCTTCTGGATGCGGCGCACGGCCCGCCATCTGAAGGCCGACCTGCACGGCAAGCTCGACGCGGCGCTGCGGATGGGCACGGGAGCGCTGGTGGCGACCGCGTTCCTCGCGGTGGGCCGGGAGGGCCTGGAGACCTCGCTGTTCGTGTGGACGTCGGTGCGGGCGTCCGGCGACGGCGCCGAGGCCCCGCTGATCGGCGCCCTGCTGGGCCTGGCGACGGCGGTCGTGCTCGGCTGGCTGTTCTACCGGGGCGCGCTGCGCATCAACCTCGCCAGGTTCTTCACCTGGACCGGCGGCATGCTCGTCGTGGTCGCGGCCGGCGTCCTCGCGTACGGCTTCCACGACCTCCAGGAGGCCGACTTCCTGCCCGGCCTGACGGACAAGGCGTTCGACATCACGGGGACGATCCCGCCGGACAGCTGGTACGGCACCCTGCTGAAGGGCGTCTTCAACTTCCAGCCGGACCCGACGGTCCTCCAAGTCACGGTCTGGCTCCTGTATCTGGTCCCGACGCTCGCGCTGTTCCTCGCCCCGGTAGGGTTCGCCTCCGGGAAGGGGAAGGTGAAGATTCCTGATGAGCAGGGTTCTCGGGGTTCTGAGCCCACGAAGGCTTCGTGAGGTTCGTCCGGTTCGTACAGGCGGGAGGTTCCTCGGACTCCGCCGGTACATCGGACTCCGCCGGTACAGCGGCCTCGGCCGGTACAGCGGGCTTCGGTCGTACGGCCGCGGCGCGCTGGTGACCACGGCGGTGACCGCGCTGTCGTTGACGGCGAGCGGGTGCGTGGTGGTCCGCGGCGACCTGGAGGTCGTCCCCACGACGACCCGGGGCGAGGCGGCGCGGGCGCTGAAGGACTTCACCACCGCGTACAACAAGGCGGACAAGGCGTACGACCAGTCCCAGGACGCCTCCCGGGTCACCGGCGCGCTCGCCGACATCGACGGCGGCAAGCTCCGCTCGGGCGCGAAGCTCAACCCGGGCGGCAACCCGAACCATGTGGCGCTGAAGCTGACCGACGTCACGTACACGATCCCTCAGAAGGCGGCCTGGCCGCGCTGGTTCCTGGCCGACGCCGCCGCGAACAAGGGCAACTCGACGGACCGTTGGCTGTTCGTCTTCACCCGGGACGGGCTGACCGATCTGTGGGAGGTGTCCTTCCTCACGGTCGTGGCCGCCGCCGACATGCCCGAGTTCAAGAAGGACGAGAACGGCTACGCCCAGGTGGTCACGCCCAACGACCCCGAACTCTCCGTCACACCGGCGGAGTTGCCCGACAAGTACGTCACGTACCTGAAGGAGGACAGCGCCCTCTTCGCGGACGGGCCGTACACCTCCGAGGAGCGTTCCGAGCGCCAGCGGAACGCGGCGAAGCCGGGGCTGGCACGCCAGTTCATCGACGAGGCGCTCACCAACGGCGACTACGCGCCGGTCGGCCTGCGCACCACGGACGGCGGGGCGCTGGTCTTCTTCACCACCCGCCAGTACCAGAAGCAGACCGCCGCGCAGGGCGTGAACATCCCGGTCAGCGACGCGGCCGTCAGGGCGCTGATGACGGGCGAGCCGAAGCAGTCCCTGACCCTGGAGTTCGTGAACAACCAGGTGGTCCTCGATCCGGCGAAGACGGAGTCGGACCAGCAGGTGAGGTTTTTGAGCCAGGTGGGCGGGCTCACGGGCGCCAAGGGCGAGTGACGAGGAGGCGACCGGCGGCCCGGGGGTGTCAGCCTCTGGAGGGCCAGGCCGCGTTCGTGTGGTCCGACTGCTCGCCCACATGGCGGGAGCAGGCGTCGGTGAGGATCTCCAGCAGGGTCAGCGGGTCCGGCAGCGGGTGCTCGGGGCCGCGTACCCAGTGGACGGTGAGGTCACCGGGGAGCCGGGCCGGCGGTACGAGGACGTAGGACCCGCGGCAGTGCCAGCGCAGGCCCGGGTGCTCGTCCATGGTCTCAGGGTGGCAGTCCAGCTCGCAGGGCCACCACTCGTCCTCGTCCTCGGGCGTGCCCCGGGTGAGGGTGAAGAAGAGGAGCCGTCCCTCGCCGGACTCGGACTCGGACTCCGCGACGGGCCCCACCTCGATCCCGGCGGCGAGCAGCCGCTCAAGGGCCTCGCTCCCGGCGGCGAACGGTACGTCCAGCACGTCGTGGACCATGCCGGTCGAGGTGATGAAGTTGGCCTGCGGCTGGTGCCGTGCCCAGCGCTCGATCTGGGTGCGGTCGGTGGTGGACTGCGTCTGCCAGGCGAACGACACCGGGTGCCGGGCGGGGGTGGGACAGCCCACGCGGTCACAGGAACACCGGTAGCCCGAGGGGTACGCGGCGGGCGCGAGCGGGAGTCCGGCAGCGGCGGCGGCGAGCAGCAGTTCCTCACGGCCCGCTTCGTCGGCGGCCCCGTCGAGCGGGCGGCTGCCGCGTCGGGCGCGCAGCCACTCGGAGAACCTGCCCTGCCGACCACTCCTGCCGCCGAACGTCGCGCTCATCTATCGCCTCGCCTCGCTGTGGTGCGGACAGCATGCTTCATCGTCCCACCATCCTGCGCCGCGGGCGGCCGGAGCCCACGTCCGGGGTAGGTGGGGCGATGCCGGGGTGCGGACAGGGATGGTGGGCTATTACATGCTTTGACGGGATTTACATCCCGCCCGTCGGCCCACTTGGTCGACACTTGGTCGGATTGATCACACCCGGGCGGCGAGTTGACCGGGGTCAGCGGGGCGCGAGGCCGTACAGGGCGTAGTCGACGAGTGTGTCCGTGTAGTCGTACGAGATGGGTCCGGTCCTCTGGAGCCATCGCTGGGCGAGGGGGGAGACGAAGAGTTCGAGGGCGATGCGCGGATCGAGGTCGGGCCTGACCTGTCCCGCGCCCTGCGCGGACTCCAACCGCTGCACATAGAGCTGGAGTTGGGGTTCGAGGAGCCGGGCCACGAACTCCTTCGTGAGCTTCTCGTCGACGACCCCGGCGGCGGCGAGGGCGCGGGAGGGAACCTCGAACTTCGGATCGAGGAGTTCGTCCACGGTGGCCCGCAGGACGTTCTTGAGGTCGGCCGCGAGGTCGCCGGTGTCCGGGATGGCGTACTCCCGCTCCCGGTCCGGCCCCGCCGCCTGCTCGGCGGCCTGTTCCTGCAGATCGAGGAACGCCTCCAGCAGCACCTCCGCCTTGGAGGACCACCACCGGTAGATCGTCTGCTTCCCGACGCCGGCGCGGGCCGCGATGCCCTCGATGGTCGTCTTCTGGTACCCGGCTTCACCGACGAGGGTGAGGGCGGCGTCGTAGATGGCGCGGCGCGACTTCTCGCTGCGCCGGGCGGAATCAGGGGCGGTCTTGTTGGCCATGGTCCGAACCTATCAGGTTGACAAGACGGTACGTCTCGCCGGATGGTGGTGGACGCAAGCGAGACGAACCGTATCGTCACAGCGAGGGAGATCGTCATGACCCGAGGTGGAGCAGGAAACATGCTGGGAGTGGGCGGTTCCCGCCGGAACCTGGGCCGCGAGGCCCTGCGCGGCGGACCCGCGAACGGCCGTGTCGGCGGCGGCCTCGACCCCCAGGCCCAGAAGCGGGAGCTGCTGCGCAAGCTCCAGGCGAAACGCCAGGAGGCAGAGACGGGAACGGAGGGTACGACCGGCGAGTCCTCGTGAACCGCAGCGGGTCCGCCCCGCCGGAGCCACCCTGAGTGGTCCCGGCGGGGCGGACCCGCCTAGCGTCCACGGAGCTGGACCACAGGGCCGGAGCCGGGTCGCCGGGGAGGTGAGGCCTGCCGGGCCGGCTCAGCGGCGGCACGGGACGGTCGTCATCCGTCCAGCTCCAGCACCCCCACGGTCTGGTGCCCGCTGGTCTCCCCCGTCGTGCGGAAGCCGAGGCCGAGGTAGAAGGCCTCCGGGCCGTCGGGGCCGGGGTGCCAGGTGACGTACAGCCTGCTGCCGCCTCGGCTGCGGATCTCGGCGGCCACCGACTCGACGGCGAAACGGCCGTACCCCCGCCCCTGTTCGTCGGCGGCGATGTTGAGACGCCAGAGCCCGGAACGGATGTCGGTGCCCGAGCCGTCGCCCTTCCAGTCGATGTCGAGGAAGGCCATCAGGAAGCCGACGGCCCGGTCGCCGTCCCGGATCAGCCGGGGCCAGGCGACACCGGGGTGGACATACGCCTCGGCCAGCGACCGCGCGACCGGCTCCACCAGGTGCTCCTGGTCGGGGCGGATGCTCACGGCGAGTGCTGCTTCGAGGTTGGCGGGGGTTATCTGTTCCAGGTGCGGTGTCGTCGACATGATCGATGACATAGACGGAAGGGGTGCGGGGGTCGCAAGCGATTTAAGGGTGCGGGCAGGGGGCGGGGCGGGCAGGGGCGGGGCGGGCAGGGAGTCAGTCGGTGCCACCATCGGCGGCCGGCGGCCAGGCGTCGCCCCACTCCGTGTCGCGGGCCGCCCTGTAGAGGAGGCCGTGGCGCTTGGTGACGGTCGTCCGGCCGAGGGCGGGAACAGCTTCGGTCCCGGTCTCGGGGCTGCTCTCGGGGCCGGTCTCGGGGCCGGTCTCGGGGCCGGTGGCCGTCGCCGTTCCGCAGAGGTCCAGGAGGACCTGGCCCTTGCGGATCTGGGGCTTGCGGACGACACGGGAGGAGGCCGGGGCCGGGGGGAAGCGGGTGGCGGCGACGTAGCTGAACTTCTCGTCCTCGTACGGCAGGGAGCCGCCCTTGACCTGGCGGTGCAGGGAGGACCGGCTGACGCGGGCGGCGAAGTGGCACCAGTCCTCGCCGGGGACGATGGGGCAGGCGGCGCTGTGCGGGCAGGGCGCGGCGATGTGGAACCCGGCGGCGACGAGACGGTCCCGGGCCTCGATGACGCGGGCGTACCCGTCGGGGGTGCCGGGTTCGACGATCACGACGGCCCGGGCGGCGGTCGCGGCCGCCTCGACCACGGCCGCGCGGTCGGCTGCGGTCAGCTCACCGAGGACGTAGGAGACGGTGACGAGATCAGTGCTCTCGATGGTGAGCGCCGATCCGATACGAGAGCGCTGCCACTCGGCGGCCTTCAGCTCCGGGTTCGCCGCGGCGATCTCCCGCCCGAGCGCCAGCGCCGGCTCCGCCCAGTCGAGCACCCTCACCGGACGGCCGCCCTCCCAGGTCGCGTTCACCGCCCACGTGGCCGCGCCCGTACCCCCGCCGACATCCACATGGCTGCCGGGCACCCACCCGGGCACCGCCACCGCGAACGCCTCCAGCGCCGAGCACACCGCCTCGAACGTCGCCGGCATCCGGTACGCCGCGTACGCCACCACGTCCGACCGGTCCCGCAGCACCGGCGCGTCCGTCGGCGTCCGCCCCCGGTAGTTCGCGATCAGCCGCTCCACCGCCTGCGTGGCCGACTTCGGCGGAAGACCGTCGAGGAGCCCGGCGAGGGCGCTGCGGAGGGTGTCGGCGGAGGAGGCGGGGGCGGGGGCGTTCACGAAGCGATTCTAGGGGGCCCTCGTCGCCCTTTCGGCTGGCGCCCGGAGGGCCGGCGGCCACGGTCGGGAAGACCGGCCCCACTCCCCCGCGCCGTCGCCCCGCCCGCGTCGGCTCACCTTCCCCGCACCGCCCGCGCCACCCGGGTCCCCGCCGCCGCGCGTGCCGCGTTGACCGGGTCGCGGCGGCGGGGATGGACCGCGTTGGTGAGGAGGACGAGGAAGGTGTCCGTCGCCTGGTCCAGGACCAGGGACGTGCCCGTGAACCCGGTGTGGCCGGCCGCACCCCGGCCCGCCAACTCGCCCATGAACCAAGTCTGGTCGAGGGCGAAGCCGAGACCCGGCGGGGTGAGCATCAGCTCGACGAAATCGGGGCCGAGGATGCGCGCGGGGCCGTAGGAACCGCCCGCGAGCAGGGTGCGGCAGAAGATCGCCAGGTCCCGGGCCGTCGAGAAGAGGCCCGCGTGGCCGGCCACACCGCCGAGGGACCACGCGTTCTCGTCATGGACGTGGCCGCGGACCATGCCCCGGTCCGCCTTGGCCCAGGGATGGCGCTGGTCCTCCGTCGCCGCGGCGGCCGGGCAGGGGCCGAAGGCCGTCGACACCATGCCCAGCGGATGGGTGATGCCGTCGCGGATCAGGATGTCGAGGGTCCGGCCGGTCAGCCGTTCCAGGACGTGCTGGAGGAGCAGGAGGTTCAGGTCGGAGTAGACGTGGGCCGTGCCGGGGGGCGAGATCGGGGCCTCCGAGCGGAGCATCGCCAGACGGGCGGCCGGGGACGGGCAGCCGTACAGCGGCAGTTCGGGACGTAACCCGGAGGTGTGGGTGAGGAGGTGGCGGACGGTGAGACCGTGTTCGGCGGCGCCCGTGAAGTCGGGGAGGTACGCCGCCACCTTCGCGTCGATGCCGAGGGTGCCGCGTTCCAGTTGCTGGATTGCCGCCACCGCGGTGAACAGCTTGGTGAGGGAGGCCAGGTCGAAGGGGGTCCGGGGGGTCGCCGGCACGCGGGCGTCCGGCGGGAGTTCCCGTCCCCTGTCGGCGCGTTCGTCGTAGGCCTCGTAGCGGACCGCCCAGCCCGCCGCCTCCTCGACGGCGATGACGGGGCCGCGGCCCGCGAGGACGACGGCGGCGGGGGCCCTGGGGCGGTCCCCTTCCGTCAACGCGCGCACGTCTCGTACGAGATGGCGCAGTTCCTCGGGGTCGAGTCCGGCCCGTTCCGGAGTGTCCGTGCGCAGTCTCGGCGCGCTCAGCTTTCCGCTCCCTCCACTGTCGTACGCCTGTTCCAAGGACGGCACAGTGCCACGAAGCACGTCGCGGCCACCAGTGTCGCGGCCAGTTGGACGACGGCCATGGGCACGGCGGTGTCCTCGCCCGCGACGCCGACCAGGGGGGACGCTATCGCGCCGATCAGGAAGGACGAGGTACCCAGCAGGGCCGACGCGGAACCCGCCGCGTGGCGCACCCGCATCAGGGCGAGGGCCTGGGTGTTGGGGAGGGTGACGCCCATCGCCGACATCAGGACGAAGAGGGCCGCCGCCACCGGGGTGAGGCCGACCTCGCCGAAGACGCCCAGGGACATCAGCAGCAGCGCGGTCGCCGCCAGCGCGACGACGGTGAGGCCCACCGCGAACACCTTGTCCAGGCTCACCCGGCCGACCAGGATCTTGCCGTTGATCTGGCCGACGATGACGAGGCCGACGGAGTTGACGCCGAACAGCAGGCTGAACGTCTGCGGGGAGGCGCCGTAGATCTCCTGGATCACGAACGGGGAGGCGCTGATGTACGCGAAGAGGGCGGCGAAGGCGAAGCTGCCGGCGAGCGTGTAGCCCATGAAGACCCGGTCGGTGAGCAGACCGCGCATGGCGCTCAGGGTCTCGCCGATGCCGCCGCTGTGGCGTTCGGCGGGGGTGAGCGTCTCGGGGAGCCTCGCCCAGACGACCGCGAGGAGCGCGATGCCGATGACGGTGAGGACGACGAAGACGCCCCGCCAGTCCGTGACGCGGAGGATCTGGCCGCCGATCAGCGGCGCGATGATCGGGGCCACCCCGGAGATCAGCATCAGGGTGGAGAAGAAGCGGGCCATCGCGTCGCCGTCGTACAGGTCGCGGACCACGGCTCGGGCGATCACGATCCCGGCCGAGCCGGCGAGGCCCTGCACCAGACGGAAGGCGATGAGGGTCTCGATGGTGGGGGCGAGGGCACAGAGGGCGGTGGCGACGATGTAGACGGCGAGACCGAGGAGCAGCGGACGGCGGCGGCCGAAACGGTCGCTCATCGGACCGATCAGGAGCTGGCCGAGCGCCATGCCGGCGAGACAGGCAGTGAGGGTGAGCTGGACCGTGGTGGCGGGGGCGTGGAGGGAGTCGGTGACCTCCGGCAGGGCCGGGAGGTACATGTCCATCGCGAGGGGCGGGGTGGCGGTGAGGCCGCCGAGGATGAGGGTGACGAGGAGACCGGTACGGCGGAGGGCGGTGGGGTTCGTCTTCGACGACTGTGGCTTCGCCGACTGCGGCCTCGACGGCTGTCGCTTCGACGACTGTGACTCTGGCTGCCGTGACGTCGGCTGCCGTGAGGTCGACGGCTGTGACGTAGACGGCTGTGGCTGCGACGGTCGCGGCGGCTGCGACGGCCGTTGTTCCGCCGCCGCGCCGGGCTTGGCGTACTGCCCCGCCGTCGTGTTCGGCTCGGCCGCCGCCGAGCCCGGTATGTGCCCCTCGGGCATGTGCCCCTCCCTCTCCGTTCGGTCCGCCACCTATGCTCTCAGCTCGTACGACGTGGGCGGGGTCACAATCCCGCCCCGGGGCCGAGGACAGGGGTGGCGATGTCGAACGACGGACGTGTGCGGTGGGGGATCCTGGCGACCGGAGGGATCGCCGCGGCCTTCACGGCCGACCTCGTCGACCTGCCGGACGCCGAGGTCGTGGCGGTGGCCTCGCGGAGCGAGGCCTCGGCGAAGACCTTCGCGGAACGGTTCGGGATACCGAGGGCGTACAGCGAGTGGCGCGCGCTCGCCGAGGACACGGACGTGGACGTGGTGTACGTCGCCACTCCGCACGCGGCGCACCGGGTCGCCGCCGGGATGTGTCTGGAGGCGGGGCGGAACGTGCTGTGCGAGAAGGCGTTCACGCTGAACGTGCGGGAGGCGGAGGAACTGGTCGCGCTGGCGCGGGAGCGCGGGCGGTTCCTGATGGAGGCCATGTGGATGTACTGCAATCCGCTGGTGCGGCGGCTGGCGGAGATGGTGCGGGACGGCGCGATCGGTGAAGTACGGACCGTGCAGGCCGACTTCGGGCTCGCCGGGCCCTTCCCGCCCTCGCACCGGCTGCGGGATCCGGCGCAGGGCGGGGGCGCGCTGCTCGACCTCGGCGTGTACCCGGTGTCGTTCGCGCAGCTGCTGCTCGGGGAGCCGTCGGACGTCACGGGGAGAGCGGTGCTCTCCGAGGAGGGCGTCGATCTCCAGACCGGAGCACTGCTCTCCTGGGAGAGCGGTGCCATCGCTTCGGTGCACTGCTCCATCGTGGGCGGCACGGGCACGTCCGCCTCGGTGACCGGTTCCGAGGGCCGCATCGACATCCCGTCCGGGTTCTTCTTCCCGGAACGGTTCGTCCTGCACCGCGACGGCCGCGACCCGCAGACCTTCACCGCCGACCCGGCCCACGGCCCCCGAAACAGCCTCCGGCACGAGGCCGCCGAGGTCATGCGGGCCCTGCGCGCCGGCGAGACCGAGTCCCCGCTCGTCCCCCTCGACGGCACCCTCGCCGTGATGCGCACCCTGGACGCGATCCGGGACGGCATCGGGGTGCGGTATCCCGGCGAGGAGCGCCTGAACGAAGGTTCGTTCGCGTAAAGGAAGGCGGGCGCCGGGGCTGGGGCGAGGGCCGGCGGCGGGGCCGGGATCGTGATCGGCGAAAAACGAAGGTTCGTTCCGCACCGGCCTCGCATCGGCCCGGCATCGGACCTCCGCCCCGCCCGCCAACCCCCGCCCACAGAACGAAGGTTCGTTCGCGGCCCGCCCGTCCTCGGCTACACCGGCGTGAGGCCCGGCTTGCCCGCCTCCACCGCGAAGGACGCCACCGTCGAGATGCCCGCGCCCGTCGTCGTCACGTACGGCACGGCCTTGAAGTCGGCGCGGGCGGACCGGCGGTCGAGCCTGACCGTCGTGTAGCCGCGGCGGCCGTTGTAGAAGCGCATGTGGGGGTTGGCGGTCATGTAGGTGTCCCAGTTGGCGGGCTTGTCGGAGCCGTTGCCGCCGCTGCTCACGGAGGAGGCGACGAGCTCCGTGCCGACGGTCCGCGAGGAGCGGTCGTCGAAGTCGCGTTTGATGTCGAAGGCGTAGCCGACATGGACGTCACCCGTGAGGACCATCAGGTTCTCGATGCCGGCGGCCTCCGCGCCGGCCAGGAGACGTTCGCGGGAGGCCGGGTAGCCGTCCCAGGAGTCCATCGACACCTTGTAGACGTCGCCGACGGCGTTGCGGCGCTGGGAGAAGGTGACCTGCTGCGGGACGACGTTCCAGATCGCGTCGGACCGGTCCCACCCGTCGAGGAGCCAGCGCTCCTGCGTGGCGCCCGTCATCGTGCGCGCCGGGTCGGCGGACTCCGGGCCGGGTATCTGCCAGCCGTCGCCCTGCGCCTGGTTGGAGCGGTACTGGCGGGTGTCGAGTATGTCGAACTGGGCGAGGCGGCCCCACCGGAAGCGGCGGTAGAGCGTCATGTCGGGTCCGTCGGGGCGCTGGGGGCGGCGCAGCGGCTGGTTCTCCCAGTAGGCGCGGTAGGCGGCGGCGCGACGCAGCAGGAACTCCTCGGAGGGCTCGCCGCCGTCGGGGTTGTCGCCCGCGTAGTTGTTCTCGGTCTCGTGGTCGTCCCAGGTGACGACGAAGGGGTGCGCGGCGTGGGCGGCCCGCTGGTCGGGGTCGGTCTTGTGGAGGGCGTACCGCAGTCGGTAGTCCTCCAGGGTGACCGTCTCGTGGTTGAAGAGGTCGGGCAGGACGCGGTCGGTGTAGTTGCGGGCGCCGCCGACGGAGTTCACGGCGTACTCGTAGAGGTAGTCCCCGAGGTGGAGGACGACGTCGAGGTCCTCGTCCGCGAGGTGCCGGTAGGCGGTGTAGTAGCCCTGGTCGTACCGCTGGCAGGAGACGGCCGCGAAGGAGAGCGCGGTGGAGCCGGTCAGATGGCCGCGGCCGGGGGCGGTGCGGGTGCGGCCGGTCTCGCTGATCCAGGTGCCGGTGCGGAAGCGGTAGTAGTAGACGCGGCCGGGGGCGAGGTGGGCGGCCTCGACGTGGACGGTGTGGTGGAACTCGGGGTGGGCGGTGGCGGTGCCGCGTCTGACGACGCGCCGGAATCTGTCGTCGTGGGCCAGTTCCCATCGGACGGCGACGCGTTCGGCGGGCAGGCCGCCGTCGGGCTGGTACGGGGCGGGGGCGAGCCGGGTCCACAGGAGCACGGAGGTGGGGTGCGGGTCGCCGGAGGCCACGCCGAGGGTGAAGGGGTCCTCGGTGATCTGCCGCGGGTCGAGCGTGGCCGCGGCCGCGGCACCGGCCGCGGGAAGGTTGGTGGCGAAGGCGAGCGCGGCGGCGGCTCCCGTGACGGTGAGGAAGCGGCGGCGGTCGAAGTGCCGCGCGGCGGCGCGGAGTTCGGGCGCGTGGGACGAGCGGGGCTGCGTCGACCGGTGGGCTGTGGGTGTCATCTGGCCCTCTACTGAAGGTAGTTGTGTTTGTGCATTGGAGTGGCCAGGTTCGACGATCTTCTGTCACGTACACAACACCCAGATGGCGGACGAATGAGTTCCGGATGACGGGCCCCACCTGCGCGACCGAGCGGGTGCCCTCCCCTACGCTGCGAGCCCATGAAGGTCAAAGGAACCAAGATCGCGATCGTGACGGGTGCGGGCTCCGGCATCGGCCGTGCCGTGGCCGTGGAGTTGCTGCGTGCCGGCTGGTCGGTGGCGCTGGCGGGCCGCCGCGAGGAGAAGCTCGCCGAGAGCGCGGCCGAGGCCGGCGCCGCGACGGACGCGGGCGTCGGGCCCGGGGCCCCGGAGGTGCTGTGCGTCCGTACGGACGTCTCGCGGCCTGGCGACGTGGACGCGCTCCTCGCCGCCGTGCGCGACCGGTTCGGGCGGCTGGACCTGCTCTTCAACAACGCGGGCACGTTCGGTCCGGGCGGGGTGCCGGTGGAGGAGCTGGACTACGCGGCCTGGCGGCACGTCGTGGACACCAACCTCAACGGGGCGTTCCTGTGCGCGCAGGCGGCGTACCGCCAGATGAAGGAGCAGGACCCGCAGGGCGGCCGGATCATCAACAACGGCTCCATCTCCGCGCACACTCCCCGCCCGCACTCCGTCGCCTACACCGCGACCAAGCACGCGCTGACCGGCCTCACCAAGTCGCTGTCGCTGGACGGGCGGCCGTACGGCATCGCGGTCGGCCAGATCGACATCGGCAACGCGGCCACCGACATGACCGAGCGCATGGCGAACGGCGTGCTGCAGGCCAACGGTCAGCTCGTGCCCGAGCCGGTGATGGACGTGACCGATGTGGCGCGGACCGTGCGGCACATGGCGGAGTTGCCGTTGGAGGCGAATGTGCAGTTCGCGACGGTGATGGCGACGACGATGCCGTACGTCGGGCGGGGCTGAGCCGCCGGAGGGCGGGCCGGCCCGCGCCCATCGGGTCCGACGGCATTCGTCCAGGGCTCAACTTGCACAAACGGAAGCTGTTGCTCCGGTCCATTGGGGCACGTGGCAGGCATATGCTCAGGACTCGCCTCCACGAGAGCTTCACACTTGGAGGCAGCGGCTTCCGTGACCAACCCGAGGGGGAGGGGGCAGCCGTTCCGTGCTCCGGAAGGGGGCGGACCTCGCGTGGGACCGCGAGGTAAGCACCGGAGCGCGGAACGGCTGCCCATCACCATTTCTTCTCCGGGCGGTATCCAAGCGGGATTTCCTGGCAATAGCCCATGGACGGCTCAGGAATGCGCTGTCTTATCGAAATCTGATCCCGGGCCTCGTTTTCTCAGGCCTCGCACATTCCTTACTCAGGGCCCCTCAAAGGTTCCTCCCTAGCTTGTGACCGCGCCCACAGCGGGCGCCAAGAACCTTTGAGGAACGGGATGTTTGGCATCTATCTCAAGCGTGAGCTGGGCCGGCGCAAGAAGGCGGCTCTGGTCATCGCCATGGGTCTGGCGCTCGGGATCGCGCTGGTCATCACCGTCACCTCGGTCTCGGCG
The DNA here is from genome assembly GCF_036346855.1 of Streptomyces europaeiscabiei. NCBI lineage: Bacteria > Bacillati > Actinomycetota > Actinomycetes > Kitasatosporales > Streptomycetaceae > Streptomyces > Streptomyces europaeiscabiei. The sequence continues at coordinate 3,027,289 of NZ_CP107841.1, forward strand.
GGAATGCGGCAGGCGCAGGACAAGGTCCTTCAGTCGCTCTACGGCCTGGGCACCGACATGACGGTCACCAAGGCCAGGGAGGCGCCCTCCGGGGACGACGAGGAGCAGGGTGGGCCGAGATTCGAGTTCGACGCCACCGCCGACGGCGACGACGGCGAGGAGCAGAGTTCCGACCGGGTGATGACCCAGGGCGGGCAGACCCTGAAGTCCTCGCTCGTCGCCAAGGTGGCGAAGCAGGACGGCGTCGCGGAGGCCGTGGGCGCGCTCAGCCTGAACGTCACCAAGGTCGACGGGTCCTTCACCCGGGGCGAGGCCCGCACCGACGACTCCTCCGCGCAGCAGCAGGGCCAGGGCGGTCCCGGCGGAGGCAACACCCAGGGTGGCTCCAGCCAGCCCCGCGTCGAGGGCGGCGGTGCCTCCTTCGGCGTCAACAGCTACTCCGTCGCCGGTGTCGACGTCACCGACCAGGACCTCGGCCCGCTCGCCACCTCGAAGATCACCAAGGGCAGCACGTTCACGGCCTCGCAGACCGACGCGAAGGTCGCGGTGCTCAGCAAGTCGTACGCCAAGGAGAACGAGTACACGGTCGGCGAGAACATCAAGATCTCCGGCACCAAGTACAAGGTCATCGGTATCGCGACGCCCGACACCAGCGAGTCGACCACCGACGTCTACCTGCCGCTGAAGCAGGCGCAGACCCTCGGCGACGCGAAGAACACCGTCACCACGATCTACGTCAAGGCGACCGACTCGCAGCAGATCGACGCCGTCAAGGCGACCATCCAGAAGAACATCTCGGGCACCACGGTCACCACCTCCGCCGACCTCGCCGAGACCGTCTCCGGTTCGCTGACCACCGCCTCCAACCTCGCGACCAGCGTCGGCAAGTGGCTGTCCGTCGCCGTGCTCGCCGCCGCGTTCCTGGTGGCCGCACTGCTCACCTCCTCGGCCGTCTCCCGCCGGGTGCGCGAGTTCGGCACGCTGAAGGCGCTCGGCTGGCCCAGCCGCAAGGTCACCCGGCAGGTCGTCGGCGAGTCCGTCGTGAACGGTCTGCTCGGCGGCGCCCTCGGCATCGGCCTCGGCCTGGCCGCCGCGTACACCGTGACCGCGATCAGCCCCACCCTCAAGGCGGAGCTGGGCAACACCGGTGGCATGGGCGGCGGCCCCGGCCGGGGCGGTGCTCCCGGTCAGCAGACCTCCAACGCCCTGGAGATCGCGCTGTCCGCGCCCGTCTCGCTGTCCACCATCGCGCTCGCGGCGGGCCTCGCCATCGCCGGCGGTCTGATCGCCGGGGCCATGGGCGGCTGGCGCGCCTCCCGGATGCGGCCCGCGGACGCGCTCCGCAGCGTGTCGTAGCCGACCGGCCCCCCAACCTCCCTAAGGACGAAGGACAACAGGACACCCCATGTACAAGCTCACCGGCGTGACCAAGCGCTACAAGCGGGGCAAGGAGACGATCGAGGCGCTGCGCGGCATCGACCTCGTCATCGAGGACGGCGACCAGCTCGTCATCCAGGGCCCCACGGGTGGCGGCAAGTCCACCCTCCTGCAGATGATCGGCGGCCTCGACCGTCCTTCCGAGGGCGGTGTCGAGCTGGACGGTGTGGACCTCGCCTCCATCAGCGAGGCCAAGCTGACCCGGGTGCGCGCCGAGAAGATCGGCATCATCTTCCAGTCGTTCAACCTCATCCCGACACTGACCGCACAGGAGAACGTCGAGACCGCGCTCGTCCCGCTCGGTGTGAAGCCGGCCGAGCGGCGCGAGCGGGCCGCCGAGGCGCTGCGCTCGGTGGGCCTCGGCGAGCGCCTCGCCCACGCCCCGTCCGAGCTGTCCGGCGGTCAGCAGCAGCGTGTCGCCATCGCCCGCGCGCTGGTCAAGCGGCCGAAGGTGCTCCTCGCCGACGAGCCCACCGGCAACCTCGACGAGGGCACCCGCGACGAGATCATGGCCCTGCTGGAGGGGCTGTGGCGGGAGCAGGGCCTCACCTTCGTCCTGGTCACGCACGACTCCTCGATCGCCCGGCGGGCGCCCCGGCTCGCCACGATCAAGGCGGGGCAGCTGACGCTCACGGAACAGAAGCAGGAACAGAGGCAGGAACCGCAGCCACGAGAGCAGGAGGAGTACGCGAGCTGAGGCCTCCTCAGTGACTGTCGTACGGGCCGCTCACCGCCCCAGGATCCGGTCGATCTCGGCCACCTGGTCCGCGGTGAGCGGCCCCTTCGCGAGGGCGCCCGCGTTCTCCTCGGCCTGGGCGACCGAGCGGAAGCCGGGGATGGGCACGGTCTGCGGGCTGCGGGCCCAGATCCAGGCGAGGGCGCCCTGCGCGAGGGTACGGCCCCCGCTGGTGAGGATCTCCCGCAGCGCCTCGACCCGGCCGAGCCATTCCGGGTCGGCGCCGGCACCTGCGGTGAAGCCCGGCAGCCAGGCCGGCGGAGTGCTGCGGATGTCACCGGCCTCCAGAGCGCGCCCCGGGGTGTGCTTGCCGGTGAGCAGTCCCATGGCGAGGGGGCTGCGGTTGATGCTCGCGAGGTTCGACTCCTCGCACAACGCGAGGAGTTCGGGCGCGTCCTGCAGGATGTTCAGCCGGTGCTGCACGGCCGCGCAGTGCGGTCCCTCGGCGAACACGGCCGCGCGGTCCGGGTCGTCGGTGCTCCACGCGTACGCCCGGATCAGACCCTCCCGCACGAACTCCTCGCAGGTGTCGCGAAGTTCGGCCGCGCGCTCGGGGTCGGCGTCGGAGAGGTGCAGCTGGTACAGGTCGACGTGGTCGGTGCCGAGGCGGTCGAGGGAGGCGGTGAGGGCGCGGCGGGCGTGGGCGGGGGTGTCGTCCTGGCCGGTGAGGGTGCGGGTGGCCTCGTCGAAGACGTTGCCCCACTTGGTGGCCACGACCACGTCCGCACGGCGCTTGCCGAGGGCACGGCCGAGGACCCGCTCACTGTGCCCGGTGCCGTACGCGTCGGCCGTGTCGAAGAAGGTGACGCCGAGATCGAGGGCGCGGTGCACCGCCCGTACGGACTCCTCGTCGTCCACCTTCCCCCAGCCGAGCGGCTGCCCGTCGGGTGCCTGCCACTCGCCGCCGATCGCCCAGCAGCCGAAGCCGAGGGCGCTGACCTGGATGCCGCTGCGCCCGAGGGGCCTGGTGTAAGGGTGCGGGTGAGTATGCGTGTCCGTGTGCGAGCTCGTCTCCATGACCATGAACGTTAGGAGTTGGAGTGCACACGAAGGCAAGCCCCTCGGGGGATCGTGTTGTTGTCAGGCCTCGCCCGTCTCGAAGCGGCTGATCCTGCCGTCCTCCGACACCGTGAAGCGCCACGCGGTGCGCATCTCGCCCCAGGTGTCGTTGCGGTAGTTGGCGACCAGGGCACGGCCACCGGCGGACTCGCGCTGGACCTCCATGTGGCCGTGGGAGGAGAAGATCTCCCGGTCGGTCCAGTCCGCGACGTCACGGTCGGAGCCGTCGTCCGACATGGTCGCGTCGTCCGTGAGGAGCGCGAAGAACGCGTCCTGGTTGTGGGCGTTCACCGCGGCGACGAAGGCCCGGACGGCCGGGTCGCTGAGTTTGGCGGGTGCGATCGTCATGGCGGCCAGCCTCACACCATCGGCGCGGGTACGCCACCGGAGACGCACGACGGATTCGGCGCCACCCGAACGGCGGCCAGGGCGGGTCGGGCAGGTGTGATCGGTGCGACGGTGGATACGCGGGAGGGGACCTACGCACGGGCTGCCCGGGAGTGATCATGACCTCATTCGACCGACGTGATCTGGGACTGCTGCTGCTCCGGCTGGGCGCGGGCGGGGTGCTCGCCGCGCACGGCACGCAGAAGCTGTTCGGCTGGTTCGGCGGGCACGGGATCGAGGGGACCGGCGCGTTCATGGAGTCCGTCGGGTACGCGCCCGGCAAAGCGAGCGCCACCGCGGCCGGGCTGGCCGAGACGGGCGGCGGCGCGCTGCTCGCGCTGGGCCTCGCGACACCCGCGGCCGGTGCCGCCGCGGCGGGCGCGATGGGCGGGGCGACCGCGATCCACGCGCCCAACGGGTTCTTCAACGCCGAGGGCGGCTACGAGTACGCCGCGACCCTGGGCCTGGCCGCCGCCGGCCTCGCCATCACCGGCCCCGGCCGGATCTCCCTCGACCACGCGTTCCGCCATGTCTTCGACCGGGGCTGGATGGTCCCGGTGGCACTCGCCGGTACGGCCGCGGTCACGACGGTGGTCGTCGGCATGCGCAACCAGCGGGTGCGGAAGGAGAAGGAGGGCGAGCAGGAGGCGCTGTTCGAGGAGTGACCCTCGCTTCCGAGGACCGATCGCCTCCCTTCGAGGACCGGCCGCCTCCTTGGAAGAGTGACCGCCTCCTTCGAGGACCGGCCGCCTCCTTCGAAGAGTGACCGCCTCCCTTCGAGGACCGGCCGCCTCCTTCGAAGAGTGACCGCCTCCTTCGAAGAGTGGCCGTCCCCTTCGAAGAGTGAGCGCCTCCCTCTCGAAGCTCTCCCGAAGCTCTCTCGGACCTCTTTCGAGGAGTGCCTGTCACTGTCGTAGGGGCGTGGCAGGCTGCGCCCCATGAGTGATCAGCACGCCGAAGCCCCCGCCCCCGGCTCCCCCGACGACCTCTGGCAGTCCGTCTCCCACCTCCACGCCTGGCTGGAGGCGGATCAGCCGTACGGCGGCCAAGAGGGCCTGCTGCTGCGGATGTTGAAGCTCCAGGAGGAGGTCGGCGAGGTCGCACAGGCGGTCATCGGCGCTACCGGTCAGAACCCGCGCAAGGGCACCACCCACACCTGGGACGACGTCCAGTCGGAGCTGTGCGACGTGGTCGTCACGGCCCTGGTCGCCCTGCGTACCCTCACCCCGGACGCCCGCGCGGTCTTCACGGCCCACCTGGCCGGGGTCACCGAACGCTCACTGGGCGCCCGCCGTGGCTGACAACGCGTTCTGGATCGCCGCGCTCACCGCCGGGACGGCCGTCCTCGCGAGCTGGGTGACGAGCAGGGGGACCGCGCGGGCGGCGCGCATACAGGCGGACACGACGGCGAGCGCGCAGCGGGTGGAGCGGCTGCGGCAGGCGCGGCGGACGGCGTACGCGGAGTTCATGGAGCAGGCGCAGCGGCTGAGCGATGTGCACTGGAAGGTGTCCGACGTGGTCCGGGGCGCCGGGAGCGGCGGATTCGGGCCGGAGCAGGTCGAGGAGCTGCGACGGCTGCGTGAGCGGCAGCGGGACGAGTACGCCACGCTGCGGAACCTCACCTGGGTCGTCTCTCTGGAGGGGCCCGACGAGGTCGCCGAACTCGCCAACAAGGTGCGGCGGACGACGAATCCGTTCCACAAGGCGATCGAGGCGATGATCGAGGGCGACACCGGTGCCGTCGCCCGCTTCGACGCCTGCTACTCGCCCTTCTGGGACGCGCTGAAGGAGTTCATCAAGGCCTCCCGCGACACCCTGCACGCCATGTAGGCCGACCGTGGGGCATACCCCGGTTGTCAGCCGGTCATACCCCGGGTTGACCCGGTGGTCTCGTCGTACTGCGTTCTGAGTAGCCGGAACTGTCGGCAGCCGCACGACGACGTGAGGGGGCCCCGGACGGGAGTCTTGGCAGGCATCCGAGACTTCTGACGTGGAGACCTGCGACCCATGGCAACCTTCCTTCATCGGCTGGGCCGACTGGCCTTCCGCAAACGCTGGTACGTCATCCTGCTGTGGGTGGCGGTACTGGGCGCCGTAGGTGTCGGCGCCCTCAAGGCCCCCGGAGCCTCCGACGAGGAGTTCTCCATGCCGGGCATCGAGTCCCAGAAGGCGTTCGACCTGCTCGAACAGCGCTTCCCCGGCGTCACGGCCGACGGCGCCACCGCCCGGGTCGTGTTCGTCGCGCCGAGCGGCGAGAAGATCACCGCCACCGAGAACAAGAAGGCCGTCGAGGACACCGTGGCCGATCTGGCGGACGGCTCGCAGGTCGCGAGCGCCGTCGACCCGTTCCAGGCGCGGGCGGTGAGCAAGGACGGCTCGACGGCGTACGCGACCGTCACCTACAAGGCCGCCGCGAACGATCTCACCGACGCCAGCAGGACCCGTCTGAAGGACGCGCTCCACGAGGCCCAGGACTCCGGGCTGACCGTGGAGGCGGGCGGTGACGCGGTCGCCGAGCAGGGCGGTGCGGGCGGGATGGCCGAGGTGATCGGTGTCGCCATCGCCGCCGTCGTCCTGCTGGTCACCTTCGGCTCGCTGGCCGCGGCCGGGCTGCCGCTGCTGACCGCGCTCGTCGGCGTCGGCTTCAGCATGGCCTCGATCCTCGCCCTGTCCGACGCCTTCGGCCTGTCCACCACGACCGGCACCCTCGCGATGATGCTGGGCCTCGCGGTCGGCATCGACTACGCCCTGTTCGTCGTCTCCCGCTACCGCGAGGAGCGCGCCAAGGGCCGTACGCCCGAGGAGGCGACCGCCCTCGCCACGGGCACGGCCGGATCGGCGGTCGTGTTCGCCGGGCTCACCGTCGTCATCGCGCTGGCCGGACTGTCCGTGGTCGGCATCCCGATGCTGACGAAGATGGGGCTGGCCGCCGCGGGCGCCGTGGTCGTCGCCGTACTGATCGCGCTGACCCTGGTCCCGGCCCTCCTCGGGTTCTGGCCGAACGCCGTGCTGGGGCGCAAGGCGCGCAAGAGCGGCCGGATCGAGGAGAGCTCGGAGACCAACGGGGGCACCCGCTGGTCCCGGTTCGTGCTGCGCCGCCCCGTGCCCGTGCTGATCCTCGGCGTCATCGGCCTGGGTGCACTCGCGGTGCCGATGACCGATCTGCAGCTGGGTATGCCCGGCGACGAGGCCAAGCCGACCTCCACCACCGAGCGCCGGGCCTACGACGCGCTCGCCGAGGGCTTCGGGCCCGGGTTCAACGGGCCGCTGACGATCGTGGTGGACGCCAAGGGCGCCGACGACGCGAAGGGCGCCGCGGCGACGATCGCGAAGGAGATCGGCGCCACCAAGGGGATCGTGTCCGTCTCCCCCGCACGCTTCAACGAGGCCGGCGACACCGCCGTCTTCTCGGCCGTGCCCGCCACCGCGCCGACCGACGAGAAGACCAAGGACCTGGTGACGGTCATCCGGGACGAGCGTCCGGGCATCGAGTCCGACACCGGGGCGACGTACGAGGTCACCGGCACCACCGCGCTGAACATCGACATCTCCGGCAAGGTGCAGTCCGCGCTGGTCCCCTATCTGCTGGTCGTGGTCGGCCTGGCCGTCATCCTCCTGATGGTCGTCTTCCGTTCCCTCCTCGTCCCGCTCAAGGCGGCCGCAGGCTTCCTGCTGTCGGTGCTCGCGTCGCTCGGCGTGGTCGTGCTGGTCTTCCAGCAGGGCCACGGCGCGGAGATCCTGGGTGTGGACCAGACCGGCCCGATCATGAGCCTGATGCCGATCTTCCTGGTGGGCATCGTCTTCGGCCTGGCCATGGACTACGAGGTGTTCCTCGTCTCCCGGATGCGGGAGGCGTACGTCCACGGCGACCGGGCCGACGAGGCGATCACCACCGGATTCCGGCACAGTGCCCGCGTGGTCGTGGCCGCCGCCCTGATCATGATCGCGGTGTTCGCCGGATTCATCGGCGAGAGCGACTCCATGATCAAGATGATCGGGTTCGGGCTGGCCTCGGCGGTCCTGTTCGACGCGTTCGTCGTCCGTATGGCGATCGTGCCCGCCGTACTCGCCCTGCTCGGCGACAAGGCGTGGTGGCTGCCGAAGTGGCTGGACCGGATACTGCCCCACGTCGATGTGGAGGGTGAGGCGCTCACCCGACGCGCCGACGCGGAGCCGGCCCCTGCCGGCACGGATCCGGCCGGCACGGATCCTGCCGGCACGGATGCGGCATCGGCCGACCCGGCCGAACTGGAAGTGACACACACCTGATCCACTCCCCACCCCCACCGGGGGCCGTCCGTGGCCAAGGGCACGGACGGCCCTCGGGGGCGTTCGCACCCGAAGTCGACCACCATGGTCACCAGCCCACCGACCGGAGTCACCGATGACCGTCAGCCTGGAACGGCGCTACGCCGATCGCCTGGAGGATTTCTCGGAGCGCCGACCCTTCCTCGTCGATCTGTTGCTGGCCATGACGCTGATGGGCTGCGCGACGCTCGGCAGCGCGCTCACCCTGCCCGGCGCCGAGCCGCCGGACCAGGACAAGGTCGGCGTCGCCCTCATGGGCGTGTCCTGTCTCGTCCTGCTCAAGCACCGCGCCTACCCGCGCACGGCCCTCGTCGTGACCGCCGTCTGCACGGTGATCGCGGTCGCGCTGGGCTATCTGCTCACCCCCCTGCTGCTGGCACCGATCATGGCGGCGCTCTACTGGCTGGCCACACTCACCGACCGGAAGACCACCCGCGCCTACGGCGTCATCACCGTCGTGGTGATGACGCTGGCGGCCGTGTTCTCCGACTCCATGGGCCACCTCTCGCTGGTGCTGAGGACGATCGGGCCCGCCTTCTGGCTGCTGCTGCCCCTCGCCGTGGGCCGGGCGACCCAGATCCGGCGGGCCTATCTGAAGTCGGTGCAGGCCCGCGCCGAGCACGCCGAGCGCACCCGGGAGGAGGAGGCCCACCTCCGGGTCACCGAGGAGCGGATGCGCATCGCCCGCGATCTGCACGACGTGGTCGCCCACCATCTGGCCCTCGCCAACGCCCAGGCGGGCACCGCCGCACACCTCACCCGCACCGACCCCGAGCAGGCCCATCGGATCCTCACGGAGCTGACCTCCACCACATCGGCGGCGCTGCGCGAGCTCAAGGCCACCGTGGGTGTGCTCCGCCGGCCCGACGACCCCGAGGCGCCGCTGACCCCCGCCCCCGGGCTCGACCGGCTCCCGGACCTGATGGCCGCGTGCGAGTCCGCGGGCCTCACGGTCACCGTCACCACGGAGGGCGCCCCGGGGCATCTCGACCCCGGCGTGGACCTGACCGCGTACCGGATCGTGCAGGAAGCCCTCACCAACGTCAGCAAGCACGCCGGCGTGGACGCGGCGCGCATCCGCCTCGCGTACGAGGAGGCCCACCTGACGATCACGGTCACCGACGACGGCAGCACCGACACGCCCCGTTCCGCCTGCACCGCGGAACCCGGCCGTGGTTTCGGCCTCATCGGCATGCGCGAACGTGCCCAGTCCGTCGGCGGCCGCCTGAGCGCCGGTCACCGTCCCGAAGGCGGCTTCGAGGTCACCACCGACCTCCCGCTGCGCACCCGCCCCCGGGCCCCCGAACCGGACGCGGAACCGACCCGAGACCAGCGGAAGTAGAACAGCACCATGACCATTCGTGTCCTGCTCGCCGACGACCAGGCCCTCCTGCGGGCCACCTTCCGGATCCTCATCGACTCCTGCGCGGACATGGACGTGGTCGCCGAGGCCACCGACGGCCGGGAGGCGGTCGACCTCGTCCGCGTCCACCGTCCCGACGTGGTCCTCATGGACATCCGCATGCCCGGCACCGACGGGCTCACCGCCACGGCCGTGATCTGCGCCGACGATGAACTGGCCGACACCCGCGTACTGATCCTCACGACCTTCGAGATCGACGAGTACGTGGCCCAGGCACTGCGCTCCGGCGCCAGTGGCTTCCTCGGCAAGGACGTCACCGCCGATGTGCTCCTCGACGGCATCCGCACGGTGGCCGCCGGCGACACCCTTCTGTCCCCCGCCGCCACCCGCACCCTCGTCACCCGCTTCCTCGCCGCCCCCGCCCCCGGCAGTCGCCTCGCCACCCCGGATCAGCTGACCACCCTCACCACCCGCGAACGCGAGGTCATGTCCCTCGCCGCGGAGGGCCGCTCCAACGACGAGATCGCCGAGAAGCTGTACGTCAGCCCGCTGACGGTACGCACCCATGTGCACCGGGCGATGACGAAGCTGGGGGCGAGGGACAGGGCGCAACTGGTCGTGATGGCTTACCAGTCGGGCTTGGTCCAGGTGTCACCACCGGACGAGGTGGCCGAGTAGGGGCGTGGGGCCGTTCGCGATCGGCCACGACGAAGTGGCAGACCACGACGGCCCCACGCCCCCGAGGTGCAATCCGGATCAACCCGGACGTGCCGCCCTACTCCTTGTAGAACGTGGCGTCCTGCCGGTCGAGGGTCGTGCTGACCGGCTGGGTGTAGAGCAGGTTGTTGAAGTGCCGGATGTAGCGGCCGGGGAAGTTGTACGACTCGTACGAGACCCCGGCCGCGGTGTCGGCGAGACCGGCCCGCTGGTGGAACGAGGCGTCGGCGTCGAACAGGGCCGTGCCGTCGTCCTTCTCCACCCACACCTCGTTGTTCTTGTGGCGGAGGTAGTAACCGGGGAAGTTCGCCGACTCCAGCGAGACCGTGCCGCTGCCCGTCAGACCGGTGACGATCCGGAACTGCGAGTCGGCCAGGTTGGTGACGTTGGCCTCCAGCTTGCCGCGGTACTCCCAGTGGCGGATGAACTTGTCCGGGTAGTTGAACGAGGAGAGCCGGACCGGGGTCGCGCCGTCGGCGACGGGGATGCCGAAGTTGGGCGTGCCGTCGGCGTTCCAGTACAGCTTCTGGTAGCGGGTGCGGCGGTTGGGGTCGTTGAGCGGGTCGCCGCTGATGTCCTTGTAGTTGCGGTCGTGGTAGACGAGGATGTCGGACTTTCCGTCCTCGGACGTGGTGAAGGTGTTGTGGCCGGGGCCGTACTGGCCGGTGGCGGCGTTGCTCTTGAAGACCGGGGTGGGGGTCTTGACCCAGGAGGCCGGGTTCATCAGGTCGGCCGAGTCGGAGGCGGTCAGCAGGCCGAGGCAGTAGTTGGCGTCGGTGGCGGCCGCCGAGAACGTCATGAAGACCTTGCCGCCCCGCTGGATGACCGCCGGGCCCTCGTTGACGGTGTGGCCGACCTTCTCCCAGGCGTTGGTGGGCCGGGAGATCATGACCGGACTGCCTTGAATCGTCCAGGGGTTGGACATCTTCGCCAGGTAGATGTTGGTGCCGTCGCCGACCGCCGGGTCGTTCTGCGCCCAGCTCAGGTAGCGGGTGCTGCCGACGGTGAAGGTCGTCGCGTCGAGCGAGAAGGTGTCGAGCGGGAGGGAGATGCGGCCCTTCTCGGTCCAGGTGCCGGTGATCGGGTTGGCGGCGCTGGTCTCCAGGACGTACGGGCGGATCTTCCAGATGTCGTTGGAGGAGCCGGCCGTGAAGTAGATGTACCACTTGCCGTCGATGAAGTGGATCTCCGGCGCCCAGATGTGGGCGCCCATCTCACCACTGGCGTGCTTGGTCCAGATGGTGGTCTCCGCGGCCGTGGACAGCCCCTGGAGGGTGGTGGCCCGCCGCATCACGATCTTGTCGTACGCCGGGACCGTGGCCGTGAAGTAGTAGAAGCCGTCGGTGTGCTTGAAGATGTGCGGGTCGGCCCGCTGCTCGGCTATCGGGTTGGTGAAGGTGACGGCCGGGGACGCGGGCGCGGCGGCCTGGGCGGGGGTGGTGACACCGGTGAGCACGGTGAGCGCCACCGAGGCGGCCACCAGTACCCGTCTGACGAGTCGTCTCATGTCTTGTTGCGGCCCTTCGGGGTCAGGATGTGGGGATCAGGCGGTCGTGGGGACGAGCCGCCACTGCTGGCAGTTGTTGTTGAGCCAGGACCACTGGCGTACGTCGGTACCGTTGGCGGTGCCGCAGTCGGCGACGTCCATGACCTTGCCGGTGGAGGCGTTGACGATCCGGACGTAGTCGCCGCCGAGGTAGACCATGCGGAACTTCTGGCAGTTGTTGTTCAGCCAGGACCACTGCCGGATGTCGGCGCCGTCGGCGCTCGCGCAGTCGGCGACGTCGGCGACCTTCCCGGTGGCGACGTTCACGAGGCGGCTGGTGTCGTCGGCGCGGTCCTCGACGCGCCACTTCTGGTTGGCCCCGCCGTTGCAGGTCCACTGGAAGATGTTGGCGCCGTCGGCCGTGCTGCCGCCGTTGACGTCCAGGCACTTGCCGCTGTTGCGGTTGACGATCGTGTACGCGGTCGGCGTCGTCGCCGTCTCACCCGAGGGGCCGGCGATGGTCGCGCCGAGGGCGACCGGGGTGCCGAAGTTCGGCGTGCCGTCCGCGTTCCAGGTGAACTTCTGGGCGCGGGTCGTACGCCCGTTGTCGCACCCGTCACCGGCGGCGTCGTTGGCGTGGTAGACGATCCAGTTCTCCGTCCCGTCGGGCGAGGTGAAGAACCCGTTGTGACCGGGCGCGTACACACTGTTGGCGTCGCTGCGCTGGAAGACCGGCGTCTGCTTCTTCGTCCAGGAGGAGGCGAGCAGCGGGTCGGAGCCGGTCAGCTCCAGCTGCCCGAGCTTGTAGTCGGGACCCCAGCAGGCGCTCGCGGAGTAGACGAGGAACGTACGCCCGTTGCGGTACAGCGGCTCGGGCCCCTCGTTGACCTCCCCGCTCTGTGTCTCCCAGCTGAGCGTCGGGCTGGAGATGACGGTGAACGTGGAACTGGCGAGCGTGTACGGGTTGCTGAGCGGCGCGATGACGAGGCTCTGCTTGCTGCCGCCGGCCGAACCGCTGCCGACCAGGTACAGCTTGTCGTTGTGCTTGAGCACGCTGGCGTCGATCAGCCAGCCGTTGGGGTTCAGGTTGGAGCCGGTGAAGGTGTTCTTGAAGGTGTACGGCCCCATCGGGTCGGACCCGGCGCTCTCCAGCACGTGGGTGCGCTGGTCGTCGCAGCAGGCGGACGCGCGCGGCCCGGCGGAGTAGTAGAGGTACCACTTGCCGTCGAAGAAGTGGATCTCCGGGGCCCACATGTTCCAGTTGCGGCTGCTGGTGCTGTCCGACCACACCTGCACGCTGGGCGCGGTGCTCAGCCCGGCGAGCGTGGGCGATTTCCGCATGGTCAGCTCACCGGTGAACGATGTCGTCACCAGGTAGTAGTTGCCGTTGTAGTACTCCAGCCACGGGTCGGCGCCTTTCTGCGACTTGACCGGGTTGGTGTAAGGCTTGCCGTCGGCCGCGGCGGCGGGCGACGGCGGCTGGACGGCGAGGAGTGACGCGAACAGGGCCAGCAGTGCGGCCACCGACGTCACCCAGTGGCGGACTTGGATGCGGACCACGGCAAGTCCCTTCGGGGAGCGGCTCGAGAGGGGGAGAGTAAAGGGGGACCAAGGAAGATCAGAATCGGATCGTTCGAGATTGCGAACGCTGTACGTAACTTCGGCCAGAAGGTAAAGCTGAGGCGGGAGGGACGTCAATGGCTGCGACAGGACTTTGTGCCGACGGACCCACCGGAAGAGATCGCGAAGGCGGGCGGGTCGGCGTTTGCACGGCCAAAGAAGACAGCGTGCGACGGTACGGTGTCTGGCGCATCGGCCTGCGGGCCGAGGACCCGGTTCGTGGCCCCGGCCAACTCGCCGAGGCGGCAGATGGCGGGAGAAGCTCGGCCTTCGGCGCGATCCGGCCCGGCGGCAGCACGACCGTCCAGCACGCCGTGCCTCTGGTCGAGGCGACGGCACACTCCCCCACTCTCGGCTTCGCTCGAGCGGGAGGGGCCTTGTCGTCGCCACCGACATCCAGCGCATCTGGCCGCACTCGGCCGCCGACACGGCCGTGCACTTCGCCGACCTGGAGGCCACCCACCCCGGCCGTTTCCTCCTCGGCCTCGGCGTGAGCCACACGAAGCTCGCGGAGCAGTACCGGCGCCTCTACGCGGCGATGGTCGACCCCCTGGACGCCCTGGACGCGGCCGGAGCCCCCGCCGACCGCCGTGCCCCCGCCGCCCTCGGCCCCCGCGTGCTCCGCCTCTCCCTCGACCGCGCGGCCGACTCCCACCCATACCTGGTGACTCCGGAACACACGGCGGAGACGCGCGGGACACTGGAGGGCGGCCCGCTGCCGGCCCCCGAGCTGAAGGTCGTCCTGGAGACCGCCCCGGCCACGCCCGGTCCCTCGCCAGTGGCGTCGCAGGTGATCGACGACGGGCCGGGGGACGCGCTGCCGCGCGAGGTGTGGCGACGGCCGGCCGGTCTGCTGGGCTGACCCGCCGGCCAGCCAGAGCGAGTCGGCCGATCCGGCCGCCTGGCGCGACGGGCACGGCCGACGGCCGGTGGTCCACGACGATGCCACAGCGGCCCACCCCGGCATGTGGTGTGTGCCGGGGCGGGCCGCTGTGGTTGTGGGTGACTGCCGGGGCAGGCTGCCGTGGCCGTGGGGCGTGCTACTTGATGCCGATCTCGGCCAGCTGAAGACGGAACTTGGTGCTCTCGTCGGAGGCCGGGGTACCGAGTTTCGTCGCGGTCAGGCGCAGGTAGCGGCCGGTGGTGGAGGTGAGGGTGTAGGTCTGGGCGGCTCCGCTCGGGTTGGACTGGCCGGTGACGGTTCTGGCGGTGGTGTAGGTGCCGGATCCGTCGGCGCGGGTCTGCAGTGTGAAGTCGACGGGGAAGTTTGCCGAGCCGCCGCCGGCTCCACTGGCGTCGGTGCGCGGGTGGAGGGTGACGGAGCCGATGGACCGGTCGGCGCCGAGGTCGACCTCGATCCATACGGGTGTGTCGCTGACGTCGGCGGCGGGGAAGTCGATGCTGGTGAAGCCCTTGGCGCCGGCGACACTGGTGGTGGTGCCGTCCAGGAGTCGGGTCTTGCCCCAGTCGCTGTTCTCCAGCGTGTAGTTGGCCTTCACGGCCGTCGCGGCGGTGGGGACGGTGAGCTCGGCGAGCTGCAGGCGGAACTTGGTGGACTCGTCGGAGGCGGGGGTGCCGAGTTTGGTGGCCTGGAGGCGGACGTGGCGGGCGGTGGTGGTCTTGAAGCCGTACGTCTGGACCTTGCCGTCGGGGTTGGCCTGGCCGGTGACGGTACGGGCAGTGGTGTAGGTGCTGGATCCGTCGGGGCGCGTCTGGATCGTGAAGTCGACGGGGAAGCCCGCCGTACCGCCGCCCGCTCCCCCGGTGTCGGTGCGGGGGAAGAGGCGTACGGCGTCCAGGTCGGTGTCGGCGCCGAGGTCGATCTCCACCCACACGGGGTTCGCGCTGACGTCGGCCGAGGCGAACTCGTTGCTGGTGTAGCCCCTGGCACCGGACACGCTGGTGAGCTTGCCGTCGGTGAGCCGGTTCCTGCCCCAGCTGCTGTTCTCCAGGCTGCTGTTGCTGGTGACCGTCCGCCCCAGAGCCAGGTCGTCGAGGCGGCCGACGCCCGTCGCCGTGAACGTCCACGTGCCCGGCTGGACCTTGAAGTAGACGTACGAGGAGTCCTTGCCGTCATAGCTCAGACCGCTGACGCTGCCCGTGGAGGAGCCGCCGGTGAAGACGGTGGTGCCGTTCGCCTTGATGACCGGCTGGGAGCCGCCGTAGGTGGGCACACCGACACGGGCGGTCGTCCCGCTCGGCGAGGTGAGCGTCAGGGTCACCTGGGTGCCGTCCCGCTCGATGCCGAAGCGGATGGTTCCCTCGACGGTCGGCGTCACTGTGTTGATCTTCGTGAGGGTGCCGGTCTGCGGGATCACCTCGTACGTCTCCCAGCCGGCCTTGGTGGGGCGGACACCCGCGGCGTAGGCGGACAGGGCGTACAGCGGGCCGCCGTTCCATGCATGGTTGTCGGTGCCCTGCGACTTGACCCACACCTCCCACAGGGTGTGGCAGTCGGGGTCGGCGACCTGGGCGGCGAAGCGGTTGCGCATCCGCTCCTCGGCGACCGTGGCCGCGCCCATCATGTACAGCGCCTCCAGGACGTAGAACTCCATGTACGGGCTGGCGTTGAGGTGGGTGCGCAGCACGTTGGTGATCGCCGGGTAGTGGCTGGGGGTGGCCAGGCCCGCGACCACCGCGAGGGCGTTGGCCCGGTCGTCGGTGTCGCCGCTGTAGGCGGGCGAGCGGTACTCGTTCTTGGTGGAGTTCCACAGCAGGGAGTCGAAGTTGGCCTTGATGCTGGTGCGCTGGGCCTGCCATCCGGCGACGTCGCCGCTGTTGCCGCTGAGGTCGGCGAGCTTGGCGGCGGTGTCCAGGGCCAGGTAGTACCAGCAGTTGTTCAGGACCCGGGCGTCGATGTTGCTGCCCCAGTCCTGCCAGTCCCAGTCCCCGGCGCGGTGGGCGACCAGACCGTCGCTGCCCAGGCCCCACAGGTCCAGATACTTCTTCACCGCCGGGTAGGCGCCGGTGACCGCGCTCGTGTCGCCGGTGTAGAGGTGGAACGTCCAGAACGACCACACCGAGGCGAGCATCTGGTTGGGCAGCTCGGCGGTCCAGATGGTCGAGGGCATCGGGGAGTACAGCACGCCGCCGGACTCCTGCCAGGAGGCCAGCTGCGAGATGGCCTTCTTGCCGAGGTCGTGGGACTTGGTGTCGAAGGTGTAGAAGCCTTCCTTCAGCTGGTTGACCACATCGCCCCACCACTGGGCGCGTTCGCGGGTCGGGCAGTCCATGTAGTTGTCCCGCATGTTGACGTAC
The DNA here is from genome assembly GCF_036346855.1 of Streptomyces europaeiscabiei. NCBI lineage: Bacteria > Bacillati > Actinomycetota > Actinomycetes > Kitasatosporales > Streptomycetaceae > Streptomyces > Streptomyces europaeiscabiei. The sequence continues at coordinate 3,043,660 of NZ_CP107841.1, forward strand.
ATGGTGCGGGCGGCCTTGGTCCACACGGTGTCGAACAAGGCGTCGCTGCTGGTGAACGACCCGTCGAAGTCCGTGTCGTACCCGGACTCCCGGTACTTGAGATCCACGATCGTCACGCCCGCCGGGATGATGTACCGCACGGCGGTACCGCTCATCCAGGCCAGCGCCTCGAACTCCTGGACACCGCCGGTACAGACGTAGGTGGCGCGGACGTTGAAGATGGTCTTCTGGTCGATGCCGACCAGGCCCTTGCCGTCGTCGTAGTGATCGGTCTGGATGCCGATCACCGCGCCGGCCGGGGCGTCCACCTTCAGGTACGGGGTGACCTGGATGTTGGACGGCAGGGTGGCCCAGATCGCGGTGGAGCCCTGGCCGGTGGCCGGGAGTGAGGCGTTGTTGGTGTAGGACTTCAGGCCGGAGTAGCGGAACTGCGGGATCGGCCGCTCGACGAGACCGTTCCAGGGAGCGGCGCCGACGTCGCCGAAGTCGGTGGGCGCGCTCCAGGCGCTGTCGTCGAAGCCGGAGGACTGCCAGTCGGCCATCGCGGCGGCGTTGCGGGCGTCGTAGTAGACGTTCGATTCCGGCAGCCGGAAGTTGACCTGGGTGCCGCTGGTGTTGTTCGAGTAGCCCGGGTGGACCTTGTGCTTCCAGCCGGTGTTGCTGACCAGCCGGGTCGTGGTGGAACCGGTCTCGATGTCGGACTGGAACAACAGCCCGCCCTTGCCGCTGCTGCTGTGCGAGAAGCCCTGCTTGCCGAAGTACCACACCAGCAGCGCCACCGTGTTGGTGCCGCTGGTCAGGTACGGGGCGAGGTCGATCTCGTCGTAGTACGTGTCCGTACGGTTCGGGCCGCGCTTGAGCCCGCCCTCGAAGACCACCAGCGTGCCGTTGACCCACAGCCAGTACTTCGAGTCCGCCGCGATCTGCGTCACGGCCTTCGAGGGCGCGGAGTCCAGGGTGAACGATCTACGGAACGCCACCCACTGGTTCGCCGAGCTGGACGGAGCCCAGATCCACTTCGCGGTCCACGAGACCGCCGCGGACGCCGTCGGCGCGAGGCCGGGCAGGATCAGGGACCCCAGGGTGGGGGCCATGGCCACGGCTATGGCCGAGCGTAGAGCGGACCGGCGCGTTACGTCGTGCATCGCGGGCTCCTAGAGATGTGCGGGGAGGGTGGCAAACACGTCGGCAGCGCGGACGGGGAGGGGGCGGAATTATTGGTTCCGCGCTTTTGAAACGTTTCAATAACGTGGTTGCAGGCGAGATCTTTGTCCTGTTCATAGCGCTGTGTCAATGGTTGTGCGGTCGGCATTCTCGCGAGCCGCCCGAGCATGCAAGGAGGTCCCCGCAGTTCAGGCGGGTGGAGCAGGCGAGGCCTCACCGCCATGAGCGGTCGATGACGCGAGCGCGAGGGTGAGGGCGAGGCATCGAACTGGCCAGTTCCATTGACGTACCCCTGACCGACATCTATCTTCTGCTCGAACTTGCGAACAATGTTCGATTTTTCGAACCATGGCCGTCAAAGGAGACAGCCCGTGTTGCGCATCCGTCTCCGGCGCACTCCTGAGTCGGCTCCTCTGTCGGCCTTCTCAGCCGCCTTCGTCACCCGCCGGACCGCCACTGCGGCGGTGCCTCCGGTCGCTGCCACACCCCTGCGGAAACCGCGGCTCCGCGGGCGCTGACCGCGCATTGCGCGACATCCCACGGCGCGCGGAGCAGGTACTGCCCCAGCGGCACGAAGGCCGGGCCCCACCCTCGGGCCGGGCCCCACTCTCGACCTCACTCGCACCTGATCATGGCACCCACAAAGACAGGAACCCATATGCCCGCGGTTCTCGCTCGGCTGGCGGCGGTATTCGTCGCCGCCTGCCTGCTCTTCACAGCCCAAGTCGTGACCACACCTCAGCGGGCCGCCGCCGCGGACCCGGGTTACCTGATGACGCACTTCATCGGGGAGGGGTCGACCGGTCAGCAGATGTACTTCTCGTACAGCACGGACGGTCTGAACTGGACCGACCTCAACGGTGGCGGGATGACCCTGCGCTCCACCGTGGGCACCCGTGGGGTGCGTGACCCCGCCCTGGTCCGCTCACCCGACGGCAGCAAGTACTGGATCATCGCGACCGACCTGTGCATCGGCTGCGGCCAGTCGTGGGGCGACTCCACCTCCAACGGCAGCCGCAACCTCGTCGTGTGGGAGTCCACCGACCTGGTCACCTGGTCGGCGCCGTGGCTGCTGAACGTCGCCGGCGCGATCCCCGACGGACGCAACGCCTGGGCCCCTGAGGCGATCTGGGACCCGGCCACCAACAACTACGTCCTGTACTGGGCGACCAACGCAACCCTCAACGGCGTACTGAAGCACCGGATCTACTACGCCCGCACCACCGACTTCCGCACCGTCACCACTCCCCAGGTCTACATCGACCGCCCCGGCACCCAGGGCATCATCGACACCCAGATCGTCGAGGTCCCCTCCGGTGTCGGCAACTTCCGCTACGTACGGGCCTCCGGCGACGGCCAGATCACCCTCGAAGGCAGCAACTCGATCCTCGGCACCTGGACCAACCTCGGCAACCTCTCCGGCATCGGCCTGACCGGCTCCCAGGTCGAGGGCCCGATGTGGATGAAGTTCCGCGACCGCAACGAGTGGACCCTCTACCTCGACCAGTACGCGGCCGGAAAGGGCTACATGCCGGTCACCACGACCAACCCCTCCGCCTCCGGCACCTACAAGCTCCCGACCTCGGGAACCTACTCCCTGGGCGGAACGAAGAAGCGCCACGGCTCGATCCTGAACCTGACCGCCGCCGAGGACGCCCGGATCCAGGCCCGCTGGGCCAACGTGGCGGGCAAGCGACTGCAGTCCTTCAACTTCCAGGACCGCTACGTCCGGCACAGCAACTTCGACGTACGCATCGACCAGAACGTCACCAACGATGACGCCAAGTTCCGGCCGCGGCCCGGCCTGACCGGCACCGGCACCGTCTCCTTCGAGTCGGTCAACTTCCCCGGCTACTACCTGCGCCACGACGGATCCGACTTCCAGCTCGTGTACAACGACGGCACCACCCAGTTCGCCGCGGACGCCACCTTCCGCCAGGTCGCCGGCCTCGCCGACTCGACATGGTCGTCCTTCCAGTCCTACAACCACCCCGACCGCTACATCCGCCACTACGCCTACCAGCTGAAACTCGAAACGATCACCACCGCGACGGGACGCAGCGACGCCACCTTCCGACTGACGAACTGACCAGACCGGGATGCCGGCGCCCTCAGGCGACGCCCCACCTGCCGCCCTCCCCTCCGAGGAAGGCGCCGGCATCCCACCCGCGAACGCGACGCGACACCAGATGTCATTCGGGCGGAACGCGGCACCTCGGCCGAGGCGTCGCGTCCCCCTCCGCAGGCATGTCCTCTTCACCGGCATGTCTTCTTCAGGGGATGTGAACCATGCACAGCGTGCGACTTCAGTGCCGCCGGAGATTCCGGCTGGGCGCCCTGGCCGCCGTGGCCGCCGCCTCGCTCATGGTGGGCGTCGTCGGCCCGGCGGCCCCCGCCCAGGCGGCGGAGATCACCGACGGCCTGGCTCTGTGGTACAAACTCGACGCCACCTCGGGCACCGTGGCGGTGGACGCCTCCGGCAACGGACGCGACGGCACCGTCAACGGCACCGCGGGCTGGTCGGGCAACGGCGAGGGGCTCACCTTCAACGGGTCCAGCACCTACGTCAAAGTGCCGGACAACATCATGAGCGGCATGAACTCGATCACCGTCTCGATGGACGTGCAGATCGACGCCGCCCAGGCCACGCCCTACTTCATCTACGGCTTCGGCAACACCGCGAGCAGCGGCACCGGCAACGGGTACCTGTTCACCACGGGCAACTCGTTCAGGACCGCGATCGCCTCCGGGAACTCGTCCACCGAGCAGAACACCCGGACCTCCGTCGCGTTGCAGCGCTCGGTCTGGAAGCACATCACCTACACCCAGACCGGCACCACGGGCGTCCTGTACGAGGACGGCGTGGAGAAGGCCCGTAACACGTCGGTCACCCTCACCCCCGGTTCCATCGGGTCCGGCATCACCACGGCCAACTACATCGGCAAGTCGGTCTACAACAGTGACAAGCTCTTCAAGGGCAAGATCCGCGACTTTCGGGTCTACGACCGCGCGCTGGCGCCCACCGAGGTCCTCGAAGTCAGCGGGAACACCACGGGCATCGGCGCGGCCACCCACCCCAGGCTGAAGATCGACGCCATCGTCGACAACGCCAACAGCAAGATCACCCTCCCGCTGACCGAGGGCACCGACCTCACCACGCTCGCCCCGCAGTTCACCATCGCCCAGGGCGCGACCCTCAGCCCTGCCTCAGGCGCCCCGCGCGACTTCACCAACCCCGTGACGTACGAGGTGACCGGCTCCGACGGCGCCAAGCGCACCTGGACGGTCGAGGCGCTGGTCATGAAGAGCCCGGTCCTGCCGGGGCTCACCGCCGACCCGAACATCGTCCGGTTCGGTGACACCTTCTACGTCTACCCGACCACCGACGGCTTCGCGGGCTGGAGCGGCACGAAGTTCAAGGCGTACTCCTCCAAGGACCTGGTCCACTGGACCGACCACGGCGTCATCCTCGACCTCGGACCCGACGTCACCTGGGCCGACACCCGGGCCTGGGCCCCGACCATGGCCGAGAAGAACGGGAAGTACTACTTCTACTACTCCGCCGACACCAACATCGGCGTCGCCGTCTCCGACTCGCCCACCGGCCCGTTCACGGACCCCCTGGGCAAGCCGCTGATCGCCCGCGGTGCCTTCACCGGCCAGATGATCGACCCGGCGGTCTTCACCGACGACGACGGCAAGAGGTACCTCTACTGGGGCAACGGCCGCGCCTACGTCGTCCCGCTCAACGACGACATGGTCTCCTTCGACTCCTCCAAGGTCACCGACATCACCCCCAGCGGCTACAACGAGGGCACCTTCGTCATCAAGCGCAAGGGCACCTACTACTTCACGTGGTCGGAGAACGACACACGTGACGAGAACTACCGGGTCGCCTACGCCACCGGCTCCTCGCCCACCGGCCCCTGGACCAAGCGGGGCGTGATCCTGGAGAAGGACCTTTCCGTCGGCATCAAGGGCCCCGGCCACCACTCGGTGGTCGATGTCCCGGGCACCGACGACTGGTACATCGCCTACCACCGCTTCGCCATCCCCGGCGGAGACGGCACCCACCGCGAAACCACCATCGACACAATGGAGTTCGACTCCAGCGGCCTGATCAAGAAGGTCGTCCCCACCCTGGAGAGCATCGACCCGGTCACCGTCGGCGCCGTCCTGCCGACGCACACCAACCGCTCGCTCCAGTCGGTCAACTTCACCGGCCGCTACGCCGCCGTCCGTTCCGACAGCCTCGGCTACATCGACCCGGTGACCTCCTCCAGCACCACCGCGGTCAAGCAGAGCGCCACCTTCACCATCGTCCCCGGCCTGGCCGACCCCACCTGCTACTCCTTCCGCGACTCGTCCGGCCGCTACCTGCGCCACAAGGACTTCCGGGTCCGCGCCGACGCGAGCAACGGCACCGCGACCTTCAACCAGGACGCCACCTACTGCGCCCGGCCGGGTTCGGCCACCGGCTCGGTCAGCCTGGAATCGTTCAACTACCCCGGCCGCTACCTCCGCCACTACAACTTCGAGTTGCGCATAGACCCCTTCCAGGACACCGCCACCTTCCGCGCCGACAGTTCCTTCAGGCCGGTCAACCCCTGGGCCTGACCGCCTCTTCTCGCTCGTCGGCCGCCCCGCACGACTATGCCGTGCGGGGCGGTCGGCACGACTATGCCGTGCGGGGCGGCCGGCACGCGTGGACGCTTCTACACCGGGCGATAAACAGCCTGGTCCGGGTCCGGTCTCACGATCAGGCCGTCCTTGGCCAGCTCACGCAGGTTGTGACGGGCCTCCTTGCCGGCGGCTTCGTCGCTTGTCGGCTCGTATCCGGCGACCCGCAGGGCCAGTACGGCGCGTTCCGTGTCCCAGGTGCCGCCCAGCGCCTGGATCACCGTCGCCAGTGCTTGCTTGTGCGTCAGCGGCTTCTCGGTCATTTCGCCCTCCCCATCGAAAACGGCCACAGCATGACACATGACGGCCTCGTTCCCACCAAGTCCCTTGGCCGTCATGTGAGTTGTCATGCAGGTCGGGCGCGGGGACATGGCCTTTCCGCGGCTCCGCGATCGAGCAGGCGGTGAGGTGGGTGGTGCGGCGTCCCGAGCGCCCTCAGCCTTGGAAGAGGCCGGAGACATCCCCCGGGCTATGCCCTGGGCACCGACCCGCGTGCCGTGATCGTCTGCCGGGTCTCGGTGGGCATGCCCGCCGAGACCTCCGAGTCAGCAGCCCACGGGGCACGCTCGGCAGCATCCATGTCCTCGGTATCGACATCGGCACCGGCACCGGCACCGGCACCCACGCAGTCCCGCAGTCCCGCAGTCCCGCAGTCCCGCAGTCCCGCAGTCCCGCAGTCCCGCAGTCCCGCAGCAGGGTCCGAGACTCTCCGCCACGCCGGGTCGGGTCGGGTCGGGTCGCAGAGGCTGTGGAAACGCCGGTGCGCTGAGACGACCGAAGACAAAGCATAAAACGTTTCACACATGAGTGGGTTCGAGATCAGACACGCCCCCACGCGACACACCAAAAGACATACGACAGCAAGGAGTTCGGATTCCCTGCACCTCCTTTCCATCTGCGACGAAACTCTTCGCCACAACCCATCAGCGCCCCGTTCCGATTCCCGTTGACGGCGGCGAACGAGCGGTCCGACGCACCCCGGCAACCACTGCGGGGCGAGGTCCGCGCCCCGTGCGGCGTCAGCCTGCGGCTGCCCCCACCATCTCCCCCTCTTCTTCGCGGTCCTGCGAGAGGGCCGCCCGCCTACGGACCCGGCATGACCGTTCCCTCTGTCCAACCGGTGACCTGGAGGGGATAGCGTCACCGTCACCTGCCCTGTTCGAGGGCTGGATACCGAGCTGGACCCGGACCAGTCGGCCCGTGACCCTTCCATCACCGACCGGTGTCTGAGAGAGCGCCGAGGTGTGGTCGTCAGGCGGTATCGCCACGGGGCCCAGGCCTCGGGCACACGCCACAGCGCACAGACGACCCCTTCCTCACTCCACGGAGCGGCCCACCGACTCCGCGGAGCCCGGCACACGGCCACCAAGACGGGCCTGCCGCCCTCCGCGCCTCCACAACCTCACGGCCCCACGGCCTCACGGCCTCCACAACCTCACGGCCCCACGGCCCCACGGCCCCACGGCCTCACGCAAAACTTTCCCTCACTAATTCGTTTCTGCAATGCAACGGAGACGTTGACAGTCCCGCATATGCCCCACAGGATGTCAGCCACTCCACTCCACCCACCGGCAGGAAACCCTCCCTGCTCATTGAAACGTATCAAGGACGCGCCCGTGCCCCCTGTCGCTCCCCTCTTCCCCATAGCCAGAAGACACCGAAGAGCCAGCAGAGCCAGAACTCCCCGTACTCTCCTGCTGGTGGTGCTCACCGCCTGGTTCGCCCTCGTCGGTGGCCTGACCGGACAGCTGCCCCTGGCGAGCGCCGCTCAGGACGCTCCCACAGCCCTGACCGCGAACAGCCTGACCACGCCCGTCGACGTGGCCCCCGGCTCCACCCCACTGCTCGGCTGGCAGGTCGGCGGCGAGCGGCAGACCGCCTACCGGATCCAGGTCGCCACGACCTCCTCGGCCCTGACCGGAACCCCTGACATATGGGACTCGGGCCAGGTCACCTCCACCGCCAACAGCAACGTCTCCTACGACGGCCCGGACCTGACCGCCTCCTCCCGCTACTACTGGCGCATCCGCACGTGGGACTCCTCGGGCGCGGCCTCCCCCTGGTCGGCAGCCGCCTCCTTCGGCACGGGGCCGGGCACCACCTGGTCCGGGGCCACCCCGGTCTGGAGCGGCGCCCCGACCGCGTGGACCGACTACACGTTCCGGGGCAGCTTCGTCATCAACGCCAAATACGCCAGTGTCACCTTCCGCGCACAGAACACCAGCAACTACTACCTGTGGCAGTTCAAGGGCAACGGCGAGAACACCATCGCCCCCCAGGTCCAGAAGAACGGCACCTTCACCGCCCTCAAGACCGCCCAGGCCCTCCCCTTCGCCCTCACCACCGGCTCCACCTACGACTTCAAGATCGTCGCCTCCGGCTCGACCTTCACCACCTCCCTGAAGGCGCACTCCGACAGCACCTGGACCCAGGTCGACACCACCACCGACACCACGTTCAACTCGGGCGGCATCGGCTTCCGCACGGGACTGACCGAGCAGGCCACCTTCGACGACATCACCGTGACCGACAGCGGTGACCAGTCCCTCTACAGCAACGACTTCAACGACTCCGACAACGCCGACTTCACCTGCGGCACCATCCTGAGCAACGCGCTGTTCGTCGACAAGGCGAAGAACTGCGGCACCGGGTTCCCGACCGCCTGGACGAACTACACGTTCCAGGGCAGCTTCGTCATCAACGCCAAATACGCCGGCGTCACCTTCCGCGCACAGAACACCAGCAACTACTACCTGTGGCAGTTCAAGGGCAACGGCGAGAACACCATCGCCCCCCAGGTCCAGAAGAACGGCACCTTCACCGCCCTCAAGACCGCCCAGGCCCTCCCCTTCGCCCTCACCACCGGCTCCACCTACGACTTCAAGATCGTCGCCTCCGGCTCGACCTTCACCACCTCCCTGAAGGCGCACTCCGACAGCACCTGGACCCAGGTCGACACCACCACCGACACCACCTTCTCCGCCGGCGGCATCGGCTTCCGCACCGGCAGCACCGAGCAGGCCACCTTCGACGACATCACCGTCACCGACCCCAACAACCGGTCCCTGTACGGCAACGACTTCAGCGACGCCTCGAACGCCGACTTCACCTGCGGCGCCATCACCGGTGGCGCCCTGTCCGTCGGCACGAGCAAGAACTGCGGCACCGGACTGCTGACGGTTCCGAGCTGGACCTTCCTCCGCGGCGCCACCAAGCTGGCCGCCGGCAAGAGCGTCGCCTGGGCCCACCTGTACGCCACGGGCGCCTCCACCACCCCGGCACGGCAGTATGTCTACAAGCTGTGGGTCAACGGCAGCTTCGTCGGCGTCGGCCCGACCCGCCCGGTCGGATCCGAGGCCCGCTACGACGGCTACGACGTCACGTCCCTGCTGAACGCGGGCGCCACCAACACCATCGGCGCGCTCGCCTACACCACCAGCAGCCAGCGCTTCCTCGCCAAACTGGTGGTCCGGTACACCGACGGCACCACCAAGACCTTCGGCACAGGCTCCAACTGGAAGGCCCTCGACGGCACCAGCGTCCTGCCGAACGTCGGCTCCATCGGCACCGGGTACTACACAGCGCCCAAGGAGAACTTCGACGCCCGCCGCTACCCGTTCGGCTTCGCCACGGCCGGCTTCGACGCCTCCGCCTGGCCCTCGGCGGTCACCAAGAGCGCCTTCACCGACCTCCAGCCGACGCCGACCGCGAAGGTCCGGCAGACGTTCAAGACACCCGTCTCGGTCACCGAGTACTCCTCCGGCAACTACTTCATCGACTACGGCCGCACCTGGATCGGTGGTCTGTCCCTGAACCTGACCGGCACCTCCGGGCAGGTGGTTGACATCCGCTACGGCGAGGTCACCTCCGGCACCAACACGGTCAAGTACCAGACGTCGGGCGGCAACACCTACCAGGACAAGTGGGTCCTGAAGTCCGGTAGCCAGCAACTGGAAACCTGGGGCCCGCGCGTCTTCCGGTACGTCCAGGTCATCGGCGCCCCCACCGGGCTGACCGAGGCCGACTTCAAGGCCGAGGCGTACGTCTACCCGTTCGACGAGTCGGCAGGCGTCTTCGACTCCTCCGACACCTCGCTCAACAAGGTCTGGGCGCTGTCCCGCAACACCATCGAGGCGACCAACCTGAACCTGTACGTCGACTCGTGGGAGCGCGAGCGCGACATCTACGAGGCCGACACCTACCTCCAGCTCATGGGTCACCTCTACACCGGCGGCGACGCGACACTGGGCGACTACTCGCTGAACTTCCTGAAGTCCAACCGCACCTGGCCCACCGAGTGGCCCATGTACGTCATCCTGGCCATGCACGACAGCTACGAGACGACCGGCAACACCGCCCCCCTGTCAGCCGCGTACACCGCGCTGCAGGGCAAGCTGCCGGACGAGTGGTTCGAGTCCTCGACCGGTCTGATCCACAAGACGACCGGTAGCTCGGGTGCCAGCAGCTGCAACGACTGCGACATCGTCGACTGGCCCACCTCCGAGCGCGACGGCTACGTCTTCACCTCCTACAACACCGTCATCAACGCCATCGCCTACCGCTCCTACGAGGACATGGCCGACATCGCCACCGCGCTGGGCAAGAGCTCGGACGCCGCCACCTACACGGCCAAGGCCGACGCCATCAAGGACGCGGTCAACGAGCGGATGTGGGACTCCACCAAGGGTGCCTACCGCGACGGGCTGAAGAACGACGGCACGGTGATCGACCACTACGCCGTCCAGGCCAGCGCCTTCGCCACCGCGCTCGGCATAGCCGACTCCTCGCAGGCCTCGCAGGTGGCCTCCTACCTGGGCACCCGCGGCATGGCGTGCAGCGTGTACTGCGCCCCGTTCGTCATCCAGTCCCTGTACGAGGGCAACCGGCCCGACCTCGCCCACACCATGCTGACGTCGACCGGAACCCGCAGCTGGATGAACATGATCAACGACGGGGCGGGCGCCACCATGGAGGCCTGGGACCTGTCGCTGAAGTCCAACACCACCTACTCCCACCCGTGGGCGGCCTCTCCCGCCTTCACCATCCCCCAGAGCATGTTCGGTATCCAGCCCAACACCCCCGGCTACCGAACCTTCCAGGTCAAGCCCCAGCCGACCTCGGTCACCTGGGCCAACGTCACGGTTCCCACCGCACACGGCACCATCGGCGCCGCGTACGACACCACCAGCGGCGGACGCGTCGACATCGGCGTGAGCGTCCCGGCCAACACGACCGCCTCGGTGTACCTGCCCGGCGGAACGGCGAGCACGACCAGCGTCTTCATGAACGGCGACAGCGTCTCCGCCACCTACGACAACGGCTTCATGCGCGTCGACGACGTCGAGCCGGGCTGCCACGTCGTCACCACGACCTCCGACAGCACTCCGTACACCAACACCAAACTGACCGGCATCTGCTGAGCACCGGCCTTCCCTGACTGGGGCGCCTCGGGTTCTCCGGGGCGCCCCGGTGTCATGCCAGGGTCCTGCTGTCCGGCCGGCGGGAGAGGGAAGCGTGGCCGCCACCGGCTCGGACCGATTCAGCGCCGAGAGGATCGTGGTGACCGGACAGGAATTCGTCATCCAACTGGTCGGGCCGTACGGCGACCTGAACGTCCTCCATCCGTGCTGCGAGGGCAACGGCCGTACCCAGCGGGCGTTCCTGGAACAGCTCAGCACCGGCGCCGGATACGCCCTGGGCTGGTCGGGCATGGACCCTCAACGCAACGAGGCCGCCTCGGACGAGTCGGCGACCTACTTCAACGTCAACGGCCGCAAGATCACCGCCGACTTCAACACGTACAGCCACGGCCAGACCAAGCAGAACTACCTCGTTCTACTCGCCCACCTGGAGGACCTGGAGCGCGCCCCTCCCCCGGAGGGCTACCAGGCCCCCTTCTACAAGGCCGGCCGAGCGGCCGAGATGAGGGCCGCGCACGTCACCGTAGCCGAGCGTGCGCCACTTCTCCGTACCCTCGCCTGGGTTCGGATACATGGTGAGGTTGCTGTGACTGGAGCCTTCGACATGGTCCAGACCGAAGACGCGCCCGGCCGGCCCGCAGGAACGCGGCCCACTCCTACACCCCGACTCCCGGGAAACCTCAGTCGAAGCACCCGGTCTTCGCCCCGTCCGTCTCGGAGCCGACCTCGATGTGGAATCCGGAGCCCGAGTCGAACTCCGGCCCGGCGTCGTAGTCGTACTCGATCTCCAGTTGGCGGGCGGTCGTGAACTGCACGGTCAGCGTCAGAGCGTCGCCGTCCCCGCCCTTGGTGAAGCACAGTCCGGCTTCCGTGTCGGCGACGTCCGGGTCCGTGGGGTCGGACTGCACGTGCCAGCCGCCCGCCTCGGCGGTGGTGCGGTAGAAGTCGACGACCTTCTGCCGGGAACCGGGGAAGGCGTAGGTGCGCTCGGCGTACAACCAGGCATCACCGCTGTCGTCGAGGCATTCCGCGTCCACCGAGGCGAAGTCCTTCGGGACGGTCGCACCGGGAGGGACGGAGATCAATATGGGTTGCTCGCTCAGTTCCTTCACCCGTGCCTTGGTCCCCTCGCAGGTGTTGAACGGGGACGGAGAGGAGCAGCCGGTCAGGCCGACGGCCATGAGGGCGGTGGCCAGCAGCAGTGCGGTCGAACGGGCTGGACACATCGGCGAACGCAGCGGCAGCGGCATGAGGGTCTCCAGGAGGGGCGTGGGTGCGGCTCGAAGGGCTGGTGTGGGGGTGGGGCAGCCGGTCCGGAGGGAAATCGAGACTAGCTCGGGCCGGACGATGCTGGGGAGGCGGCGGACGCCGGAGGTGGTGCGCGAGTGCCGGAACACGCTCCCGAAGGGGCCTGCTCCGGCACCCGTTGGCCAGGTCAGCGGGTCAGGGGACGCAAGGGTCACATGACCGCCATGGGATCACCTCGCCAGGAATCCCCGGTTGTAGAGCCAGTTCCCGACGGTGTGCAGGGCGGCCGTAGCTGTTGTAGTAGACCATCTGCCTGCGGTTCCAGCTGCTGCCGACGAAGGCGCGTGCCTGCCGGTTGTTTGTACTGGTCCTTGCGGGACTCGGGGCTGCGGTCTCCGTACTCGTGGGCGTCGCCCAGCCGCTTGGCGGCAGCCGCACCGAAGAAAGAAGGTCAGCGCTGCCTGCCAAATGCAGTGACGGACGGCATTGTTGCGTGACTTGCTGGTGCCGATGTTCCACAGCGGGATGCCCGACAGGTACGACGCGAAGACACACCCGCTGTACCCCAGGCTCCAGCATGCCCTGGCCTCCACACGTTTCTTCTTCGCCGAGCGACCGTCCAGGTCGAACTGGTTGACCGGATCGGCATTGGGGGAATCGCACGCGTTCGCGCTGCCGCCCTGGACGGGGTCGGCAGACAGGAAACGGCCGGTGGCCGGGTCGTACAGGCGGGCGCCCACGAGCGACAGCCCGGTGACGGTCTCCGACGAGCACTGATGCGCGCCGAGCCAGTTGCATCGGGTTGCCTGCTGGCCGGGCCGGGCATTGCCGAACTCGTCGGCGTCCAGAACCGTCGGGGCGACCGCCGTGTCGGCCGGCAGCTGCAGGGCGATGTCACCGTGCAGGTTGGCCAGTTGGAGCAAGGTACCGCCGGTCTTGGTGGTCGCCGCCAGCTTGCCGTTCGGGCCCGAGCACGTTGCGGGTCACCGCGCCGCTGCTCGTGTTCTCGCCAGCGTTCAAGCCGAGCAAACCTGACGAGCGAACGCGGCAAAGAGGGCGAGGTTTGCCCGCCTCCTGAAGGACACGATCAACTGGTTCTGATCATTGATCCACAAGCCTTGACGATAGCTCAGCGCGACGAGACCGTCTGCAGGCTTACCGAAAGCTATAGCGTCACTCGTCGTCATCCCCGTCATCGAAATCGAAGGTCAGCTGCCCCCGCAGCTCCCCGTCTGGCGGAGCCGCGGGCTGGGGCTGCGTCGGATCTACGGAGTCATCGATCTCGTGCGGCAGGGCATAGTCGTCCGCCAACCGCGCGAGGTGCAGGATGAGGGGCATGCCCAGGCCATCGCGGGCCTCTCGGTAGTCCTCGCTGAAACGCTGCTGGTGCACGAACGCCGCCCAGGCTTCTGCATCGTCGCCTGGCTGGAGACAGGCGACCGTGAATTCGAGAAGATCCGGGTTCCAGGCGTTCGCCGTCGGCCGGTGTGCGCTGTTGCCCGACGGGTTGGTGTGCGGCGTCAGCTTCGCGTCATCGTTGGTGAGCTTCGTCTGGGTACTGGACTTGCCGACCGTGCTGTAGAAGACGCGGCCCGGATCGCCCTGTACGCCGGGCTTCCACAACCCCATCGCAAAGCCCCCTCGCTGCTGGCCCTCCAGCTCAGGTTTGAGTTCCTCCCGCTCCGCCCACCACTGCGCCGTTTCGTCCCTGGTGCCATCGGCGACCCGGACGACTCGCAATTGCTTGCCGTAGAGTCCGATCCGCTGCGTCGGCCCTCCGTCGAGACCGAGGCGATCCTGCTCCAGTCCGTCGTTCTTCAGCCACATCCAGCGCTTCCGCAGGTCCTGGGCATGTGCCAGTACGAGCGTCGGGGTGCTGCGCAAGCTCGACAGCGTCTGCTTGATGAAGGCCGCCATGAGCGCCGCCTGGTCGGCGCTGGTCCTCTTTGCCTCAACGCGTCCGGTCAACGCCTTGAGGAGTTCCGGATACGGAACCCATCCGTGCATGTCCGCCGACCTGCCGAGGACGCACTTCGCGCCCGGTCGGATGAGAATCGCGATCGGCGTGAACTGCTGCCTGCCCGTGGGCCCGTCGTGGCGGCGCTCCACGAGATGGAAGGCCACCTGGTTCAGGCCAACGGGGATGAGGTCGCCGAGAGTGTGCTGCGGCAGCAACCGCATACCGGTTTGGCGCATACCGTCTGACCAGGCCGATGCAGCACGCATCCGCGCGTCCTCCATGGCCTGCTCCTGCTTTTCAGCGTCGGAGTCCAAGGGACGGATGAACTGGGTCACCAGGCTCGCGTCGGCGCAGCCGAGACGGATCGCGTACTTCGGGTCGCTGCGCCGCCGGGCATGTTGGAAGGCGTCCTGGCCGTCGAGTTCCACGATGGCCAACCGCATGCCCGGAACGGTCGCGCGCAGGCTGTTCATGGCTTCCGCCACCTGGGTCCGGCGGTCCGCGATGGCCTCGTCGTGCTCCTTGCCCCTGCAGGGCACGCGATCACCACCCAGTGGGCCACCCAGCGAGCCCAGTCGCCGGGCGTGCAGCCGAACCGTCAGCTCCTCCGACTCCCAGACCCACGTGTCGGCTGCCTCCTCCCGCCGGAGCCCGGCGAGACCCAGTCCAGCCTCCGCGGCAGCGACGATCTGATCACGCATGATGTCCGACTGATAGAGAACGAGCGTCGTGAGATCCTCACCCTCCAAAGCCTCGGCCAGCCGGGCGCGGAGCACCTGGGCGTTGTGCGCCGAGAAGAGTTCTCGCTGGTCAAGAATCGCGGCGAGATCCTCGGGCGTCTGCTCCTTCTTGGGAATGGGCGGCAACTTCTTCAACTGCTTCTTTGGCGGTCGAGCGTACGAGCTGCGCGTGAGTGCCGGAATGGGCACGAACTCCGGGGCGATCGCCTGTTCCGCCCACTCGATGAGCCTCCGTCGTTCGCTGGGCATCAGGCCCGTGCCGATGGTGTGCTTACCCATGACCGCGTGATGCCCGACGGCGATCCGGATGCCGTCCCGGCCGTGGATCCAGTGGTCGGCCTCCTTGACCAGCCGGTCCGGAGAGGGCAGCGCGTCAAGAGCGGTGATCTGGGTGAGCATTCCCTCCGGTCCGCCCTGTCGCCACTCGGTCGTGCCGTTCCTCCAGTCCAGCATGGCGACCGCGAAGCGCTGCGGGGCAGGGCCGTCGAGCACAAGTGAGGCGTCCGGCAGCAGGTAGGCCGACACGCCCTTGCCATAAGGAATGAACACCTTGCCGCTCACGAATCGACGGACACCGGCACTCAGGTGGACCCGCGGAACGGGCGAGAACGGCACGGTACGTACGGTGACCCGGATGGTCGCGGCGTAGTACGCCGGCTTTCCGTCGCCTCCTCCGCGACGCTTGGGCACGTACTCGATGAGCTCGGACATCAGCTCGGCGCCGCCGCTGCCCGCTCCGCGGGAGCCGCCGAGACCCGCCACTTGGCGGAAGGTGAGTTGCTTCCCGTTGTGCTCGTACGGCGCCAGGCAGGTGATCCTGGCTGCGAGGACGTCGGGAAGGAGCCGGTACACGTGGGCTGAGGGGACCGCGGTCTGGCGTGGGGTATCCCGTAGTTCGAGCAGATCAACCATGCCCTGCTGCCAACTGAGGGCGGACGTGTCCAGATCCCGGAAGCAGTCCATCAGCAGCCCCGTCGTCTCGGGGTCGTCCGGGTTCCTCTGGAGGCTCTTGAGCCAGGTGGCGACGTAGAGATTGGTCACCGCGATCGGGTACGGACCCGTGCAGTACAACCAGGGGTTCGCCGAGCCGAACCGGGCCGTTGAGTCGACCGTGACGATGTCCGGGGCGGTGGCGCGCAGCAGCTGGTTGATGCGCTTCGTCGGCACTCGCCGGCGTCGCTCGGCCTGCCGCTCGTCCAACCCGTCGCGGTGCAGGCGCAGGACGGGTTCCTCCCAGTGCTCGGGGAGGGCGAGCGTGTGCATCGGGACCGTGAACGGTCCCCGAGCCGGGTCAGGCATGTAGGCGGCGGCCCGGAGGCACTGGTATTCCACGGTGCTGGTTCTCCTTGGAGGCGAAGAGGTCGTGTGGTCTCGAATGTGCCGACGCGCCGTCAGCCCATGTCCGCAAGGGCGCGGTAGAGCGGTTCGTACAGCTCGCGGACCAGCGACTTGTCGATCGGGGGAGGCTCGGGATCGGCCGCGCCGTCTGCGGCGAAGTAGGGGGCGAGGACTTCGCGCATACTCGCCAGAAGACTCGTGTCGGGCGTATCCATGGCCTGGAACCCGGCTTCGCGCGGCGAGAACGCCGCGTCGACGAAGACCACCCTGGCCGGCACGCCGCCGCGTACGAGTCGACCGATGACCTGCCACATGACGACGAGTTGGTCCCAGGTGAACGCCACCTTCTCGTCGTCCCGCAGGCTCGACCAGGCGAGTTTGCGGGTCAGGTAACGGTTCCATTGACGGCGGGCACGGCTGCGGAAGGCGACGGCGGCTCGGTCGGGTGTGGCCTCGGCGAGCGCGCCTTGCCAGAACGTGCCGTCGATGTCGCGGAGTTGGCGTACGGCCCAGTCGTTGATGGACTGGATGGCGAGCGAGATGTCGTCGGGGCGCGGGTGGGGGCGGGCCAGGAAGTACACGGTGCCGATGGCGGCCTTGCCCCCACGCAGCACGATGTTGTGCCCGCGCTCCACCGCGAGGAGCGGGGCGACGAGGAGGTCGCCGCCGACGGAGGGAAACGACTTGACGTCCCCGCGCGGCAGGGTGCGCGCGGCATTGTCCTCCGGCAGCCGCGTCCAGGCGGTGTCCGCGTCCGCGTCGTCGGACACGAGCTGGGTGACACGTCCGTTCCACTCGGGGATCTGGTTGAGGTATTCGGCCGCCCTGCGTGCCTCGTCGTAGCTACCGACGAGGAGGAGGATGCGGCGTCGCTCCGGATCGTCGATCTCGTCCAGTTCGGCGTCCAGCATGCTCACCGAGTCGGGCAGGCTGCGGTCGGGCACAGCCAGCTGGTGCAGCATGTGCAGCAGGACCTGCGGCCGCTCCTCAGGGTCGCAGCCGGACAAGCGCAACGGTTTCGGCTGGTCGCCTCCGGGCCAGTACAGGAACTCCTTGCGGAACTCGCTGCCCAGCACAGCCTCGACCTCCTCGTCGCGGGGTCGCAGTACGGCCCCCACGTCGGTGTGCACGTGGTACCTGCTGGAGGTGCCTGCCCAGCTCGTGGCGGACATCAGGAGGACGTGCGGTCCGGGGCGGCCGTCCACGGCGCACAGGTCGCCCAGCCGCATGAGCAGCTCACGGCCGACGCCGTTGCAGTGGAAGAAGCGGAGTTCGCCACTGCGGTCGCCATCTCGCTCGCGGTCGTCGTGGCGGAACTGGAAGCCGAGGACATTGCCCATGGGCGACTCGGGGATGACCGCCTCATAGTCCTTCGGAGGCCTCCTGGAGAGCACGTTGGAGGCGCTCTCCAGGTTGAGTGCGGCTTCGACGCGCGGCCACAGCGTGGTCATGAAGTCGAGGCGGCTGTGCAGAGCGGACAGGATCAGCGTGAACTCGAAGCGCCGGGCCTGGAGGTCGATATCGGCGAGTACGCCGCAGTCGTCCGAGACGACGTCGGTGAGGGCCTCGCGGAGCCGTTCGCGGGTTCGGGCTCCCTGAGGCGCGTGCAGGAGCTCCAGGGTGAGGTGGACGAAGGTGTTGACCAGGGGAGTCACCTCATCGTCTCCCGTACCGCTCTGCTGCTCGTGCAACGGATCGTCCCTGAACCGTCCGAGTGCGACGTCCAGGCTCCGGGCCGCCGCAGGAGGGCGCTCACCCTCATTCCGGCCGGGAAACCAGCTGTCGAGGAGCAGACTGTGCAGGGTGAAGGCGCTGAAGTAGTCCGTGCTGATCCAGCGCCTGAGGCCGTCGTCCTTGACGAGTAGCGAGTAGAGGCGGTCGGTGGCGGCGCTGACCGTGTTGACGGCGTTGGTCCAGTCGTCGACGTCACGGGCGGACAGCTGGAGCCTTCCGTCACGGGCCATCTGCTGGAACTTGTGCACCGCGACCTCGTCGAACCAGGAGTTCGGGGCTTTGCCCACGAGGGTGCTGGCGGGCGCGAAGGCCGTGTCGAGTTGCATCTGCACCCGGTCCGCCTCGTCCACGATGATGAGATCGCTCATCCGGCAGGCGAGCTCGAGATACCTCAGCTGGTCGTCGTGCTGGTGCTGCGGCACGGAGCTGTGCACCAGGCCGGCCGGCGTGGCGACCCACACCTGGGCGTCGACCAGGTCGCGGGCCCCGCGATGTCGGGGACAGCGGTTCCACAGCGGGCACAGCCGCCGCTGCGGCTTCGGGCGGCGGGAGTCACGCACCGCCGGGCTCTCGTCGTCGAGCAGCGGATCGCCGTCAGCAGGCTCGACCTCGGGCACGGTGAACAGGGTCAGGCACGGCGCCTCACGGATGCCGAGGGGTCGGCGCGCCTCCAGGCCGCGCAGAACGTCGACCGGGCATGCACTGCTCAGATAGGCGAAGCCCGCATGGTCGTGCCCCAGCATGGTGGCCGCACCGGCCGTGGCGGTGCGGCGGTGCAGCCGGCTGATGTTGCGCTCGCGCGTGGAGTGCCCGAGGATCGGCGCGGCCCGCACGCCCAGTCGGTCGAACTGCTCGACGACAGCAAGGGTTTCCGCCACGTCGCCGACGACAATGGTGACGCGACGGGGTGTCTGGGTCACGACGTGGTACGTCAGGATGTCGCGGATCGTGGACTTGCCGGCGCCGACCATGCCCACCAGGTGCAGCAGCCGGTCGACCGTCAGCCGCCCCTTCTCCGTGAAGCTCTCGGCTTCCTCGTCGCGCACGAGCAGTTTGACGCGCCGAAGCCGCCCGGCCCAGTCATTGCGGGGACCATGCGGTGCCGCCGCCTCTGTGGTGTCCATCGTGTCGGCGGCCTTTTCGAGTTCCGCCCACGTGACGTCTACCGGCTCTCCCCGTCCTGCGGGCGGCGCGTCGAGAGCGTGTGCTCGGGGCAGGGTGTCCGACAGCAGTTCCTCCTCGAACACCACGGAGTGGGTGCGGTCCTGTACGCGGAAGGTGTACTCACCCGCCTCGGCGAAGGGAACGGAGCGCGTCGAGAAGTCGGGCGCGGTGCTGAGCAAATTTTCGAAGATCTCGAAGCGGCGCGCGGCGCGTGCGGGCTCGCGGCGACGCGGTACGTCATCGAGTCCGTCGAGGTCGTATCCCCGCAGCTGCTGAGGAACTGTCAGATAGTCGGCCAGTGCCTCGCGCCAGGCATGGCGCCGACGCAGGTCCCACAGGTAGTGGCGGGCCCTCAGGACACGCAGGCGCTGTTCGTCTGTGCGCACGTCGCCGAAGGCTTCGCTGTACGGGTAGCCGCCCAGCAGCGGCCACACGTCGGCGGCAGTACGGGTCGGCGTCACGTTCTGAAGCAGGTACAGGCCCAGTTCGATGTCGAGGAGGTCGCCGGGACGGAAACTGCCGAGGTTCGCCGGCCATACCTCGGTGAGCTCCTTCGGCGAGCAGCGTCGGTGCCATCCACTGCGGTCACGCATGGCGGCCTCCTTCGGTACGCGGGGGTTCTGGCTCCTGTCGGCTCGGGGCGGGGAGTTCGCGGCCCACCAGCCGCAGAAACGCCTGGTCGTCCAGGAGAGTGACCCGCCCGGCCATGTCGTCGGGCAAGTTGCGGCGGAACTGCCGCCCGTACGCCTCGTTCTCGCGGAATCGGTACCGAGGTACGACGAGGAAGGCACGCTCGTACGGCGGGTCACCCCGGAAGGGAGTGGTCGTGCGCGCCAGGAGTGCGGGGTTGACGCGGTCCTTCACATCCACGGCCCAGTGCCGCCGCCCGGGCAGAGGGACGCGAAGGTCGTATGCGTCGTAGTTCGGCCACATCTCGGCCGTGATCCCGAACTTCTTCTTCAGTGCTGCTTCCAGATCCGTCTCGGCGAGTCCGGGGCTGGTGACGAACATGCGGAGGGGACGGCTGAGTTGGAAGACTCCCCCCTTGTAGGGGCGCAGTGGAGTGCCATCGCCCCCTGCCCCGTCACGGCGGCAACGGTCCAGTTCGCAGCGGTGTCCGCCGACGAGCAGCGGCACCATGAGGCAGTGGCAGCGCGCGCACTGCCGATACGCACCCTCACGCAGATAGGACGCGGGAGCAGGTTCGTAGCAGCGCTTGATGACGCTGTGCAGCAGCATCCCGCATTCCGGATCGCCGCCGAGCAGCGCCAGTTCGGCACCGGTGAGCACGGGCCTAGTGGTGAGAAGTGCGCGGAAGGCGGTGTAGGTGC
Organism: Streptomyces europaeiscabiei; assembly: GCF_036346855.1. Classification (NCBI taxonomy): domain Bacteria; kingdom Bacillati; phylum Actinomycetota; class Actinomycetes; order Kitasatosporales; family Streptomycetaceae; genus Streptomyces; species Streptomyces europaeiscabiei. The sequence goes on from NZ_CP107841.1 coordinate 3,064,439, forward strand.
CGGGTGACTTGGCTGCGCGGCAGATCGCGAGGGCTTCCAGGATCCGTTCGTTCTCGAACAGTTCGGCGGCGGGATCGGCCGCGCTCACCTCCCACTCCAGGCACAACTGGTGCGGCAGTCTGGTCTCGGGATCGACCAGCAGAGCCCTACCCGAGCGACCCTCGTCGGGCAGGGTCAACGGCCATTCCTCAAGCGGCCGTTCGCATGCCCACCGAACCATTTCCGGCACACTGCCGGGCGGTTCCTCACTCCGCCGCAGGCAGTGCAGCACGAGGCGGTTGTAGGCGTTCTGCACCTTGGCCGGGTAGACCGAGTTGGGCACGGTCCGCAGTCGGGACAGGCAGGCGAGGGCGCTGGCGACCAGGCGCAACAGCGTCTCGTCGGTGGTCCCGGCGCCTTCGGGAATCGCGGGCAGCAGGTCCGTCGTCGTCATGCCTCTTCCTCTCCAGCAACGGCCGGGCCTGGCCCGGCACTCGGACACCACTGGGATACCGGACAGGACTGACAATGCGGTCCGGGCCAGGCGTCCCACGCCTCGTCATCTCGCCAGGGAGCGCTGTACCGCCGCAGCACGGACCGCGCCTTGGCCTGCTGCTCGGGGTCGGTCGAATCGATGACATGGGGATCGGAGCCGTCCGGCCGGAGGATCTCCACCTCGACGCGCGATCCGCCCGGGTCACCGCCCAGCGCACCCTGTGCCAGCAGCGTGACGGCCAGGGCGAGTTGGGGATACGTCTCCAGGAGATCCGCCTGGTTCCGTCGCCGCTTCCTCGTCGTCTTGAGTTCTCGCCACACCCAGGAGCCGTCCTCCTGGTAGAGCAGGTCGGGCTTGGCGACGACCACGGCCTGTGCGGCGGTGTCGTGGACAACCCGCAGGGCCTCCGGCTCGACCCGCTGGACAAGTCCCCGGTCCTGGAAGGGGCAGGCGTCGACGTGGTGGAGCAACATGTCCCGGCCGGTCGCGGCGTCCTCGTCAGAGACCCGCCACCGCCCCTCCGTCCAGTTCTCGCCTTCGGTAGGCATGTCCGCGACGGCGCAGGGCGGCCACCCTTCACGCCGGTGCAACTTCTCGATCCAGCCGTGCACCGCCTGGCCGAGTTTGGCGGCGCTGCCGTACTCGTCGGACCTGGGCAGGTGTAACGCACGCAGGAACGCCTGTGCGGGGCAGGCCGCGTGGTAGCGGAGGTCGCTGACGGACACCTTCCGCAGCGGTGCGACGCGCGACGGCACTCCAAGGACCCCGGGCCTGCGCGGCACGGCCGGGCAGGCCGTGAACTGCTTGCAGTCCACGCAGGAGGAGCCGGGCGTCGGCGCCCCACCCGCCACGACACGGGCGACGTGCGAGTGCCCGTGCTCGGCGTAGTACGCCTCGGCGTCCTCGGCGGTACCGTCGAACTGCACCCGGGGCCGACCGTCGGCCAGCCCGACCTCGACGACGCGAACGCGCTCGGGCCGGGCGAAGGGGCCGAGCGGCTGGAAGGCCCGCGACCACTTGAGGGGCCAGGCCGCCGGTCGCCCGTGGACCGCCACGTACACGGCGATGGCGATCTCGCCGGGCTCGGATCCCTTGGCCTGGCCGTGCCGCAGCCGCCGGTACTCGCGCAGCCGTCCGTCGGCGGACTCGTACCGCCGCCACCAGGCGTACAGCTCCCAGAACTTGCCGTTCTCGCGCTGCGCCACCCAGTAGGCACGGACAGGGCGCAGCTTCTTGTCGCTTTCCGCAGCCAACGCCTGTATGTACGACCGCAGGGCGTGCTCGGCATAGGTGAGATGTCCGGGGTGGAGGGCGGGCGTCCTGGAGCGCAGCCCCTCCAGGGCCTGGTCGAGTGTCTCCTCGTGGAACTCAACCCGGTCGACGGCGTCCATGACCGGCCCGAGGGTGAAGGTTTCGAGCTCCGGCTTCGGCAGCCGCAGGCGCTGGGCCGGCCACAGCCCCGGTCGGGCCTTTGCGGCGGCGTGCGAGGGGCAGGTGTGCTCCTCGTCTCCGCCGGTACCGGGTCCGACCCGCAGAAGACTGTCGTCCCCCGTGAGCCAGTGCGGCCTGCGCCATGCCATGTCGTGGCCCATTACCTCCCCCTTCGAGACAGACGTCGCCCAGACGCCACCCCTCGGCGTGGCCTGGGGCGTCGATGTCTTCGACCGTAGCATGGAATATTGGAACTCCTTGGAACTCCTTGGCATAGATTGGCTCGTGCGCTAAGGTGCCCCTCATGGCGGCATCACTGGAGGAGCTCGAGCAGCGCCTGTCCCATCTGCGCACCGAGTTGCGCGGCGCCGTACGCGCCCGGGACAAGGCCGAAACCACGCGCATCCGTCGCGCTCTGCGCGAGGCGGAGGCCGCGTGGGAGCAGGCTCTCGATGCAGAGGCCGGGCCGGATGCCGAAGCCGGGCCGGACACCGAGGCACTCGCGCCGGCGGCCGAGACACGGACGCCACCCACGACGACAGGCGAACCACGCCGCCAGGAGCGCCCTGCGCACGGCTCCATCCCGGTCCGCGAACAGGTGCACCAAGCGCTCACTCTGCTGGGCGCTCCCGCGTCCCCGAAACTCATCTCGTCCGCGTACGAGGCGTTCTTCACCGAGCCGCTCGTCGCCGCCAAACTCGCGTCGCTGCGCCGGGACGAGGAACGCTCCTTCACGGCACAGGGTTATGCCCGCCCGTACTACATCTGCGCGGCCCTGACCCACGACCGCCTCGTCCCCGCCCGCGGGCTTCTCGCTCTGTCCACCTGGCCCGTGGAGCGACGGATCATCACCCCGCTCAGCCCCCGGACCGACTTCCTCACCCACGCGGTCGGCACCGCCGAGCAGATCCGGCGACTGGCCACAGCAGGGCATCCGGCCCCGGACGCGGCCTGGCGGCTGCTGCGCCGGTTCGCCCTCACGATCCCGGGCGCCTGTGATTCCGCGGCCCCGGAACCCGACCCCGCCCGTGTGATCGCCGCCGCCCGCGCCGAAGCGGCCGTCCACCAGCAGGAGGACGACCAACAGCGGCGGGCGGCGGCGGAGCGCGTCCGTTCTCAACTCACCGACACACAAAAGCTGTTTGGTGCAGCACCGCTGCGTGATGCCCTGCGTGACGCGAGCGGCAGCATGCACTGACCTCTCCGGCGGGTGAGAGACCACGGTCGTCTCACCCGCCGGCACACCTCCGAAGACGTCCCCGAAGCAGAGACGATGCCCTCTCAGCAGTCCGAACCTCCCGACGACAGACTCGCGCGGCTACGCGGACCGCGCCCTCCCCAGCCGTACACCGCCCGCAAGATCACCGCCCTGACCGCCAACCCCGCCTGTGCCCGCCGCGCCGTCCTCGACGCGGCCGGCGTGGACAAGGCGCTGCTCGCCCAACAGGTCGGATACGAGCCGCGCTTCGGCCAGTCACCCTTCGCCCTCGCCCGCGAACAGGCGTTCCACAGCCTCGTGAAGTGGGGCGGCTACGCCGAGCTCATCCGGCTGCTGCGCGAGCAGCTCACCGTCCCCGTGGCAGAGGCCCATGTCACCGACCTCAACGAGGTGGCGGGCAACACGGCCCTGCACGTGCGCGAGCGTGAGACCCGCCGCCTCATCGCGCACGTGGCCTCCGGCCAGGACGTACGGCTCATCCTCGACCGCCCCGTGCTCACCCTCGAAGTCGCCGGTCAGACGGCGTACTTGGAACCGGACGCGCTCACCCACCGCATCGACGGGAAGTTCCACGTCGTCCTGATCCGCTCGTTCGCGGCGATCGACGGCCAGGCCAACCCGACCGCCGTCGCCGAGGCGGCCAAGCAGGCCGCTGTCTACGTCCTCGCCCTGCGCCGCGCCTTCGACACCGCCGGCCTGCCCACCGAGCAGATCTCCCACAAGTTCCTGCTCGTCTGCCCCAAGGACTTCTCCAACCGCCCCTACGGCCGCCTGATCGACCTCCGGCAGGAACTCGACGCCCTCCAGTTCCAGCTCACTCGGCTGCGGCGCGCCGAGGACCTCGCGGCCCGACTCCCCGAGACGGCGACCCTGGACACGACCCGCAGCACGGACGAACTCGCCTCCTCCATAGAGGCGTTGGACGCGTCGTACACGCCCTCCTGCCTGTCCTTCTGCGAGATGGCGCGCTACTGCCGCGACGAGGCCGACGGATGCGCCTCGCCGGCCCGCCTGGGCAGTGGCGTACGCAACAACCTGCCGGGCATCGACTCCACCCGCACCGCGCTCGACTACCTGGACGGCGTCTCCGCCCCGGGAGAGGCCGAGGCGGAAGCCGCCGACCTGCTGCGCGATGCCGCTCGGCTGCGCCGACTCCGCCGGGGGGCCGCATGAGTGTCCTGTCCACCGTCGCCGCGCTCACGGCGTCCCGCACCGGCCGTGCCGAGCCGCTGACGACCGTCCGCCACCAGCACCTGGACGAGAAGCCGTTCGTCCTGGTGCCGCTCACCCTCGCCGGCGAGGCGTGCGCGCCACTGGCCGCGCTCGCGGGCACGGACCCCGAGCACCCGACCCTCCTCACCGTCCGCCAGCCGCGCAACCGCGCCGAACGCTTCCGGTTCGCCGAGCGCCTCGCCGCACTCCTCCTCGCGTACATCGACGGGTGCCGGACGGATACGGAGCCCTACACCGTCGGCCGCGGCAAGGAGAAGGAGGAACGCCTGCGCTCCCTGCGGGCCCCACAGCTCCTCGTGCCGAACGGCGAGGGCATCGCGTACGTGCGCCTGCTCGGCCGTCTGACCAGACTGCGCGCCACCGAGGGGCCGTACGCGGTCGACCCGTCCGTGCCCGCCCTCGGCAAGTGGCTGACCTGGTACGCGGAGCTGGCCGAGTTCCCGAACTCCGGTGTGCTCCTCGCGATGACCCGGCTGCTCGCCGCGCACTGGGTCACGGGCCAGAGCCCTTCCGAGGACTCCCACCTCGCGTCCCAGCTCGCCTGGCTCGATCCACCGGAGGGCAGCGACGGCGCGCGTGCGGCGCGGGAGGCGGAGGACCCCTCCGTGTGGCCGCCGGCCGGTCCGACCACGGACCCGGTCTTCGACCGGACCCTCCACGAGCTGATGACGCGCTACGACGAGGCGTCCGACGAGCGCGGACGCGAGGCGGTCGGCCGCCAGATCGACCGTGAGCTGAGCGGCCAGATGCTGCCCACCTGGCGGCTCATGTGGCGCGGCGTGGAGCTGCTCCGCGATCTGCCGGAGGGTGCCCACGTCCCCGACCGCTGGGCCCTCGACCGCCGCTGGTTCTCCGAGTACGCCGAGTACCTGGACGCCGACGGCCGCCCGCAGGCCCGCCGCGACCAGGCCGTCAGAGCTGCCCGCCGCCTGGCCCGGCTGGAGGACGCGGTCACCCGCTACGAGGCGGAGCGCGCCTACGACGATCCGCTGGTGATGGCGGAGTACGAGCTGACCGGCGAGGCGTTCACGGGAACGGTGACGGCCAGGGACGAGGACCGCTACGTCCCCGGCGACCGTCCCGGCTCCCAGGTCTGGCGCCCGATGATCACCCTCCGCACCGGCACCGACACCCGCGTCGGTCTCGCGGTCGGCACGGAGGCGAAGTCCCCCGCCCGGCCCGGCCAAGGAGCCCGGATCCTCGAAGTACGGCAGGAGGACGACGGCGGCCACACCGTGGTGCTCCAGCTCAAGGGCGGCTTCGCGAACAAGCGCAAGCCGCCGGCACCGGCCGGCACCCTCGCGGAGACCGGCGAGGAGCTGACGTACACCACGCTCAACCCCACGGCCATGCCGTCCGCCCTGCCCGACGAGGAGAACACCCCCTGGACCCACGGCGGTCCGCCCCAGCCGTACGAGCCCACAAACGAGGACGCAGAGGAGACCTGGGAGTGACCGCCCTCCTTCCCGACACCGGGGAGCCCGAAGCCCTCACCCCCGGCGAACGCGCGGACCGGGCGGTCGCGGGGATCCTGACCAGCCTCGACACCGCGCCCGGCCGGGGCGTCGTCGTGGACTCGCCTCCCGGAGCCGGGAAGTCCACTCTGGTGGTGAAGGCCACCGGGCACCTGACGTCCGCGGGCCACCAGCTCATGGTCGTCGCGCAGACCAACGAGCAGGTCGACGACCTCGTGGACCGCATCGCGCAGAAGTATCCCGGCCTGGCGCTCGGCCGCCTCCACGCCGGCGGCCACATCCTCCCGCCCCGCGTCACCCGGCACCCCAACGTCACCGGGAGCAACCAGGTGACGGACCTGCGCGACCTGCCCGTCGTGGTGTCCACCGCGAAGAAGTGGTCGTTCGTCACCCCGGACAAGTGCGCGCCGTGGCGGTGGGCCATCGTCGACGAGGCGTACCAGATGCGCTCGGACGGACTCCTGGCAACGGCCCCGCTGTTCGCCCAGGACCACTCGCAGGTCCTCTTCGTCGGCGACCCCGGCCAGCTCGACCCCTTCGCCACCGTGGAGAGCGACCGCTGGCACGGCCTGACCTGGGACCCCCTGCGCAACGCGGTCGACGTCACCCTCGCCCACAACCCCGACCTCCTACGCCACCAACTCCCCGTCTCCTGGCGCCTCCCGGAAACGGCGGCACCCTTGGTCGAGCAGGCCTTCTACCCCTTCTACCGGTTCGTCCCCGGCACGACGGCACCGGAGCGCGTGCTGTCGTACGCCAGCCTGTCCCACGGCCCCAGCCCGCTGGACGACGTCCTCGCCCGAGCCGCCGCCTCCGGCTGGGGCCACCTGGAACTCCCCGCCCGCCACACCCTCGACCAGGACCCGGAGGTGGCGGACGCCCTCGCGGCGACGGCTGCCCGGCTGCTGGAGCGCGGTGCGCTGGTCAATGGGGAGCGGCTGACTGAGGCGCGCATAGCGATCGGCACGGCACGCACCGTGCAGGCCGACGCGGTCCGCGCCCGACTCGCCGATCGCGGTCTGACTGACATCATCGTGGACACCGCCAACCGCCTCCAGGGCCGCGAGTTCGACGTCACCCTGGTCTGGCACCCGCTCTCCGGCCGCCAGGACGCCTCCGCCTTCCACCTGGAGACGGGCCGCCTGTGCGTCCTGCTGTCCCGACACCGCTTCGCCTGCATTGTGGTGGCCCGCGCTGGCATCCGCGACCTACTGGACCGGCATCCACGGAGCAGCCCGGTGTACCTGGATGTGCCGCCTAAGTTTCCGGATGGATGGCGGGCCCATCAGGTGGTCATGGGGTGGCTGGAGCGGGGGGAGCACCGGGTGCGGGCGGCTTGAGAACCCCTGAAATCCAATCATCACCAAGCTGTGAAATATCCGAGGAGAAAGTGGTTGAATGCTGCATGTGCTGCGCTTTGGCAGCTTTCGTCAGTGACGTCGGACACTCGTAACTACGCTCTCGATGAAGCAGCGACGTCCAAGGCGGTCGGCGCCGAGTTTCTCAGCGCCTGGTTCTGGGGGGAAAGGTCCTATGCACACCGATGAGGTCGAGCCTGGGGTTCGCCTGACCGGATTGGCCTCGGGGTCGGTTACCGTCGTGGCCGCCACGCCGGTCGGTGACGCTCTTCAAATTACGGTCCGCGACGACTCCGGACACCTGTTCGACCAGGTGCTCTTCCCCGAAGACCTCCCTGGGCTGCGGCGTGAAGCATCAAGCTCACGGTGGTCGTTCGACGCCGACCCTGCACAGTTCCGTCTTGCGGCTGAAGCACTACGCATGCGGCACGCGGGTCTGTCGGACCCGATGCTGGCCGTGGAAACCAGCGACATCGACCCGCTACCCCACCAGATCCGCGCCGTCTACGGCACCCTGCTGGCCCAAGCCGGCTCCCTGCGCTTCCTGCTGGCAGATGATCCTGGCGCAGGCAAGACGATCATGGCGGGTCTCTATCTCAAAGAGCTGCTGCTGCGCGGAGACGTACAGCGGTGCCTGATCGTCGCCCCCGGTGGGCTGGTCGAGCAGTGGCAGACCGAACTCGCGGAGAAGTTCGGGATCGAGATGGCGATCTTGACACGCGATCTCGCCGAGGCCGACCGCGATGGCGACCCGTTCCGGCGCAACCCCATGCTGATCGCGCGCATGGACCAGCTCGCCCGCAACGAAGAGTGGCAGACCATCCTCGCGGAGTCGGAATGGGACCTCATCGTCGTAGACGAGGCCCACCGTATGAGCGCCTCCTGGTTCGGCAACGAACTTAAGCGCACCCGCCGCTACGAGCTCGGACAGCTGCTCGGCAGGATCACCCGACACTTCCTGCTGATGACCGCGACCCCTCACTCGGGGTCGGAAGCCAACTTCCAGACGTTCCTCGCGCTACTGGACCCCGATAGGTTCGCCGGGCAGTACCGCCAGGGCGTGCACTCCACCGACACCACCGGACTGATGCGCCGGATGATCAAGGAGGACCTGCTCACCTTCGAGGGCAAGCCGCTATTCCCTGAGCGGGTAGCGGAGACCGTCGAGTACACGCTTTCCCCACCGGAGATGCGTCTGTACGAAGAGGTCACCGAGTACGTACGCACGGAGATGAACCGGGCCGAGCGAACCGACGGCAGACGACGCACCGTCGGCTTCGCGCTCACGGTCATGCAGCGACGCCTGGCGTCGAGCCCGGAGGCGATCTACCGGTCGATACGGCGCCGTGCCGCGCGCCTGCGCGCCCACCGTGAGCAGATCCTGGCGGGCCCGTTCGTTCCCCCACCCGAGACACTGTCGTTCGACCCGGACGATTTCGACTCCGACGAGTTGGGTGCCGCCGAGCTGGAGCAGCTGGAGAGCGAGGTCCTGGACGCCGCCACCGCCGCACGCACGGCAGCCGAGCTGGACGCCGAGCTCGCGGTCCTGGCACGTCTTGAAGAGATCGCTGAACAGGTCCGTACCTCGGGTGAGGATCGAAAGTGGCAGGAGTTGCGTTCCCTTGTCCTCAAGGCCCGCGAAGAGGGCCTGAGCAGTGACCGCCACGCCCCGCACAAGATCATTATCTTCACCGAGCACCGCGACACCCTCGACTACCTCGCAGGCCGGATCACCACCCTGCTGGGCGGCGATGCGGATGCCGTGTGCACCATCCACGGCGGCACCGCGCGACAGGCTCGTCGGGAGACCCGAACCAAGTTCAGCAACGACCCTCGCTGCCACGTTCTGATCGCCACCGACGCCGCCGGCGAAGGACTGAACCTTCAGGCCGCGCACCTGATGGTCAACTATGACCTCCCCTGGAACCCCAACCGAATCGAGCAGCGCTTCGGACGTATCCACCGCATCGGCCAGCGCGAGGTCTGCCGCCTGTGGAACCTCGTGGCCTCCGAAACCAGGGAAGGTCAGGTCTTCCAGCGCCTCCTGACCAAGATCGAGCAGCAGCGTCGCGCCTACGGCGGCAAGGTCTTCGACGTCCTGGGAGAGAATGCCTTCGCGGACGAGCCGCTACGTGACCTGCTTATGCGAGCCATCCGCTACGGCGAGCAGCCCGAGGTCCGCGCCCACCTGGACCAGGTCATCGACAAGTCCGTAGCCGACGGCCTCCAGGAGCTGATCAAGGAACGCGCACTGGCCACCTCGGAGATCGGAACGGAGGAGCTGGCCGAGCTGCGCCGGCAGATGGATGAGGCCCGTGCCCGGCGCATGCAGCCCCATTTCGTGCAGGCCTTCGTCATGGAGTCCCTGCGTGCCCTGGGCGGGCGGGCCTCCAAGCGGGAGAAAGACCGATTCGAGCTGACCCAGGTGCCCGCCGTCCTACGCGAAGGTCGGCGTACCGTCAGCCCGCGCTATGCACGCATCACCTTCGAGCCCTCAGCCGTGATCATGCCGGGCCGCCCGGACGCCGAGCTCATAGCGCCCGGTCATCCTCTGATGGACGCGATCATCACCGAGATCCTGAACAGGTACGGCGACACGCTGACCCGTGGAGCGACCTTCCTGGACCGGACCGTCACCACTCCCCAGCTCGTGTTCGCCTTGCTGGAAGAGCTCTCGGACGGGCACGGCGCGGCAATCAGCAAGAGGTTCGAGTACGTCTCCGTGCTGCCCGACGGAACCGCAGAGCAGGCAGGCCCCGCTCCGTACCTCGACCTGTCCCTGCCCACAGACCTGAACCTGGAGCAGCACACCGCGCTGACCCTTGCCATCAACTCCGAGCTGTCCTCGGCCTGGCTTGCCGACGGCGTTGAGAAGATCGCCCAGAGCTGGGCGATCCAGCACGGTCTGCCCGAGCACCGTGCCGACGTCGTCGCTCGCGTCGTCCCAGCTGTCGAGCGGACGCGCAAGCTTATGCGTCAGCGGCTGCTGGCTCAGATGAACTACTGGGACGGCGAGTCGATCAAGCTCGCCGAGGCGCAGGCGGCAGGCAAGAAGATCCGTATCTCGCCGGCCACCGCACGCGATCGCGCCCGGTCGCTGGAGACCCGGCTCGAACGCCGTCAAGGCGAACTCGACCTCGAAATCCAGGTCAACGTGCACCCGCCGCAGATCATCAGCGCAGCGCTCGTCCTGCCCGCCGCGGTCGTCCCAGGCACCGCCGGCGATCAGCCGACACCTGACAACTTCGCTCTGGACACCACCGTCACCGAGCGTCGTGCCGTAGATGCCGTACTGGCTGCCGAGCGTCGGCTCGGCCGGGTACCCGAGGAGATGGCGCACTCCAACAAGGGCTTCGACATCCGTTCCTGCAAGCCCGACGGCCACCTGATCTTCATCGAGGTCAAGGGGCGTGTTCTGGGCGCTGACAACTTCACTGTCACCACCAGCGAGGTCGGCTACGCCAAGAACGCCGAGCCCGACTACCGGCTCGCCTTGGTCGCCGTCGACCCCGACACCCCTGACGGGTCGAACGACCAGGTCCGCTATGTGCTCAACCCCTTCGCCGACTTAGTCCTGGACAAGTACGTCGACGACCTGCGCCGCAAGTGGAAGGCCGAGTGGGGCCGCGGTGTAGAGCCCCTCTGACACACACGATCCACACGCCTTCATCCGCTCGAACGCCACCCGAGGCACAGTTCGAGCGCCTCGGAATCTAGATTGAGCAGGTGAACACCGCAGTGCAGCCCGGAACGCCATCAGGTTCTGTCCCTCGACGCAAGCTCATCGAGGTCTCCCTCCCGCTGGAGGACATCAACGCCGAGTCCGCCCGTGAGAAGTCGATCCGCCATGGCCACCCCTCTACGCTGCACCTGTGGTGGGCCCGCCGCCCCCTCGCCGCAGCACGGGCGGTGCTGTTTGCACAGCTCGTTGATGACCCGTCTTCACACCCCGAGTTGTTCCCCTCCGAGGAGGAGCAGAAAGCAGAGCGCGAGCGCCTGCACAGGATCATCCGGCGGCTGGTGGTCTGGGAAAATATCTCCGATGAGGGCCTGTATCGGGAAGCTCGTGAGGAGATTCTCAAGGGCACTGGAGGAAACCCGCCAGCGATCCTGGACCCGTTCGCGGGCGGCGGCACGATCCCGTTGGAGGCCCAGCGCCTAGGCCTGGAGGCTCATGCGAGCGATCTCAACCCGGTGCCCGTACTGATCAACAAGGCCCTCGTCGAGATCCCACCCAGGTTCGCAGGCCATCCGCCCGTCTTCCCAGGGGCTGCAGAGACTCGAATGGGACCTTGGCTGCGTGCCACAGGTCTTGCAGAAGATGTGCGCCACTACGGCGCCTGGATGCGAGACCGCGCCCAAGAGCGAATCGGACACCTGTACCCCAAGGCGCAGGTTCCTGTATTGGGACCCGCCGGTGAGCCCACTGGGAAGACCACAGAAGCCACTGTCATCGCATGGATTTGGGCACGCACGGTGACATGCCCAAACCCGGCGTGTGGTATTCGTATGCCGCTGGTGCGCTCTTGGTGGCTCGGCAAGAAGAAGGGCAAGGAGGCGTACGTCGTCCCCACAGTAGTCCCAGACGTCACAGCATCTAGTGGGCGGAGGGTCGACTTCTCCATCGGGCACGACCCAAAGCATGGGCCGAAAAAAGATGAGGATGGCACGGTAGGACGTAAGGGAGCACGCTGCGTTGCCTGTGGCTCCACGGTGGAGTTGAAGTACGTCCGGATTGAGGGTCGCGCAAAGCGCATGAGCGAGCAACTCATGGCCATTGTCACCGAAGGGAATCGGCAGCGAATTTACCTAGCTCCAACAGTCGACCATGTAGAGATCGCACGTTCCCCCCGACCGGATGGCATTCCCCTAGGAGAACTCGGCTACTATCCGCGCGACATTAAAGCACCAACCTACGGCCTTACCGAATTTGGAGACCTTTTCACAAAAAGGCAGCTCGCAACACTCATAACTCTTAGCGATCTCGTCAGTGAGGCTCGAGAGCAACTACTCGCCGACGCCGTTGCGGCAGGTATTCCCCAGGGTGAGTCTTTGACTGATGGCGGAGACGGAGCCGAGGCCTACGCCGACGCTGTAGCAACGTACCTCGGAATGGCGGTAAGCCGTTTGTCTGACTACGGCGGAACGATCTCTACCTGGATGCCCGACCCGAAGAACGAAGGCATTCGAAACACATTCGCCCGCCAGGCACTCCCAATGACTTGGGACTTTGCCGAGGCGAATCTTTTTAGCGAATCTTCCGGAAACCTTGGATTCATGCTTCGCGGTATCACCCGAGTACTTAACGAACTTCCCGCGCTCGGCGCGGGAAATGCGAAACAGGCCGATGCCGCCAGCCGCGATTACACGGGTCTCCTAATTTCTACCGACCCGCCTTACTACGACAACATCGGGTACTCGGACCTCTCCGACTACTTCTATGTCTGGCTGCGTCGTTCCCTACGCGTCATCCACCCGGACCTGTTCGGCACGATGCTGGTCCCAAAGAATGAGGAGCTCGTAGCCAACCCATACCGCCACGGCGGCAAGGAGCAGGCTGAGAGGTTCTTCGAGGAGGGCTTTGAGCAGGTCTTCGCACACGCACGACAGTCGGCATCCCCGGACTACCCGATCACTGTCTTCTACGCCTTCAAACAGGCTGAGCTGGAGAAGGAGGGTGTCGCTTCCACAGGGTGGTCCACCTTCCTGGAGGGCATGGTCCGTAATGGCTGGACCATCACCGCGACGTGGCCGATTCGCTCGGAACGTGGCGGTCGAATGCTCTCTGTGGGTACGAACGCACTCGCCTCATCGATCGTGTTGGCTCTCCGTCCCCGCGAGACAACTGCCCCGGCGACGGACCGCACAGGGTTCCTAGTTGCGCTGCACACAGAACTGGAGGAGGCGCTGCCTCGTGTCCGTGAGGGCGCGATCGCTCCGGCGGATCTGCGGCAGACGATTCTCGGCCCTGGAATGGCTGTGTTCTCCCGCTTCTCTCGGGTGCTGGAAGACGACGGCTCCACAATGTCCGTGAAGACCGCACTGGCGCTGATCAACCAGACTTTCGATGCCCTTCAGAACGAGCATGACGCCGAACTGGACGCCGACACCCGTTTCTGCCTGGACTGGTTCCGTTCCTACGGCTGGGACACACGCCCCTACGGTGACGCCGAGTCGCTGGCTGTGCCGCTGGGCCTCTCGGTGGATGGAATCGCCCGCGGCGGAGCCCTCACCTCTGGCGGCGGAAAGGTCGCGCTGATCAAGCCGCTGGACCTCGACTCCGGATGGGACCCGGCCCACGATGACCGGCTGTCCCTGTGGGAGGTCACCTGCCACCTGGCGCGCGCGTACGCGACCGATGGGCGCGAGGAGGCCGCCAGGCTCATGGCCGAGGTGAAGGGGAGTGTGAACCTGGACGAAATCAACCGCCTGGCAACCCGCCTCTATGAGCTGATGGAGTCTCAGGACTCCTCGACTGCTGGCCTGTTCAATGGGCTCGGAGGTGCGTGGGCCGATGTCTCCGCGACGTCGACCACGATCCGCCCGGCCGCTGTGGCCGAGATGCTCTTTGGGGAGGAGATCTGATGGCGCTGACGAACAATGAGAAGGTACTGCGCAGCTTCGACCAGCTAATCGAAGGCATGCGACCGTGGGTCGACATGCGTATGTCCGCCCAGGCTCCTGCCGGCAAGGACTGGATCGAGCTGATCGCCGCTGAGGACACTGCGAAGTTCGGCACGGCCAAGACGTACTCGCGGGACGACGTGCGATTTTTGTTGCGCATAGTCACAGAGAGATGGAAGGTTTTCGAGAAGGACCTCTCGCGCCCACAGTCCGCGTTGGCCTCCGAATTGCGGGAGACAGCGAACGCGGCTCACCACGGGCAGAAGTTCTCCTCGGACGACACCTACCGTGCGCTGGACACGATCGAGCGTCTACTGACGGTGATCGGTGCCGGTGGCGAGGCCGATGCGGTCGCGAAGATGCGCATGGAACACCAGCGGGAGGTCTTCGAGAAGCAGACCCGCAACCGGCTCATCCGTGAGGCGCAGGCGGTCAAGGTGGCCGGTATGCAGGCCGGTACGGCGATCAAGCCGTGGCGTGAAGTCATCCGGCCGCACGCCGACGTGATCCGCGGGCAGTTCTCCGCCGCGGAGTTCGCTGCCGACCTGTATGCGGTGGCCCATGGCCACAGCGCGGCGCCGGAGTATCTGAACCCGGCTGAGTTCTTCTCCCGTACCTATCTCACCAGCGGTCTGTCCGATCTGCTGACTCGTGCGCTCAAGCGCCTCTCCGGGGACGCCGGAGCAAGCCCGGTCATAAACCTGCAGACCCAGTTCGGTGGCGGCAAGACGCACTCGATGCTGGCCCTGTACCACCTGTTCTCCGAAGGCCTGGCTACAAGCGCACTGTCTCAGTCTGTCCAGGACGTTGTGCATGCCTCCCTGCCCACGGAAGAAGGCGATCCGCTGAGGTCTTTGGACGTGAAGCGGGTCACCTTGGTGGGCACGAAGCTCTCCCCTAGCCAGCCGATCCCTAAGGACGACGGCACGCAGGTGCGCACGCTCTGGGGGGAGTTGGCCTGGCAGCTCGGAGATCGCGAGGCATTCGACCGCGTCGCGATGGCTGATGCCACCGGCACCGATCCCGGCGACGCTCTGGACGCCGTCGTGCGCGACGTCGTCGCTGGCGGCAAGAGCGTGTTGATCCTGATCGACGAGTGGGTGGCCTACGCCCGCCAACTCGTGGGCCGCGACGACCTGCCGGGCGGATCCTTTGCCACGCAGCACACCTTCGCCCAGCACCTGACCGAGATGGCCAAATCCATCCCGGGCGTCATGCTCGTGGTCTCGATCCCCGCTTCCGACTCCCTGGACAACGGGGGCGGCGGCTCGGCGCTGGAGGTAGGCGGCCCCAACGGGCACGTCGCCCTGGAAACCCTGCAGCACACCATCGGCCGGAACGCCGACGACTGGCGACCGGCCAACAACATCGAGTCCTTCGAAATCGTGCGGCGGCGTCTGTTCGAAGAACCCGACGCCGTGGCCCTGGCGGACATCGCCGCAGTGGCCAAGCAGTACGTGAAGTACTACCAGGAGAACACCGGGTTCTTCCCTCGCGAGACGACCACCGGCGCGTACGAGCAGCGCATCCGAGCGGCGTACCCCATCCATCCCGAGTTGTTCGACCGGCTCTACGAAGACTGGTCGACGCTGCCGAAGTTCCAGCGCACCCGCGGCGTGCTGCGTCTGATGAGCGTGGTCATCAACTCGCTGTGGGCCGCCCAGGACACCACACCGCTTATCACCCCTGGCGCAGTGCCCGTCCACGACACCCAGGTCTTCAGCGAGATCACCAAGTATCTCGATGACAACTGGAAGCCAGTGGTGGACAAGGACGTAGACGGCGAGGGGGCAACCCCCGTTCAGATCGACCACGAGCGTCCGTCGTTCGGGCAGCGAGCCCTGACCAGGCGTGTCGCCCGGTCGGTATTCATCGCAACCGTCCCGACGCTGCGCTCAGCACACAAGGGCGTGGACATCCAGCAACTCCGCTTGGGCACTGCGGTTCCCGGCGACGTCATCAACCACATCGGTGATGCCCGTGCCTTGCTGGGCCAGCGTGCCACGTACTTCTACGAAGACGGTGAACGCTCCTGGTACGACCTGGCTGCTTCGGTCTCCCGCGTGGCCGCCGACCGCGCAGCCGGCTACAGCCAGGCCGACGTGCACGCCACGATCGTCGAACGCCTCAAGACGACGGCGAAGGCATCCAAGGCTTCCTTCGGTGCCTTGCACGCCGCGCCTCTCGACACCGGGGACATCCCCGATTCCGAGGTGCTCAAGCTCGTCGTCCTGCACCCGAAGTTCACCTGGGGCAAGGACGCCTCCGCCGCCACGGATTTCGCCGCGCGTCTCCTTCGGGAGGCAGGCGCCGGGCAGCGGCAGCGCCGCAACATGCTGGTCATGGTTGCCGCCGATCGCGACACCTACCCCGAACTCGAAGGGGTAGTGCGGGAGTACCGGGCCTGGAAATCCATCGCCGACGAGGCCGAGGAGCTTGAGCTCAGCGCCCAGCAGCGCAAGCAGTCCGTCACCCGCGCACGCCAGTTGGACGCGGCCGTCGACGACCGTATCCGCGCGGCCTTCACCGCAGCGCTGATCCCGACCGAGCTGCCCGGCCAGAAGCCGACCATCTCTTTCACCCGTGTCGCCAAGGACGGTGGTTCCCTCGCGGAGCGCGTCACCGCAGCGCTCAAAGCCAAGGGCTGGATCACCCCGGTGCTCGGGGCAACGCTGGTGCGTATGGCTCTCGAAGGCGCCCTGGCCAACGCCTGGGGCAAGGGGCATGTGAGGTTCGGCGACCTGTGGTCCTGGTACACGCAGTACCCCTACCTCAAGCGCCTGCCCAACCGACAGGTACTTGAACAGGCCGTACTCGGTGCTGCCGACGTCCTTCTCTGGCAGCAGGACGCCTTCGCCCTCGCCGACGGCTACGACGAGACCACCGACGAGTACCAGAACCTCTGGCTCCACGGCGACAAGCCCGATCCCAGCTTCGTCACCGACGAAACGCTCCTCGTTCAGCCGGCCCGAGCCGTCGCCCAGCGCGCACGGGTTGTGGCCGCCCCGCCGATCGAACCGGTCACCCCTGCGGATGGTGGCAATAGCGGTGAAGGCAGCAGCCCGTCTTCCAGTCCCGGTGCTGTCACGCCTACGCCGGGCCCCGGCTCCCAGCCTTCGACTCCGCCGGCGAAGAAGGTCACGCGCAGGTTCTGGGGTGTCAAGACCCTCAACCCCAACCGTCCCGCTGCCGACTTCGCCAATATCCAGCAGGAGGTCCTGGCACACCTCGAAGCCGCCGACGGCGTCACGCTCGAAGTCCGTATCGAGATCACGGCAAGCACTGCCGACGGATTCACCGAACAGCAAGTGCGTACCGTCCGAGAGAACGCCGCCCAGCTGAAGTTCGAGGACACGGGTTTCGAAGAGAACTGAGTTGGCCCGACGATCCGCGCGCACATCGTTCTACTCGGAGGAGTCCGTGACGGTGAGCCCGGGAGACAGTGACATTGTGTATGCGGCCTTCCACTCTCGACGTCATCGATGAACCTGGGCAAGGCTGACGCTACATATTGCTGGTGAGGGAGGCCCAAGGTCTCCCCCACCAGTACTGAGCGATGCGAGACCGAGGGCATCACCACCACACCGGTCACCGGCCGTTGGCGCCCGTGTCTCTCACACCTCTGTCGCGAACTCCACGAACCGCGACCACTCCTCACAGCCGACGGCGAAATGAGGGCGCGTCACATCCTTGGAGTCACGTACGCAGACGGCCTGTTCGGTGATGGCGACCTCCACGCAGCTGTCACCCTGAGTGCCGCTGTAGCTGGACTTGAACCACGCCAGTTCCGTCGTGTTCATAGCTCTCCTCGGAGTCGCTCCAGCAGGCCACGCGAGTCCTTGGGGTTCAGGGCCTGCGAGCGCAGTGTGTCATAGCGCTGGCAGAGGAAGCTCACCTCTTTCGGGTCGGAAATCAGTCGGCCGTTCTGCTGTCCCTCCGAGTACGCGAGTCGCCGCTGTCGAGGCGTCTCCAAGAGCTGTACAGGACCGTCCAGGCAAGCGTGGAACTCAGTATTCAGCGGCATGACCTGAAGCGTCACGTTGCGCGGAGCAGTCAGCTCCAATACGTGGTCAATCAGCTCCCTCATGACCGGAGGCCCGCCCAGCTGACGCCTGAAGACGAACTCCTCGACGATGAAGCTGAACACGGCATTTGGCCGCTCCCCGAGCAACTTCTGGCGCTCAAGACGTGCCCTGACCTGGTCCTCCAACTGCCCGTCCGTCAGTGGCGGAATGGCATTGTCGAACACAGCCCGCGCATACCCCTCCGACTGCAACAACCCCGGCACCAGCCGGCACTCGTACGTGCACAGGCTCACCGCCACCCGCTCCAGCCGAGCCCACTGCCGGAACCACGCCGCGAGTCCGACATCCCCGCGTCCCCGTGTCACGTACTTCGACGCCTTCCGCAGCGCCCCCGTGTTCCCCAGCGTATCCTCCGACCGCTCCACCAACGCCACGTCTGGCATCCGGCGCCCCAACTCCACGGACTCCACCGTGTGCTTGGAGAAGCTGACCAGGTTCGCGAACTCGGTTCTGCTGTACCCCGCGTGCTCGCGCAGTGCCTGCATGACCGCCCCGAACGTCCGCAGGCTGTCCGAGGGATCGGGCTCCCGGTCCGCCTCGCCGCACGACACGTCTTCGTCGTCCACCACACCGCCGTCGGTCATCCGCGGCCACCTCCGGTTCCATACCCGCGCTGTTCGCCGTCCCACAGTCGACGACACTCAGCGTGACGTATGAACCGTCGTACCGTCCACGGAATGTGCCCGTACGCTGACGCAACGTACGGACCGCACCTCTGGAACGCGCCCCCGTGCACCCGTCACCGTGGCCTCATGAGCGCAATCACACCCCAACTTCCCTCCACCGTACATACGTTCGTGCAGCTCCTGTCGTCCACCCGTCGCGGAGCCCGGCTCGCCCGCCTCCTCGCCTGCGAGCAGTTCCGCGCGTGGCCGATGTCACCCGGCGTCACCGAACGCGCCGAGCAGATCGTGGCCGAACTCGCCACCAACGCCGCCCTGCACGGTCGGGTTGGCAGCCGCGACTTCCGGCTCGCCCTCACCCTCGACACGGCGGCCGGCTTGCTCCGCATCGCCGTCACCGATGCCCGGGGCGAGCGCCTCCCGTCGCCGCCTGCGGATTGCGGAACGCCCCTGGACGCCGAGTCCGGCCGCGGCCTGCTCCTGGTCACCACCCTCGCCGACCGCTGGGGCGTCGAGCCGTACCCGCCCGGCGGCAAGACGGTCTGGGCCGAGTGCGCCTGCAAGACCCCCGGCCCGGACTCGCACAGCGGGCGGCTCTAACCGCGACGGCTGGGCGTGGGGGGGGCGGTCAGGGGCGTGACGAGGCGGAGTGCGCCGGTGCGGCGCCCCTGGGAGGTGCCGACGGTGATCTCGCAGTCGATGGGGCGGGCCGCAACGGCTCCGAGCCTCGACAGGTAGGGAGCTGTCGGGGAAACACTCCAGAACTGGCAGCCCGAGTGGGAGACTTGGGGCCTAACGACCTAAGGAGCTCAAGGTATGACAACAGGCGCCCACGACGGACCGGTTCCGGCAGAAGACGGACGTGGGCAGCGAGTCCTCGACCTCCTGGACAAGGCAATCGACAGCCAGAGCGTACTGGTGCGCAAGAACATCGCCCGGGCCCGCCAGCGGAACCCGGAGGCGACACCGGCACAGGTGATCCGCAACCTGGAGCGGATGTACGTCAGCGCCTTGACCGGGACGGGTGCCGCGGTTGGAGGAGTTGCAGCCGCGCCCGGCGTCGGCACGGGAGTCGCTCTGGCACTGTCGGCAGGCGAGACTCTCTCGTCTCTTGAACTGAGCGCCCTCTTCGCGCTCTCGCTCGCCGAAATCCACGGAGTCCCCATCGACGAGGTCGAGCGCCGCCGGACGATCGTCATGGGAATCATGCTCGGCGGGAGCGGCTCCGCCACCATCACCAAGGTCGCCGAGCGTACGGGGCAACACTGGGGACGTCAGATTGTCGCCAAGGTGCCAGTCGAGACGTTGCGTCAGATCAACAAGATCCTGGGGAAGAACTTCATCACGAAGTTCGGGACCAAGCAGGGAATCATCGTTCTCGGTCGAGTGGCACCCTTCGGTATCGGCGCTGTGATTGGTGGTGGCGCCAACGCTGCTCTCGCCACTCTGGCGGTGAGGGCCGGTCGTCGCGCCTTTGGCCCACCCCCGACGTCGTGGCCATGGCTGACGCACAGCACACCGCCGAAGTCCGAGAACTCGCCTGACTGACCCTCGGCGCAACCCAAGGGGGTGCTTGTGGGCGGCGGAGGGTTCAACCGCACGTGTGTGAAGTGCCGCAACTCCATCGAGGTAGACCAGGACGGCCGGGTGGTCGCCCATGACAGGCTGGTGAGCCATTTCCCCTGCCATGCCTCCGGTCAGCTCGCGGCACTCGTGTCGGTCGAGTGGGGGCCCGGACCTCGGCGTAGCCGGCAGATTGCGGGTGGGGGCGAAGGACGCAGGCGTGACCGACGGAAGACAACCGAGTACCTCAAGCCCCCTGAGTGGCTGCCGAATTATCGGGGTGAGCACCTGCCGACAATCGGCTTGCCCGCCAACGGGTGGTTCAGTGTCTGGTTCCCGGCTCACACGATGTGGGAGCACGAACGGAAACTCTCCGGCTGGGTCGGAAGCGATCGATCGTTCCGGTGGGACGGCCGCGTGGAGTGTTGGACGGTTGCCAGCGCTCACTTCCCTCGCATAAGCCGGGAGCTGCTCCGCAGGCACCCGAGCGTCCTCATCGGCCGTGAGTACAACCCGCGTGAAAGGTGCAACTCGTCCTGCCAGAACGCCCAGGGCTTTCTGTGTACCTGCTCCTGTCGTGCCAAGTACCACGGCCGTGGTAAATGGCGAAGCGGGTGGAGGACCCTCGGCGAGTTCAGCGGTCGGCGCGGGGGGAGGCCGTGGCACTGGACGGCCATTGCCGTTGCCGGCTGATCGCTTCGGCACCCGCTCGCGGAGTAAGCCTGCGCAGGGCCGAGCCCCGCGCCCCGCGCCTGCCGCCGGAGCCCGTGCACCGCCCTGCGCAGCCATCCGGACGGGACGGGGCGTGGCTCTCGGCCATCAGACAGCGACCACGTGCACGTCCGTCGGCGCGAGGACCGTCAGGTAGGCGTGGATGTCCCCCGGGTCGGTGGTGAAGATGACCGCGCTGCCGTGTCGGGCCGCTGCCAACGCCACCCAGGCGTCCACCGCGTCCGGCCGCTTCTTCGTCGGCAGGGCCGCCTGCCCCAGAGCGGTGCCGATGCGCCGCCAGTCCGTGAGGTCCGGGCCCGTCGCGCAGGCCAGACACTCCGGACGGCCCGCCTTCGTCTCACGCATGGGCGGCTCGGACGTGCGGGCCTGAGGGACCACGCAGTCCTTCAGGACGCCGGACAGGGCGTGCACCAGCGACGGCTGGGGGCGCCACACCTGGGCGAGGACCGGTCCGAGCACCAACGCCCGGTGCGGGACCGCGCGCAGCCCCTCGTGGAGAGCGACCGCCTTCGCCTTGCGGTCGGCGAGTGCGATGAGCATGCCCGTGTCGTAGACCGGCACCCGTGCGCTCACGCGGCGTGTCCCTGACGGCGGCCTTGCCGGTCCCGGCCGTGGACGAGGCCCAGGGCTTCCTCGACCTCGCGGCGTTCCTGCTCCGTCAGTTCCGCGGCCGGTTCCGGGGCGGGTTCGGCGGGCAGTCCGTCGGCTGCCTGCTCCGCGCGGGCGATGAGTGCGTCCACCTCGGCGAACTGTTCCTCTATGGCATCGCTCTCGGCCATCTGGCGCGTTGCGGCATGCACCAGGTAGGCCGAGACGTCCATGCCCGCCCGTTCCGCGTGCTGCCTGATGCGATCGGCCTGGTCCTGCTCCAAGCTGATGGTGATGCGCGTCTTTGCCACGAAGGCATCGTAATACGCGTATGACGACAGTGCGAGTGTGGTGGAGGTGGGCCGCTGGGGACGCCTCCCTCTCCCCGGCGCCCCCCTTCCGTACCGGCCCCCCGCCTACCGGCGTCCGCCACCCGCCCCGCGCGGAGGACCTGGGGTCCGGCAGCGATCAGTCACTGCGTCCGGGCGCCAAAGCTCCGATCACCCGCTCGACGTCGTCCCGCCACGCACACAACTCCCCCTGCGTGGGAGCCAGTTCGTACCCGTGGTAGTGGCAGGCCCGGCTGAGGCCGGCC
Organism: Streptomyces europaeiscabiei; assembly: GCF_036346855.1. Taxonomy (NCBI): domain Bacteria; kingdom Bacillati; phylum Actinomycetota; class Actinomycetes; order Kitasatosporales; family Streptomycetaceae; genus Streptomyces; species Streptomyces europaeiscabiei. Next base: position 3,086,440 of record NZ_CP107841.1, read on the forward strand.
CAGGTCGCCGACCAGCGGCGGGCCGTGTCGGGGTCGGCGTAGGACTCCAGGCACAGGGCCTGGGCGTGCGGCGGGCAGCGGGCCAGCTGCGGTTTGCGGGCGTGCCAGTAGCGGCGCAGGGCCTCTTCGAGGGCGTGGCGCAGCAGGAGTGCCACGGCGCGCGGCCAGACGCCCGTGGTGGAGGCGGTGGCCGTGCCGAGCAACCGGTCCGCGCCCGCGAGCAGTTCCTCGGGCGTCGAGGTGGACGGCGGCGGGGGCGGCAGGGCTGCGGGGAGCCGGGGCGGGAGTGCGGACGGTACGGGTGTGGCCGGGCGGATCGTGGTCACAGGGATCGCACCGCCTTGGCAAGGTCCGCGGTGCGGCGGATGATCTCCTCCGCGTCGTCGACGGGCACGGCTTCGTGGGAGCCCCTGTTGCACCAGCGGATGTGGTCGGTGGCCTGCTGGCCGTAGGCCCGGGTGAGGTCGGTCATGGTCTCGCCCACCCGGTCGGTCTCCCCGTAGAGGGCGAGGGAGGCCAGTTCGGTGAGCTTGTGGGCCTTGGCGATGCGCTGCTCGATCTCGGCGTGCGGCAGGCCCGTGCCGAGGAGTCGGCGTCGGGCCGGTTCGAGGAAGGCGGCCTCCAGGGCGGTGCGGCACAGGCCGGGCAGAACCCGCGCTACGACGTCGCCGGGCAGGTCGCGGGTCCTGGCGAGCGCCTTCGCGTCGTACAGGGCCTGCTTGACGGGGTCGTCGCCGGAGCGGACACGTACGGCGGAGTGCTCACGGCGGTCGACGGTGAGGACGGTGGCGGGCAGCCGCAGGTACTTCAGGGCCTGTGGCAGGCGGGTGTCGTGCGTGAACACGACGACCTGGCGGTGTTCGGCGAGGAGTGCGAGGACGCGGGCGAGGCCGTCCACCTTGGCGGGGTCCATGGACTGCACCGGGTCGTCGATGACCAGGAACCGGAAGGGGTTCTCCGGCAGGAAGGTGCGCGGAAGGAAGAGGGAGAGGGCGAGGGAGTGCAGTTCTCCCTGGCTCATCACGCCGAGTGCGGGGGCGTCGATGTCGTCGACGGTCACGTCGAGGGCGACCTTGCGCTGGGTTGCGGAGCCGCTCAGGCGGACCGGGCCGAGGGCGACGTTGCTCTGCTGGCGCAGGTTGGACCAGATGCGCTGGGCGTCCTCGGCGATGGGCCGCATCCGGTCGGCCCGGATCTCGTCGTGGGCGGCCTTGAGCCATTTCTGGGCGGCCTTGACGCGGGCCAGGCGCGGGATCGCCCGCTCGGCGGCATGTGCCTTGTCGAGCCAGGCCGCGAGCGCCCGTGCGGCGTCACGCCAGGCGTCGTCCTGGTCGGCGAGGCGCCCTGCGGCCTCCTGACGGGTGACACGCGCGGCGTCTGCCGCGGTCCGTGCGGCGTTCTCCGCGACGGACGCCAGTGCGGCCGGGTCGGAGACGGTACGGCACCGCAGCCAGTCGTCCCAGGCGGCGGCAATCTCGGGCGGCAGCCAGCCCGGAGGCGGCACGGCGAGATCACGGACGGCCTGGCCGGCCGAGTGAAGTTCCCGGCGTGCGGTGAGGGCCTGTTCGGCCTCGGCGCGCAGGAGGCGTTCCTGCTCGGCCGCCTCCAGCGCCCAGTCCTCGTCCAGCCGTGCCGCGCCACCGCACACGGGACAGGTTGCGAGTTCGGGGTGGGCGCGGTGGTGGGCGAGAGCGCGGGCGAGAAGTTCGGCACGTTGTAGCGCGTCCTCTGCGGAGGTGCCCCGCAGGTCCTCGGCAGCGGCGATCGTCTCGCGCAGCCGGGCCACAGCCGTGGCCACCGCCTCGGTGTCGGGTCCGGTCAGGGTGGAGCGGCGGCGCAGGTCGAACAGGAGTGACTCGTCCGCCGCACCCGTCCCGGCGGCCAGTTCGGCCGCCCGCGCGAGGTCCGGGCGCCGCCCGTCGAGTGCCGAACGAGCGGCCCGGGCGCGAGGGTCCTCGGTGTTCTCCAACAGGGCGAGCAGGGCGGAGAGTTCAGCCTTGGCTTCCTTCGCGGGCGCGTCGTACTCGCGGGCCAGGTCGCGCAGCCGCTTGTCTGCGGCGGCGAGCTCCTCCAGGCCGAGGATGGAGGCGACGGCGTCGTACATCTCGCTGGGCCTGCCGCCGATGACCTGGCCGAGTTCGGAGTACGACAGGAAGGGACGGTAGGTCGCCAGGTCTTCCTGCCAGCCGAGGTCCGGGAGCGGAACGGGGTCGTGGCCGGGCCGGTCGAGTTCGGCGGCGGAGTCGGCGACGTCGTCTCCGTGCCACGTGCGCAGCACAGTGGCGGACTCCGGGTCGCCGTCGATGCGCAACTCCACGGCGATCTGCGGCTCCTGGCCGTGGTGAAGGTTGCGCCAGCTTCTGCGCCAGATGTCACTGCGGCCGCGCCAGCGGGCGTTGTCGCCGGTCAGCGCGATCTCGGTGGCTTCCGCGAAGCTCGACTTGCCGGAGCCGTTGCGGCCGGTGACCAGTGTGAGCCCCGGGCCGGGGGTGAGCGGGAGGCGTGTGGTCCGGCCGATGCCGCGGAATCCGCTGACTGTGACGGACTGCAGATAGGCGCCCGGCATCCGTCCGCGAACCGGTCCGTCGTCCTGGAAGGCGTTGAGCAGGTCGGCCTTGGCGTCCTCGTCGAGATCCGAGGCGGCGAGCCGTTCGGCGATGAGGAGAGCGAGGGTGCCGGGGGCCGTCGGCTGCCCGGCGGACTGCTGTGCGGGGGACGGGTCCGGAGCGGAATCGGCGGATTCGGGCATGGCGTGAACTCCCGTGGAAGCGACGGCTGCGGAGCCAGCGGTCGGACAGACGTACGGAGGCAGCGCAGCGTGATGGTCACGGGCCGCACAGAAGCGTCGGCGTGACGTGTGGGGCGTGAGCTGGGGATGACCCTAGCCCAGACACCCACAAGAATGGAAGTCATTGGAATTGTTTGGAAATCACTGGGATCGGCAAGCAGGGGACCGCGAAGCCTCTCGCCCCGCGCCTACAGGCGCCACTCCTCAGCGAGCACGCCGACCAGTTCGTCCTGCCTCGCCCTCAGCAGCCCGGGGCTCCACTCGGCATGCTGAAGCACCTGGCTCGTCAGCGCGAAGGGGACCACTCCCCCGCGGCCGGTGAAGTACTTGGCCTTCTTCTCGGCGAAGTCGTAGTTCTGGGCGGCCGAGTTCTTCGCACGGTTCAGCAGGACCAGGTTGCCCAGGCGATGCGTCCACCGTGCGCGCTGCTCCTCGTCGAACAAGGCGGTCCACCGCGATCCGGAACCCGGGTTCTGCGGCAGAACATGCTCGACGGTGATGAGCCCATGGTTGTAGGTCACCCCCTGCCCACGCGCCAGCAACTCATCGAGCCGAAGGAGCACGTACTTGCGGATCTTGCCGACGAGATAGAGATCGCCGTCGAGCCTGGCGCGGGTGTCCGCCTTCTCGTCGTCCGTCAGCTCGAGTGCGGGGGAATCGAGACCCTGTCCTTCATCGAGTTGCCGGAGCAGTTCGGCATAGCGTCTGACCCGAGGGGTGGTGTACTCGCGGCGGATGAACAGACTTGCCGACAGCCGCTCCAGCGCCCGCATGAACGCGTCGAGCCAGGCCGGATCGTGCTCGTGGTAGCGCAGCGCCCAGAGAGCGGCGGGCCGCCAGTCGTTGTTGTCGACTTGCTGGAGCCTCCGGAACCAGGCGTTGACCGCGTCCGCGCCCGATGCGGACTCGTAACGCGCCTCCCGGATCCTGGCGTACGCGTCGGCGTACGGCCGGACGACATCGTGGACGAAGACCTCGGCCTTGCCGGGAAGGTAGTGGCTGAGCACCTGCTCCGGGAATTCCTTGAGCAGCTCCTGTTCAGCGCGCTTCTTGGCGAAGATCATCCGCAGGTGGAGGAAGAGCTCGGCGAAGTCGTCGCGCCCGAGCATCTCCTCGGCGTCCTCCCAGACGGTGGCGCACTCGTCGGACGCCTCCGGTCCGAGATCACCGATTATGCGTGACTTGAAGATGTCGGTCGGGGACAGGTCCAGCCCCCGGGAGTTCATGACACTGAAGATCCGATGTGCGCTGTCGAGGTCGGGGGTACTGACGACGACCAGAAACGTCCGCTCGGCGAGCATCTGAGACAGCTTCAGCCGGTCCTCCTCAGGCGATGCCGAGAGGCTGCGGTGCAGGACTGTCGCGTTGCGGAGGATGGCCTTCTGCGCATCGGTGCGCAGGGCGTCCTCCTTGAGCGTCAGCAGAGTGCCTACCGCGTCTTTCGTCTGCACGTACTTCCCGAAGAAGTCCGCGTCGCGACTCCGCAGGGTAAGCCGCGGTCTCGGCGCGAGACCACGGATCTTGGCGCCCGGCTCCATCACCAGCCTGTCGAGGTCGCTGCGCAGTTCCGGATCCTCGGTGAGATCACGCAGGACCGACAGGAGGATGGTCAGGGTCGTGAGGCGCTGCTGGCCGTCGATGACGTCCGCCCTCGGAGCCCCTCCGTTCTTGACGAGCACGACAGATCCAAGGAAGTACGGTTCGTCCGTCCCTCGGTCCAGGGCTTCCTGCAGGTCTGTCAGCAGTTGAACCGCCTGCTCCTCCTGCCACGCGTAGGGGCGCTGGTAGTCGGGGATCTGAAAGTCGTAGTCACTGCTGAACACCTTGTGCAGGGGCATCTCATGCGCCTCAAGCTTTTGCATGCCCCCGATGATGGCGGAAAGGCCGAGCTTCCCGGCACCCGGTCGGCTCAGCTTCCTTCGATCCGGCAGCGGCCTCGTCGGTGCGGGGACCGCCCCACGCCCGAACGAGGTGTCTACCGCACAGTCACGCTTGGGAAAGCGGAACCCATCGGGCTGGCTGGGCAGCTGCCAGGGGCGGCGGAGGTCTTCGGCAAGCGGGCGTGACGGGGGTCGGGTGTGGACGGCGATGACCGGCCGGACCCACGGGTCGGCGGTCTGCGGGGCGCATATCACATCCACACCGCGCCTGACACGGCCGATTACACCCGTGACCTGGACGACTGCCCTCGTTCCGCTGGAACGACACCCGTCCCGAACTGCTCGGCGCCGAAACTCGACCGCCCCGAAGCCGGCTATGCCATGGGAAGTTGTCAACCGTAAAGCGGGAAGACGAAACCGCCCACGGCACCCACCGAGTCATGACCCTGATCCTCGACATCTACGACCTCATGGCCGAGGATCAACAATCCAATACCCCTACCCGCCCATTCTCGCCCCCGGCCAGAACCCCCACGCACCCCGCCTGAGCACCCCACCGGCGCGCTGCAAGCGAACCGCAGCGCGGCGTACTCGGCGATTCAAACCGCCCACCCATCACACCGCGCAGGCAGCCGCCCTTGGAACCCCGTAATTACCGCATGGTCGTCTCGACCACGAAGGACTTCGTCACGGCCTCCGCCGAAGCCGACCGCCAACTCGCGCTTGCCGCGTGCCGGGACTATGCGCAGGTAGGCCTCGCTCGGCTCCTTGGGGGCACCGGCGAACCAAGTGGAAGGCGAAGGTCACCCACTCATGGGCCCTGCTTTATCCCAGTCGGGACCAGGCTAGCCAGCATGGCCTGAGTCTCGGGATCGGTTGAGTAGAGTACGGTACCGACCATCCCCCGCGTGAGTAGCACTTTGTAGGTATTTCGAATAAGGCGTCCGAAGGCTTCTGGCTCCGCCTTTTTCACGGCGTGGTCCTTGCTCTCTCTAGGAGCAGCGCGCCACTCATTCCCGCGCCACACCAGGTCGGGACCGAAGATCATTCCGTTCCAGGTGTACTCGAATCCTTGGGCCGTGTAAATGCACCCGATCTGCCCGAAGCCTGACGGATCAGTGGCCCACAGCGAAGAAACGGGTGCCCCTCCGACTGGTTGCTCACTTCTAAGGTTCCAGGGCCTGCGCCATTCCCCAATAACCACGTCGTCGACGAGGCTGCCGTCAATCCGCGGATCGCTCCACTGCCAGCAGAATCCTGCCGTCATGCGAGAGGTGTAGCCGGCTTCCTGCTGGCCGCGTAGGTAGCCCTCCATCCCTTGGGGCGATTCGGCGACGAGTAACTCGAAATCTTCCTCGGGCTGCCACTGAATCGGACCACCGGGCTCAAGGCCGAGGAGACGGAGGACCCAATGTTCGTAGGCACGGCTCCCGCCGCACCGGAACTGGCTGTTGAGATCGACATGGCGAACAATGCACCCGCGCGCGTGAGCAGCCTCGTCGATGGTCTCGACACTTCCCATCTCCCCGGGTCTCACGACCTGATGCTCGTCGATCAGGAAGACGGGGACCCTGGCTGCGTCGATGAGTTCCTCCACTTGGCTTCGACCGCTCCGATGCCCGGCGTGCGCGCCCTGCCTCGACGACCGCTGGCGAATGCGGTGGGCTTCATCACAGATCAAGACGTCCAGCCCGTTTCGTTCAGCACTTGTGAAGTCGAAGAAATAACGGAAGAGCTTTGGAATTCGGCCGTTCTTAGTGCCGACGACATGCCGAAGAGTGGTAGTGAAGGACTTGGACCCGGTGGCGTGGACAACGCTTCGCCCGTTCCTCCCGAGGTGTCCCATCAGGTGCAGCGCAATGATGCTCTTACCCGAACCAGGACCCCCGGATATCACTATGACTTCCTTTTGGTCCGACTGTCGCGACAGGTCCGCCGCCCGCTTCACCAAACGCGCCGCTACCTCTTGCTCATCCATCAAGAGGAACTCACCGCCGTCGATTATCTCGGCAGCAGCGGCACGCATTAGTTGACGGCCGGGAGCACGGGGGCTATCCAGGAGATAATCACCCTCTACCGAACCATCCAGGGCAGAAAGGCGGGTCTGTAGATACTTAATAAGTTCTCCGCGGGATGTATCCGTGAAGAGTTGCGCCTTTGCGTCGGGTAATCTTAACAGTTCACTGACATCTTGATCGGCTGCGTAGTGCAGATAGGCCACGCCCGCGACGGCGCCCTCCTGATCGATCAGCACACTGGTGAAATCCTGCAGGTATTCGCAGTAGCGGCGCACCTGGGCCACGGGATGTAGAGCCGGTCGATTACCCATTCTCGCTACTAGACATAAATTGTCAGTGCCAGGAACGAGGCGCGCTTCGCTCCACTGCTTGAGTTCGACGATGACGTAGGACGGTCTGCCCGTCGCGGGGTGGGAGCCAGCAAGGATAATGTCTGCGCGAAGGCTGGTGAGGGGTAATCGGTGCTCTATCAGCACCTCGATGTCATCAAGCCCTGCATCGCACAGAACCTCTGCCAGGGCCGGGATGCTGTTCTCCCACGAGCGGCGTTCACTGGGCGACGGGTTCTGGAAGAGCACGGAGCGGTACTTCTGGGCGAGCCGCTCAGAGAGAACTCCGTCACTGCACTGATCGAACAGTGCGCGTGCGGACATGCGAAGAAGAGGCACGGAAGATCTCCGTAAGGGCGGTGGACTCGAAGGCAAGGGGCCAGCGGGGGCTTGCTCCCGGAACCCCTGAAGTGCATCTGGGCAGTCAGGCGAGCGGTAGGCGGTACTCGAAGCTCCGCGGCCTCAGGTCCTCCTCAGCCGGCGCCCAGTCATAGAGGTGCAACACCCTGCCGCCACTCGCTGTGTAGTTGTCGGTCCGCAAGTCCACCTTGATGTCACTGACCACAAATAGGTCCACGGTGTTCTGCGGGTCCCGGGCATGCTCGACCTCGTTGATCGTCAGGTCGACGCTCGTGGCCGCTCCCGTTGTGCCCTTCACCTCTACGCGACGCTCTTCCCTGTCACGGGTGCAGTGGAGGTCGTAAGGCTTGCCAAGGCGTTCGACCGTCCAGCCCTCCTCCTCGTAGTGAGCGACTGCCATGTCCTCCGCGTGCAGTTCGATGGCCTTGCGCTTCCTGGGGTCGAAGACGAAGCCCGCTCCACTGGAGGGCCGCTTCGGTGGCTTGGGCGGCTTCACCTGCTCCGCGGTGAAGCCGGGCGTGCGGTTCAGGGCCACCGTCTGCCGTTCGGACCAGTTCGCTGGGATCCCTGCCGCATCGAGCAACGGCTGCGGATCCATGTCTACGACCATGCCTATGCCTCGTTGAGTCCCCGAAACACGTATGGCGTCACTGGCGGCCATTCCAAGCGGCCCGTCCTCATCGAGACGGACGTCGTGGAGTACAGCCAACGGCTCGATGCCGAAGCGCACCGGGTACTTGATGGCGTTCTCGGCTTCCTCGTCCGGCCAGTGAGGGGCCTCTGCCTCGTAGAAGTTCTCACGTACTTCGAACAGGTACAGAGTGATCTTCTTGGTACTCCATACGTCGAGTTGTACGCGCGGACCCACTCCCGTGGCCAGCACGGCGAAGCGCGGGCGCGCGGACCGGTACTCGGGCCTCCATACAGGGAACCCCCACGACCGAGTTTCGATCCCGTACTGCAGATTGCGCTGGGTTCCGGACGCTTGGCCTACGTGGACCATCACGAACGAGGATGTCCGCGAGGGATCGTGGAGGGGAGCAGGATCGTCGCCCTTGCGGCTGTCCTCGTGCCTCGCCAAGTGCCTTCCTCCGTGACCGCCTACCTCTGCGCCGATCCCAAACGATCGACTGAGCCCATGACCATGCCACATGGCAGTCAGATTTTCACACAACTAAAGCCAGCGGTTGGCGAGTTGGCAGCACAAATCGGACACAGGACGGGAGGACACCTCAGAGGGCGTTCGAAGTGGGCAGATTGCCGTTTACGCCCTAGTACGTTCCTCGCCAGGTGGGTGTCGTCTCGTCCGTTATGCGCCTGGCGAGGTTGTCGATCGAGGCGATGTGGATCATGGTCTCGGAGCTGGCGGTGAGGGTCTCGTAGTCGCGGGCGAGGCGGCGGTGCATCATGATCCAGCCGATACTCCGCTCCACCACCCAGCGCCTTTTCACGACCTGAAAGCCGCGGCTCTCCGGATTCCGGTTGACGACTTCGACGTCGATTCCGAGGGTGGCGCCGTGCTCGACGACGGCATTCTTGAAGCCGGTGTCGACCCAGCTCTTCGAGATGGTCGGGTACATCTCCTTCGCCTGGTCGAGGAGGCGGATTCCCAGGGCGTTCTCCGAGAGGCCGGCGGCGGTGACGGTCACGGCGAGGATGAGTCCGATCGTGTCGGTGAGGATGCCCCGCTTTCGGCCCACGATCTTCTTCGCGGCGTCCGTTCCCTGGCTGGTCACGGGCACGTTGGTGGAAGTCTTCACGCTCTGCGTGTCGATCACGGATGCGGTCGGCTCGGGCTTGCGCCCCTCTTTTACTCGCGCCAGTCCGGTCAGGTCGTAGTTGAGCTGGGCGAAGATTCCTTCGTCGCGCCAGGCGGCGTAGTAGGCGTAAACGGTGCCGTGGTTCGGGAAGTCGTGCGGGAGGTATTTCCAGGGAATTCCGGTGCGGTTCACGTAGAGGATGGCGTTGAAGACGTCCCGTAAATCGACCTTGGCCGGCTGTCCGGTTGGTCTGCGGTCGAGTCGGGCCTTTCTCCAGGCCGTCAACGTCGGCTCGATCAGGGCCCATCGGGCGTCGGACAGGTCGCTGGGGTACGGCTTGCGCTCGCTCACGGCGTAGCGTGATCACGTGCGAGGCGGAGGGCTCGGTTCCGTCACTCGCTGGGCGATTCCATGGCAACTTCAAACCAGACGGACTTCCAGGCATGGAAGTGAACGAGACGGATGGCTGAGCATCCGCCCTGGAGACCATCATTCGCCGCCTATGGGATGAAGGCCCCCAAAGCAGGGCAGGGGCGAGAGCCATATTTAGGGCTTGACCTGCATAAACGCCCTCTCAGTGCCCGCTCAAGGCGCTCTGCTCAACAGGACGGCGCCCCGCGTTCACACGCACGCCCAGTGGCTCGGACCCCGAAGGCGGACCACGCCCACTTGCTGAGCAGCGTTAGAAGCCGTTGTCTTTCCGAGAGTGACGGGCGTGTTTCTGCTGGTCAGGTGTAGGGGTGGTGTTTCGGCGGGAGGGACGGGTTGTTGTGTCGTCTCTTCGGTGGAGGTGCCGGGATGCCGTCGGTGATGGGGTTGCTGGAGGAGCGTGAACGCGTCGCTCGGCAGCGGGTGGATGCTCTCCAGGCCGAGCTGCGGGAAGCGGAGGCGGTGTGGGAGCGGTTCGTGATTGCCCGTGAGACGGTGGGTGAGGTTCTGGCGGAGCCTCGCGGAGGCGAGGACGTGGCGCCGGTCGTGGTGGCCGGCGAACGGCCGGTGCAGGTCAGGCAGGCGGTGCCCGGCTCAGTGGTGCCTCACTGGGAGGAAGGGCTCGCCCCGGCGGTTCTCGCGCCGGACTACCAGCGGATCATGGACGTGCTGGCCGGCGGGAACGGGATGCGCGGGGAGGCGATGGACTGTCGTCAACTCGCGGCCGGCCTCGGGCTGGAGCCGGTCCCGGCGAAGGTGGAAGGGGTGCGGTCGAAAGCCAAGCGGCTGGCCGCGCGGGGCTGGCTGGCTGAGGAACGTCCGGGGCTGTTCAGCGTGCCCGTCGGGCGAGGCGGCGGCTCATGACTGTGCTCATCGCCCACTTGATCACTGCCTCCGAGGTGTCGGTGCGCGTCTCGTAGTCGCGGGCCAGCCGGCGTGAGTGCATCAGCCACGCGAACGTGCGCTCCACCAGCCACCTCTTCGGCAGCACGATGAAACCGCTGGTGTCGTCGCTGCGTCTGACCACGGTCAGCGCGATCCGCCATGCGTCGCGGGCGAGGTCGACCAGGCGCCCGGTGTAGCCGCCGTCGGCCCACACCCGCGTGATGCGCCAGTGCCGTTCACGCAGCCGGGCCAGGAGTGTCTGCCCCGCGTCCCGGTCGGTGACCGAGGCCGCGGTCACCGTCACGGCCAGCAGCAGTCCGAGGGTGTCCACCACGATGTGCCGCTTGCGGCCGTTGACCTTCTTCCCGCCGTCGAAGCCCCTGGTCGCGCCCGGCACCGACGCGGCTGCCCTCACCGACTGCGCATCGATGACGCCGGCCGTCGGCTCCGGGTCCCGGCCCTCAGCCCGGCGGACCCGGTCGCGCAGCCGGTCGTGGAACTCGGCGGTCAGGCCCTTGTCCCGCCAGCGCCGGAAGAAGGCGTAGACGCGGTCCCACGCGGGAAAGTCCGCAGGCATCGCCCGCCAGGTGATACCGCCCGCGACCAGATAGCGCACCGCGTCGACCATCTGCCGGTGGCAATAGCTCTCCGGTTGCCCGCCACGGCCCTCCAGCCAGCCGGGAACCGGCATCGCCTCACGTACGACGGCCCACTCCGCGTCGCTCATGTCGGACGGATACTTCGGTCGCCTGTACGGCCGGTCCCTGGCGTTCCCGAACCGGTGTGCGAGGCAATCACACTCCAGGGAAGCTTGGTTGGACGCCATCGACGCCGGCACGGAAGACTGCAGCACCAGGGGCCTCCTGTTGCTCGGTTGGATTCGACACCCACGAGCTGTGCGGGAGGCCCCGCTTTCATGCCCGGTCGGCCACGAGATCACCCGACCGAGTCGACAACCTCGAACTCACGCCCACCAAGATCGATAGAGCAACAGCTTCTTAGGGCGTGCAGATCATTAACTCGTCTTTTTGACCTTGCTTCGAGTGGGGTCGGAAACGAGGAAGGTCGCGACGTCGGCTGGTGTGCGGAGGCGTGCGGTTGAGGCGTTGATGTGGTGGCCGTGTGCTTCCAGGAGTGGGCGGACTTCCTGTTTCGCGCGGCTGATGGTCGGAGCGGTGACGTCGAAGAGCTGCCCGAGGAGGTCCATAGTCGCGAGTTTGCGCAGGTGGAGCACGGTGGCCAGGATCCGGTCGGCTGGGGTGAGCTTGGCTTTGGCACCAGTGCCAGGGGCGACCAGGCGCTCGTGACCGCGACGTGTGCGGAGCACTTGCTCGCGTTGAACCTCCAGCGCAGGAGTGAGCGCGTTGATGAGTTCGCTGAGCTGTTGGCGGGTCATGCCGGTCAGTTCTGGGTCCTGCAGCGCGTGCTGCGTGAGGCCGGGCGGTCTGGTCGCCGGGGCCTGGTCTGAGGTGCTGTTGTCCGGCGTCGCGTCCAGCGGGTGCCGGGGGTGCAGGGTGTAGTTCCAGTCGCCGTGGAAGCGGTGCCGGGTGATCGGCAGGGCGGCGATGTCGTCGTCGCTGACCTGGATGCCGGTGGGGTAGGCGTTGGTGTCGAGTTCGGCATGCACGGTCAGGCCGGTTTTAGTGGTGGTCGCCGCGATGCTTTCGACGATGACTTCGTGGCTGGTCAGGGGCCTGCCGCGCCAGTTCATGGTGATGTGGGAGAACAGCCGGTGCTCGATCCGGTTCCACTTCGACGTGCCCGGAGGCAGGTGGCAGACAGTGATCGTCAGGCCGGCCTCGACGGCGAACCGGGCGAGTTCGGTCTTCCAGGTGCGGGTGCGATAGCCGTTGGAGCCGCCCGCATCGGCGGTGATCAGCAGTCGGCCGGCCGTCGGATAGGCGGCTTTCCCGGCGCCGTTCCACCAGCGGCGGATCGACTCGACGGCGAACGCGGCGGTGTCGTGGTCGGTGCCCACGTTGACCCAGCCGGTGTTCGCGGCGACGTCGTAGATGCCGTAGGGCACCGCTCTGCCCAGCTCGCGGTCGGGAAAGTCGTGGGTGTCGACCCGCACCGGCTCGCCTCTCGGCTCCCATTCACGGCCGTTGTTCTTGAACGGGCCGACCAGTTCCTTCTTCTTGGTGTCCACGCTGATGACTGGAGCTCCGCCGTCCTGGTGGTCGCGGGCCTGTTCGTTGAGGTAGTGGAACTGTGCGTCCCGGTCGGGGTGCTGTTTGCCTTCCATGGTCTTGGCGTTGCTCTGCAGGCTGAAGCCCTCCTCGCGCAGGAGGTCGCCCACCGTATCCGCACAGATCCTGTGGCCTTGCCGAGTCAGTTGCTCGGCGAGCTTGCGGGTGGATTTGGTGGTCCAGCGCAGCGGCGACATGGGATCTCCGCGGACGTCGGGCTCGACCAGCGCAAGGAGTGCCTCCCGAACGGCAGGGTTGCGGTCGACGACGCGTTTGCGGCCGGCGCCGGGCCGGCGGATACGTCCCAACGGAGCCTGGCCGGAGTCGAGTTCCCGCACTCCGACAGACACAGTGGCCTCGCGAACACCGGCGGCACGGGCGACCGCTCTGATCCCGCCGTGGCCGAGGGACTGGGCCTCCGCCCCTATCAACAAGCGACGCTGCCGCTCGTCGAGGTGCGGCAAAATCGCCTCGAACTTGGCTGCCAGCACGGCCCGTTGCCCATTCAACCCGCTCATGCCAGACCAACGAACCACCGAGCAGAAAGCCGCGAGTTAATGATCTGCACGCCCTTAGGAGTCCTTGCAGAAAGATCGTGTTGTGGCACGGTGGAGATGTACGTGATCCCGTCTTCTGTGGGGTGTGAGCATGGCGCGGCGGAAGCCGTGGGAGATCAGCGACGAGTTGTGGGCGGTGATCGAGCCGCTGTTGCCGAAGCATGAGCGGCGGTTCCGGTACCCGGGGCGCAAGCGGATCGATGACCGCAAGACGCTCCAGGGAGTCCTGTTCGTCCTGTACACCGGTGTCCAGTGGGAGTTCCTGCCGCAGGAGTTGGGGTTCGGTTCAGGTCCCACCTGCTGGCGGCGGCTGGCCGAGTGGCAGGGGGCCGGAGTGTGGGAGGAACTGCAGCGGGTGCTGCTGGACCGGTTGCGGGCTGCGGACCGCCTGGACTTCTCCCGCGCCACGATCGACGCCTCGCACGTGCAGGCCAAGCGGGGGCGTGGCAGCCCAAAAGTCGGTCCGAGTCCGGTTGACCGCGGGCGGCCGGGCTCGAAGCATCACGTGCTGACCGACGCGCATGGCACCCCGCTGCGGGTGTCACTGACCGGCGGTCACCGCCACGATGTCACCCAGCTTCTGCCGCTGGTCGACGGGATGCCGCCGGTGCGGGGCAAGCGGGGCCGGCCCCGGCGCAAGCCCCTGACCCTGTATGCCGACCGCGGCTACGACTACGACGTCTACCGCCACCGGCTGCGTGAACGCGGCATCACACCGAAGATCGCCCGACGCGGACAGCCGCACGGTTCTGGCCTGGGCAGGGCCAGGTGGGTTGCCGAGTCCGCCATCGCCTGGCTCCACGGCCCCCGCCGCTTACGGACCCGCTGGGAAGCCCGAGACGACATGCACGACACCTTCCTCCAACTCGCCCACTGCATGATCCTCGCCCGCAAGAACCCAGCATTCTGAAAGGACTCCTAAGGGCCGTCCTGGCAGACGAGGTGCACGCCTTCGCCGGCGACGACCGGCTCTTCGCAGACCCCATCGCCAGACCCAGCAGCAACTCAAGCGCCAGAAGCGCTTCTCTCGGCCCATGGTCGTGATCAGCAAACGTCCGGCTGAGGCCGCTGACCGGGCCGTTCCCGGCCAGTGGGAGGACGACCTGATCGTCGGCAAGGAGAACGGCTCCGCCATCGGGACGCTGGTCGAACCCAGCACCCGCTTCGGCATGCTCATCCATCTGCCCGCCTACCACACAGCCATCAGCGTCCGCGACGCCCTCCAGGCAACCGTGCAAGCCCTGCCGCCGCATCTGAAGCGGTCCCTGACCTGGGATCAGGGCTCCCAGATGGCCGCCAACTACGAGTTCACCATCGCTACGAATGTCCCGGTCTACTTCGCGACCCGGCCAGCCCCTGCCAACGCGGCTCCAGCGAGAACACGAACGGCCTGCTGCGACAGCACTTCCCCAAGAGCAGCGACCTGTCCACCCACACCCGCCGGGACCTCGACGCCGTCCCTGTCGAACTGAACAATCGCCCACGCAAGACGCTCGGCTGGAAAACCCCAGCCGAGCGTCTGTCTAAACTGCTCGCTGCCTGATCAACCGACTACGTGTTGCGACGATCACTGGAATTCGCCCAGTTCCCCTGGAGCTCGGTGCCAGTACTCATCGAGCCCACCGTCCAGCACCGCGCCCCAGTGCGCACGCATGCACACTTGCGCGGAGCTTCAGGGAACTCGCAGGTAGAAGCGGGAAGCGCCCGAAAACACGAAAAGGGCCCCGACCAGGCAATAAGACCAGGTCAGAGCCCTGTTGGCAGACGAGTCGGGCTGTATGCCGGGGAGAATCACCGCAACGCTATGACCTGCAAAAACGTGCATGGAGAACGCTTCCGTGGCTACCTTGATGGCTGCGCAAGGATGCGCCCCGCGCCGGAGCGGTCCGGACGAGGGCTTCGTCGTTCTCGGAGAGGCCGGTTCTGGTGGCCACCGAGACGGACTGCATCACCGCCGACGTGGTGATCACCGAACTCAACCGGCGCGATGTACCGATGGTCCGGTTCAACCCCGCCGACATCGGCGAGGACCTCGCCGTCTCGGCTGGTGGCAGCCTCCGGGACGGAGTGAGAGGTGCCTCCAGGGCCGCCCGAGGCGGGACACTCACCGGAATCCGTACTAGAATCTGTACAGAATCAAGCCTCTATATGGGTACGGTGCCAGCATGGAGATTCCTGAGGTCGTGACCGTCAGCGACGCGCGCGCGGGACTGTCGCGGATCCTGGCTGACCTGTCTGAGTCCGGCGCGGATGCCGACCCGGTCCTGATCGGCGCCCACCGCAAGCCCCAGGGCGTCCTCCTGTCCGTCGAGGTCTTCGAGGCGCTGAGCGGCCGAGCGGCACGACGTGCGGCCGTCGCCTCGGCCACCGGATCCATTGAGGCCGAGGGGCTCCATGCCTCCAATACCTCAGACCGCGACACCGAGGCATACGTGAAGGGCGACCTCGACGTGGACACCCTTGTGGCCCGCGCGATCGCCCGCCACCAGCAGACTTCGGAGCGTCGGGCAGGGTGAACGATCCGTACGCCATGCCGGGCGGCGTGCTGCGCAACAAGCTCGGTATCACCGATCATCAGCTGCTCGCGGCAGCGGAGGCGGACATCACCCGGGCGCGCCTCGTCATGCTCGCCGAGCGCCCCCTACCCGGCGCGTACGACCTCGGCCATCTCCAAGCGTTCCATGCCGCGATCTTCGGTGACATCTATCCGTGGGCAGGCGAGTTACGCACCGTGAACATCGCCAAGCGCACACCGTTCTGTCCGGCGAGAAACCTGATGTCCTACGCCGGAGAGGTATTCGGCCGTCTCGCCTCATCCGGCCGGCTGCGGAGTCTCCCTCGGCAGGAATTCATCATCCAACTGGCCACGTTGTACGGCGACCTGAACGTCCTCCACCCGTTCCGCGAAGGCAACGGCCGTGCCCAGCGGGCGTTCCTGGCCCAGCTCAGCACCGACGCGGGATACGCCCTGAACTGGTCGGGCATAGACCCTCAACGCAACGAGGACGCCTCGGTGAAGAGCTTCCTCGGTGACAACAATCTGTTGGAGCAGCTACTCGACGAGCTGGTCACCACGAGCTGACGCCTGTCACTCCGGCCGGCAAGGAAGCCCGGAACAGGGCGTCGCCCCTTGGGAACACCAGAGATCTTCAGGTGGGGAATCCGCCGTGGGTCAGGCCGCGCTGGGAGGAGAACCCGCTCCTCGCCGAGCACGAGCCCTGGCACGGCGCTACGTGCGGCGCGAGACGCGTGGCGCTCGCATCGGACGGTACTTCCCGCCCTCCCAGCGACTCAGACGGGGTTCCGGTCCTGCCAGCGGTCCCGGAACCAGGTGAGCGTCTCAATCAGCAACTCGCGGTTGCTGCTCTCCGCCAAGTGCACCAGGCGGAAGTTGGGCCGCAGTTCGAGCTTGCCCTCCGGGATGTCGACGCCCGCCAACTCGTTGAGCCGCGCTAGGAGTTCGGCGCGTAGCGCACGGTCCGTGAACGGCTCCCGGGTCGCCATGTGCTGGAACACGACTTCGGCAGTACCGCCCCGACCACCGCCCGGGTACAGGGTGAGCGGCCAGACGCCTCGGCCCGGGAGGCCCGCTTCACCCAGCATCAGGAAGGCGCTGGTCGTGACCTTCCCAGTGCCGTAGCCGATCCAGCCGCCGAGTTCTTCCCACCGCGCCAGCACCTCACTCACCGCGCTCACGGTCTCCGCGCTGTCGTCCGCCGCGAGCTGCCGGAGGAACCGCGCGGCCCGGGTCTGCAGGGCCTGGCCCCCGGGAGCGGGCCGTGCCACCTCCCCGGCCTCCTCCGGCTCACCCTCCGCGTCGGCAACGAGCAGCGCGAGGTCGTCACTGGTGAGCCGCTGGGCGGGATCGGCGGCCCCGGTGATCGTGAAGTGGATGCCGTCGGCCGTCAGTAGCGCGCGGACGTCACCCTGGTCCTCGGAGCCCCAGCGAAAACCGTCGGCGACCTTGCCCTCCGCGTTGAGCACCCGGTACACGTTGGCCACACCGGCGGTACCGGCAAGGTGGTTGCCCACGGCCTGGGCTCCGGAACCGATGAACCCCGCAAGATCGCCGTACGACGTCCAGGTGCCGTGCGGAAGCGCGGCGAGAACCTGGTGGGCAAGGTGCCAGTCGCGGCTGCGCTCGGCACGGCCGACGCCGCTCAACGGGGCGGGCCACAACATGATCGCCCGGTCGGCGAGATCGTCGGCCCGGGCCAGGACCTCCTTCACACCCCAGCGGTCGGTGGCAGCGATACGGCGGTTCATTTCCAGATGGCTGCCCTGCAGCAGTCCCTGTTTCCTCTCGAAGGGATGGTTGGACAACTCCGAGTTCACCGTGGTCAGCGTGAGGTTCCCGAGGGAGTGGATCAGCCGGGCGTGCAGGTCCTCCGCGCTCTCGCCGTCACCCGCCTCCTCCTCCAGCACTCTCATCCACTCCTGTCCGGGGGACTGGGGCATGACGTGCTCGATGGTGAGCTGCGCCAAGGCGAAGTCCACCGGCTCGGGGTGGCCGTAGCTCTCCTCAAGGCGTTGCAGCACACGCCTGCGCTGATGCGGGAGGCCGTACCGGTAGAAGGGCGCCTCCCGGACCTTCGTACGCAGCTCCTCGTCGTCGGGCCAGAAGCGGTTCTCCGCGGAGAGCAGCTGATGCAGGCCGTCCGCGACCGGAACGCCCTGCGGGAACTGTGCGGGGACGGCCTGGAAGATCCTGTTCAGGTTGTTCGGCGGCACCCGGCAGATCGTCCGGCGCACGAGGAAGCTCTCGATGTACTCCATGGCCCGTGCCGTCTCCGCGGCGTCCGCCTCCCCGCGTGCCCGACGGTCGAGCAGCAGCATCAGCGCGGGGTAGGCCACCACCGCCTGCCAGTCCTGCAGCCGGATCAGGTGCCCTCGTACCAGCGGATCGGGTTCGTTCTTGGGGCGGACGATCCGGCGGAAGTGGGCGCTGCGGCGGTGGAGTTCCCTGATGTACGCCTCGATGTCGGCCTCGCTCACCTCCGGGCGCTCGAATCGCTGCTGCTGCGCGGCATAGAGGTCCTGGCGGCGGACCCGGTCGTCGCCGTCGAGCACCAACTGCAGCCACATGAGCTGTTCCAGCTCGCCGTTGCTCAGACTGTCCTGCATGGGCAGCCAGTACGTTTCGTACACCTGCTCCCCGAGCGTCGGCAGCCGCATGAACAGGTAGTTCCGCAGCAGATCCGCCTGACTGAGCTTCAGGCCGGTGTTGTTGAGGGACTCGAAGATGCGGTGGACGTTGTCGCCGCGTTCGGCGGTCACCGAGACCAGCGTGAGACGGGACGTGATCGCCTGCTCGATGCGCAGCACATTCTGGAACGCTGTCGGATCGTGCGCTTCGACAACTTTGCGGCGGAAGAAGCGGTAGGCAGCGGCCACCCTGTCCCCCGCGCTCTGCTCCTCCTGGGCCACACGAATGTGCGCGGCGTACTGTGCACGGTCGGCCTGGGTCGGCAGCAGGCGGAAGTAATCGCTGCCGCGCTTGCGCTTGTTGATGAGGTACTCCTCATCAATGCGCTCCGCTTCCTCCGGCTGCGTGTCCGCGATGTGATCACGGATCGCGGCCAACGCCAAGGAGAGCGTGGTCAACCGCTGCTGGCCGTCGACAACGAGCCAGCGGGGAAAGGTCGCTTCGTTCTGCGGGGAGGGCGCGAGCACGACCGAGCCGAGGAAGTGTGTGCTCGCCTCCGCACCGGACTCCAGTAGTTCGGCCTGTTCGAGGATGTCACTCCACAACTGCGCCAGTTGCTTCTCCGTCCAGGAGTAGGTCCGTTGGTAGAGAGGAACCTGGAACTGCTGGGCTCGTCCCTGCACAAGGTCGGCGAACAAAGTCTCTTTGGCCTGCATGACGTCTTGCGCTCTCCATCGCTTCACCTGGTTGGCACTTGAGGCAGAAGAACCCATAGTGCCCTCCGAACAACGGGCGCGGGTTCCTCATCGACTGGAGCGGTGACACGAAGCAAGACCCGTCCCTGGTTCGCCGCGGGTTCGAATGGGCCGCGCGGACCGACACGACGGCCAACGCCGAGGCCGCGTAATCCCGCCGGGCCAGGACCGCCCGATGCCTCGGCTCCAACACCATGCTCCAACGGCTGTCGCCAACGCCCAGCCCTGAGGCCTCGCCCGCCCCTCCGCTCCAGGGACTTTTCAGGGACTTTCAGCTCTGTCCGACGGACTTCCGAGGGACTTTTCGCCGCCTAACACGGCAAGCTCCTGAAAGATCGGAAAGGGCCTCCGTCGCAGATCAGAGGCCCTTTCCCAGGCAAAGCCGCAGGTGGCGGCAGACGAGTCGGGCTGTACGCCGGGTTCTGTCGCCCGGTCGCCTCGCGGCGGCCGGGGAGACGGCCATCCATCTAGGGCCAGCGTTGCCACTGGCCTCGTGCGGTCTACCCGCGGACTCGGGCGGGCAGCCCTCGAACGTCCGCGCAGAGCCACCCTTCTTGCGAAGAGGCGGCCCCTCTTGACCTTGCTCCGGGTGGGGTTTACCTAGCTGCCCAGGTCGCCCTGGGCACTGGTGGTCTCTTACACCACCGTTTCACCCTTACCGAGGACCGAGGTCCCCGGCGGTCTGTTTTCTGTGGCACTGTCCCGCGGGTCACCCCGGGTGGCCGTTAGCCATCACCCTGCCCTGTGGAGCCCGGACGTTCCTCGGGGAGGTCCGTGAGGACCTTCACGCGGCCGTCCGCCCGGCTCGTCTGCCGTGTCGACCATGCTACCCGGCGCCCACCGGTCCTCTGTCCCGTCGATGCCGTCGATGCCGTCGAGGCCGTCGATGCCGTCGCCAGGAACGAGCCCGCCAGGATCAGGGCGAAGGACGCCAGGATTCCGGGTGTGAGGCGCTCGTCCAGGAAGAGCGCGCCCGCCGCTACCGCCACCGCCGGGTTGACGTACGTGAAGACCGTCGCCCGTGTCGGGCCCACCTCCCGGATCAGTTCCAGGAAGGCCACGAAGGCCAGGGCCGTGCAGATCACGCCCAGGGCGGCGAGGGAGACCAGGGCGGGCGTCGAGGGGAGGGTCGGTGGGCGGGTCAGGGCTGCCGCGGGGGCGTAGACCAGGGCCGACAGGAGCAGGACCGGGGCTATCAGCTGGAGGGTGGGGACCTGCTTGAGGTGGCGGGCCATGATCAGAGGGGCCGTGGCATAGCCGATCACCGTGATCAGGACCTCGGTGAGGGAGAGGACGTTGCCGCCGGTGAGGTGCGGGACGGTCAGGACCGCCACGCCCGCCAGGCCAAGGGCCAGGCCGGTAGTGCGGCGGGCTCCCAGCCGTTCCGTGTCGCCGAAGAAGCGGGCCAGGAGGATGCTCACGATCGGTACGCCCGCGATCAGGAGGCCGGCCGTGGAGCTGGAGAGGTGGCGTTCGGCGTCGGTCAACGTCCACCAGGGGCCGATGACCTCGATCACGGCGAAGGCGAGCATCGGGCGCCAGTGCTGCCTGACTACGGGGATCAGCCCTCCCTGGCGCATCGCGAAGGGGAGCAGGAGGGCCGCGCCCAGGGCACAGCGTACGAAGACGACCATGGACGGGGAGACCTCGTCCACCGCCACTTTGATCATCAGGTAGGGGATGCCCCAGAGGACTCCCATCAGGGAGAAGAGGAACCAGCCGCGTGCAGTCATGGGGTGAGTTTCGAGGCATGGGCCGTCATCCGTCTTGAACGCTGTTGCGCGCCCACTGCCCCCGGCGCCTCTACGGCCGCACGCTCGTCCGGTACGCCGCCGGCGTCACCCCCAGCACCCGTCTGAACCAGCGCGTCATGTGTGCCTGGTCCGCGAACCCCACCTGCCCGGCGACCTCCGCCGGGCGGGCGCCGGTCTCCAGCAGCCCCCGGGCCCGGCTCACCCGGTGCTGGGCCAGCCAGGCGTACGGGGGCATGCC
This sequence comes from Streptomyces europaeiscabiei, assembly GCF_036346855.1. Taxonomy (NCBI): domain Bacteria; kingdom Bacillati; phylum Actinomycetota; class Actinomycetes; order Kitasatosporales; family Streptomycetaceae; genus Streptomyces; species Streptomyces europaeiscabiei. The sequence continues at coordinate 3,107,528 of NZ_CP107841.1, forward strand.
CATCGTCGTGCGGAAGGCTCGCAGGAGTTGGTAGCGGGAGAGGCCCAGGTCCGTGGCGAGGTCGGCGAGGGAGGGTGGGGCGAGGAGTTCGTCGGCCAGACGGTCGCGTACGGCGAGGGCGATCGTGCCGGCGCCGGGGACCGTGTCGGGGGCTGCGCGGGACGTCGAATGGCGGCGGGCCAGGGCCGTGAGCAGCCAGGGGAGGCGGGACTCGGCCTCCAGGGGGTCGGGGCAGGTGCTCAGCTCGGCGTGGGCGGAGCGCAGGGCGGCGGCGAGTTCGGGGTCGTGGACGAGGGGGTCGCGGAAGTGCGGGGTGCCGCCGAGGATGCCGTCGGTGAGGAGGGCCGGGGTCGGGTAGAGGGCGCGGTAGGCGTAGGTGCCGTAGGCCGACTCTCCGGTGTGGACCTCGCCGGGGGCCAGGACGACGATCGAGCCCTCCCCCACCCTGAGGCCACCGCCCCGGTAGTCGATGCACGAGGCGCCGAGGACGCAGATGCCGATGCTGAATTCCTCGTGGGTGTGCGGGGCGTAGCGGTGGTGGTCGAAGCGGGCGGTGAGGAGGTCGAGGGGGCGGTCGGGGCGGCCGAGGGTGGCACGGGTCCACCGGGTCTGTCCGTGTCTTTCTTGTCCGCCGCCGCCCATCCTCGCGCACCCCTTTCCAAGGCTGTAAGGGGTGCAACACCTGGGAGTCCGGCTTTCATACCGCCGCCGCATGCCCCCCGGTACTCAGAGAAAGTCCGCCGTGTCCAGGTCGAGCGGCTTGCCGAAGGCACGCGTGCAGTGGTCGCGGTAGTCGTCCTTCTCCGGGCTGCTGAAGAGTGTGACCTGGGATGTGTCACGGTCGGCCAGCAGGTAGAGGGGGATGCCGCTGCGGGCAGTCATGTCACGCCCCTCCTTCTTCGGTCGCTCGCCGGACTGGGACATCGGCTGATCACCTGGCCGTGAGGTCGGGAACCGTTCCCTCGATCGTGGCACATGATCCCGGTCACCGTCAGTCGCCGCCAGTTACCGAATCCGTCGCTTGACCCTGCCGCAGCGTCAACGTTTCTACTGGTCGTATGCGGATCGGAGAACTCGCCGCGACTGTCGGGGTCACCCCGCGGGCCGTGCGGCATTACCACCACCTCGGGCTGTTGCCGGAGCCGGAACGGCGGGCGAACGGGTATCGGGACTACACGTTGCGGCACGCGGTCGTGCTGGCGCGGATTCGGCGGTTGACGGAGTTGGGGCTCGGGCTGGCCGAGGTGCGGGACGTGCTCACGGACGATGCCGGGCGTGAACTCGTCGAGGTGCTCGGGGAGTTGGACGAGGATCTGGCTCGGCAGGAGACGGAGATCCGGGAGCGGCGGGGGCGGTTGCGTGTCCTGATGGAGGACGCGCGCACCGGGCGGTTGCCGGTCGAGGGGCCGGTGTCCCCGGAACTCGCCGCCCTCTTCGGGAAGTTCGGGCCGGCGCCGCAGTCACCGATGGCCGCCAGGGACCGGGAGGTGTTCGCGCTCCTGGAGACGACCGCTACGCCCGAGGTGCGGGCGGGAATGCTGGCCGGACTGGAGAGCATGATGGCGGTCCCCGGCGCGGTGGAGCGGGCGCACGAGGCGTACGCGCTGCTCGACGCGCTCGCCGACGCCGAGCCCGACGACCCCCGCGTGGCAGAGGCGGCTCGCGTGCTGGCCGGTCTCATCCCGCCGGAGATGGTCCCGCCGGGCACCGACATCGACCTCGACAGCAGCAACAGCGGCACTGGCGGCAACGGCACCGGCACCGGCACCGGCAGCTTCCTGCGCGCCTTCTACGCCGACTTCGCCCCGGCCCAGGCGGAGGCCATCCGCCGCTCGCTCCGGATACTGATGGAGGACCGCCCATGAGAAGCGCCCACCGGATCGCCCACTCTCTCGTACGTCATGAACTCCTTTTGCTGGGGAGTGTGTTGCGCTGGATCGCGCGTCGACCGCACGGGATCGGCGATGGAGGGCGGGCGTTCGGGTACGCGCGGGGGCAGGGGGCCATGATGTTCGGGTTCGGCTTCGTGTGTGTCGTCGAGACCGTGACCATGTCCGTCCTGCTGCACGACCATCCGCTCGTGCACCAGGTCTTCCTCGTCCTCGACCTCTACACGATCCTCATCGTCGTCGGGCTCCACGCGGCCTCCGTGACCCGCCCCCACGTCCTCGCCGGCACGACCCTGCGCCTGCGCCGCTTCGCCACCGTGGATCTGTGCGTGCCGCTCACCGCTGTGGCGTCGGTGCGCCGTGAGCTGCGTACGACGCACGAGAAGCGGGACGGTGAGCTGAGCATGGAGGTCGGTTCCCAGACCACCGTCACCATCGAACTGGACGAGCCCGTCGCGTACTTGACCTTCTTCGGCCGTCGCAGGGAAGTACGCCTGGTGCGCTTCCACGCCGATGAGTCCGATCAGCTCGTACGCCTGCTGCGGGAGTTCACGCCGGAACGAACCGCACCTTCGCCACTCCCGGTTCCGCCTGCGTGAGCCGTACCGGAAGCCGCTCCCCCAGCGGCAGCCGGGGGTTCCCACCACGCGGCCGATGACCGCCGGAGACTCCAACTGCACGGTTCCGACGGTGGGTCGGTCCTCCTCCACGTCCACCACGCACCCCTCGAAGACCTCCCCCACGCGGTCCCTGAGCAGCGCCGCCTCGACGATGTCCACGCACTCGCCCTCCACGCGTCCGGCCCGCCGGGTGCCCTCGGCCATCTCGTCGGGCAGGGTGTCGAAGGCCGCCAGGACCCAGTCGGGGGTCGCGGTGCCGGTGGCCGCCGCGAGGCAGACCTCCGAGGCGTAGCGGTCCACGAGGCGGCGGAGCGGGGCCGTGCAGTGGGCGTAGGGGGCGGCGACGGCGGAGTGGGTGGTGATGTCGGGGAAGTGACCGTCGCGGAAGGGCGTGTAGTGCGCGCCACGCAGCAGGGTCGTGCACTCCAGGAGGAAGGCGGCGTGGCGGGGGTCGTGCGGGTCGAGGGAGCGGACGAGCTGCGCGTACGAGACGTGGTGCGGCCAGTCGATGCGCAGGGCCTTGGCGGTGCGGCGGAGGCGGCCCACCGCGCCGTCCGGGGCGGCGGGGAGGGTGCGCAGTACGCCGGTGCCGTGGGCGAGCATCAGTTCGGCGGCGGCCATTCCGGTGAGGAGGGAGATCTGGGCGTTCCAGCCGTCGGCGGGGAGGGGGACGCGGTACACCGGCTCATAGCTCTCGCCGCCGTCGCCCGGGGTGCCGTGCTCGATGATCTCCTGCTCGGGGATGTTGAGGGAGATGCCGCCCCGTTCGACTTCCAGGCGCTCGCGCAGTTCGCCGATCTCCTTGAGCAGGGCGAGGGGTTCCTCGGCGGTGCCCGCGTCGATCTGTTGCTGTACGCCGGCGTAGTTCAGCTTGGCACGGCTGCGTACGAGGGCTCGGCGGACGTCGACGGTCTCGGTGCGGCCGTCCGCGTCGAGGTCCAGTGTCCACAGGACCGCCGGGCAGGTGTGGTCCGGGAGGAGGCTGGCGGCGCCCTCGGAGAGGCAGGCGGGGTGGAGGGGGACCTTGCCGTCGGGGAAGTAGAGGGTCGTCACCCGGCGGTGGACCTCTGCGTCGAGTGCGCCGCCGGGGGTGACGAAGGCGGCGACGTCGGCGATGGCGTACCGGACGCGGTAGCCGCCATGCCCTCCGTCGCCCGGCCGCCGCGACAGGTGCATCGCCTGGTCGAGGTCGGTGGAGGCGGGCGGGTCGATGGTGAAGAGGGGGATGTCCGTGGCGTCGTGCGACGGCAGGCGCGGTGACTTCGCGGCGTGCTCCGCCTCGACGAGGACCTGGAGGGGGAAGACGTCGGGGACACCGAGGTCCCCGCGCAGCGCGCGCAGGGCCGCCCGCAGGGGAGCGTCTGCGGCGCCCTTGACGCGGAGATGGCGGCTGGGCATGGGTCGAGCGTAGGGCGGGGCGGGCGGCACGGCACCCCGGCGGCACCCCGGCGGCGGCATCCTGGTCTGCCGCATACCAGGAGCGCCTTGCCCGGAAGCCCGCACGCCCATGTCCCCTGGCCCCGGCCCTGGCCTGGCCCTGGCAGGTCCTCCTCTCCCCACCCCGTACGCTTTTGCGGAGCCCCGAGACCCCCCGAGAACAAGGAGCGCCCGTGCTCGTCCTGCTGCCCCCGTCCGAAGGCAAGGCCCCCTCCGCGGGTGGCGCTCCGCTGAAGCTGGAGGGGCTTTCGCTGCCGATGCTCACCGGGGCGCGGGAGGCGGTGATCGGTGAGCTGGTGGAGTTGTGTGCCGGTGACCAGGACAAGGCGCGTGAGGTGCTCGGGCTGAGCGAGGGGCTGCGCGGGGAGGTCGCCAAGAACGCGGAGCTGCTGACGGCCGGGACACGCCCGGCCGGGCAGGTCTACACGGGGGTGCTGTACGACGCCCTCGACCTGGCCACCCTGGAGACCGCGGCCAAGCAGCGGGCCGCTCGCTCGCTGCTGGTCTTCTCGGGGCTGTGGGGCGCGGTCCGCGTGACGGACCGTATCCCCTCCTACCGTTGCTCGATGGGCGTCAAGCTGCCGGGCGTCGGCGCGCTCGGCACGCACTGGCGTACGCCGATGGCGTCGGAGCTCCCCGAGGCCGCCGGCGACGGACTCGTCCTGGACCTGCGGTCCTCGGCGTACACGGCCGCATGGAAGCCGAAGGGCGAGGTGGCGGGGCGGACCGCGACCGTACGGGTACTGCACGCCCCCACCCGGAAGGTCGTCAGCCACTTCAACAAGGCGACCAAGGGCCGCATCGTGCGGAGTCTGCTGTCGGCCGGGATCGCGCCCAAGGGCCCGGCGGAGCTGGTGGAGGCCCTGCGGGACCTCGGATACGTGGTGGAGGTGGAGCCTGCGGCGGGGGCCGGGAAGGCGTGGACGTTGGACGTGCTGGTGAACGAGGTCCACTGACCCTCCCCCGCTGCCCTCCCTCGCCCTCTGGTATTGCAGCATGCGCAACGCTCGTTGTGCATGCTGTGACACCCGGGCAGGATGACAGGCATGCCCTCGTCGCCGCCCCCGTTGTCGTACGTCTCCGTCCTCGACCTGGCGCCCGTGCTGCCGGTGGTCGTCGTCGACGACCCCGCCGACGCCGTGCCGCTCGCGCGGGCACTGGTCGCGGGCGGGCTGCCGGCGATCGAGGTGACCCTGCGGACGCCGGGCGCGCTGGACGCCGTACGGGCGATCGCCGCGGACGTTCCGGCGGCGGTGGTCGGGGTGGGCACGGTCGTCACCCCGGCGCAGGTGACGGAGGCCGTCGCGGCGGGCGGGCGCTTCCTGGTCAGTCCGGGGTGGACGGACGTACTGCTGAAGGCGATGCGGGCGTCCGGGGTGCCGTTCCTGCCGGGGGTGTCGACCGCGTCGGAGGTCGTGGCGCTCTTGGAGCGAGGGGTGCGGGAGATGAAGTTCTTCCCGGCGGAGGCGGCCGGCGGTACGGCGTATCTGAAGTCGCTGGCCGGGCCGCTCCCGCAGGCGCGCTTCTGCCCGACCGGGGGGATCGGCGCGGGCAACGCGCCGGAGTATCTGTCCCTCCCCAACGTCGGCTGTGTGGGTGGCACTTGGATGCTGCCGGAGGCTGCCGTGGCCGCGCGGGACTGGGGGCGGATCGAGGGGTTGGCGAGGGAGGCGGCGGGCCTCCTCCGCGAGCGGCTTTCAGCGCAGGTGTGACGTGTCGTTGAGGAGGCGGAGGGTGGCGTTGCCGTCCGCGTAGTAGGCCAGGGCCGACAGGGACGCCGCCGAGAGTTCCATGCGGAACAGGGACTCCGGGGGTGCGCCGAGGGCCAGGCGTACGAGGGTCTTGATCGGCGTGACGTGGCTGACGAGCAGGACGGTACGGCCCCGGTGCGCCGCGACCAGCTCGTCGCGGGTGGCGGCGACGCGGTGGGCGACGGCCTCGAAGCTCTCGCCGCCGCCGGTGGGTTCGGCGTCAGGGGAGGTCAGCCAGGCGGTCATGTCGTCCGCGTACCGTTCCCGCACCTCGCCGAAGCTCAGCCCTTCCCACGCGCCGAAGTCCGTCTCCCGCAGCCCGTCCTCGACCGTCACCCCGAGCCCGAGCCGGGCCGCGACGATCCCCGCCGTCTCCCGGCAGCGGGCGAGCGGCGACGACACGATCTCCTGGATGGTCCCGCGGGCGGCCAGAGCGGCGGCGACCCGCTCCGCCTGGTAACGGCCGATGTCGGAGAGAGAAGGGTCCGACCCGCCGCTCCCCGAGAACCGCTTCTGCGCGGTGAGGGGGGTCTCCCCGTGGCGGAGCAGCACGAGGGTGGCGGGGGTTCCGAGATCGGGGGCGGTGGAAGCGACGTTCCTGGCGGCACGGCTGTCTGCGGCGGCTTTGGCCGACCGGGTGCCACCACCACCGGGCTCCGCCGCGCGGTCGGCCGGGGAAGGAACGGGGGCTGCGGACGAAACGGCAGGGGCGGTGGACGAGTCGGCGGGCGCACCGGACGAACCGCCAGGAACAGCGGACGAACCGCCAGGCGCACCGAACGAACCGCCAGGAACAGCGGACGAACCGCCAGGCGCACCGAACAAACCGCCAGGGACAGCGGACGAACCGGCAAAGACAGTGGACGAGTCAGCAGGCGCACCGAACGAACCGGCAGGTTCAGCGGACGTACCGGTGGAAGACGTCGCGGCCCGAGGAGGCGCAGCCGAGAGCGGGGAGGCCCCCACAGCGTCGGCGGTGCCTGGCGGGCCAGCCGGAGCCTCACCAACGCCCGGCAGGACAGCCGCAACCACGGCATCACCCGGCGGGACAGCCGCAACCTCACCAACGCCCGGCAGGTCGGCGGAAGCGGCCGTGGCTTCGCCGGGAACGCCGGGAACGCCGGGAACATCGGGAACGCCGGGCGACAGAAGGGGGTTCGGGGCGGCTTCGGCGGCGGTCGCCGGGGGCGATGTCGCCGCGTGACCCTTGGCCTTGGTTTCGCCCCGCGCTCCCGCCAGCGCCGCCCGCGCCCGCGCGGCGCCGGCTGTCGCGTCCCCGGGCGGGCCCGACGGCTCCGGGGGCATGACCTTCGCCGTCCCGTCGGCCCGTGTGCCCAACTCGGCGGTGGACGCCGACGGCGACCACCGCTCCCCCCGCTTTCCCGCGTCCATCGCCTCGTTGGCGAGCCGGTCGGCGTGTTTGTTCTGCTCTCGTGGCATCCACTCGTACGTCACGCGACCGGGCGGGAAGACGCGCGCGGCCTCGGCGGCCAGCGGCTTCATGTCGGGGTGTTTGATTTTCCAACGGCCCGACAGCTGCTCGACGACGAGCTTGGAGTCCATACGGACCCGGACGGAGGCCTCCGGGTCCAGCTCGTACGCCGCCTTCAGGCCCGCGATGAGCCCGCGGTACTCGGCGACGTTGTTCGTGGCGACCCCGATGTACTCGGCGGCCTCCACCAACGTCTCGCCCGTCACCGCGTCCAGGACGACGGAACCGTAGCCCGCCGGCCCCGGGTTGCCCCGGGAACCGCCGTCGGCCTCGACGATGAACTCCCGCACGCCAGAAGCCCCTTACTACCCTTGCCGCGCCAACTGTCCGCTACTGCCTGCTGCCGCCTACGGCTTCCTACGGCTGCCTCTAGAGGCCCGACTCGGACGTACGGACCAGGATGCGGCCGCAGTTCTCGCAGCGGACGACCGTGTCGGGCGACGCCTTGCGGACGTCGTTGAAGTCGGTGATCGACAGCTCCTGGCGGCAGCCCTGGCAGGTGCGCTGGTACAGCTTGGCCGCGCCGACGCCGCCCTGCTGGTCGCGCAGCTTGTCGTAGAGCTTGAGGAGGTCCGCGGGGACCGAGCCCGAGATGACCTCGCGCTCCTTCGTCACCTTCGCCACCTCGGCGTCGATCTCCTCGAACGCGGCGTCCCGGCGCGCGGTCGCGTCGTCGACCTTCCCCTGGACGGCACCGACCCGCTCGGTCAGCTCGGCGACCCGCTCCTGCGTGGACTCCCGGCGCTCCATGACCTCCAGAACGATGTCCTCCAGGTCACCCTGGCGCTTGGCGAGGGAGGTGATCTCGCGCTGGAGGTTCTCCAGGTCCTTCGGGGAGGAGACGGCACCCGAGTCCAGGCGCTGCTGGTCGCGGACGGCGCGCTGACGCACCTGGTCCACGTCCTGCTCGGCCTTGGTCTGCTCGCGGGCGGTGTCGCTCTCCTCGGTCTGCGCGGCCACGAGCAGGTCGCGCAGCTGGGTGTGGTCCTTCGTCAGCGACTCGATCTCGGCGTGCTCGGGCAGCGACCTCCGCCGGTGCGCGAGCTGCTGCAGGCGTACGTCCAGGCCCTGGACGTCGAGGAGGCGGATCTGGTCGGCGGGCGCGGCGTTCAGTTGGGGGCTCCCAGTGGGTCAGAAGAAGAAGAGTCGCGCGAAGCGCTCGTCGGAAGGGCGGTGGCGGGCGACGGGTGGGAGGACGCCGCGTGGGCGGTCCAGGGGTCGGTGACCGTCTTGGAGACGTGGACGCGCAGGTCCCATCCCTCGCGGTCGGAGATCTCGTCGAGCTGGGCGGCTGCCAGCTCGCACCAGGGCCATTCGGTGGCCCAGTGCGCCGCGTCGAGCAGCGCGAGAGGTGTGTGGGTGCCTTCCGTGGTGCGGGCGACGGCCTCGGAGGCCGGGTGGTGGCGCAGGTCCGCGGTGAGGAAGGCGTCGACACCGGCCGCGCGTACGTCGTCGAAGAGGCTGTCGCCGGAGCCGCCGCTGACGGCGACCGTGCGGACGAGCGCCTCGGGGTCACCGGCGACCCGGATGCCCTGCGCGGTGGCGGGCAGCCGCTCGGCGGCCCGCTCGGCCAGCTCCCGTACCGTCACCGGGTGGTCCAGCTCGCAGACCCGGCCGAGACCGCGCCGCCCGGTCGGGTCGGCGGGGTCCGGTACGAGGGGGCGTACGACCCTGAGGTCGAGCGCGCCGGCGAGGGCGTCGCTGACCCCGGGGTCGGCGGTGTCGGCGTTGGTGTGGGCGACGTGCAGCGCGATGTCGTTCTTGATGAGGGTGTGCACGACGCGGCCCTTGAAGGTGGAGGCCGCCACCGTGGTCGTACCGCGCAGATAGAGCGGATGGTGGGTGACCAGCAGATCGGCGCCCAGCCTCACCGCTTCCTCGACGATCTCGCGCACCGGGTCGACGGCGAACAGTACCCGCGTGACCTCCTGGTCCGGGTCTCCGCACACCGTGCCGACCGCGTCCCACCCCTCGGCCCTCTCTGGCGGCCAGAGGGCGTCGAGCGCGGCGATGACTTCAGACAGACGGGGCACGTACAAAGGCTACCCGCACTACTCCCGTCCCCGACCGGCCGCGGGTCACTTGACCAGCCGCCCTTCGGCCAGCACATCCATCGCCGTTCCCTCAGGTGAATCGCGGGACGTGCACCCTTATGTGTGAAGGGGGTCCGGGTTGTCCCATGTCTGTGCGTACGAAAACTAGCTTCGTCGCCGGAGGTGATCGAACGATGACGGCCTGTACACCACCCTCACCCGCGACGGGCCACGGGAACGAGACGGGACGGACGGGACGGGAGAACGACGGGAGGAGACCCGGCGCGGAAAGCGGCGGGAACGACACCACGGGCGGCGGCGAAGGCAGGGGCGGGAGCGAGGAGCCCCCGGCGCCCGGGTGTGTGATCACCGCCGACGGGACGTACGCGGCACGCCTCGCCCTCGACGGCGAGTCCTGGTTCCCCGAGCGCTGGACCCTGGACGGCCCCGAGCCGTACGCCGTGCCCCTGCCCGGCAACCAGCCGGAAGAGCCCGGCACGGAAGTGCTCCCCCTCACCGACGGCCGGGTCCTCATCCACCGGCTGGCCGCCGACCGGCACCTGTTCTCGCTCCTCTACCCGACCGGGCCCGGCACCGGTGAACTCCCGCTCGGCGCGGTCGAATGCGCCGATCCGGCGGCCGAGTTGCGGCTGTTGCCGCCCGCGCCGTCCGGGGAGCGGGCGTACGCCCTCGCCCTGGGCCGGAGCGCCACGACGGTGTGGCTGGTGGCGGGCGGAACGTTCGGCCCGGAGATGCTGGCGCAGGTGCCGGGACGGTGTTCGGGCGGGGTCTGGCTGGACGGGACGGGCCGGATGCTCGCCCTGGACCAGGAATGGGAGGGCCGGACGAAGTCGGTGGTGGTCGATCTGGAGCAGGGCGGCGCGGTCTCGCCGCTGCTGCAGATCGCGGACGACAGCAACGACCGGGTACTGCTCGCCGACCCCGACAGCGGACTGCTCCTGATCCGTTCGGACGCACCCTCCCCCGGCCAGGACCGGCTCGGCTGGGGCGTGTTGGGCAGTACGCTCCCGGTCCGTTTCCCGGAGTGCCTGCGGGTTCCCGACGGCCATCGCATCACCCCGTTCGCCATCCAGCCGGGCCAGATCCTGACCCCCGAGAGCTGCGGGGTCGCGCTGCGCGTGGACGGCCCCCGGGGCAGCTGGGTCGGCGTCTGGCGCCCGGCGGCGCGCCGGATCCTTCATCTGCGCGCCCCCGAGGGCTGGTTGGCGGGGGCGGGGCTGTGGAGCCGGGAGGGGGTGCTGCACCTGCCGTACGCGACGGGGGTGGTGCGGTGCGGGGTGGCTCGGGTGGGGGTGACCTGGGAACCGGAGGAGTCGGAAGAGCCACAGGAGGCGCAGGAGACACAGGAGGAAGCCCGGGAGGGTGCCCGGGAGAGGGGGCCGGGCTGCGAAGAGGCCCCGGGGCCGGAGGCCGCGGAGACGTCACCCCGGTCCGGGGCGTCGGGTGCGGAGCCCACCGGGGCGGGGCCGTCCGCGCCCGTTGTCGCTCGGCCCGTGCCGCTGCAGCAGGCGCCGCTGGAGGGGCGAGTGCCGGAGGAGGTGACCGTCGGGTGAACGTGATGTGCGGGCTGCGTGCGACATGGACGCGGCGTGGGCGACACGCCCTCGGGCGCCTTCGAAACATACCGGGCCGCTCGTTAAAATCACCCGCCGGTAAGAAGATCATTCGACGGGGAACACTTCCAATGAGCGACGTGCACACATTCCAGCCACCCAAGGCCAACCCCCACGAGGCGGACGGCCACGGCAAACACCGGGGCCAGCTCTCGGCCCAAGAAGCCGAGAAGCCGAGCCCTCGCGGGCGCCACCGCAAGCCGGCCGAACACACGGAGTCGACGACGTCCGCCTGAACGGCGACACGAATCCCCTCCGGTCACCTCTGGAGAAACGTCAATTCGACACCAGAACCGACCACCACGGCATCCGGCCCCGCTCGTCGTCGACGGGCGGGGCCGTCCCGTCCCGTTCCGGGTCCGGGTCCGGGTCCGGGTCCGGGGCCGGGTCCGGACCCGGGTCTGTAAGGGTCCGGCGAGAAGCCGACAGGTTCGCGGATTCCTGAGGGCCCAAGGCAGCGAACTGGCTGGCCACTTGAGGTCGAGACGGCGATCGTCCAGCCGGTTGAGGCAGCAGGGGCTCGTACGGCCTGTGCTCGGGAGGGTGTGGTGAAGGAGTGGTCTTCTTCCACATGAGGCTTCGCCTGGGCGAAGGGCTCGGGGAGCTCATGGAGGTGGGCGAGCGGTTTACCCCGCTCGCCCCGGTCGTTGCACCGTCGGTGGCCGTTGCCCAGGTAGGCGGCGCTCTGTGGCTGTTAGGTGTCGGCCCGGTCGGTCTGGCGCAGCGGCTGGGCTTCAGACTGCTGCTTTGTACAGCCTGGGCACGGTTGTGGGGATCGGCTCTTCCTGGGGCGTTGCGGCCATGGCGTCTTCGCGTGCGGGGGTGAGCGGCGTCTTTCACGTGTTGGCGTCCGACACCGCGGACGTCCTCGGCCACTTCCGGTCGGCGAGTTGTACGGGATCCGGCATTCCCAGGCCAAGACGCGAAGTGCCCTGGGAGTGCAGACGATCGGGCAACTGGCCGTGCTGCGTTGTGCGGCCACGCTGCGGTGGGGGAGAGCTGCGGCGGGCTCGGGACCACCTGGACGGTTCATGACACCGGCCGGTGGCGGCGACTTCAGCCCGCTTGGTGGATGGTCGGGCTCGCCGGGCGGTTCAGTGGTGCCGGGAGTGCGCGGTGAGGGCGTGGAGGTTGATGGTTCCGCGCTGCAGTTTTGCGTCGTGGGGTGCGTTGAATCCGGCGTTGGCGATGTACAGCTGGTTGCCGCGTACGGCGGTGGTGGTGGGGGAGGCGAGGCCGTCGTCGACGGTCAGGGCAGTCTCGTGGGTCCCGTTCGGGTGCACGACGCTGACCCGGTCAGTCGGGTCGTTCTGCGCGGCGAAGACGGTGTCTGAGTGGTTGTTGAGGAAGGAGAAGTCGTCGAAGTCGGGGAGCTTGTCGGCGACGGTCTGGATGGGGCCCGGGTCTTTGTGGGCGGTGACCGGGATCCTCAGCAGCGTGCCTTGGTTGAAGTTGCTCACCCACACAGCGCCCTTGTGGAAGCGGACGCCGTTCACGCCCAGCTTGAGGGACGTCTTGGGGTCGGGTGCGAGCTCCGGGCCGGTCAGCCAGACCCTCGCCGCCCCGCGGGAGACGGGCACGGCCCATACCGTGCCGTTGTAGCTGTCGGCGGCGTAGAGGGTACGGCCCGTCCGATCGATGGCCAGGCCGTTGGGCAGGCCGTCGGCGGGCAGGGCGGCCAGACGCTGGGGACGGCCGTGTGGGGGGAGTTTCCAGGTCCCGTTCCGGGAGGCGTCGTCGGAGTTCACGTTGTAGTAGACGGTGCCGTCGTTGCCGCGGGTGTTGCCGGTGATCTGATCGCCTTGGTGCCCGGTGACGAGGGTGGTGCGCTGCCCGGATGCGGTGATGCGCACGAGCTTGGGCGGCTTGTTCGCGGGGGCGCCCAGTAGGGACACGGTCAGGGAGCCGTCCGGGTTGGCGGTGATGTTCTCGGGTGAGTCGCCGGAGGCGAAGTTGAACGCGGCCGCGGTCTTCACCTGGGTGATGACCGGCTGTGAACGGTCTGCTGCGGTGGCGGCGGACGCCGACGGCGTCGAGACGAGAACGGCCGCGAGAGCAGGGATCGCTGCGGCGTGAGTGACGCGAATGCGCATGGTGTTGCTTCCTGTGCAAGCGGCTGGAGGACGACGGAGCGGTGCCGCACGTTCCTGGGCCGGATGGTTCCCCCGGCTGACCACCTGGCGGCGGGGAAACTGACTGCGGATGGGTGACCACGGGAGCGAGACGCGGCGCGGCATCAGGTGTCGAACCGCACCCCGCCGAGCCACGTGACCTTTTCGGGGTCGTGGTGGTCGAAGATGTGGCTGCGGCCCGTGTTCAGGCCGGCGATGCGTGCCATCTCGTCGGCGGTGAGCTGGAAGTCGAAGACGTCGAGGTTTTCTGCCATGCGTTCGGGCCGCACCGACTTCGGGATCACGACGATCTCGCGCTGGACGAGCCAGCGAAGGGCGATCTGGGCGACGGACTTGTCGTGGGCGCGGGCGATGTCGACGAGCACGGGGTTGTCGAAGAAGCCCTGGCCGCCTTCGGCGAGCGGCCCCCAGGACTCGTGCTGGACGCCGTGCTCACGCATCAGGTTCTGGTCGCCCACGCGCTGGAAGAACACGTGCGTCTCGATCTGGTTGACCGCGGGGACGATCTCGTGGTGGGTGATGAGGTCGGCAAGCCGGTCGGGGTAGAAGTTGCTGACCCCGATCGCCCGGGTACGACCGGCCCGGTTGAGGTCCTCCATGGCCCGCCATGACCCGTAGTAGTCGCCGAAGGGCTGGTGGGTCAGGTAGAGGTCGAGGTAGTCGAGACCAAGGCGGTCGAGTGAGCGGTCGAAGGCGCGCTCGGCACTGTCCTGGCCGTAGTCCTGGACCCACAGTTTGGTGGTGACGAACAGCTCGTCGCGGGGGATGCCGCTGGCGGCGATGGCCCTGCCCACGGCGCGCTCGTTCTCGTACGCGGCGGCGGTGTCGAGCAGGCGGTAGCCGGCTTCGAGCGCGGCCTCCACCGCCTGCTGGGTCTGGTCTTCGGGGATTTGGAAGACGCCAAAGCCGAGAATCGGCATCTGAACGCCGTTGTTGAGGGAAACCTGGGGGATCTTGCCGGTCATGGCGGAGACCTTCGCTTTCTGGCTGTGTGTGTGGGGGCGTCGGCCGGGCAGCAGCCGTCTGCTCAGCGGTGCTTGATGCCGGCCTGGGCGGAAGGGGCGAGGGTGGGTTCGGTGACGGAGACGTCGCCGAGGGCCTGGTCGACGGCCGCCAGCAGGTCGTCCGACAGCGTCACGCCGGAGGCGGCGGCGGTTCCGTGTTCCGTGTAAGTCCCTGGTCAGCGTCGGCGGGCCGCCGGTTCCAGGGCGGGGTTGGCGAAGCTGCTGTCGGCCGGGTTGATGACCGTGCCGGGGGTGACGATGGCGTCGATGCGGTCCAGGACCGCGGGGTCCAGGACCACGTCGGCCGCGGGCAGTTGCGTCTCCAGATGCTGGAGCGTGCGCGGGCCGATGAGGACCGAGACGACCGAGGGATGGTTGAGCGCGAACGCGATGGCCATCTCGATCAGCGTCACTCCGTTGTCCTCGGCCAGGTGGGCGAGGGCTTCGGCCGCCTCCAGCTTTCGCTGGTTGACCGGCAGGGACATGTCGAAGCGGTCAGCGAGGCGCTGCCGGGCCGGTGACGGGGTGGGCAGGTCGGCGTCCTGGCGCCAGCGGCCCGAGAGCCAGCCACCGGCGAGCGGACTGTAGGTGATCACTCCCATGCCGTGCCGGGCCGCGGTCGGCAGGACATCGGCCTCGATGCCTCGCACGAGCATGGAGTACGGGGCCTGTTCGCACACGAACCGCTCCAGGCACCTGTCGTGGGCGGCCCACTGGGCTTCGACGATCTGACTGCCGGGGAAGGTGGAGGAGCCGAGGTAGCGGACCTTGCCCTGGCGTACCAGGTCCGTCAGGGCGCCCAAGGTCTCTTCGATGTCCGTGTCGAGTGAGGGCCGGTGCACCTGGTAGAGGTCGATGTAGTCGGTTCCCAGCCGGCGCAGCGAGTCCTCGACGGCCCGCATGATCCAGCGTCGGGAGTTGCCGCGCTGGTTGGGGTCGTCCCCCATGGGGTTGTGGAACTTGGTGGCCAGGACGATGTCGTCCCGGCGGCCCTTGATGGCCCGTCCGACGATCTCCTCGGACTCGCCGTGGGAGTAGACGTCGGCGGTGTCGATGAAGTTGATGCCGGCGTCCAGGGCGCGTTGGATGGTCCGGGTGGCCTCGTCGTGGTCGGGGTTGCCCCACGGGCCGAACATCATCGCGCCCAGGCACATTTCGCTGACGGACAGGCCGGTCCGGCCCAGCAGACGGTGCTCCATGGTGATCTCCATCTGTCTTGTACGGCTTGCTCGGATCGAGGTGTCGGATGCGCAAGGGGAGGGC
Organism: Streptomyces europaeiscabiei; assembly: GCF_036346855.1. Classification (NCBI taxonomy): domain Bacteria; kingdom Bacillati; phylum Actinomycetota; class Actinomycetes; order Kitasatosporales; family Streptomycetaceae; genus Streptomyces; species Streptomyces europaeiscabiei. Next base: position 3,122,783 of record NZ_CP107841.1, read on the forward strand.
CTGGCCTCCCCTTGCGGTGTCAGCTCCGCGCTGATTCCGTCTTGCGGTGGGAGGAGGCCAGCAGGCCCAGCGGCAGCAGGGCCGTGAGAGCGAAGGCGAAGCCGGTCAGCGACGGGCCCTTGAGGCCCAGGCTGGAGGTCAGGGCGATGCCGCCGAGCCAGGAGCCCGCGGCGATGCCGACCTGGAAGGCGGACGTGGCCAGGGCCATGGGCAGGGACCGGCCGGCTCCGGCGATGCGGACGACCTCACCGACGACGATCGGGTTGTTGGCGAAGCCGGCTGCGCCGAGCAGCACGACCAGGACCACGGCCACGACGCTGTTGGTCGCCCACAGGGTGATGGCACCCAGGATCGCGGCCGTGACTGCGGTGGCCGGGATCAGCGTGGTGTAGGGCCGGCGGTCGCCGAGGCGTCCGCCGACCGTGGTGCCGGCCAGGGCGCCGATGCCGAAGCCGAGCATCGCCAGCGGTACCACGGCACTCGCGAGGTGGGCCCGCTCGGTCAGCAGCGGGGCGACGTAGCTGTAGGCGGCCATGATGCCGGCCTGGATGAGCGCGATGGCCAGGTAGACCAGCCACAGGCGCGGATGCTTGAGCGCGGCCGTCTCGGCGCGCAGAGATGTGTCGGCGCGTGTGGTGTCGGCGGGCAGCCGGCGGGCCACCACCACGGCGGCGGCCACGGCGAGAGCGGCGAGCATCCAGAAGGGGGCCTGCCAGCCGCCCAGCTGGCCGGCTGCCGTACCGAGCGGGACGCCGACGATGTTGGCGAGGGTGATGCCGCCGACCATCACGCCCGTGGCACGGGTGCTGGCGGCCGGTCCCGCAGCCGCGGTCGCCACCACCGCGCCCACGGCCCAGAAGGTGCCGTTGCCCAGCGCGGCGGCAACCCGGCCGACGATCGCGAGCCCCAAGCTGGAGCTGAGCGCGCTGACGACGTGCCCCGCGGCGAAGACCAGCAGCGCGGCGACCAGGGCCGAGCGACGCGGCAGGCGCCGGGTCGCCAGGGACATCACGGGCGCGCCGATCATCATGCCGACGGCGAAGGCGGTGATCAGCGTCCCGGCGCTGGAGACGCTGACACCCAGGGCGCCGGAAATCTCCGGCAACAGGCCCGAGACGACGAACTCGCTGGTGCCCATGATGAAGGTGATGGCACCCAGCAGCCACACCACCGGCGGCAGCTTGACCTTCCCGGCGGGCGCTGCCGTGCCGCCGTCACCTGTGAGGAGTGCGGCGGCCGAGGGATCCGGCTTCGTGGACGAGGGGGAACTCACTGACGATCCTTTCAAGAGAGCCGGCGCGGGCCCCGGTCATCCGGAGGCGTTCCGGTAAAGCGGCATGCGCGCCGTAGGTGGTGCGGGCGGAGCACTTCTGGCCCGCCGCAATCCACGAAACCAGCAGCCGAGCCCGGCAGACAGTCACGCTTGTGAGGGGTAACAGCAGAGACCCCCTCACGCCGAGAACGCGAGCGTGTACACCGCGAATCGGGGTAACGACTGCGGCACGGGAGGCAGGCCGTCCTCACCGATGCTCGCGCAGGTGGTCAGCACCGCCGCACGCCGGGCGGAGCAGATCGAGCCGGACCGCGACGGTGACGCCTCCTGCTACCTGCACGAGGCCGCCGCCCTGATCACCGACAGCGCCGGGCCGCGCCTGAACTGGGCTGCCCGCGCCCGTCACCCGCAGGGAGATCCACCTCGGTGCTGTACCCGGGCCTGCCCGAGAACAGGCTTACCGGAGCCCTCGGCGCGAGCAAGTCGACGCTGGCCCGTACCTGGCCGACCGCGCAGGTCCGCTCGCTCGATGATCTGCGCGGCGTCGTGGGTGACGACTTCCCTGCCCGTCCTGCGTGTCGTCCCTGCACCCCGCTCTACTCGACCGAGGGCTTGGACCATGGAGGAGAACCAGCTCGGCATGCTCGGCCTCATGCCGAACGCTGCCCGACTTGCACCTGACGTTGGCGTCAGGTTTTAGCGTGGTGGCTGTTGGCGCTCCGCGGCTCCCTGCGGACATCGCCTTTCTACGTCAGCGATCTTCCGCGTCTGCTGTGAGCAGGTGCGCCCGACAGCAGGAGTACTCATGCGCGCAGCCGTTTACCGTTCGCTCGGCGGCCCGGACGTCGTCGAGGTCGCCGAAGTCGACAAGCCTGTACCGGGCCTGAGCGAGATTCGTATCAAGGTCCAGGCGGCCGGGCTCAATCCGACCGATGTGGCGGCTTGGAGCGGGGGCTTCTTCCCCGCTCCGCCGGAGGGGGTCGCCTATGGCCTCGGCTGGGATGTCGCCGGCATTGTCGACGCCGTCGGCCCGGGGATCCACTGGAAGCCCGGACAGAGCGTCATCGCGTTCAGCCACGGCTTGCCCCTGGGGCTGAACCGGGGCCAGGCCGAGTACATCGTGGTTCCTTCCCAGGCGATCGCCGCGGCGCCCGCCGGTGTCGACCCCGTCCACGCCGCCACCATCCCCCTCAACGGCCTGACCGCCGCCCAGTCCGTCGAACTGCTCGGCATCCAGGCGGGCCAGACCGTGCTCATCACCGGGGCGGAGGGAGCGGTCGGCGGCTACGCGGTGCAGCTGGCCAAGCGCCGGGGAGCCGTGGTCATCGCCAGTGACCTCTCGTCCGACGGCGAGTTCGCGACGAAGGTGGCGGGGGCCGACGTATACGTGCCGGCGTCGCAGCCGCTCGTCGAGACCGTCCGCACGGTGCGCCCCGAAGGAGTCGACGCCGTTCTCGACACAGCCAGGCTGGGGCAGACCGCCATCGGTGCGGTGGCGGACGGCGGCAGGTTCGTGACCACACGGCTCGACGCCCTGCCTCAGACCGAGCGAGGCATCCGGGTCCTCCTGACGCAGGTCGGCCCGGACGCGGCGACGCTTTCGACGCTGTCCGATCTGGCCGCGGCCGGACACCTGGCGCTGCGCGTGGCCGAGACCTACCCGCTGCAGGATGCCGCGCAGGCATACGCCCGCATGATCAAGGGCGGGCTCCAGGGGCGTGTCGTCCTCACCATGGACTGAGCGCGACGCCCACCCTCTCGTACGACGGCCTCTGTCCCGGCTGGGACAGAGGCCGCCGCTGTCCGGTACCGGACGCACAGGCCGCGGCGAGGCCGTGCAGCCAGGCGGATGACGTTTCGCGCGCGGCGACCCCACCGAGGCGACGATGGGGTCGGTAGCTGAGGCGGTCTTGGCGCACACCACTGATGAGTGGTGTGCGCCAAGACCGCCTCAGGCGGTACTGGCGGCGATGCCGCCGCGTACGGGGTGGCTGTGGTGCGGGTGGCTGGGGTCCGTCGCCACCTCGATGATCTCGTCGAGGCGGGCGCGCACTGCCGTCAGGTCGTTGATCTGGCGGTCGATGCGGGCCCGTTCGGTGATGAGGCTGTCGCTGAACCCGACGGGCGAGGGGCCCTCGTTCATGCACCGCGGCAGGACCTCGCGAACAAGCCTGCTCGCCAGGCCGGCGGCGTACAACTGCTGGATCATCCTGACCCGGGCGACCGCGCCCTCCGGGTACTGACGCTGCCCCCCACCGGTACGGGTGGCACCGAGCAGCCCCTGCTCCTCGTAGTACCGCAGTGCCCGGACGCTCACCCCCGCCTGTTCGGCGACCTCTCCGATCCGCATTGCTCCTCCTTGCCGGGTTGGCGTGGCGCCAGAGTTGCCCCTGACGTCAGTGTGAGGTTTCAGCGTAGCTGACGTCGTCATCACGGGCCCTTCTTCTTGTCCGGGCAGGAGCGTGCCGGATCACGGTGAAATCAGGTGGACATGCCGATCTGGCGCATGCCATCCGTGGATGGCATGCGCCAAGTCTGTGGTCCCGGCGGTGCCGGGAGGGTGAGGGTCAGTGGCTCGGCAGGAGGGTGCGCAGGCGTGCGGTGTGCTCGTCGATGGCCTGGGGGCCGTTGCTGGTGAGCAGGCGGACGCCTTCCTCCCAGATGACCTTGATGGCGGTCGGGTTGGTAGTCGTCTCCACCTTGTAGCCGGCGTTCCTGAGGGCTTCGTCGATGAAGTAGCCCATCCGCACCTTCTTGCCGGGGATCTTGAGGTAGCCGTTGCTGAGGACGAAGAGTTCGGCGGACTTGGCGACCGTGGTCACCCGCACACCGTTGAAGGCGTGGTCGAGGTCGGTGATGACGGTGCCGTCGGTGCTCACCCGGTACTTGGCCGAGGCCATGGCGATGGGGGCGTGGCAGATCAGCGAGATCAGCACCTGGTTCTCGCGCAGGGTGTGCAGGAGTTCGCCGAGCCAGGGGTTGTCGACGAAGTCGACCATGGGGGCGTGGCCGCCGGGCATGTGCACGAAGTCGAACGCGCTCAGGTCGAAGGTGTCCTCGGGGTCGCGGTGTCTGTGCACGAGTTGCTCGATGGACAGGTAGCTGTGCTCCGGCAGGTCCTGCATCGACTTGATCAGGTCGTCACGCAGCACCACGACCTCTTTGTCGCTGCCTGGCAGCGACTCGGAGACGGGCAGGCGGCCCAGGTAGCGGCGGGCGAGGGCGAGTTCGCTGTCCCGGCGGGCGACGAGTCCTGGCCGTTTGGCACGGAAGGTGTCGACATCGAAGCGGAACGCCTGTGCCGCGGTGGCGGAGACCGTTGCGGAGCTGAACTTGGCGCCGGCGTGCATCGACAGGGCCAGGCCGTTGATCTCGAGCTGCGGGACGAGCCCGCCGGGGGTGGCGAAGGTGAAGTCGTACTCGTCGCCGAATTCCATGAGGATCTGCGCCAGTTCGACCAGATAGAACCCGGTGGAGACGCCGGGGTGGTCTGCCGGTGCGGTGAGCGGGAGAAGAGCAGCCGACGGGACGACGATCAGTGCCTTGGGCCTGGACGAGGAGGTGGGGGCGTTCATGGCGGGCCTTCTTTCATGCTGCGAGCTGGGGGAATGGAGGGCGCGCTTATCGGTCACGGACCGTCGCGCCGTGGTGGGCGATCCTGGGATGTCAGGCGGCGGTCGCGGCCGGTGTGTAGACCACGGCGGGGTCCAGAGCCAGGTTGGCCTTGGCCCGCGCGGACAGCGCGTCGGCGATGACCTCGGACTGCTTGGCCTCGACCCCGTCGAGTGCGGCCCTGACAACGTCGGCCGGATCGTTCTTCTCGAACGGCTGACCTTTAGCCATGTCGGTGTCGGTGGGTCCCAGATACAGGCCGGTGACCAGGGTGTTCTGCCGCGAGAGTTCCAGGCGGACACTGTTGGTCAGGCTCCACGCGGCGGCCTTGGCCGCGCTGTAGGCGCCCCAGTGCTCGGAGGGGACCCAGGATGCGACCGACAGGACGTTGACGATCGCCCCGCCGCCGCCCGCCTTCAGGATCGGGGCGAAGGCACGGATCATGTGCAACGGTCCGTAGTAGGCGGTGTCCATTTCCAGTTCGATCTGGTCCAGGTCCCCGTTGACCAGGTCATTGATGGTGATGATGCCGGCGTTGTTGACCAGCAGCGTCACGTCCGAGGCGGCTTCCGCCACGGCGGCGACGGAAGCCGGGTCGGTGATGTCGAGTGCCAGCACCTCCGCTCCGGGCAGATCAACGCTCTCGGGGTTGCGTGCGGTGGCGTACACCTTCGTCGCTCCCCGCTCCAGCAGCTGGGTGACGAAGTGGCGGCCGAGGCCGCGGCTCGCACCGGTGACAAGGGCGACGGAGCTGGCGATGTGCATGGGGGTGGTCCTTCACGTAGGTATGCATCGTCGGCAGCGCCCTGATGGGCCCGACAACAGCCACGCTAGAACCTCACGCTAACGTCAGGTGCAAGTCTTTTCAGGGTGAGACGAGAAGGCAGACGCCGCTGCCTCACGGTGATCCCCGCGCCGTCGCGCGGGCGGGCGGCGGCCGACCAGCAGCACCAGGCCGGAGTCGGGCCGGGTGGCTTCAAAGCCTGGCCTGGGTGCGGGATTCGGAATGCTTGTCCGCCCCCGGCTTACGGTGAACTCCCCTGCGGCACGGACGCGACGGCGGCGCGGGGCGTGTAGAGCTGGGGCGCGAAGGTGTTTTCCTCCCAGCCGCATGTCCGTCGATCCCCGCTGCCCAGCCTCTCCTCCAGCCCTTCGCGCTGTCGACTGCGGTCTTAATCGTCGTTCGCGGGCGATTCTTCTCGAGGCTCGCGAGCCGCAGGATCACCTCATGTTGCGGCATGCCGGGCGTCGGTGGGGTGGTGGGTGACGAGGAGTTGCCAGGTCAGTTCGGCCATCTCGTTCGGTGTGCGGGGGCTGTCGCGTTGGAGCCAGTCGGTGGCCACACCGAGGAGTGCCCCGGCGGTGAATGCGGCGGGTACGTCGTGGGGGATGTCGGTCGTCGAGACGCTGTCCGGCGCAGCGCCGGCGTTGAGGCGCACGGTGACGTGGACGTTGGCGGAGATGCGGCTGCGGATGTGGTCGATGACGCGGGCGCTGCCCTGTGGTCCCAGGAGGCTGCGGTAGAGGCCGGCGTGTTCGGCGAGGTTCTCGAAGAACGCGACGAGTGATCGGGCGGGTTCCGCATCCGGGGCCGCCGGAGCGGGGTCGAGGGCGGGGAGGGACTCGATGAGGGTGTCGATCGTCGCGGTGCAGGCGGCCTCGGCCAGTTCGTGCACGTCCCGGTAGTGGTCGTAGAAGGTCGTGCGGTTCACCCCGGCCTGTTCCGCCACGTCCGCGACGCTGATCTGCCCCAGGTCCTGCTCCTCGACGAGCTTGATCAGTGCTCCCTGCAGGGCTGCGTGAGTACGCCGTACGCGGCGGTCGCCTGCCGGTGCGTTCCGTCGGGACGTGGTCATGGCCCACACTCTACCTAACCGACAAGTGTTGGTTTTCCGACGAGTGTCGGATACTGTGTTATCTGAAGTAGAGCTTCCGGTCGAATGACGAACCCCCATGGAGCTCACCGTGGACGAAGCCAAGTGGGCGCCAGGCAGTGCGCCCTGATCGCCCCGACGTCTTTGATCACCGGGAAGAGGGAGACATCGTCGTACTGCTGACCGAGGCTCCCGGGGGACTGGAGGAGGCAGCCCTTGGTACCGCAGGACTGATCTGCCCCGCCGGGTTCCACCCGCAAGGGGCTGAGAGCGCGGACGACGGTCCCCAGTTCGAGATTGCGGGTCGACATCAGACCCGCAAATCCCCCACGAGGCGTTACCAGCAGACGATCGCTGCGGCGCCGGAACAGACAAGGAGTAGTGCAATGCAGGGACTCAACACAAAGCGCATCGTCGTCGCCGGAGGTGCCTCCGGGATCGGCGCGGCCACCGCCGAGCGGCTCGCGGCCGAGGGCGCGGCGGTCGTGGTCGGTGACATCAATATCGACGCGGCCGAGGCCACCGCCAAGCGCATCACCAGTACGGGCGCAACGGCTTTCGCCGTCGAGTTCGATCTCGCCGATGAGCGTTCGGTTCGTGCGCTCGTCGACACCGCCGTCTCCCAACTCGGCGGCGTCGACGGCCTCTACAACGTCGCCGCCGACGTCTCGGCGGAGACCTTGGGCCGTGACGGCGATCTGCTCGACATGGACCCGGCCGTATGGCGGCGCACCCTGGAAGTGAACCTGATCGGCTTCGCGCTCACCAGCCGCGCTGTCCTTCCCCTCCTGCTGGAACAGGGCGGTGGTGCCATCGTCAACACCTCCTCCCTCGCGGCGCACGTGGGCGACCACCAGCGCGCGGCGTACCAGACAAGCAAGGCGGGGATCAACGCACTCACCCGTCACATCGCCTCCCGCTGGGGCAAGCAGGGCATCCGCTGCAATTGCGTGTCTCCCGGAGTCGTCTTGACCGAATCCGCGCAGACGATGGCTCTGAGTCCGGAGGCGCTGGAATTCACCCGCATGACGCTTCCCAGCCCCCGCTTCGGCAAGCCGGAAGACCTGGCCGGCATCGTGGCGTTCCTCCTGTCCGACGACGGCGAGTGGATCAACGGGCAGGTCTGGTCGGTCAACGGCGGCGCGATGCTCCGCGAGTAGCGACCACGAAGTCCTGCGAGTCCTTGGGCCTGCTCGCGGTTTTGATCGTGAGGTTGAGACAGGTCTTGGCCCAGTCGACGAGGGTGCCGGCGCAGGCGCGGTCGGGTACAAGTAGTTGCGCTCGAAGTCCGCGCAGTCTGCGGTCGCCGTCTCCAGGCCGCCCGCGCTCGTGTCGACCAGGTGGGCCGCAAAGACGGCGCGGCCCTCAGCCTCCAACGCGTCCAGCTCGTGGTCTTCGTGCTGTACGTGATGTCACGGACCCGGGAAACGCCGTCGGCTACGTCCAGACAGGGTTCGAGGGCATCTCGAACCCGGCTCAGTCCGTCGGCAACTTCTTCACCTGGCTCGCTGACCAGGCTGAGTAGCCCCCCACCCCTTACTCCCCTCCTGGAGCTCATATGATCCGCCACCTGATCCTCTTCAAGCTCAACGAGGGCGTCGAGCGCGATGACCCGCGGGTCATGAAGGGTGTGGACGCCCTCCGCGCGCTCGACGGCAGCATCAAGGAGATCCGCTCCTGCGAGCTCGGCTGGAACTTCACCGACCGCCCCATCGCCTACGACTTCGCGGCCAACTTCGCGTTCGACGACGTGGACGCGCTGCACACGTACTTCGACCACCCGGGCCACCAGGCGGGCGTGGCGCTGTGGCGCGAGATCGCCACGTGGATCATCGCCGACTACGAATTCTGAGCCGTCCGCCGAACTCTCGAAGGGTACGGCCGCGCCTTCCCGCCCCGCTCTCGCACGGTGCGGGGCTTTTTACACCGCTGCGCCTCCTGTCTTGAACTCTCGCTTAATAGCCGGAGCTGACGTGACGCCGGGTGCGACGAGCGTGAGATGCAGCGGACCGAACGGCCTGAGGGCGGTGCCGGGGCGGGGAGTCCCGCAGGTGCCGACCGGGATCAGTGCTCGGTGTCGGCCTCAGAGACGGCCGCGTCCCGGTTCTGGCTCGCTGCCCAGCTGGCCAGCAGCTTCAGGGCGTCCGCGGCCAGGGTGCCGGGCTCGGCGCTGTACACGGTGATGGACAGCCCCTCGTCGCCGGGCAGGGCCAGCGACTCGTGCACCAGCTCCATCACGCCCACCGCCGGATGGTGGAACCGCTTGGTTCCCTCGGTGAAGACGTGCACGTCATGCGCGCCCCACATGGTGCGGAACACGTCGCTGCGGGTGGACAGCTCACCGATCAGGTTCGACAGCTCCCGGTCGTAGGGGTTCTTGGCGACCTCGACCCGCAGCACCCCGACCCCGTCGCGGGCCACGCGTTCCCAGTCGGGGAACAGCCGGGCGGCGCGGGGGTCGAGGAAGACGAACCGGCAGGTGTTGACCGGCTCCGCCTCGAACACCTCGCTGAACAAAGCGCGGGCGAGCGGATTGGCCGCCAGGATGTCCATGCGGTTGTTGCGCACGTACGCCGGCTGATCGTGCAGGCCCTCGACGATGCGCAGCACACTGGGCCGCACGGTCGCCTTCTTCGGGCGGCGTCGGACCCGGGCCCCACTGGTGTTGGCCGCCCGCGCCAGGGCGTAGAGGTGATCCCGCTCGGTGTCGTCCAGCCGCAGCGCCTGGGCGAGGGCGTCCAGGACGCTGTCGGAGACCCCGGTGAGATTGCCGCGCTCCAGACGCGTGTAGTACTCGACGCTCATCCCGGCCAGCATCGCGACCTCACCGCGGCGCAGCCCGGGCACCCGCCGCTGTCCGTACACCGGCATGCCCGCCTGCTCCGGCGTGATCTTGGCGCGGCGGGACGTGAGGAATGCGCCGACTTCAGCCCGGTTGTCCATGGAACCCAGCGTAGGAAAACAAAGCGATCAGTGGGGGTCCCTGTCAGTACCCCTCACCGCAGGGTCTCCCACAGCAGGGCCGGAGGCGATCCCTTGGGGATTGCCCCACTCCCAGGATCCCGGCCGGGCCGCACCGTAGCGGCCAGTGCAACACACCGTCCGCACACCGGCCCTCATGCCACGCGACTTGCGTCTGGCTCGGTCCGGCTGGCGGAACGTAGTCAGCCCCGGCCACCGCTTCCCCGCCGGGGGCCCGGCACTCGCTTCGGGGTGCGCCGATCACTTGCGTGGCCGACCGTGTAAACGTACGCGGCGACCGCCAGGGTGTGCCCGTAGCGCAGATTGCCCAGAATCGTGTCATCACCTTGGGCAAGAACAAGGGCCAGAGCCCCTCGGCCGCCGCTCGGCTCACTCGCCGAGGCCGCAGGCACGCGAGCGGAGTGTGCAGTTCCTGCAGACAGACAGCAGGATCCGCTGCTCAAGTACCGGCACCGCAGGACGGCCGGGCCGTGCTCAACTAGCGTCCCAAGTGGGAGTGCCCAAGTTCCTCACATTCCTACAGCTCGTGCTGCTCAGGACGTGATCGGGTCGTGTTGGCTGCGGTGCGGGTGTGCGGCGTGGATGTACTTCATGGCGGTGCGGGGAGAGAGGCCGAAGAGGCGGATGAGGTGGAGGGGGTCGTCGGTGTGCTGGGCCTCGTAGGATGCGGTCCACCCGCAGGCGGCCGGCCTGGTGGCCGTGGGCGCGCAGGGGCTTGTTGATCGCCTGGATCGATACCGGGGGCTGGCTGTCGTCGGTGGCGGTATGGGCGGTGACCAGCAGGTAGGGGTTGGTGGTGGTGGGCCAGCGTCGGTGGCGTTCGGCGAGCCACTGCCGTGCCAGGCGGTAGGTGAGTTCGTCCAGGTAGATGGTGTGGACGGGCTTGACGGTGCGGCGCGCGAGGAGGGTGGCGCGGCTGTGGTCGAGGTCGTCGAGCAGCAGATGGCGCTGGTCGTGGGTGCTCAGAGCGTGCACGGCGGCGAGCACGAAGCTGAGCCGGTCGCGGGCGTGGGGGAGGCGGTCGAGAGCACCACGCAGCATGTCGTCGGCCAGCGGTCGCGGCAACACGACGGCGGTGGTCAGGGAGACAGTGCGGGCAGGGTCGCGGAAGATGAGCTTTTCGCGTTTGAGGGCCCGAAACAGTGAGCGCAGGGCAGTGGCCCGGGACTTGGCGGCTTCTGCCTGGACCGGTTCGAGGGCCTGCTCGATGTGGGTACGGGTGACGGCTCGCAGGTCGGTGACGCCGTCCTCGTACCAGGTGCGCAGCGGGGGCGCAGGTAGGAGCAGACGGTCGACGGGGCGAGCGGCCGGCTGGGGCGTGGAGCCGTGCCGCACAGGACGTCGATCCACCGGTTGAGCGGGCCGCGGTACGGGGCGGGAGCGGTGTCAGCGAGGTGCCGGGCCCGGGCCAGGGTCGCATCCGAGTGCTGGTCGGGGGCGAGGCGTCCGGTCAGGCGCAGGTAGTGGACGACGCGGGCGCCGTGGAAGTGCTTGCGGCGGGCGATCAGCCGCACGTCCTCCTCCGGCAGCGGGGCGTCGGCTCCGAGGTGGGCGAGCAGGACGCGCAGGGTGCGGATGCTCCCGTTCATGCGGCCGGCGTCCCAGCCGCGACTCTTGATGTGGGCGACGAACCCGTTCAGCAGGATCCGGGCGGCCGGGGTCAGGGCCGGGAGATGTCGTTCGTCCAGGCGGGTCCAGTCGCGCGGCAGGTGGAAGAGCTCCAGCTGGCCCGGCAGCGCGAGATGTTCGGAAACAGGGCGGGCGGCCCGCGAGGCACGGATGGCTTCACGGCGCTTGCGCTGAAGACGGCGGCGCCCGTAGAGGCCGCCTTTCCTGCTGCGTGGAGCAAGGGGACCGCCGAACCAGAGCTGGTCGCCGCCGTCCAGACGGATGCCGTCGAGGTCGTAGTCGGTCTCCGCGACGGTGAGCACGCATCGCCGGCAGTGGTCGTCGCGCAACGGCAGCCACCGGCCGCACCGGTGGCACGGGGCAGCCTGGAGGCCGGCGCCCCAGTCCAGGCAGGGCGCGCACCGCTGGTCCCGCTCGTTCGTCCAGGCCAGGCACTCGCGACAGCTGCCCAGGCCGGCGGACATCCAAGAGGGCACCAGCCGCGGCCGCGGCGGTGCGAGCAGCCCGGCCCGCTTCAGGGCCTCGTGCAGGGTCGGCGCCATCTGCGGGAGATCCGCGAGCGTCTCGGGGTGTACCAGGCGCTCATCCGGGGGCCGGGCGGCCAGCGCGAGCCGGGCGCCCTCCTGCGTGTGGAAGTGCCAGGTCTGCCCGACGCGGCGTTCGGCGGCCATCTCCTGGAGCACCGCCTGGACTTCGGGGAAGTCGGGGATTGTCCGGCCGCGGATGCGCTTGCCGTGGGCGCGGGTAAAGGTCCTGGGCCAGGGCGCGAACAGCCCGAGCTGGCCGGGGACTTCCTCCACGCACACCACGGGGTCGTCAAGGGCTGGCGGTACCCGGCCGCGGGCCCACGGCGCGAGCCTCTGCCGCCGGCCCGAGGCGGCGCGGTTGCGCAGCGGGTTGCTGTTCAGCGCCAGACCTTCGATGCGCACGGCCAGTTGCAGCGGCCGCCCGGCAGGCAGGGCGCGCCGTTCGAACTCGGCATGCACCCACGCCGGGTCCTGACCGAGCCGGACCGCGATCCGGCATCCCCGGCAGGTGCCGTCAGCGCCGACGATCCCCGGCCAGCCGCACCGACGGCAAACCGCCTCCCGCAGCCCTCCCGCAACCCTCTGGTAAGAGCCGCTACGGCACTCGCAGCACATGCCGGAACCCGTGATGGCGCCCCAGGCCGCACACAGGCCGCACGAGCCAGGACTGTTCACCCGTGCCACCCGGCTCAGTTCGGCGGCAGGCGCCGCACGGCGCCCTTGCCGCCGCTCTGCTTCGGCACCGGCCGCTGGCCGCTGCCCGCACCCGAGCCCTGGCCGACCGCCCGCTGCCCCTCCTGCTCCCCGGATTCGCTGCCAGCGAGCGGCTCGGCCTCCATCAGATCGGCGACCGTGCACTTCAACGCAGCGCAGATCATGTCGAGATCATCCAGCCGCACGGTCACCGGCCGGGCCGACCACAGCGCGCACACCTTGCTCAGCGACGGGGTGAACCCGACCGCCTCGAACGCGGTCTTCAGGTCACTGGGCCGCCAGATGTCCTGCCTGGCCGCCACCCAGCGCAGATTCCACTTCACGCCGTCACGTCTCCCCGCTCAGCCGGCGCACCGCGCGCCGGGACGACTCCAGACTGGCCCGCTCCGGGTCCGCTTTCGCACTCGCCAGATAACCGACCGTCGTGGTCGGCCAGGTATGCCCCAGCAGCACTTGAACGTCCCAAAGCGGCATCCCCGACTCGTAGTTGTGCGTCGCGCAGACGTGCCGCAGCAGATGCGGGAACAGCACCGTCACCGTGCCCTTCAGATGGGCAAGCGACGCCGCCCGCAGCGACCGGCGGAAGGTGTCGGCGCAGACCGGCGGCGCAACCGCTACCTCGGCACCGAGCGCGGACGGCAGCCGCTCGGAAGGAAACAGCGGAGCGTACGGATCCAGCGCATCGTCCGGGAACAGGCCCCGGACCTCCTCGATGTACCACCACAGCAGCTCGCGGCCCTCCGCGAACATGAACGCCTCGCGCTCGCGCGGGCCCGACCCGCGCGAGCCCTTGCCCTTGACGAGGAAGCGGCCCCACTGGCCGTTGTCCCAGTACAGGTCACCCAGCCTCACCAGGCACAACTCGGTTGCCCGCACCCCGGAGATGTAGGCGGTCTTGGCCATCACGTAGTTGCGGACCGCGACCGGATACTTGCGCGCCGAGCCCAGTTCCTGGCGCCACGCGGCGAAGAACGCCGTCATCTCCGCGCGTGAGGGCGGGATCCGCAGCCCGAAGTCCCCGCGGTGCCGGGGCCGGTTGAAGGCATCGATCGGTGACTCCACCACTGTCCCGAACCGCCGCCGGATCTCCCCGGCGTATCGCTGTTCGAGGAACGCGAAGTACAGGTCGATGCTGGTGATCTTCTTACGGACCGTGGTGTGACCGCGCTTGCCCGCCCCGGCGAAGTACTGGTCCAGTTGGCGCGGCGACAGCTCCCAGGGCAGAGCGTCGTAGAAGGTGCACACCTCGATCACGGGCTGTACCAGACGGTTCAGCGTCGTCGGCGCGAGCCCCGCTACATCCCGCGCCCAGCAGTACTCCGCGAGCGTGTCCTGGTAGAGCGCCTGCTCCGCCTCCCGCGACGACGGGTGAACACCGCGACGCTGAAGGGTCAGGACGTCGGCCAGGCCCTCCTCCTGCCCGGGAGGCTGGCCTGGCGAGCCGCGCCCGCTGATCAGCGAGAAGCGGCGAGTATCGGAATCCGCCACGGACACGCAAATTACGGAAGTAACGCCCGGAATCTGCGAGTTACTGGCAGAACTTCACCCTTTCGAGTGGACGTGACTCCCGATTCGCCAGCCAGCGTGAACAGGTCGAACGCCCGGTAGCCGGATGAGGTCGAACCCGTCGGTACTCCAGTTTCCCACCTGGTGCCGGGCGTCGCGACGGGGCGGACGTTGCCTGCCGCGGCACTAGACCTCGGCTGCCCCCCGCCCGTGCCGCAGCCCCAGCACCTCCGCCGCCGCGAACGTCTCCCCCTCCGGCCGGTCGGCGTAGTGCGGCGTGAGCAGCCCGTCCAGTTCGTCGTACGTGAACGCGTCCTGCTTGGTGTCGAACTTGGCCTGCACGCGCGGCCGTTCGACGATCGCGACCATGCCGCCGTGCACGACGAAGAGCTGGCCGTTGACCTGTGCGGCGGCGGGTGAGGCCAGGTAGCCGACGAGGGGGGCGACGTGCTCGGGGGCGAGGGGGTCGAGACCGGTCCCGTCACCGGCCGCCGCCCCCGGCAGGCCCGCGAAGACGTCCTCGGTCATCCGGGTGCGGGCGCGCGGGCAGATGACGTTCGCGGTGACGCCGTACTTGGCGAGCGCGAGGGCCGTGGAGGTGGTCAGCCCGACGATTCCGCCCTTCGCGGCAGCGTAGTTGGGCTGACCGGCGGAACCGGCGAGGAAGGCCTCGGAGGAGGTGTTCACGACGCGCCCGTACACCGGCCCGCCCTCGCCCGACTTCGCCCGTGCCCGCCAGTGGGCGGAGGCGAACCGGATCGTGTTGAAGTGCCCCTTGAGGTGCACCCGCACGACCGAGTCCCACTCCTCCTCGGACATGGAGAAGACCATGCGGTCGCGCAGGATGCCCGCGTTGTTGACGAGGATGTCCAGCCTGCCGAAGCGGGCGACCGCCAACGTGACCAGTTCCCGGGCCTGTTCGTGGTCGGACACGTCACCGATGTGCGCCACCGCGCGGCCGCCCGCCGCGCGGATCGACGCCGCGACCTCCTCGGCGGGCCCGGTGGACACCTCACCGGAACCGTCCCGCCCCGGCCGGCCGTAGTCGTTGACGACGACGGCCGCGCCCAGCCGGGCCAGCTCCAACGCCTCGGCCCGGCCGAGCCCGCGGCCCGCGCCGGTGACGATCGCGGACAGTCCTTCAAGCGGCAATGCCATTCCCGAGCCCTTCCCCTCTCGCACCCGCGTGGTGGTCAGATCTCGATGCAGGTCCGGAGGGCCACCCCGGTGCGCATCTGGTCCAGTGCCTCGTTGATGTCGGCGAGGGGCACCCGGTGGGTGATCAGGCCCGCCAGGTCGATGCGGCCGGCCCGCCACAGGGCGATCGTCCGCTCGTAGGAGCGCAGGACGTCTCCACCGCCGTACATGGACGGCAGGATCCGCTTCTCGTCGAAGAACAGCTCGAACATGCTGAGCTGGAGGAAGTCGTCCAGCGCGCCCGCGCCGACCACGACGAGCGTGCCGCCGCGCCGGGTGGCCTCGTACGCCGTGCGGGCGGTGGTCGAGCGGCCGACGACCTCGAAGACGTAGTCGAAGCCCTCACCACCGGTGACGGACTGCTTGGCGTCGGCCAGCTCCTCCGGCGAAATCGCCTTGGTGGCACCGAACTTGAGGGCCGCCTCGCGCCGCGAGACCACCGGGTCGACGGCGACGATCTCGGCGGCGCCCTTGAGCCGGGCCCCCTGGATCGCCGAGATGCCGACGCCTCCGCAGCCGATGACCGCGACCGACGAACCGGCCTCCACGTCGGCGGTGTTGAGGGCCGCGCCCAGCCCGGTGGTGACTCCGCAGCCGATGAGGGCGGCGATGTCGAAGGGCACGTCGTCCGGAATCGGCACCGCGCAGCCGGCGTCGACGACGACCTCCTCGGCGAAGGTGCCGGTGCCGGCGAAGCCGAAGACGTCCCCGGCGGGCCGCCTGAAGTTGGGCGTTCCGGCGTTGAGGAATCCGGCGAGACAGAGCTGCGTCTGACCGCGCTTGCAGGCGGGACAGGTGCCGCAGGCCGGGAGCCAGCACACGACGACCCGGTCGCCGGGCTTCAAGTGGCTCACGCCTTCCCCGACTTCGACTATCTCGCCCGCCCCCTCGTGCCCGGGCACGAACGGTCCGGGCTGCGGCAGCACCCCGGCCATCGCGGACAGGTCCGAGTGGCACAGCCCCGTGGCCCGCACCCGGATCCTCACCCGTCCCGGCCCGAAGCCCACCGCCTCGATGTCGTCGAGCACGTCGAGCTTGTCCTGGCCGATCTCGTGCAGTACGGCTGCGCGCATGGTGCGGCTCCCCTCAGGAGTACCTGACCTACGGTTGTGCTGAGCTGGTCTTTCGTCGGCGCGTTCGGTGACTTGCTCGTCGGCATGTTCGGTGACTTGCTCGTCGGCGCGTTCGGTGGCTCGTTCCTCGGCACGTTCGGTGACTCGTTTTTCGGTTCATTCCTCGGCGCGTTCGTCCGCTCATTCGTGCTCGACGAGGGTGTCCGCCAGTACCGGCGCGTCGTCCCGCTCGACGGCGGTCACCGCCACCCGCACCGAGCGGTCGTCCGGCCGCCACATCCGGATGCGGAGGGTCTCGCCGGGGAAGACGACGCCCGCGAAGCGCGTGCCGTACGAGCGGACGCGGGCGACGTCCCCGCCGAGCACCGTGTCCACCACGGCCTTCAACGTCATCCCATAGGTGCACAGCCCGTGCAGGATCGGCCGGTCGAACCCGGCGCGCCCGGCGAACTCCGGGTCGGCGTGCAGCGGGTTCCAGTCACCGGAGAGGCGGTAGAGCAGCGCCTGGTCCTCGCGGACGACCCGCTCGACCTCCTTGTCGGGCGCATGCGTCAGCGGTTCCTGCCGGGCGGACGGCCCGCGCTCACCGCCCCAGCCGCCCTCTCCCCGTACGAAGATCTGCGCCTCGTTCGCCCACAACGGACCCTCGACGTCGGCGACTTCGGTCCGCATGACCAGGACGGCCGCCTTGCCCTTGTCGTACACCGCCGCCACGCGTGAGGTCGCGGTCGCCCGCCCCTCGACCGGGATCGGCCGGTGGAGCTCGACGCGCTGGCCGCCGTGCAGGACCTTGGCGAGGTCGACGTCGACGCCGGGTGCGTTGAGGCCGCCGATGACGTCCGGTGAACCTGCGCCCGCGACGGTCGCGAAGCTCGGCAGAACGTGCAGCCGGGACTCCAGCGTGTAGCGCAGCTCGTCGGGGTCGGTCGCGGGGATACCGGCGCCGATACCGAGGTGGTAGAGCAGGACGTCCTTACGACTCCACGCGATCTCGGCGGAACGGGGCTCGGCCGCGAGCGCCTTGGCTGCGTCGATGGGCATGGGGCTCCTGTGTGCGGTGGGGACGGAGAACGAAGGGCTGACAGTGGAAGGCGGGTGGCGGAGGCGGGTGGCGGAAGGCGGGTGGCTTGCGTTGAGAAACCTCGGTACGACCGTCCGCACCAGCGGTCGCACCGAGGTCGTCACGGCCGACCCGGAACCCGCCCACCTAGAACGCGTTCCAGTCCGGCGACCCTCTGTATAGCCGAGCCACGTGCACTTGTGAAGACTCCTGACAGTGCGTCAGATGCGCGTGGCGGACAGAAGTGGGACTGGGAAACGGGACGGGCAGCACGTTGTCCGGCTGCGGGCACGTGGGGGCTTGTCGCGCGGTTCCCCGCACCCCTGAGAAGCAGGGGCCGCGCCCCGCGCTTCTCAGCCCGCAGGGGCCGTGTCTTTCAGGGGCGCGGGGAACTGCGCGAGCAACCACACCACCCACACCCGACCGAATCGCCGCCTTCGCCCTACTCTTGGGCCGTGAGCGAGATGCCCCGGGATCACCGGACCGCCAAGTCCATCAGGGTGCTGCTCGCCGAGGATCAGCGGATGACGCGGGGCGCGTTGGCGTTGCTGCTGGGTATGGAGGCGGACATCCGGGTCGTGGCACAGGTCGGGGCGGGGGACGCGATCGTGGACGCGGCGCTGACCCATCGGCCGGATGTCGCGCTGCTGGACATCGAGCTGCCCGGGATGAGCGGTCTGGACGCCGCCGCCGAGCTGCGGGACCAGGCGCCCGACTGCCGGGTGTTGATCCTCACCACTTCCGGCCGGCCCGGGTACCTCCGCCGGGTCATGGACGCCGGCGCCGCCGGGTTCCTGGTCAAGGACGGGCCCGTGGAGGAGCTGGCCCAGGCGATCCGCCGGGTGCTGACCGGTGAGACCGTCGTCGATCCGGCCCTCGCCGCGGCCGGGCTGAGCGCCGGGCCGAACCCACTCACCGCCCACGAACGCGACACCCTCAACGCCTCCGCCGACGGCGCCACCGTCGCCGATGTCGCCGCCCGGCTGCATCTCTCCGAGTCCACCGTCCGCAACCACCTCGCCTCCGCCATCGGCAAGACCGGCACTCGCAACCGCATGGAGGCGATGCGGGAGGCCCGGCGACAGGGGTGGCTGTAGTCCCGCGCCGCCCGGCAGGGCCGCCGGCCGCGGGGCGACCCCTCGTCCCGAGCCTGCTTCCGATCCCCCATGAGCACCTCCTAGATGGTTCTGACAGTCCACGAGGGCCCGGATCCGTTGCCTCGCCCACAAAAAACCCTCCGAACCTGACGACACGTCACTTCCTCATGGGCGAGTCAAGTTTTCCTTAGTCACTCAAAACAACGGAATAGTTGCCCAGGCGTACAAGGTTCAGACAGCACGTACCCTCACCCGGCCAGGAGGCCCCGCTCAATGACGCAGCCGCACACACCACCGACGGCCGATCGGCCCGCCCAGGGAGCCACAGGGGCCACACCCGCCTCCGGAGCGATGGTCCCGGTGCTGGCCTTCGCGGGAATCGTCGTCGCGGTGATGCAGACCCTGCTGGTCCCGGTGATCAAGGACCTCCCGCAGCTGCTGGACACCTCTCCCAGCAACGCGACCTGGGTACTGACCTCCACCCTGCTGTCCGGCGCCGTGGCCACCCCGATCATGGGCCGTCTCGGCGACCTCTACGGCAAGCGCCGCATGCTGCTCGCCAGCCTGTCCGTGATGGTGGTCGGCGCGCTGATCAGCGCTTTCACCAGCGCGCTCCTCCCGATGATCGTCGGCCGTACCCTCCAGGGCTTCGCCATGGGCGCGATCCCGCTGGGCATCGGCCTGATGCGCGACGAACTGCCCCGCGAACGCCTCGGCTCCGCCATGGCCCTGATGAGCTCGTCCATAGGCGTCGGCGGTGGACTCGCGCTGCCGCTCGCCGCCGCGGTCGCGCAGAACACCGACTGGCACGCCCTCTTCTTCGGTGCCGCCGGCCTCGGCGTCCTCGCCATCGTGCTGACCCTCGTCGCCGTACCGGAGACGAAGATGCGCGCGCAGGGCACCTTCGACCATCTCGGCGCGCTCGGCCTCTCCGCCGGCCTCATCCTCTTCCTCCTGCCGATCACCAAGGGCAGCGACTGGGGCTGGACCTCCGCGACCACGCTCGGCCTGTTCGCCGCGTCCGCCCTGGTCCTGCTCCTCTGGGGTGTCCTGGAGCTGCGTATCCCCGCCCCGCTGGTGGACCTGCGCACCACCGCCCGCCGCGAGGTCCTCCTCACCAACCTCGCCTCGATCATGGTCGGCGTCTCCTTCTACGTCGTCTCCCTCGTCCTGCCGCAACTCCTCCAGCTGCCGTCCTCCACCGGCTACGGCCTCGGCCAGTCGATGATCGTCGCGGGTCTGTGCGTGGCGCCGCTCGGCCTGACGATGATGTTCACCGCGCCGGTCTACGCCCGGATCTCCGCCAAGTACGGCCCCAGGAGCACCCTCATCCTGGGCCTGCTCATCATCGCGGTCGGCTACGGCGCCGGGCTCGGCCTGATGAGCGCCGCCTGGCAGACCGTGGTCGTGTCGGTGGTCCTGGGCGCGGGTATCGGTCTCGCCTACTCCTCGCTACCGGCGCTGATCATCGGCGCCGTCGACCCGTCGGAGACGGGCGCGGCGACCGGGCTCAACACGCTCATGCGTTCGGTCGGTACGTCCGTGTCGAGCGCCGTCATCGGCATGGTGCTGGCCAACACCGCGAACCATGTCGGCGGCGTCGCGATCCCGACCATGCACGGCTTCCGCGTCTCCTTCCTCATCGCCACGGCCGCGGTCGGCGTGGGCATCCTCGTGGCCGTCTTCCTCCCGAGCCGCCGCCCCGCGCAGGGGCTGACGCTCCGTGCGAGCAGCGAGGGCGGGACCGGGGGGATCGAGGGGACCAGGGGGATCGAGGAGATTGACAAGGCCGGTGAGACGGACGGCGTCGACGCGACCGACGCGACCTCCAGGGAGGACAGGGCAGCGGTCGCCCGCTAGGCCGAGCGCACGGCGTGACACCCGCCCGCCCGCGCGCTCGCTCGCTCGCTCGCTCGCTCGCCGAGAGTGGCACGTGCCCTCGCCCCTCATCCGCGGGTCCGGTGAGGGCTGGTCGCGCAGTTCCCCGCGCCCCTGAAAAGCAGGGGCTGCGCCCCGTGCTTTCCGGCGCGCGGGGCCGTGCCTTTCAGGCCCGCAGGGGCCAGGTCTTTTAGGGGCGCGGGGAACTGCGCGGCCAGCCCCCGCCGGACCCGCACCCGCCATCCGACCGAATCCCCCGAACCCTCCCGCCGATCACCGCATGGCAGCATGGGGATCCAGCGCGTACGACGACACGGAGGACCCCATGTCCGCGGCCCCCAACCCGAACCCGGCCACGCCCGCTCCCGCGCCCAAGCCGGAGATTCTCGGCTCCTTCGAGTCGGCCAAGGGTTTCATGCCGGTGGGTGAGGGGCTGGCGCTGTACGCGGCGGCGGTGGAGGCGGGGCGGCTGGGGCTGCCGTTGCTGGAGGTGGGGACGTACTGCGGTCGGTCGACGATCCTGCTGGCCGACGCCGCCCGTGAGGCGGGGGTCACGGCGATCACGGTCGACCACCACCGGGGCAGCGAGGAGCAGCAGCCGGGCTGGAAGTACCACGACGAGTCCACCGTCGACCCCGAGGTGGGCCGTATGGACACGCTCCCCACCTTCCGCCGTACCCTCCACCGGGCGGGTCTGGAGGACCACGTCGTCGCGGTCGTCGGCCGTTCCCCGCAGGTCGCCGCCTTCTGGGGCACCCCCCTCGGCCTCGTCTTCGTCGACGGCGGCCACACCGACGAGCACGCCGGCGCCGACTACGAGGGCTGGGCCCCGCATGTCGCCCCGGACGGTCTCCTCGTCATCCACGACGTCTTCCCGGACCCCGAGGACGAGTTCACCGGGCAGGCCCCGTACCGGGTCTACCTCCGCGCCCTGGCCTCCGGCGCCTTCACGGAGGTCTCGGCGACGGACTCCCTGCGGGTGCTGCGGCGCACCGGGACGGGAATCTGACCCACACCTCCCCGATACCTGAGCGGCCCCGTAATACCTACGCCACCTCTATGCCGTGGTCCTGGACCAGTTCCTCTTCACGGAGGTCTCGGCGACGGACTCCCTGCGGGTGCTGCGGCGCACCGGGACGGGGATCTGACCCACACCTCCCCGATACCTGAGCGGCCCCGTAATACCTACGCCACCTCTATGCCGTGGTCCTGGACCAGTTCCTCCAGGCCGCCCCGGTACCCCTTGCCACCGACGACGAAGTCCCAGTCGCCGTTGGCGCGGCGGCGGAAGGAGCCGAGGGTGAGGGCCGTTTCGTCGGCGCGGCCGTCGGACACCTCCAGGCGGCCCTGTTCGGCTCGGGAGGGGTCCAGGAGGCGGATGCCGGCGTCGGTGAAGCCGGAGAGGTCGGCGTCGGGGTTCACGGCCGGGTCGATCGCCGCCACGAGGACGAGGCGGTCGGCCTCCGCCGGCAGTGTGTCGAAGGAGACCTGGATCGCGGCCTTGTCGGGTGCGGTCGGCGGGACGGCACGGACCGTGCCGTCGGGGGTGCGGAGGTTGTTGTAGAACACGAAGTGGTCGTCGCTGAGGACCCGGTTGCCGTGGCAGACGAGCGCGCAGACGTCCAGGGCGACACCGCCGGTCCAGTACATGCCGAGCACGCTGTGGTCGTCCGTGGCCGGAGCCGGGTCCGCCCCGTTCGAGGTGTCCGCCGCGGTCCGCTGGGCGGGCAGCACCACGGTGGGGTCGGTCGAGGACACGGGAGCGGCAGCGGGGCGCTCGCCCGTCCCCAGGCGGCCCCGTAGCCCGTGCCGGTGGAGCAGGTCGACGAGTTCGCGGCCCGAGACCAGCTCCAGCGGCTTGCCGTTGGCGAAGGTGTGCGAGCCCGGTCCGAACTTGGACGTCGTCACCAGGACACCCTTGTTGGCGCCGGCGTCCTGGACCGTGCCGTAGAGGTCGCGGACGGCGGTCGGCGGGACGGTGTTGCGGTAGCGCTTGACCTGCACGACGATCTTGCCGCCCCGGATCGGGGCCGGGTCCAGGGCGTCGACGTCCACCCCGCCGTCGCCCGAGCGCTGGGTGGTGACGGCCTGCATACCCATGGCCCGGAAGAGTTCCGCGACGAGTGACTCGAAGGCGAGGGGGTCCATCTCCAGCAGGTCGGGCTCGTCCTCGCCGCCATGGGTGACGACGCCGTTGCCCACGTCGTCGGGCCTGCGCCCGGGGCGGACGGGGGTGCGCTGGTCCGGCCGGGCGGAGAGCTGGCCCCGGAGTCCGTCCGTCAGGCAGTCCACGGCGCTCACCTGCTCCAGGTGCAGGCCGGCGAAGACCGACCGGGGCACCATGACGGTCGCCAGGAAGATCTGGGCGCGGCGGCCGGTCGCCGGATCGTGGTCGTCCACGAACCCGTTCAGGACCACCGACTCCAGCGCGCCGAACTCGTCGGCGGCGAAGAGGTCGTGGAGCACCAGGAGGGCGCACTGCGCGAGGACGTCCCGGTACAGGGCCCGCCGCTGGGTGACCGGGCGCGGGCGCTCCTTGTCCTGGTCGACACTCGGCATGTAGACGACGGTCTTCGCCTCGGGGACGACGTCGTACCTGGGCAGCTCCCAGTCCAGGACCAGTTGCCGGGCCGCCGAGTCGTAGGCGGCGGAAACGCCCCGGGGGAAGCCCTCGGGCCAGGCGGGCGAGGCGTAGAGGGCGGCGGAGAAGTAGTCGACGGCGGCCTCCGGGTCGCCGTCGCGCAGTGCCGTCGCCATCTGCGCGAGCCCGGCGTTGTGCCGCCGGATCTCCGCCCGCTGCCCTTGCGCCCACTGCTCGTACTGCCGTTGGTACTGGGCCAGTTGGCGCTGGCGCTGGGTCTCGGCTGCCTGTGCCGCGTGCCAGTCGTGCTCGAATCGGGCGCGCGCCTCGGCCTGCGCCTGCGCACGGCGCTGTGCGGTCCAACCACCCTGCGCCTGATAGTGGTTGGGGTCCGGCATGGGCACCGGCTGGGCGAGCGGCCCCGGCGAGAACGGCTCCAGCCGCTCGGTGCGGGTGAGGGAGGCGGACCGGAACGCCGGGGCCCGGCAGCCGGCCACCAACAGCCCCTCCAGCGCCTGGACCTGCGCGTCCAGCTCCTCCGTACGCCGCCGCGCCTCGGCCTCGCGCTGCTGGCGGTACGCCGCCTGCTGCTCCCGCTGGCTGCGCGCCACCTCCCGTTGGTACGCGCGCTGCTGTCGCTCGTACTCGCGCTGCTGCCGGGCCTGTTCCTCCGACTGACGCTGCTGCTGGCGTTGTGCCTCGGCCCAGATCCCGGCCAACCCGTTGGAGCGACGACTCATACGCTGCAAGCCCTCCCACCGGAGCTCCACCGCCCTCGCGACGAAGCCCCGCCCCCACAACCAGACGTAACCGGACGACTTTATCCCGCGACGGCGCCTACGCCTACCGCTGGTCAGCGCCCTGCCCACCGAGGGCCGCGTTCCGGCGGACGGCGCGCGGCCGCCGGGTCGCCCGGCCGCACGGCCCGGTCCGGACGAGCAGGTGGACGAGCAGGTGGACGACGGCCGCCACGACGACGATCACGGCGGCGGCCGGGCGGTGGCTCGCTGGGAGAGCGGGCGCGGATGCATCGCGTACGCGGGCCGCTGCGACGACGGGCCTTCAGGGGGCTCCCCGGAGCAGGAGGCGGCCGGCCACGGGCTGACGAGCGGTACCCGGGACGGGGCGCGGGTCGGGAACGCGGGCGGGACGGCCGCACGCCCCGGAGCATGGCATCGGCCGCCACGCGAGGCGGGGGCGGCCGGTCCGCCGGGGCCCGACCCGTAAGGTGGCAGGCGTGTCGTACGTAGGCCCGGACTTCGATCCGCCCCAGCCCCGCCGTTCCGCACTTCGCCGTCCGCTGACCGTGGCGGTGGCCGCGGTCGTGGTGGGGGCGGTGGCCGGGTGGGGTGTCTGGCAGGCCGTCGGGGACTCCGGGGGCGGGGACGACGGATCGGGCAGCGTGGCGGGCCCGCAGACCCGGTCGGCGGGCACTCCGCCGACGTCCCCCGACCCGTCCGGCGGGCCGACCGCCTCCGACGACGGGAAGGACGGCAAAGACGGGAAGGACGGCGAGAAGGCGAGCCCCTCCGGTTCCTCCTCCGCGCCCGCCGCCACCGGCCCCCTCAAGGGCAAGGTCGTCGTCATCGACCCGGGTCACAACCCCGGCAACTTCCAGCACACGACCGAGATCAACCGCAAGGTGAACATCGGGACGAACGCCAAGGAGTGCGACACGACGGGGACGACCACCAACGACGGCTACCTGGAAGCCGAGTTCACGCTGGACGTCTCCCGGCGGCTGCGGACACTCCTCGAACAGGAGGGCGCCACGGTGAAGTTCACCCAGGACGACGACCGGCCCTGGGGCCCGTGCATCGACGAGCGGGCACGGATCGGCAACGAGGCGAAGGCGGACGCGGTGGTGTCGATCCACGCGGACGGCTCCGGCGCCGGCAACCGCGGCTTCCATGTGATCCTGCCTGGTTCGGTGAACGAGGGCGCAGCCGACACCCGGCCCATCGTCGCCCCCTCACGCGACCTCGGCGAGCGCATCACCGGCTTCTTCGTCCGCGCCACCGGCAGTGCCCCCTCCAACTACGTCGGCGACGGCACCGGCATCGTCACCCGCACCGACCTCGGCGGCCTCAACCTCTCCACCGTCCCCAAGGTGTTCATCGAGTGCGGCAACATGCGTGACAGCAAGGACGCGGCCCAGCTCACCAGCGGAGCCTGGCGCCAGAAAGCGGCCCGGGGAATCTCGGACGGCATCACGAGCTTCCTCGAAAATTGAACAACTCCCCCCTTCGGGGAACTCGGGCCGCTATCCCGAAGTACCACGGAATGAAGTGCGGGCGGTCTCAATCTGTCAACGGTTCCCGCCGTGTTCGTCGTGTGCGCCACGATGCGCGATATCCATGACCAGGCACCGTTGACCAGCGGTGCCTGGCGGCAGAAAGCGGCGCGGGGGGACTCTGAGGAAATCGTGAGTTTCCTGCGAGGGTAGCGGGCGGATCGTGATCATCGAGATGATCCCGGCGGACACCCAAGTCGGTCGGACGATAGGGTCGTCCTTACGATGAGGGGCCACCCCCGCGCATCCCACCACGGCCTGACGGCGACATGGTGACGGCGACGCCTCCACCGATGACGAGACGACTGACGAAGGACCTGAAGTGAATATCCGCTCCCTCACCAGAGGCGACGGCGTCGTGATCGGAGCAGCGGTATTGCTGTTCATCGCGTCGTTCCTCGACACGTTCGACGGCTCCGGCGACAACACACCCAATGCCTGGGACAACCTCGGCTTGGTGATGAGCATGTACGTCGGCGGCATCATCGGTGCGGTGCTGATCGTCATCGCCCGTGCGCTGCCTCAGCCGCCCAAGGTCGTCGGCCTCGACCTGGGCCAGCTCGGGGTGGCTCTGACGATCTTCGCCGCCTGGACCTCGTTCTGGTCGATCATCGACCCGTTCGGAGCGATGGAGGAGCTCTTCGGCACCTTCGGAGGCTCGGAGCCCGACTCCGGCGCCGGTCTCATCCTCGGTCTGATCGCCGCGCTGCTCCTGGCCGCCGCGGCCGTCGCCACCCCCCTCGTCCCCGCCCTCAAGGTCGCTCTGGTCGGCGCCCCGCGTCCGATCGCCCCGCAGCCGTACGGCGCCCAGCCGCCCGGTGGTTACGGCTACCCGGGTGCCGGTACGCAGGCCCCCTTCGGTGCGGGTCAGCCGGGACCCGGCCAGCCGCAGCCGGGTCCGGGGGCGCCGTTCGGTGGCGCTCCGCAGCAGCAGGCGGCGGCCCCGCAGCCGCCTGCCGGTGACTTCTCGCCGTTCTGGTTCGCGGTGCCGGTGGCCCGTCCGCTGTTCGCCGAGGACGGTTCGCAGTCGACGATCGCCGAACTGGCGCCGGGCACCTGGTACCTGGCGGTCGAGCAGCGCGGCCCCAACCTGGTGGCCCAGACCCAGGACGGCCGCCGTGGCGTCCTGCAGGACACCAGCGGCATCCAGCGCGGCTGATCACCCTCCGTACGAAGCCGCACAAAGCGGCACGAAGCCGTATCGAGCCGCACAGAGCCTCACGACCGGCCCCTCGCTCTTCCGAGCGGGGGGCCGTTGTCGTACAGTCGCTCCCGCCCCGAACAGCTGACGCACCGTCAGGAGGCAGGCGTATGCGGCTCGGTCTGGCACTCGGCTACTGGGGGCGCGGCCCCTCCGCGGACCACGTCCCGCTCGCCCAGGAGGCGGAGCGGCTCGGCTACGACTCGGTGTGGACCGCCGAGTCCTGGGGCTCGGACGCCTTCACACCGCTCACCTGGATCGCCGCGCACACCTCAAGGATCAAGCTGGGCACGGCTGTTGCGCAGATGGCCGCCCGGTCGCCCACCACCACCGCGATGCACGCCCTGACCCTGGACCACCTCTCCGGGGGGCGCGCCCTCCTCGGTCTCGGGCTCTCCGGGCCGCAGGTCGTCGAGGGCTGGTACGGGCGCCCGTTCCCGAGGTCCCCGCTGACCGCGACCAGGGAGTACGTCGACGTCGTACGCCAAGTCCTCAGGCGCGCGGCCCCCGTCGAGCTGGCGGGACGCTTCCACCCCCTCCCGTACGACGGCCCGGACGGCACCGGCATCGGGAAGGCGCTGAAGTCCATCACCCACCCCCTCCGTGCGGACCTGCCCGTACTGCTCGGTGCCGAAGGGCCGAAGAACATCGCGCAGACGGCCCGGATCGCGGACGGCTGGCTGCCGTTGTACTGGTCGCCGACGCGGACCGACGTCTACGAGGCGTCGCTGACCGAGGTGCCCGACGACTACCTCATCGCGCCCATGGCACGGGCGAAGGTCTGCGACGACGTCGCCGAGGGGCTGCTGCCCGTGAAGGCCATGCTGGGCTTCTACATCGGCGGGATGGGGCACGCCAAGCGCAACTTCCACGCCGACCTCATGGCCCGCATGGGGTACGCGGAGGAGGCCCGGCACATCCAACGGCTCTTCCTCGACGGGCGGCGCGAGGAGGCCGTACTCGCCGTGCCGGACGCCTTCGCCGACGAGATCTCGCTGGTCGGGCCGCGCGAACGGATCGCGGAGCGGCTGGAGTTGTGGCGGAAGGGGCCGGTGACGGACCTGCTGGTGCTCGCCCCTGACCCGCACACGTTGCGAGTGCTGGCGGAGCTCAACTCCTGAGGACACTTGAGGTTTCATCGAAGCCGGGCGGGCAACCCGTACGGCATGTCTCGAAACAGCGGCTCCAACCAGGCCGGCCGGGTCATAGCCATCGTCGCCGACATCATGGCCTTCATCCTCGGCCTGTGGATCCTGATGTACCTGTTGGATGCGAACGGCACGAACGACTTCGTGCAGTTCATCCATGACGCGGCCCGCTGGCTCGCCGGCTGGTCGCACGACCTGTTCACCTTCGACGAGCAGTGGGCGCGGGTAGTGGCCGGCTACGGCCTGGCGGCCGTCGTGTACCTGTTCGTGGGGCATGCGATAGCGAACCGGATGCACCGGCACTGAGCGTGGTCGCTCCGCTGGGTTGGGCCGTCGCACCCCATGGCTCGGGGGTGCGGGTGTGTGGGCGGGTGCGGGTGGTTCGTGGTTGCTCGCGCAGTTCCCCGCGCCCCCGAAGGACACCGGCCTGCGGGCCGAAGAGCCCGGGGCGCAGCCCCCGGCTCTTCAGGGGCGCGGGGAACTGCGCGAGAAGCCCCACCGGGCCGCAGCCGACCACGCACCCCTCGGCTCAGCAGCACTCCGAGTCGTCGAAGTCGTCCAGGCCACGCGGCAACCGCTCACCGCCGAACACCGCGCACGTCGCCTCGTCGCCGCCCAGCGCGGCCACGGCCAGCAACAGGGACCCCGCGGTCCAGGAGGTCAGTTCCTCGGGCCAGACGGCGTGGTCCTCGAAGACGTAACCCGTCCAGTACAGGCCCGAGTCGGCGTCGCGGAGGTGCTGGATGGACTGGAGGATGTCCAGGGCACGGTCGGACTCGCCCATCGCCCAGAGGGCCAGGGCGAGTTCGGCCGACTCACCGCCGGTCACCCACGGGTTGGGGACCACGCAGCGGACGCCGAAGCCGGGCACGACGAAACGGTCCCAGCCCTCCTCGACACGGGACTTGGCCTCGATGCCGGTGAGCGCGCCGCCGAGCACGGGGTAGTACCAGTCCATCGAGTAGCGGTTCTTGTCGAGGAACCGCTCGGGGTGCCGGCGTATCGCGTGCCGGAGCGCGCCGACCGCCAGTTCCCAGTCGGGCTGCGGTTCTTCGCGCTGTTCGGCGATGGCGAGCGCACAGCGCAGCGCGTGGTGGATCGACGAACTGCCCGTCAGTAGCGCGTCGTTCACCGGCGTGCCGTCGTCCTCGCGCTTCCAGCCGATCTGGCCGCCGGGCTGCTGGAGCCGCAGGACGCATTCGATCGCCGCGTAGACGGCCGGCCACATGCGGTCGAGGAAGGTGTCGTCGCCGGTGGCCAGGTAGTGGTGCCAGACGCCGACGGCTATGTACGCGACGAAGTTGGTCTCCCGGCCGCGGTCGGTGACGTCGTCGGCGTCCCCGTCGGCGTACGCGGCGTACCAGGAGCCGTCGCCGTTCTGGTGCCGGCGCAGCCATTCGTAGGCGCGCTCGGCGGCCTCGTGCTCGCCGGCCGCGTCCAGGGCCATGGCCGCCTCGGTGTGGTCCCACGGGTCGAGGTGGTGCCCGCGGAACCAGGGGATGGCACCGTCCGCGCGCTGCACCGCGAGGATGCCGCGCACCGTGGCGGCGGCCT
The DNA here is from genome assembly GCF_036346855.1 of Streptomyces europaeiscabiei. Lineage (NCBI taxonomy): Bacteria > Bacillati > Actinomycetota > Actinomycetes > Kitasatosporales > Streptomycetaceae > Streptomyces > Streptomyces europaeiscabiei. The sequence goes on from NZ_CP107841.1 coordinate 3,151,982, forward strand.
CCTCTGCGGTGAGGACCCCGGGCAGGACCAGGTGTTCTGTCCGGGGAGTCGTCACTTGACGTCCGCCGAGGCCGCGGCGACGGGCAGGTGCGGCTTGGTCGCGTACGCCACGAAGCTCTTGCCGATCAGCGGGTTCAGCGCCTCCTCGGCGACCCGGGTGGCCAGCGGCTTCTTCATGATGTCCCAGACCAGCAGCTTGTGGTACGCCCGCACCGGCAGCGCCTTGTCGTTGTCGACGCCGAACGCGCACTTCAGCCACCAGTACGGCGAGTGCAGGGCGTGCGCGTGGTGGGTGCCGTACGGCTTGAGGCCCGCCTCGCGGATCTTGGCCAGGAGTTCGTCCGCCTTGTAGATGCGGATGTGGCCGCCCTCGACCTCGTGGTACGCGTCGGAGAGCGCCCAGCAGACCTTCTCGGGGCCGTAGCGCGGGACGGTGATGGCTATACGGCCACCGGGCCTCAGCACCCGGACCATCTCGGCGAGTACGCCCTTGTCGTCGGGGATGTGCTCCATCACCTCGGAGATGATGACGACGTCGAAGGACTCGTCGGGGAAGGGCAGCGCGAGGGCGTCGCCCTCCATGGCCGTAGCGGTGGCGCCCTCGGGGGCCTCGCCCGCCTCCTTCATCGCCGCGAACCACTTGGCGACCTCGCGGATTTCCTCGGCGTTCTGGTCGAGGGCCACGACCTGGGCGCCGCGCCGGTAGCACTCGAACGCGTGCCGGCCCGCTCCACAGCCGAGATCCAGGACACGGTCCCCCGGTGCGAGCGGGAACCGGGAGAAATCGACGGTCAGCACGTGGCCCTGCTTTCGCGGTTGGCGCTTTCGCGGTTGGTCTCGACTGCTTCGTCGACAACTTCGACAGCCTCGTGGGCTTCGGCAGCCTCGTGGGCTTCGACGGCCTCGTGGGCTTCGACGGCCTCGTGGGCTTCGACAGCCTCGTGGGCTTCGACGGCTTCGACGAGTTCGGCGGCTTCGGCGGTGTGCTCCGCCGCCGGTACGGCGCTCGCGGCGGCCCCCGCCGGACGGCCCTCGGCGCGGGCGATCGCCTCGCGGTAGTGGGCGACCGTGCCCTCGGCGGCGCGGGCCCAGGTGAACCGGGTGAGGACCCGCTCGCGTCCCGCGCGGCCGAGCCGCCGCCGGAGTTCCGGGTCGTCGAGGAGCCGGCTCAGTCCGGCGGCCAGGGCACCCGGGTCGCCCGGGGGCACCGCGAGGCAGGTCTCGCCGTCGCGTCCGGCGACCTCCGGTATGGCCCCGCCGGTGGTGGCGACCAGCGGCGTACCGGTGGCCATGGCCTCGGCGGCCGGCAGCGAGAACCCCTCGTACAGCGAGGGCACACAGGCGACTTCGGCCGAGCGGACCAGGTCGACCAGCTCGGCGTCCGAGATGCCCTTGACGAACTCGACGGCGCCTTCGAGGCCGAACCGCTCGACGGCCTGGGCGACCGGGCCCTCGGCGGGCCGCTTGCCGACGACGACCAGATGGGCCGCGGGGTGCTCGGCGCGCACCTTGGCGAGCGCCTCGACGAGGAAGACGAGCCCCTTGAGCGGCACGTCCGCGCTTGAGGTGGTGACGATCCGGCCCGGCACCTGCGCCACGGCCGGATTCGGCGAGAAGAGGTCGGTGTCGGCGCCGATGTGCACGACGTGCATACGGTCGTCGCGGACGCCGAGGTGGTCGACGATCTCCTGGCGGGAGGTACCGGAGACGGTGAGCACGGACGGCAGCCGCCGCGCGACCCGCTTCTGCATGCGCGTGAACGCGTACCAGCGGCGCACCGACATCCGTCGCTGCCATCCCTCGGCCGCGTCCAGCTCCAACTGCCGGTCGACGGTGATGGGGTGGTGGATGGTGGTGACGAGGGGCGCGCCCACGTTCCCCAACAGCCCGTACCCGAGGGTCTGGTTGTCGTGGACGATGTCGAACTCGCCGCGCCGGGCGCGCAGATGGCGGCGGGCGCGGAGCGAGAAGGTCAACGGCTCCGGAAACCCGCCGGTCCACATCGTCGCCACTTCGAGGGCGTCGACCCAGTCGCGGTACTCGTCCCGCTTCGGGGTGCGGAAGGGGTCGGGCTGCCGGTAGAGGTCGAGGCTGGGCAGCTCGGTGAGGGAGATGCCGCCCGGACCGTCGACGGGCACGGCGTCCTCGTCGAGCACGGGGTACGGCTGGGAACCGATCACCTCGACCCGGTGGCCGAGGCGCGCCAGCTCGCGTGAGAGGTGCCGTACGTAGACGCCCTGCCCCCCGCAGAACGGGTTCCCCTTATAAGTGAGGAGCGCGATGTTGAGCGGTCGCTCGCCGTCCGCAGCGAGGTCACGTCGGGACCCCGCCTGACTGGCCTCCGCGGTCACTCCTGGCCCCCTTCTCACTGCGATTTCCCGTGAGATTACGACGAGACGGTAATCTAGAACAAGTTTCAGAGTTGATCGTTCAAGAGGCTCTGAATCTACCGGCTGGTAGAACCGCTGTGAGAGGTGGATCGGGTGATTCACGCCACGGCCCGCGCCCTGGCATGCTATTTGATCTCATACCCTCACCGACCGTCACGACCGTCACGGAACGAGACCCATGCCTGCGGAAGTCAAGGTGGAAGCCGGCGCCGGGCGACCGGACTCACCGCCCCTCACGGAGCGGCAGGAGGCCCGTCGGCGCCGCATCCTGCATGCGAGCGCCCAGCTTGCCAGCCGGGGCGGTTTCGACGCCGTACAGATGCGTGAGGTCGCCGAGTCCTCGCAGGTCGCCCTGGGGACGCTCTACCGCTACTTCCCCTCCAAGATCCATCTGCTGGTCGCCACCATGCAGGACCAGCTGGAACACATGCACGGCACGCTCCGCAAGAAGCCCCCGAGCGGCACGACGGCGGCCGAGCGCGTCGCCGAGACCCTGATGCGCGCCTTCCGCGCCCTGCAGCGCGAGCCCCACCTCGCCGACGCCATGGTCCGCGCCCTCACCTTCGCCGACCGCAGCGTCAGCCCCGAGGTCGACCAGGTCTCGCACCAGACCACCGCGATCATCCTCGACGCCATGGGCCTGGAGAACCCGAGTGCGGAGCAACTGTCGGCGGTCCGCGTCATCGAACACACCTGGCACTCGGCCCTCATCACCTGGCTCTCCGGCCGCGCCTCGATCGCCCAGGTGAAGATCGACATCGAGACGGTGTGCCGCCTGATCGACCTGACGGCGCCGGACCGGCGGCCGCAGACGTAGGACGCGGGCACGACAATGACCCGCGGGCACGGAAACACGACAATGACCCGCGGACACTGAAAACAGGACCCGCGGGCACGGAAAAGACCTACGAGACGGGTTCCCTGCGCCGGTACAGCTTGTCGGCCCAGGTGCCGAGGGTCACCGTCAGGTCCTGTCCTGCAACCTTCCGGCCTCTCAGCCCGACCGTCGACGTCGGCATCGGCGGATCTGCTACCTCGCGCCACTGTCGGCTACTCCGGTCGGCTCCCTCACTCGCCTCGTAGGCTGATTTCTACGATAGAACACCCATGCGGGAGCACAACCCCCTTAAGGGTATTTTTTTCGAGCAATTCGGACGGCGGTAGATCGCCCTAACCCACGGCTTCCAGACCGCTCCAGCTCCGCCCGACCGCCTTCTCCCCCGCCCACTGGTCGAGCAGCCTGCGGGTCTCGCCCTCCGGGGCCGCCACGAAGACACGCTGGGCGCCCGCGTGGGTGGTCCGGGGCTACTTGTGGAGGGTGCCCTCGCTGCAGCAGGCGCAGTGTGTCGTCAGGCTGCCGGCGGGCTCCGCGCCGAAGTCGTGATCGGCGAAGAGGGTGGTGAGGGCCTCCAGGTCGGCGGGGTCGCCGGCCGCGACCGTCACCTGGAAGGTGGGCAGGTCGGACGGCTCGAAGAGGAGCAGTTCGTCGAAGACGGGGAAGGTCGTGCCGTCGACGACGCGTTCGCCGTTGGGCTGGCCGTTCATGGAGGACGATCTCGCCTTGACATGCTCCTCGCCCTGAAGGGCGAGGATTCTGGCCTTCCTTGACTGGTTGCCGTGCCGCTACGCGGCACGGTTTCCGGTGCGGAATCCGTGGCTTCCTGTTTCTTCGCGCTGTGCCGGGATCGCTCCCGGTCCTACCGGCGCTCCGCAGGCCGATACCGCCAGTCCGGCGGCCGTCTTCACGTTGATCGCGGCGTTGTGGTCCCGGTCGTGGACGGTGCCGCAGGCGGCACAGGTCCATTCCCGGACGTTCAGCGGTTTGGGCCCGTCCACGGCGCCGCAGGCCGAGCAGGTCTGGGAGGTCGGAGTGAACCGGCCGATCTTCACCAGGGTGCGGCCGTACCGTCTCGCTTTGTACTCCAGCATGTGCACGAACGACGACCAACCCGCGTCATGGACGGACTTGGCCAGGCGGGTGCGTGCCAGTCCAGCCACCGACAGGTCCTCCACAGCGATCTCTTGGTTCTCGGAGATCAGCTTCGTGGAGAGCTGGTGGTGGAACTCTCGGCGGGCGTCGGCGACCTTGGCGTGAGCGCGGGCGACCTTCAGGCGGGCTCTGGCCCGGTTCTTCGATCCCTTCTGCTTGCGGGACAGCTCCCTTTGGGCCTTCTTCAGCTTCTTCTCCGCGCGCCGCAGAAAGCGCGGAGAGTCGATCTTCGTGCCGTCGGACAGGACAGCGAAATGCGTGAGGCCGAGATCGATGCCGATGGTGCGGTCGGTTTCGGGCATCCGTGCCGCGTCGGCGTCCGGGTCGGTATCGATGACGAAGGAGGCGAAAAACCTGCCGGCCGCGTCCTTGACGACGGTGACCGAGGAGGGCGTGGCGGGCAGCGCGCGGGACCACTTCACCTTCACCGCGCCGATCTTCGGCAGGTTCAGGCGTCCCTTGCCGGTGATGGACCAGCGGGCGTTGGCGGTGAACCGGATCGACTGCCGGGCGTCCTTGCGGGACTTGAACCGGGGCGGGCCCAGTTTCGGTCCCTTCCGGGCACCCTTGAGGGAGGCGAAGAAGTTCCTGTAGGCGGTCTCGGCATCCCGCAGGGACTGCTGGAGGACGACTGCGGAGACCCGGCCCAGCCAGGCGCGCTGCGGCGTCCGTTTCGCCTCCGTGATCAGGCGTGTGGACAGCTGACCGGCCGTCGGGAACGGCTGCCCGGCATCACGGGCCTCCTCACGGGCACGCACGGCGTCGTTGAACACGACGCGGGCGCACCCGAACGCCCTGGCCAGCGCGGCCTGCTGAGCGGCGTCGGGGTACAACCTGAAGGCGTACCGGAGCTGCATGACGATCACACTAGGCACGTCGAACCCACGCCGCTATCGGGAACATGCGAACGATCCGTCACCGTCCCGAAGCAGGGTCCGGCTCCGCCGGAACGACACCGCGACGCTCCGCGTCGCGACCACGCGATTCGCTTCACCTCCGGCCTGAAGGCCGGAGCACTACGAATGATGTCCGGTAGCGGCGGCCGCCGGTCACGGGGACGTTCACCACCCGGCCGCGCGTCGGGCACAGCCGGTCGATCCACACCACCTCGCGTCGGCCGTCGGTGTCCAGGCGCACGCAGGCCTGGCCGAAGCGGCCGTCGATCTCCCCCTCGCCGTCGGGCAGCTCGATACCGAAGCCGGTCCAGGCGTCGCGGGCGGTGGCCCAGTCGCGGCGGATCGTGGCGGCGATGCCGAGGTTCCAGTACGCGGGGTCGCCCTCGCCACGCGGTGCGCGGGCGGCGGCCTGGATCCCGAGTTCGTACGCCTTGTCCCAGTTGCGCAGGAACTTGTGGCCGAGCGCGGCGTCGTACCACCACTCCGCGCTCGGCTTCTCGTCCGGGAAATGAGCGAGCACCTGCTCGTAGAGGTCGGCGGCGCGCTGCCACTCCTCGGCGTCCCAGGCCGCGTACGCCTGGTTGATCAGCTCCTTGGCCTCGGACTTGCGCACGCTTCCCCGCCCCGACTTCCCGATCGTTCCTGTGCCGACCTCAGAGCGTAGGCCACCACACCCCCTAGTCCTCCGGCGGGAACACCGGATCCCCGCTGCCCAGCAGGGTGATCGCGATCGCCTCCACCGGGCAGCCCTCGGCCGCCTTCAGGATGCGTTCGCCCGCGTCGGTGTCGGGGGTGGCGGGGTGGGACTGCATGGCCGAGTCGAGGCGGAAGGCTTCCGGGGCGAGGTGGGTGCACTGGGCCGAGCCGATGCAGAGGGAACGGTCGACCTCCACGTGCCAGCGGTCGCCCATGCCTACGCCTCCCCGGCCGCGGATCCGTCCGTCGTCCCCGTCCCACCGGCGGCGGCGGGCGGCTCGTATCCGGCCGGGAGATGGATCATCTTGTGCTCCAGGTACTCGCCGTAGCCCTCGGGGCCGAACTCCCGGCCCAGGCCGGAGTTCTTGTAACCGCCGAAGGGGCCGAGCATGTCGAGGCTGAAGGTGTTGACGGAGTAGGTGCCGGTGCGGACCTGGCGGGCGATGTCGACGCCGTGTTCGTCGTCGGCGGTCCAGACGCTGCCGCTGAGGCCGTAGTCGGAGTCGTTGGCGATGCGTACGGCCTCGGCCTCGTCGCCGTACGGGAGGAGGCAGATCACCGGGCCGAAGATCTCCTCTCGGGCGATGCGCATGGAGTTGTCGACGTCGCCGAACAGGGTCGGTTCCACGTACCAGCCGCGTTCCAGGCCCGCCGGGCGGCCGCCGCCGGTGAGGATCTTGGCGCCCTCCTCCTGGCCGATGCGGATGTAGTCGAGGCTGCGGCGTTGCTGGCGGGCGGCGACGAGGGGGCCTAGTTCGGTGGCCGGGTCGAGGGGGTCGCCGATCTTGAGCGCGGAGGCGTAGGCCGCGAAGGCCTCGGCGAACTCGTCGTAGCGGCTGCGCGGGACGAGGATGCGGGTCTGGGCGACACAGGCCTGCCCGTTGATCATCCAGGCGAAGGGGGCGATGCCGTTGACGGCCGTCTGCGCGTCCGCGTCCGGCAGGATCACGGCCGCCGACTTGCCGCCCAGCTCCAGGGTGACGCGGGTGAGGTTGCGGGCGGCGACCTCCATGACGCGTTTGCCGGCGGCGACCGAGCCGGTGAAGGAGACCTTGTCGACGCCCGGGTGCCCGACCAGGTACTCGCTGACCTCGCGGTCGGCGGGGAGGATGGACAGGACCCCTTCGGGCAGGCCCGCCTCGGCGGCGATCTCCGCCAGCAGGTAGGCGTCCAGCGGGGTTTCGGGCGACACCTTCAGGATGGCCGGGCAGCCCGTGAGGAGGGCGGGGGCGAGCTTCGCGGCGGCGGTGAACTGCGGGACGTTCCAGGGGACGACCGCCGCGACCACCCCGACCGGCTCCCGCCGCACGAGGATCCTGCCGAGTACGCCGTCCCGCCGCTCCTCGTACGTGAACGCGCGCGCCGTCGTGATCGCCGCGTCCCACACCAGCATCGACGCGAGCGCCTGCACCATCACGCTGGAGGTGAACGGGGTGCCGTTCTCGGAGCTGATGATCCGGGCGAACTCCTCGTGGCGTACGGCGAAGGCGTCCTTGATCCGGGCGACGACCTCGATCCGTTCGTCGAGGGTCATGCGTGGCCAGGGGCCGTGGTCGAAGGCGTGGCGCGCGGCTGCCACGGCCCGGTCGACGTCCGCGCGCGAGGCGTGCGGGACGCGGCCGATGACCTCCTCCGTGTGCGGTGAGACCACCTCGATGACGTCCGTGCCCAGGGGGTCGGTCAACTCCCCGCCGATGAACAGCTGTCCGTGTTCCACGAGTTCGGTCATGGCCGACTGCCTCCCGGAGCCAGTTCTCTTCGCCGGCAAGTTCTCTGACGATGCATCAGATTTATTGGGACAGGGAACTGATACCAGTTCCCGTGAGAGGAGTCCACGGAGCGCACACCGGATCATCCGGACTCCCGGTGGAACTCGTTCTAGTTATAGTGACCGGAGCGCGGTGATCGGGTCATCAACGGGGCATCGACGACAGGGGAACGCATGACACACGTGCACGATCACGGCGGAGGCGTACGGTCCGTCGAGGTCCCCATCCCGGACAACCCGCTCGGCCACACCCTCGTGTACGTCGTCGACACCGACCGCGGACCGGTCCTGGTCGACACCGGCTGGGACGACCCGGCGTCGTGGGACACGCTCGCCGCGGGCCTGACGGCGTGCGGTACGTCGGTCGCGGAGATCCACGGGGTCGTGATCACGCACCACCACCCCGACCACCACGGACTGTCGGGCGCGGTGCGGGAGGCGTCCGGCGCGTGGATCGCGATGCACGCGGCGGACACGGCGATCGTCCGGCGCACCCGCGGGACCGGCCCGGACCGCTGGTTCACGTACATGACGGACAAGCTCACGGCCGCGGGCGCACCCGAGGAACACCTCGCCCCGCTGCGCGCGCCCCGCCGCCCACGCGCCCTGCCGGGCTTCTCCCCCGCGCTCCCCGACCGCGAGATCGTCCCCGGTGAACTCCTCGACCTCCCCGGCCGTCGCGTCCGCGCGATCTGGACGCCGGGCCACACACCCGGCCATGTCTGCCTCCACCTGGAGGAGGCCCACCCGGCCCAACTCCCGGGCCACGGACGCCTGTTCTCCGGCGACCACCTCCTCCCCGAGATCAGCCCGCACATCGGCCTCTACGAGGACCCGGACGACGACACCGTCACCGACCCGCTCGGCGACTACCTCGACTCCCTGGAACGCGTCGGGCGCCTCGGCCCCGCCGAGGTGCTTCCCGCCCATCAGTACACGTTCACCGACTCCGCCGCCCGCGTACGGGAGTTGCTGGCCCACCACGAGTCCCGGCTCACCGGCCTGCTCGCCCTCCTCGCCTCGCCCCTCACCCCCTGGCAACTCGCCGAGCGCATGGAGTGGAACCGCCCCTGGTCCCAGATCCCCTTCGCCTCCCGCAACATCGCGGTCTCCGAGGCGGAGGCCCATCTGCGGCGACTGGTGAAGCTGGGGCGGGCGGAGGCGGTGACGGGGAGCGATCCGGTGACGTATGTGGCGGTGTGAGGGGCGTTCGCGGGGGCCGGCGTCCCAGGGCGGCGGGGACATCGGGGGCCGTGGCGTGGGCGGTGCGCAGGCACCCGCCTCGCCGGGCCCTGAGGCCGTCCGCGCCTTGAGGCCGTCCGTACCTTGAGGCCCGCGCCTTGAGGCCGTCCGCGCCTTTATGCCGTCCGCGCCCAGGCCGCTGTGCCCAGGCCGTCGTGCCGCCCCCGAGGACGGCGTGTCCTCACTACGCCGTCGCCGGAACCGCGAGGGAGCGGATCAACTTCTCCGCGGCTACCACGAGTTCCACTTCACGCGCGGTCATCGTCGGGTTGGCCGCGCGGCGCCGTCCCGCCTCGATGAGTCCCTCTTCCGTCAGGGCGGAGGGGCCGTCGGACTGGTGGGCGAGGAGGGAGACGAGCATGGTGCGGGCCATCTCCGTACGGAAGTCGGCGGTGTCGACGGCGACTTGGGCGAGGATCATCGCGGAGATACCCCAGTCGAGACCGGGCGGCCCCTCCTCGGCGTTGCTCCAGTCGATGACCTGGGGGCCGTGGGTCGTGAGGATGACGTTCTCGGGGTGCAGGTCCAGGTGAAGGACGCGGGGTGTGGGCGCTGCGGACGACGCCCGGCGAGTGGGGGGCGACGCGGCGGCGGTGGGGCTGAGGGAGTGGCCGGGCGGGTGGTCGCAGGGCGGGGAGACGTCTTGGCTGCCGGGCAGGGAGATGTCTTGGTCGCGGGGTGGGGAGACGTCCTGGCTGCGGGGCACGGAGATGTCTTGGCCACGGGGCGTGCATATCGCTTGGTTGCGAGGCGGGAGAGCGTGCAGGGCGTGCAGGAGGCGTGCCAGGGTGGCGCCGACCTGCGCCGGGTCGAGCAGGCCGGTGGCGACCGCCTCCAGCATCGTCGGGCCGGACAGCCGCTCCAGCACCATCTCCGCACGGGTCGCCGAGCGCACGCGCGGGACGGGATACCCGTGGGCCCGTACGTGCTCGGGCGACCCCGGCAAGGGCGCGGCAAGTCGGACTGCCCTGTACGCAATCGTGACCGGCTCGCGTCACCGGCGGCCCGTCGGTGTACGGCACCGGGCAGCAGTCGCCAGACCGAGGGCCCAGAGCCACCAGGCGTTCTGGTTGTCCTTCAGCCATCGCACCGCCCGCCCGGCCTCGGCGTCCCGCCCGCCGACCGCGGCGAGCGCCTGTACCGCGGCGGTCGTGCTGTTGGTGACGATCGCCCTCATGGGCCGCAACGGCGCCGGCAAGTCCACACTCCTCTCCGCGCTGGTCGGACTGGTGGAACCGGCGGCCGGTTCGGTGCGCGTGGGCGGGCTGACGCCACACCGCACGGCGCCGAAGGATCTCGTACGCCGAGTCGGCCTCGTACCACAGGAGCCCCGCGACCTCCTGTACACCGACACCGTCGCGGCGGAGTGCGCGGCGGCCGACCGGGACGCGGGGGCGGAGCCGGGCACGTGCCGGGGGCTCGCCTCCGGACTGCTGCCCGGGATCGGGGACGACACGCACCCCCCGCGACCTGCCGGAGGGGCAGCGGCTGGCCCTCGCGCTCGCGGTCGTCCTCACGGCCCGCCCGCCGCTGCTCCTCCTCGACGAACCGACCCGGGGCCTCGACTACCGATGTTCTTCCTCATGGTGCTCAGCGGACGCGTCCTCGGCCCCGGCTTCGGCTTCACCCTGGGCGCGGTGACGATGTTCTCGTCCGCGCTGCTCACGGGCGGCGTGGGGCCGTGGATGCCGTTCCAGATGCTGTCGATGGGATGGTTCGCGATGGGCGCCGGCCTGCTGCCGGGCGCGCACCGCCTGCGCGGCCGTACCGAGCTGGTCCTGCTCGCCGCCTACGGCTTCGTCGCCGCCTTCGCCTACGGCACGGTCATGAACCTCTACGGCTGGCCCTTCATCGACACGCTCGCCTCGAACATCGCCTTCGACGAGTCGGCGGCCCCGGCGGCGAACCTCGCCCGTTTCGTGGCGTACTGCCTGGCCACGTCCCTCGGCTGGGACCTGGGCCGTGCGGTGGTCACCGTCGTCCTGCCCCTGACCCTGACCCTCGGCACCCCGGTCCTGAAGGCACTGCGCCGGGCCACCCGCAGGGCCGCCTTCGAGAGCGCGGTCACATTCACCCCGCCCACCCGATGACCTCGGCGTGAGGCCGCACCCACCGTCCGTCACGTGAGCCGTGAACCACCCCATAGGGTCCACGTCACATACGAACCGGGTTCGTAGATCGAAGTGCATGGCATGCACATGACTTCATGCCCTCCGACCTGCGCATTGAGAGCCACGTCACAGAAGGCACCTTCGGCGTACATACGACCACAACTAGCAAAAGGGGTCATTGCGGACGTCCGCTCGGGCTGTTTCTCTGGATGTGTCGCAACGGCGCCGACGAGCCCACCCGGGCCTCGGCGCCGACGTACGCCCCCACCGCACAGCACGTGGTGAAGGCATGCCGCGACGGCCATGTCCCCGAAGAAAAGGATCCCCGTGACCGTCTCCGTTCTCCGCCGCATCGCCTCCCCGAAGAAGGCCCTCGCCGGTGTCACCCTGGCCGCTGCCGCCACCGGTGCCCTGCTCGCCGCCGCGCCCGCCCAGGCCGCGTCGGACGCCTCTCAGGCCCAGGCTGTCGCGAAGAAGATGATCGCGGACTCGGCCCAGTACAAGTGCTTCTCCAACATCGTCGACCACGAGAGCGACTGGAACATCAAGGCGACGAACTCGTCCTCCGGCGCCTACGGCCTGGTCCAGGCCCTGCCCGGCTCGAAGATGTCCTCCGCGGGCTCCGACTGGAAGACCAACGCCGCCACCCAGATCAAGTGGGGCGTGGACTACATGAAGGACCGCTACGGCAGCCCCTGTGGCGCGTGGAACTTCTGGCAGGCCAACAACTGGTACTGATCCAGCACGACCCGCACCACCAGCGCGAGCTGCACGGCTGACACGGTCGAAACAACCGACACAACCGACACAGCCGACCCAGACCGAAGGCGGCGGCCCCCGATCCCCGGGGCCGCCGCCTTCGCCGTCTCCTCTTTCCCTGTTTCCCGCATCCCCGCCCTGGATCAGTCCGCTCGGGCGGGGGCGTGTGCGTGCTGGACGCAGGCGCGGCAATGCTCCGGGCGCGGCCCGGGCGGGCAGCGCTTCGCCCTCCTGGGTACGCGATCGGCCTGAAAGCTCGCGTCCGATGCTGCGCGAGTACGACGAGCAGAAGGCCAAAGCCCCGGCGACACTTGGGGCGTGAGCGGGGCATCGCGGCCGACCGTCCAGGACTGGCTGGACAACGCGGCCGGGGCCGACCTCGCGGACATCCTGGCGCAGGGTATGGACGACCTGCCCGAAGGGCTCCAGGACCGTACCGGCGCCGAACACCACTGGCACATCACCGCCGCGTGCTGGATCGCCCGCGCACAAGGACTGATAGGTACCGCCTCGGCCTTGGAACTGGTGGGCTCGCATGTTGCGGTGTCGCGTATTCGCGAGCCGCTCGACGTGCCGGACACGGTGAGTGATCGCTTGGGGATCGTGGCGGCCGCGGGCCCTGCTCGATCGCGAGGACTCACAGGTCGGTGCGGCCGTTCGCTTTCGCCAGAAGCCGGAAATCGGTGCCAGCCCGGCACTGTCCCCGTGCTCAGCGTGCCGTCCGGGTCGGCAGCTTCGTGGTGGAAGCCCGAGCAGCAGGAAGCCGCCCGGGAAGGCACGTGGGAAGCCTTCGCGGGCAGCTCTGCCCAGCCTACGGGCCCGTCGCGAGCCGAGCCCCTGATTTCGATCAGGCGCTTGCGATCACCTTGTCCACCATCCAGGTGAAGCTATCTCGCCCGGGATTTTCTACTGCTTGAAAGGCGGGCGCGGACCACTGCACATCGTCACACAGTGCCAGGTCTGGCTCTCCCACTTCCACGCGCAGCAGTATTCGGAGTTGGAAGCCCGCTGAGATTCGCGGTCCACGAACTTGCTGATGATCTCACCGTTCTGGACCCGACTGACCTTCACCTGCTTTTCAAGGTCGACCTCAAGTACCAACTCGGCCGCCGCGAATTGAACGTAGTATTGCTCCGCAGCGCCAGGGTACTTGTCGAACACCTCTTGAAGGTCCCTGAAGAACTCGACGTCCTTCTCGGGACCTACGGTGACGTCCGCCATGATCGGCTCCCACTCACTAAGACCGCTCACCGGGAGAATCCGATGAAGCGCCTACCAGTCGGTGGCGCTTTATCATTACCCACCAGTCACGTTGATGCCACTCGGATACGGCAGGGGGCGCGGAAGGTCCTCGGATTTTGCGGCTGGTGACAGCGTCGCGCCACCGGCCGCCGGACGTGTGTCAGCCGCCTCTGACAGCGGCGGTGTGCTCGTAGGGGAGCGCGGTTGCCCATGCGGGAAGGATGCGGAGATCCCGCCTGGTCCGGCAGCGGTGAGTCACGCTGTGGGGTGACGTCCCTGGCCGGAGCTGGGGCCCTGGCGGCGAAGGTGTGCTGGCTGCTCAGCGAACCGGAACCAAGATCGACCACGACCTCGGGAGACTGGTAAGCCCGCATGTTGAGGTGTCGCGTATTCAGCGGCTGGGGCCGCTCTTTGATTACTGACTGTCGACGGTGACGGTGGTCCAGCGCGAGTCAATGTGGCCCAGCCATGCGTCTTGGTCGTCCGCCAGTGGTTGCTCCAGAGGAAGGGCGAGGAACCGGCAGGCGAAGACAAGGCCAGCGTCCTCTCCGTCGCCCTTGACGTGGTGGTTCCACGCATCGCGGGTTTCTGCTGATGCCTGCAGAAAGAAGAATGTGGTTCGTCGCGGCTGACCGGTGTCGGGATGTGGCTTGTTCTCCACGGCAATCTGTCGGACGACCGTGGCTGTCAGCAGACCGGTTTCCTCGGCGACCTCTCGAAGGACCGCCTCTTCCAGTTCTTCGCCTGATCTGACTCCCCCCGCAGGAACTTGGGTGCCGGCCTCGGGCATACCGATGTGGTCGAAGACCAGAACTTCGGGGACGGCGCGGTTCCGGATGACGTATGCGGCGACACGGATTCTGGGTCGGGTCATCCCGGCATTGTCAGTCATCTGCGCCGTTCATGGTCACCGGGGGCGTATCGGCTCCAGGTGCCTCCGGCTTCGGTGACCAGGCGGGTGGCCGTCTTGTCGTGGTGACCGAGGGCCTTCGCGATGACGGGGGCCGGGGCTTGAAGGACGAGTTGGCGGATCGCGGAGGTCCGGCCGCGCTGCGGCGGCGCCGATCTCTCGCAGGTGGACCGGTGGCCAGGCCCTGCAGGAGGCGGACGACGTTGGGGTTGCGGAGCCAGATCAGCCGACTCCTGGGCCGGTCCATCTCCAGCAGGGCAGTGACCAACGGTTGCAGCGAAACCCCGCCTGTTGCCCTGCTCCGCAGGAGCTTCGATTTTCCCCCGCCCTGAAGGACGGGGCATCCTCGAAGGAGATCAGGTGAAGGAGCGACACGGCCGGTGCCGTCGTCGAGGAGTCGGCCGAGGGCGGCGGCGAGGGTGCAGCGTTCGCAGAGGCGCCCGCCGAGCAAGGACCCTTCGAAGCCCGCAGCGGTCGCAGAAGAAGTCGCGGGTGATGCCCGCGCAGTCGCGGCAGACCGGTGCACCGGCATCGCTTCGGCCCGGCAACAGTCGGTCAGTTCGGCAGCCGGGGCAGCAACCGCGGACGCGCATTGCGCGTTCGTAGCAGGTTCGGCAGATCGGACCGTCTGACCACTCGGCGGACTTCGCCGCCCGACGCCCGCAGCGTGCGCAGGTCCGGACGTGCCACCGCTCGTGCGAGGGATTCCATGATGTGCCTTGCGGGAGGGCGGCCGCACGGACCTGGACGGTTGCGCGGGAGGAGGAGGCGACTGTTGCCTCACGGCGCCGGTACGGCGCCGATCTGCTGCATGAGCCCGAGGAGATCGGGCTGACCCCGCTCTTTGACGATGCGTCCATCGGCCAGGTAGTAGAAGTTCATGGCCTGGACCGCGATCTTGTTGCCGGTGGCAGGGATGCCGAAGAACTCGCCTTCGTGAGTGCCGCGCATGGTGAACCGTGCGGCCACCGTGCTGCCTTCGGTGATGCTCTCCTCCAGAGTCCACCGGACGTCGGGGAATGCGCTGCGCATCATCGCGATGATCTCCAGGTAGCCCTCGGGGCCCCGCAGCGGTTCAGCGTGACTGGGTGCGTGGAACACCGCGTCGGGGTCGATGACCTCCCGGGCAAGGTCCTCGTCGGCTGTGTTGATGAACTCGACGAAGCGCTTCATCACTGATTCAACGGATTCCGGTGACATCTGCCTCTGCCTCTCTGCCTGCGTGGTGGTGTTCGAAGCGAACGGCAGGACCATGACGACAGTAACATCGAATCGATGTGAACATCGTTTCGATGTGTCATCCTGGAGGGATGCTGGAACTCTCCATACTCGGCTTCCTGGCCGCAGGCCCCCTTCCCGGACACGAGCTGCGCCGCCGCGTCACGCACCTCACCGGATACAGCCGACCGGTCAGCGACGGCACCCTCTACCCGGCGATCAACCGCCTGACCAAGGCCGGACTGATTCAGCGGCGACCCGCGCCGGAAGCAGGAGGCGGCCGGTATGTGCTGAACCTGACCGACACGGGCCGCGAGGACATGCTCCGGCGGCTGCGCGAGCCGGCCGAGCACGAACTCACCGACTTCCCCCGCTGGTTCACGATCCTGGCCTTCCTCTCCCTGCTCCCGGACGTGGCCGACCAGCACGCGGTGCTCAGGCGCCGGCTCGCCTTCCTGGAGGAATCGGCGAGCTTCTTCTACGACGGAGACAAGCCGCTGCGCGCCGAGGAGGTCGCAGACCCCTACCGGCGCGGCATGCTGCTCACCGCCCGCGCCACCAGCCAGGCCGAACGAACCTGGATCCGCGAGTCCCTCGGCCAGGGCACCCCCGAGCCCGGCCCCACGCGCGACCCACACGCCTCCTCCCCGCTCGACGCATCGGCGAGCTGACAGACAACGAAAGGCGCCCCCCATGCTTGCTTCCTGGTACGACGCACAAGGCAAGGCCACCGAGGTACTGCAGGTCGGTGAACTGCCTGACCCCACCCCCGGCCCTGGCGAGGTCCGGGTCCGCGTCACCGTCTCGGGGGTGAACCCCGGCGACACCAAGAAGCGCACTGGCTGGACCGGCTCCGGCATGCCCTACCCGCGAGTGATCCCGCACAGCGACGCCGCCGGCGTGATCGACGCGGTCGGCCACGGAGTCGACGAGCGCCGCAGGGGGCAGCGCGTGTGGGTGTACGGCGCCCAGTCCTACCGGGCCTTCGGTACCGCCGCCCAGTACGCAGTCGTGCCCGCCGGCCTCACCGTCCCGCTGCCCGACCACCTCTCCGACGATCTCGGCGCGAGCCTGGGCATCCCCGGCATCACCGCGCACCGCAGCGTGTTCGCCGACGGCCCCGTCGATGGCAAGGTCGTCCTGGTCAACGGGGCCCTGGGCGGGGTCGGCTCGCCGGCAGCCCAGCTCGCCGCCTGGGGTGGGGCCACCGTCATCGGCACCGTCCGCCGCACAGCCGACCTGGACCGGGTCGATCCGGCGGTCATCTCACACTCCGTCGCCCTCGACGCCGCCGACCCGGCCGCCGAGATCCTCGCCCACGCCCCCGCCGGGGTGGACCGGATCATCGAGGTGTCCCTGTCCGACAACGCCGACCTCGACAACGCCGTCGCCGCCAACGGCGCAACCATCGCCGCCTACGCCACCCGCGCCGACCGCACCGAAATCCCCTTCTGGACCCTGCTGTTCAACAACGTCACCCTGCGCCTGATCGGCAGCGACGACTTCCCCGCCGACGCCAAACTCCAGGCCGCCCGTGATCTGGCCTCCGCGGCCGCCGTCGGCGCGCTTACCGTCGATGTCGGCGACCGCTACCCGCTCGCCGACATCGCCAAGGCCCACGACCGCGTCGACGCCGGCGGCCGCGGCCGCGTTCTCATCGACATCCCCCGATAAGGCTCTGGAAGGCCACCCGGCGCCACCCGCCGGCCCTGGTCATCGGCTACGGCCGACTCGCCCCTACCCGCGCGCAGCGGGCAGCGGGCAGCCCAGCAGATCGCGGAGGTCCTCCGCGAGCTTCGCCCATGAGCAGAAGCCCCGCCGACCTGACGAGCATCAGCCCGCCGGACAGGTGAGCGCCGGCGACCGCTTCAGTCAGCGCCGACCCGGCACTCGAACCACACGGTCTTGCCTCCGCCACCCCTGGGCCCCACCCCCCACTTGTCGGACACCGCGCCCAACAGCGTGAGGCCGCGCCCGCGTTCCGAGTCCGGCGGCAGGTCGTCCCGCACGACGGGGAGCCGAGCCGACCCGTCCCCCACCTCCACCCGCACCCCGGCCGCCGCCCGCAGCAACAGCAGCGTGCACCGCCGGTCCGGGACATGCCGTACGACGTTGGCGAGCAGCTCCGTCACGCCCAGCTCGACGGCGTCGGTCAGCTCCGCCAGCTCCCACTCGTCGAGATACGAGCGGACGATACGGCGGACGTGATGCGCCGAGTGCTCACCGACGGTGAGGCTGATCCGGTACTGGGCGGGTGGGGCACCCAGGAGGAAGGGGGGGAAAGTATGCGTTCACGCCACAAGACTGACCCGGCATGGCTACTGTCAGCCACAGAGCGGACACAACCTGTTGAAGAGTGGGTTCAAGCTAGACGGAGGGCACCGCACGTGACCCAGATCCACACCCTCGATCCCGGCGCCTCACCACTGGACTACTACGGCTACGAGTTGCGGCGCTGCCGCGAGGCCGCGAGCCTGACGCAGAAGCAGTTGGGGGACATCCTCGGGTACACCGCGTCGCTGGTGGGGCAGATCGAGACCGCGAGAAAGTGCCCGACGCTGGAGTTCAGCGAGCGGGTGGATGTGGCGCTGGAGACGGGCGGGCTGCTGTCCCGGCTGGCTGTGCTGGTGATGCGTCATCAACTTCCGGCATGGTTCCAGCAGGTGGCGGAGCTGGAGGTTCGGGCCGCCGAGATCTGCTCGTTCCAGACGCACATGGTCCTTGGTCTCCTCCAGACGGAGAAGTACGCAAGGGCCGTGCTGGGCAGCCTTGACAAGTCCGATCTTGACGATCGCGTCGCTGTACGGCTGGCCCGCCAACGCGTCTTCGAGAAGGAGGATCCTCCCACGTTCTGGGCCATCCTCAGTGAGGCCGCGCTCTACCAAGAGATCGGCGGCGCGGACGTCATGCGAGGCCAACTGCGAAAACTGTTGGCGTCCGAGAGCAACCCACGGATCAACATCCAAGTGCTGCCATTCTCGGCAGGAGCCCACGTGGGGCTACAAGGCTCGTTCGACCTCTATCGCTTCGAACGCGACCCAGCCATCGTTTACACCGAGGGCTACGGGCGTGGGCATCCGACCGCCGACCGAGCCACCGCCAGGGACTGCTCGCTCCGTTACGATCATTTGCAAGCCGCTGCACTGTCCCTCGGGGACTCGGCGGAGCTGATCCGACGTGTGATGGAGGAACGCTATGAGGGACAACGTGAATCTGGGCGCGATCCAGTGGCGTAAGTCCAGCTACAGCGGCGATCAGGGCGGCCAATGCGTCGAATGCGCCCCCCTCGGCCTCCTTGCCTGGCGCAAGTCGTCGCACAGCAGCGACCAGGGCGGTGAGTGCGTAGAGATCACCGAAACCCCCTGCCCCATCATCGCCATCCGCGACTCCAAGAACCCCATGGGACCCCAACTCACCTTGGCCCCCGCCGCGTTCAACACCTTCCTCGGCTGGGCCGCGTCAGCAGACGCCGCCTGACTCCTGGTCCGGGAGGTACAGCGCCCGCTCCTGCTGGGTGAGGTCGCGGTGGACGGCTCGGCAGATGTGGGTGACCGCCTCGGCCGGGCGGGGCAGGTCCGCGTTCCACAGGCTCAGGCGGCTGCGGTAGTCGCCGACCGCGAGGGTGCGGCCGTCGGGGCTGAACGCCAGCCTCGCCCCGCCCCCGCCGGGGAAGGTCGCGCGGGCGTATCTCGTGGTGGTGTCCCACAGCCGTACCGCGCTGCCGCCGGCCGTGGCGAGGGTACGGCCATCGGGACTGAACGCCAGCTCGACCGGCCCCTCCGTGAGGCTCACGGTGAGCGTGGCGTCGAGTTCTCCCGTGTCGGTGTTCCACAGCTGAACCCTGCCGTCGGAGCCGGCTGCGGCGAGAGTGCGGCCGTCCGGGCTGAAGGCCATCGACTGCACCTGCTGGAACATCATGAACGGGCCGCCCTCCGCCCTCTTCGGCGAGGCGCTGCCCGCGGGTTCGGTGAGCGTGGACCGGACGCGCCCGGTGGCGGGGTCACGGAGCCGGATCTCCCGGTCCCGGCCTCCGGTGGTGGCGAAGACGTCACCAGAAGGGCTGAAGGCCAGCGGCGAGCCCTCTTCGGCTTTGGGGAGTTCGACGCGGGGGCGCCCGGTCCGGGCGTCCCACAGCACCAGGCCGTCGCCCACCGTGACCAGTGTCTTTCCGTCGGGGCTGAACGCCATCCCGTTGATGAACCGGTCTGGCAGAGTGGTCCGCAGCCGTCGGGTGGCCACGTCCCACAGCTGCCCCCGGGCGCTGTCCATGACGGCCAGGGTCCTGCCGTCGGGGCTGAAGAGAAGCGGCCCCCCTTCGTCCGGCCCGTCGGCGAGGGTGGCTCGCGTACGGCGGGTGGCCGTGTCCCACAGCCGGACCACACCGACGGTCTTCCAGTCGTCGGCGGTCGTCCGGACGCTGCTGGTGGCGATGGTGTCGCCGTCGGGGCTGAACACCACCGACTGCAGGTCTCCTCCCGGCACCTTCAGCGTGGCTCGGGGGCGGTTCCTGCCCACGTTCCACAGCCGGATCCCGACGTCACCGCCGCCGAAGCTGTCGGCCTCGTTGCCCGTCGCCAGTTCGTCCCCGTCGGGGCTGAACGCCACCGACATCACGGGGCTGGTGTGGCCGGTGAGGGTGGCGTCCGCGCGTCCGGTGGCGAGGTCCCACAGGCGTACCGTGCCGTCGTAGCTACCGGCGGCCAGGGTCTTGCCGTCCGGGTCGAACGCCATGGACTCGACGCGGCTGCTGGCACTGGTGAGGGTGGTCCGCTGCTTGCCGTCGGCCACGGCCCACAGATGGACGGTGCCGTCCTCGGTGCCGGTGGCCAGGATCTTCCCGTCGGAGTCGAACGCCAGTGAACTGACCACCCCTGTACTGCTCTTGAGGGTGGACAGCACTCTTCCCGTGTCCAGGTCCCACAGTTGCGCGGTGTGGTCCCGGGTGCTGGTGGCGAGGGTGCGCCCGTCGGGGCTGAACGCCACCGCCATCTCCAGACCGGTGGGGCCCCTGAGGGTGGTCGCGACGCGGCCGGTGGCCACGTCCAGCACCCGCCCGCTCTCCGTGACGGCCAGCGCGCGGCCGTCACCGTCGAAGCCGACCGCCGCCATGTTGTCCTCGTCGGGCTCACGGACGGCGACCGACGCCCGTACGCGCCCGGTGTCCAGGTCCCGCAGCCGTGCGTCGTCATTGTGACTGGTGGCGAAGGTTCTGCCGTCGGGGCCGAAGGCCACGGTGCGTACGACGTCGGGGTTGTCCGCGATCTTGCGTCCGGCCAGCACCTTCCGGGTACGGCCGGTCGCCGTGTCCCACAGCCGTACCGTGCCGTCATAGCCGCCGCTGGCGAGGGTCTTCCCGTCGGGGCTGTAGGCCAGGGTGGAAACGGTTCCGGTATGTCCGGTCAGCCGGCGTTCCAGCGGGACGGCCGCGGCGGCGTACAGGCTCCGCGTGGCCTCGCGGGTGGGGCTCGTCCGGTACGCCTTGACGGCCAGCAGCGAGGCGAGGTCGGTGTCGCTCTCCAACAGCGCGGCGGACTGTGCCGCCAACTGTCGCGACAGGCCCTCGCGTTGGGCGTTCACGGCACTCTGGCGCTGCCAGTAGGCGACGGCCGTGGCGGTCAGGGCGAGGGCGAGGAGGCAGGCCAGGGAGGTGACGAGGACACGCAGGCGTCGCGTGGTGCGGGCCCTGGCCCGTTCCTCCTGGTCGAGGGCGGTGAGACTCGCCGTGAGGAAGGCGGCCTCCTGGTCGGTCAGGTCGTCGGTGTGGCGCGGGCCCCCGAAGTACTCCCGCGCCGTGACGAGCCGGCTGCCCCGGTACAGCGCGCCCGTGTCGCAGCCCAGCTCCTCCCAGGACCGGGCCGCGTCGGTCAGTTGCCGGTGGGCGCGCAGACGGTCCCGGTCCTCCTCGATCCAGCCGCGCAGCCGGGGCCAGGCGGTGATGA
Organism: Streptomyces europaeiscabiei; assembly: GCF_036346855.1. NCBI lineage: Bacteria > Bacillati > Actinomycetota > Actinomycetes > Kitasatosporales > Streptomycetaceae > Streptomyces > Streptomyces europaeiscabiei. The sequence continues at coordinate 3,173,143 of NZ_CP107841.1, forward strand.
GCGCCTCGTGGGCGACTTCGACGGTCGGGCCGTCGAGGGTGAGGAGGCGGGCCCGGGTGAGGGCCTCCAGAACCTGGGCGACCTCCGCCCGACCGGTGCCCGTGGTCTCCAGCTCGGCCCTGGCGGCGGGCCGGCGCGTGTCGGGCGTGCCGTCGCCCGGGGAGATCAGCCGCAGCAGCACCCGGCGGGCCGTGGCGGCCTCGCCGTCGGTGAACCGGCCGTACATGTCCTCGGCGGTCTTGGCGATGGCTCCGTCCAGGCCACCGGCCGCCTCGTACCCGGCGAGGGTCAGCGTCTTGCCCCGGCGCCGCCGCCAGGTCTCCAGCAGGACGTGCGACAACAGCGGCAGACCGCCGGGCGCGTCGGTGATCTCGTCGACCAGCCGCGTGGTCAGCGCCCGTTCCACGGTCAGCCCGGCGGCCGCGGCCGGCTTGACGACGACCTCGCGCAGCTCCGCCGAACTCATCGGCCCCGCGAGCAGATTGGCGTCGCCCAGCGCCTCGGCCAGCTCACGGTGCTCGGCGCAGCGGCCGTAGAAGTCCGCGCGCACGGCCAACAGCACCCGCAGTCGGCTCTCCGGCTCGCGCGCGGTCAGCAACAGGTCGATGAACCGGGCCCGTTCGGCCGCGTCGTGGCAGAGGGTGAAGACCTCCTCGAACTGGTCGACGACCACGAGTGTGTCGCCGGGGCCGGTGCCGGGGCCGGTGCCGGTGCTTGTGCCGGGGCCGTTGCCTTGGCCGTTCGCCTCCAGCAGCAGTTCATGGGTGCGGGCCAGTTGCTCGCCGGGGGTCAGGATCCGGATCGCGGACGGTCGCAGTCCCTGCTCCTCGGACTCGCGCAGGACGGGGATCAGACCGGCGCGCAGGAGTGAGGACTTGCCGATCCCCGACGGGCCGAAGACCGCCGCGAACCGTCGTCGCCGCATCAGGTCCACGAGTTCCGCGGTGATCCGGTCCCGGCCGAAGAAGAGCCCGCTGTCGTCGGTCTCGAACCGGGCCAGCCCCCGGTACGGCGGCTCCGCGTCCTCCCCGTCCTTGTCCGGGTCGAACGTGGCTGCTTCCTCGACCGCCTGGTGCCACCGGATCTCCCACTCCCCGGGATCGCCGCCACAGGCCCGTACGAAGGCCAGGGCCACCGGCAGCGTGGGCAACTGCTCGCCGCCCGCCGCCTGGGAGAGCGTGGTGATCGAGTAGCCCGCCTGCCCGGCCATCGCCCGGTAGGTGAGGCCGCCCGCCTCGGTCCGCAGTTTCCGCAACTCGAACGCGAACCGCTGCACCGGCCCGGCCCCCGGATCGACCGGTACCTCACGACGACCTGCCACCGCGCTGTTCCTCTCCCGCCACACCCACACCATCCCGGACAACCAACGTACGCATCCGGCCACCTAAGCGGAGAGATAGCGTCCGGCCATTGTTTGGCAGGCTCGACACCCCTGCCTAACAATGCGCGATCCGGTGGAATCAGTGGTGTGGGCGGGACGGGGGACGTGCCGCTCACGGGGGATCGAGCGGCACGGCCACGGGGGACCTGCCGCTCACGGGGGGAAAAGGGCGGCACGACCGGCCGCCACGGGGGAACGAGGCGGCACGGGGGACTTGCCGCCACGGGGGAAGGCCCTGCTGGCCGCGGGACGACCAGCAGGGCCACTTCCCTGTCGGGGTACGGCGACCGACAGCCGCCCAACAGCCGTCGGCCTGACGGCCGTCGACCGGACAGCCACCGGCCGCTCGCCGTCGACCGGACAGCCACCAGCCACTCGCCGTCGACCGGACAGTCACCGGCCGCTCGCCATCGACCGGACAGCCACCGGCCACTCACCATCGGCCCGACAGCCACCAGCCACTCACCATCGGCCCGACAGCCACCAGCCGGACACCATCGGCCCGACAGCCACCAGCCGGACACAATCACCGCGCTGCGGTCGGCCGACGCCTGACGACGCCGACCGCCGACCGCCGACGCCGGGTCACAGCCGCTGGATGATCGTCCCGGTCGCCAGCCCGCCACCCGCGCACATCGTCACCAGCGCGAACTCCTTGTCGGTCCGCTCCAGTTCGTGCAGCGCGGTCGTGATGAGCCGTGCCCCCGTCGCACCCACGGGATGCCCGAGGGCGATCGCGCCGCCGTTGACGTTCACCTTCGCCAGGTCCTGGTCGAAGACCTTCGCCCAGCTCAGCACCACCGACGCGAAGGCCTCGTTGATCTCGACCAGGTCGATGTCCTTGAGCGACATCCCGGCCTTCCCCAACACCGCCTTGGTCGCGTCGATCGGCCCGTCGAGGTGGAAGTGGGGGTCGGAGCCCACCAGCGCCTGGGCGACGATCCGCGCGCGGGGCCGCAGCTTCAGCGCGCGGGCCATCCGCTTCGACGCCCACATGATTGCCGCCGCGCCGTCGCTGATCTGGGACGAGTTGCCCGCCGTATGGACCGCCGACGGCATGATCGGTTTCAGCCGGGCCAGCGCCTCCGACGACGTGTCGCGCAGCCCCTCGTCGTGGTCGACGAGCCGCCACATGCCCTGCCCGGCGCTCTGTTCCGCCTCGGTCGTCGGCACCTGGACGGCGAACGTCTCCTTCTTGAACCGCTCCTCGGCCCACGCCGCGGCGGCCCGCTCCTGGGAGAGCAGCCCCAGCGCGTCCGTGTCCTCCCGGGTGAGCCCCCGGTGCCGGGCGATCCGCTCCGCCGCCTCGAACTGGTTCGGCAGGTCGACGTTCCACTCCTCCGGGAACGGCTTCCCGGGCCCGTGCTTGGACCCCGACCCGAGCGGCACCCGGGACATGGCCTCGACGCCGCAGCTGATCCCGACGTCGATGACGCCCGCCGAGACCATGTTGGCCACCATGTGCGAGGCCTGCTGCGAGGAGCCGCACTGACAGTCGACCGTCGTCGCGGCCGTCTCGTAGGGCAGGCCCATGGTCAGCCAGGCCGTGCGCGCGGGGTTCATGGACTGTTCGCCGGCGTGGGTCACCGTGCCGCCGACGATCTGCTCGACGCAGTCGGCGGGGATGCCGGTGCGGCCGAGGAGTTCACGGTAGGTCTCGCCCAGCAGATAGGCGGGGTGGAGGTTGGCGAGCGCGCCACCGCGCCTGCCGATGGGGGTGCGTACGGCTTCGACGATCACGGGTTCCGCGGCCATGGGGATTCCTCTCAACGGTTACCCGCGCGGCGCGGGGCGTCCCGGCCCGGCCCGCCACGCAGAACTAGTACGCGTTCTAGTTCTCTTGAGCAGTCTGCTGAGCGTGACTGCGCGACCGCAAGGGGCGTGCGGCAATTGAAAAGCCCGTACCCCTTGCCAGTTGTAGAACCCGTTACTACGGTCACCGCAATTCCCTATACCTGATGGTCCGTCAGGAGTGGCCGATGCCCTGTCCAGCGCTGCCCGACGGGTTCGACTTCACCGACCCCGACCTGCTGCACCACCGTGTCCCCCTCCCGGAGTTCGCCGAACTGCGCCGCACGGAACCGGTCCACTGGATCCCCCAGGCACCCGGCATCGCGGGCTTCGCGGACGAGGGCTACTGGGCCGTCACCCGGCACGCGGACGTCAAGTACGTCTCCACGCACCCGGAGTTGTTCTCCTCGACGGTCAACACCGCGATCATCCGCTTCAACGAGCACATCGAGCGCGACGCGATCGACGCCCAGCGGCTGATCCTGCTGAACATGGACCCGCCGGAGCACACCCGCGTCCGCCAGATCGTCCAACGTGTCTTCACCCCGCGGGCCATCCGCGCGCTGGAGGACAACCTGCGTCACCGCGCCCTCAGCATCGCCCGGGAGGCCGTCGCCCACGCCGGCCCCTTCGACTTCGTCACCGAGGTCGCCTGCGAACTCCCCCTCCAGGCCATAGCCGAGCTGATCGGCATCCCGCAGGAGGACCGCATCCGGATCTTCGAGTGGTCGAACCGGATGATCTCGTACGACGATCCGGAGTACGCCATCACCGAGGAGGTCGGCCAGCAGTCGGCGATGGAACTCATCGCCTACGCCATGAACATGGCCGCCGACCGCAAGCAGTGCCCGGCCAAGGACATCGTCACCACGCTGGTGGCCGCCGAGGACGAGGGGAACCTGGCCTCCGACGAGTTCGGGTTCTTCGTGCTGATGCTGGCGGTCGCGGGCAACGAGACGACCCGCAACGCCATCACCCACGGCATGCACGCCTTCCTCACCCACCCCGACCAGTGGGACCTCTACAAACGTGAGCGCCCGGCGACGGCGGCCGAAGAAATCGTCCGCTGGGCCGCCCCGGTCAACTCCTTCCAGCGCACCGCCACCCAGGACGTCGAACTCGGCGGCAAGCTGGTCAAGCAGGGGGACCGCGTCGGTATCTTCTACGCCTCCGCCAACCACGACCCGGATGTCTTCGACAACCCGGACACCTTCGACATCACCCGGGACCCGAACCCCCACCTCGGCTTCGGCGGCGGAGGCCCGCACTTCTGCCTCGGCAAGTCCCTGGCCGTCCTGGAGATCAACCTGATCTTCAACGCGATCGCCGACGCGCTGCCGAACCTCAGGCTCGCCGGCGAACCGAGCCGGTTGCGCTCCGCCTGGATCAACGGGGTCAAGCACCTCCAGGTGACCACCGTCTGACCGGGCCCCACCCCCGCTGTACTCGGGCCGACGGCCTCCCGGCGCCGTCGGCCCGTCCTGCCGGAGGCAGGGGCCGCACCCCTACGCCCCGCCCCTGCCTCCGCCGTCTCCGTCTCCGTCCGCTCCGCCGCCGTTGCGCTGCGCGGCCGTGGCGAGTCGGTCGGTCGTCCGTGGTTGCTCGCGCAGTTCCCCGCGCCCCTGACGGGGCCCGGTGGTGCGCGGGCCGGTCAGGAGGTACGTCAGGCCGAAGCCCACGCCCACCACCGCCGCACCGCCGACCGCGTCGAGGATCCAGTGGTTGCCGGTCGCGACGATCGCCAGGACCGTGAAGAAGGGATGCAGCAGGCCCAGCACCTTCATCCACACCTTGGGCGCGACGATCGCGATCGTGAGCCCGCACCACAGCGACCAGCCGAAGTGCAGGGACGGCATCGCCGCGTACTGGTTGGTGAGTTCGGTGAGCTTGCCGTAGTCCGGCTGGGAGAAGTCCTGGACGCCGTAGATGGTGTCGATGATGCCGAGGCCCGGCATCAGGCGCGGCGGCGCCAGCGGGTAGAAGAAGAAGCCGACGAGCGCGAGGACCGTGGTGAGGCCGATGGCCGTACGGGCCCAGCGGTAGTCCGCGGGGCGGCGCCAGTAGAGGACGGCGAGGACGGTCAGCGGGACCACGAAGTGGAACGACGTGTAGTAGAAGTCGAAGAAGCCCCGCAGCCAGCCGATCCCGACCACCGTGTGGTTGAACCAGTGCTCGATGTCCATGAACAGGGCCTTCTCCACTGCCATGACCTGCCCCGCGTGCTCCTCGGCGGCGGCCCGGCTGCCGGTGGCCTCGAGGCGGGTGCGCTGGTAGGCGGCGTAGGTGGCGCGGATCAGCAGCAGTTCGAGGAGCAGGTTGGGGCGGGTCGCCACCCGGCGCAGCAACGGGGCCCAGGCGAAGCGGGTCTCCGCCTTCGGGGCGTACTCCTTGGGGATCGGCGCCCGGTAGTACTCCGAGGTACGGGACAGGAACGGCACGACGAGCGCGGCGGTGAGCGCGGCCAGCAGGACCACGTTGTCACGCACCGGGTGCAGAACGCCCACGTTCGGCACCACCATCTTCGCGGGCAGCGTCATCACCAGGACGACGGCGACCGGCCACACGTACCGCGCCGAGGCCTTCGTGCCGACCCGGCCGACCACCGCGAGCAGCACCCACAGCAGCTGGTGCTTCCAGGACGTCGGCGAGACGGCGACCACGACACAGCCGGTGAGGGCGACCGCGAGCAGCAGCTGTCCGTCGCGGGCGTAGTGGACGGCCCGCCGCATGCCGAGTGCGGCGACGGCGGCGGCCAGCGCGAAGAAGACGACGATCTCCAGCGGGCCCGTGAGGCCCAGCCGGAGCAGCGCGCCGTGCAGGGACTGGTTGGCGAGGTCGTCCGCCCGGCCGCCGAGGCCGACGCCGGCGAGGTGGTGGACCCAGTAGGTGTACGAGTCGTGCGGCATCGCGGCCCAGGCCAGCGTGGTGGCCCCGGCGAACGTGATCCCGGTGCTCGCGGCGGCGCGCCTGCGGCCGGTGAACCACAGCAGCGGCACGAACAGCAGCACGGTCGGCTGGAAGGCCGCGGCGAGCCCGATGCAGACCCCGCTGGTGCGCTCGCCCCGGACCGCGAAGCAGCCCGCGAGGACGAGCAGGACGGGGAGGATGCTGGTCTGGCCCAGGTACAGCGTGTTGCGCACCGGCAGCGACAGCATCAGCAGGGTGACCGCGACGGGGGCCGCGAGCAATGCCGTGCGGCGGGTGACGGGCTGGGGCAGAGCGCGGGCGGCGACCATGCCGAGGGCGACGACCAGGAGGAGGGTGCCGAAGGTCCAGCCCCAGCCGAGCGCCTGTTCGGCCGTTCGGGTGAGGGGCTTGAGGACGAGGCCGCCGAAGGGGGTGCCCGGGAACCGCGTGGAGTCGTACAGCGAGCCGTTCACCTGGAGGACGCCGCTGGGCCCGGCCCAGGTCTCCAGATCGGTGAGCCGCTCACCCTTGGGCGTGCTCAGCACGACCGCGATCTGCCGCACCGCCAGGATCACGGCGAGCAGCCACAGCGCGGCTCGTACCGTCCCCAGCCGACCCGCCGTCAGGCCCGCTCCGGCGGCACCGTCCGGTCCGCTCCGCTCCGTCGCCACGCGCTGTCGTCCTCCCGCCCGTTGACGTCCCCGCCGAGAAGGCTCGCACCGTCCCGGTGGTGAGACGCGGGCAACCTCCGCTTCACCGGAGAGTCGCCTTCTGTTCTGTCCGGATGACGATAGTGCGCGGAACGCTGCCCGCACTCTCAAGGCCACGGCGCGGATCACCGATGCCCATCACGGGCGGGGTTGTGACAGGCCACTGACAAACACCTGAAAGCATGGCCCCGAGCAGGGCAGCACGTCGGCAGGGCAGCGGGAGGGCACGGGGGATGAAGGGTTTCGTACGGGGGCGTGCGCGTCCGGCGGAATGGGCGCACGGGAGGCGCAAGGCGCGCGGACGGCTGTTGGTGATCGTCCTCGCCCTGCTGGGGCTCCAGCTGGCGTCGCTCGTGGCACCGGCGTACGCCTGCGGCTGCGGCGCGATGGTGCCGGACGGCCGACGGAGCATGTACGTGAACCGCGAGATGTCCGTCGTGCGCTGGGACGGCCGCGAGGAACAGATCGTGATGAGCCTGACGGTCTCCGGTGACGCCCGGACGGCCGCCTGGATCATGCCGGTGCCGAACCGGGCGACGGTGCAGCTCGGCGACGCGGCCGTCTTCGACCGGCTCGACGAGGAGACCGCGCCCGAGTACGAGAAGCGGGAGTACTTCTGGCCGCGGTCCGACGACTGGCCGTTCGACATGTTCGAGAGTGACGGCATGGCAGGGGACGCCGCACCCCAGGACCCGCAGTCCTCGGTGGACGTCGTCGGCCGCGAACGGCTCGGCCCGTTCGACGTGGCCCGGCTGACCGCCACCGACTCCGGTGCCCTCGGCGACTGGCTCGACGAGAACGGCTTCGCGCTCCCGGACCGCCTGGACACGGCGCTGGAGCCGTACGTCCGGCAGAAGTGGGAGTACGTGGCTATCCGGCTGGCACCGGAGGACACCACCGCCGGCCTGCCGCTCTCCGGCACCCTCGACCCGCTGCACCTCACCTTCGCCAGCGACGAGCCGGTCTACCCGATGCGCCTGTCCCGCCTCGCCACCACCCCGCAGGCCCTCGATCTGTACGTCCTCGCCGCGCACCGCATGGAGCCGAGCTCCGCGATCGGCGGGGACGAGCCCGAGGTGACGTTCGCCGGACGCCTCGGCACGCCCGTCGGTGCGCTCGGCGACCTCACCGGGGGCGGTACGGACTTCCTCACCGCCGTCGAGCAGAGCTTCCCGCAGCCGGAGCGGATCTCCGGCGACCACACGCTGCGGCAGGCCGCGGCCGACGACACCTATCGAAAGGTCATCTACGTGGACGAGATGCAGACCCTGTGGGGCATGCCCGAGTGGCTGGTGTGGTTCGGCATCGGGATGGCCGCGCTGGCGATCAAGGCGGTGGCCGTCGCGATCGTGCTCATACGCAACGCGAAGCAGCAACTGCCGCCCGTGCCGCCGCCGGGTGCGGTTTTCCCGCCGCCGGGCGGGGCCTTCCCGCCGCCGGGCGCCTACCCGCCGGGGGCACCCGGCGCCTACCCGCCGGGAACGCCGGGTGCGTACCGGCCGGGGTCGCCCGCCGCCCCGGCCGACCCGAAGTCCGGACCGATCGACTGAACACACCCTGGAACCGCTGACAGAGGGCCTGCCCCGCGCCTATATTCATTAGCGCACCTACTTAGCTGATCTAAGTAACTGTCCTGATGAAAGGCGCGGGAGGCACAGCTTCATGAGCGAGTCGCAGACCTGGGACGATGTCGACACCTACTTCACCACCCACCTCGCCCCGAACGACGAGGCCCTGGAGGCGGCGCTGCGCGACAACGAGGCGGCCGGGCTCCCGGCCATCGACGTCGCCGCCAACCAGGGCAAGTTCCTCCATCTTCTCGCCCTGATCCAGGGCGCCCGCCGCATCCTGGAGATCGGCACCCTCGGCGGCTACAGCACCATCTGGCTGGCCCGGGCGCTGCCCGCCGACGGCCGGCTGATCTCCCTGGAGTACAGCGCCCGGCACGCGGAGGTCGCCTGCCGCAACATCGCGCGCGCCGGACTCGACGACATCGTCGAGGTGCGGGTCGGCCCCGCCCTGGAGTCGCTGCCCAAACTGACCGACGAGAACCCCGAGCCGTTCGACCTGGTCTTCATCGACGCGGACAAGGCCAACAACCCGCACTACGTGGAGTGGGCCCTCAGGCTCACCCGGGCCGGCAGTGTCATCGTCGTCGACAACGTCGTGCGCGGCGGCAGGGTCGCCGCCGCCGACAGCACCGAGCCGGACGTCCGCGGCACCCGGGCCGCCATCGAACTGATCGCCGCGCACCCGAAGTTGAGCGGCACGGCGATCCAGACGGTGGGCACCAAGGGGTACGACGGCTTCGCGCTGGCCCGGGTACTGGAGTGAACCGGGGGCGGGGCGGCCGTTCCCGTCAGGCCTCGTGGTAGAAGCCCACGTTGACACTGCGGGGGCCGGTGCGGTCGTAGATGACGAGTTCGCCGGAGCTGCCGTGCGGGAGCTTCGCCGTGCCGCCGTACGGGAGCGGCGAGGGCTGGTGGCCGAGCAGGGTCAGCCGCACCTCGGAGGAGGGGTCGGCGTGCGAGCCGCGCAGCCAGGTGACCTGCCAGCTCCCGTCGGGGGCGCACAGGAACTCCAGATGCACCCGGGAGACGAAGAGCCAGTCGTCCGGTGTCGCGAGCCGGCATACCGCCCGATCGCGGCCCACCCGGAGCACGCCGCCCGGCTCGCTGGGCGCGTCGGCCATCTGCATGCCGGCCGTCGCCCCGGCGTCCGCCTCGGAGACCGAGGCCATGGTGAGTTCGAGCACGTACCGCTCCTAACGGGTCAAACTCCAATTGTCGCTGCGCACGGCACGTTTGGCGTGCCGCCGCCGCATGATAATTCGCCGGATCGTCCTGTTGTGCGGGCTCCGGCACAATGGACGCATGACCGAGCGAAAGCCACCCGGTGTCAGCTTCGAGTCCTTCGTCGACAAACAGATCCGCGACGCGGAGGCGCGCGGCGACTTCAAGGCCCTCCCCGGAGTGGGCCGGCCGCTGCCGGACGACGACACGACCTACGACGAACTCTGGTGGATCAAGCGGAAGATGGCCCGCGAGGGTCTGTCCGTCCTGCCACCGACACTCGCCCTGCGCAAGGAGGCGGAGGACGCCCTCGCGACCGCCGTCGAGGCCCCTTCCGAACACGCCGCCCGCAGGATCATCACCGAGATCAACGTCAAGATCCGCGAAATGATGTTCAAGCCGCCACCGGGACCGCCACTGGGTCTGAAGCCGTACGACGTGGAAGAGGTCGTACGGGAACGGGCCGCGCGCCGGGCGGGCGGACAGGACGCCCGGTAGCCCGGGGAGTACCGACACATGAGACCGCGCCCCGGGGCACGACCCGGGGCGCGGTCTCGTTCGTGTGCCGCTGTCGGCGTCAGATCCGCAGCAGGCGTTCGGTCAGCTCTCGGTAGTCGCGCAGGGCGAGGCGGAGCTGTTCGGTGTCGGTGGTGGACGCGCGGTCGTCCGCGGTGGTCTGCCAGGAGGTACGCAGGGTGCGGCGCCGCTGGGTCATCGCGTCGGTGAAGCGGGCGGTGACCTCTTCGAGGACGTGGTCCGCCTCCTCGACGGCGGACCGGGGCTCGTCGACGAACTCGCCGACCGCGTGATGCAACCGAGACGTCAGCTTGTCGCACTCGTCGTGCGGCAGGAGCGGGGAACCGGCGGAGTCGGAGCCGCCCGGGGCGGAGGCCTTGGTGTGGTCCTCGCCGCGTCCCCGGCCGGGCTCGTCGGCGACGCCCATCGTCCTGCCGGTACGCCCCTCGGTACGGCCGGCCGTCCGGCCCGCCGTGGTGTCGTCGTGGCCCGCGACGAGCGGGGCCCCGGTACCTCCGGAGCCGGTCGGGTCCGTCGCCCGCGTGCCCGGCGAGATCCCGTTGCCCTTCACCCCTTCACGCCTCGGGTCAGCGTCCCGCGTCTCGCGCGCACCACGCTCCCGGAATCCGTCGCCCCTGGTCATGTCGTCAGTCATCCCCATCAACTCCCCTTCGCATGGCGCCTGGTGGGCGCCCATGGCAGATGGGACCGGTGACGGCCGTCGGCGGCCGTACCGTTGCGCTCGTCGCGTCGCGCCGTGCCGTCGTGGGCCGGGTTCTCGCGCCCGGCGGTACCGTCACGGTCCGCCCGCGCGTCCCGGCGGTCCGGTGTCACCAGGTCCTCGAACAGGGCGCGGGCCTCGATCATGGCCTCGCGCATCTCCTCGGTACCGGTACCGGTACCGGTACCGGGGCCGGCGCGGCCCTGGCCCGTGTCGCCGGTGGTGTGCGCCGCGAGGTGCACCCGGCGGTAGCCGTGCACATGGTGGGCGTGGTGGACGGAGAGCGCCTCCAGCTGGGTCTCGTAGTGGCCGCCGTCCGGGAAGCCCCGGGCCCCGGCCACCTCGGAGAGCAGCCGGTCCGCCTCGGCGACCGCCTCACGGGGCGAGTCGACGAAGCGTTCCTGGGCTGCCGCCCAGCGGGACTCGTACTGTTCGCGCTCGGCGCTCGGCAGCGGCCGCTTCTCCAGCGAGCCGTGCTGCTTCACCCGCTCCGCGAGTTCCCGGGCGGCGGCCCGCTCGTCGCCGTCATGGCGGCTCACGGTCCGGTCGTACTCGGGTCCGAAACGCCGCTTCAGCGATCCGCCGCCACCCGTACCCGCACGGGCGCGCCGGGTCAGGACGGCCGCCACAACGACCACGACCGCCACGATCACGATCAAAGCGATGATCAAGCCTGTGGACATGAATGCCTTCCAGAGTCCTCGGCCCAGGCGTCTCGCCCCATCGGGCCGTTTCGCACCGGGTTGCCCGAACCCGTTCGTTCAAACGGCAAGTGTGCGAAGAGGACGACGGAAGGACGACGGAAGGACGACGGAAGAAGGACAACGGCGAAAATCGTTTGCGGGCCACCGCCCCTCGCTTCCGACAATGACCGCCATGACCCGCATGACCCGCATGACCCGCGAGAGCCGCACGACCCGCACACCCAGCCCGCCCCGCACGACGACCGTCTGGTCCGTGGACGAGGAGCCCTACGACTCCCCCGTCGCCGCCGCGCTCTGGCGGGCGTACTACACGGAGGTCAGCGACCGCTGGTATCTGCTGCACGAGGGACACACCACGGACCCGGACGAGCTGGAGCGGGAGGTCGCGGCGGACACCGGGGAGTACCTGGCGCCGCCGGACGGCGTGCTGCTGGTGGCGCGGTACGGGGGCGAGCCGGTCGGCACGGCGGGGGTGCGGCTGACGGACACCGCGACGGCCGAACTGAAGCGGGTCTTCCTGCTCACCGAGGCACGAGGCAAGGGCGGTGCCGCACTCCTGGTGACGGCGGCCGAGGACGCGGCCCGCGCACTCGGCGCCGAACGGATCGTCCTCGACACCCGCGGCGACCTGGTCGAGGCCCGCACGCTCTACGCCCGGCTCGGTTACGAGGAGAGCGCCCCGCACAACGACCACGAGTACGCGGACCACTGGTTCGCTAAGAGACTGGCGTAGACGTGGGAGCAGTAGGCGGCGTGGGCGGCGTACCGGAGGTCGTCGTGGCCGGCGGTCGGCGAGTGATCGCCCCTTCCTCGTGCGGGCGTTCCGCGTCCGAGCCGCACAGCTCGGTGTTGAGTTCCTCGACGAGACGGACGAGGTCGGTGGGGCGGTCGGGGCCCCACCAGTCGCCGAGGAGTTCGGCGAGGGAGTCCTCGCGGGCCTTGGCCAGCTTGTCGGCGGCCTCGTGGCCGGTGTCGGTGAGGACGAGGTCGATGCCGTCACGGCGGGCGAGGCGGCGCTCCTCGACCTGCCGGGTCGCGGCCATGATCATGTCCAGCGGGACGGTGCTGCGTTCCGCGAGCACGGCCGGTTCGGCCCAGCCGTACCGCCGGATCCGCAGCAGCAGCCAGCTCGTGGCGGGCAGCAGGTCGTAGCCGGCCCGTGCGGTGATCTTCCGGTAGACGTCGCGGCGGCCCTCCCTCGACCCGAGCACCGACAGCGCCCGGCACACCTCGTCGTGCGACGACCGCTGGACCGGGTTGCTGGCGAGCGTCTCCGTGGCGTCGGGCGCCGTCACGGAGGCCCGCAGCCGGTCCTCGCGCAGGAACCAGGCGAGGACGAAGCCGAGGAGGGCGACCGGTGCCGCGTAGAGGAAGACGTCGGTGATGGAGGAGGCGTACGCGTCGAGGACGGAGGGGCGCAGCGCGGCCGGGAGTTCGGCGATCTCACGCGGGTCGGCCTTCAGCCCGTCCACGCTCACGCCGGACGGGAGCTGGGCCCCGTCGAGCGCGTCGGTGAGCTTCTCGCCGAGGTGCCCGGCGAAGACAGTGCCGAAGACGGCCACGCCGAACGAGGCGCCGATGGACCGGAAGAAGGTCGCGCCGGAGGTGGCGACGCCGAGATCCTCGTACGGGACGGCGTTCTGCACGACGAGGACGAGGACCTGCATGACCAGACCGAGCCCGAGCCCGAAGACGAACAGGTACGCGCTCATCTCGCCGTTGCCGCTGTCCGCGTCGAGCTGGTGCAGGAGCAGCAGGCCCAGCGTGGTGACCCCCGTGCCGACGACGGGGAACACCTTCCAACGGCCCGTGCGGCTGACGATCTGCCCGGAGACCGTCGAGGACAGCAGCAGCCCGAACACCATCGGCAGCATGTGCACACCCGACATGGTCGGCGACACACCGTGCACGACCTGGAGGAACGTCGGCAGATAGGTCATCGCGCCGAACATCGCGAAGCCGACGACGAAGCTGATCACGGCGGAGAGGGTGAAGGTGCGGACACGGAACAGCTTGAGGGGCAGGACGGGTTCGGCGGCCCGCCGCTCGACGGCCACGAAGACGACGACGAGCAGCACGGCCAGTACGGAAAGGCCGGTGATCTGCGGCGAGTTCCAGTCCCAGGTGGTGCCGCCGAGGGAGGCGACCAGGACCAGACAGGTGGCCACGGAGGCGATGAGGAAAGTGCCGAGGTAGTCGATGACATGCCGCTCCGCCTTGCGCGGGATGCGCAGCACGGCGGTGATGACGAGCAACGCCACCGCTCCGACCGGCAGGTTGACGTAGAACACCCAACGCCAGCTCAGATGCTCGGTGAACAGCCCGCCGAGCAGCGGCCCGAGCACACTCGTCGCACCGAACACCGCGCCGAACAACCCTTGGTAGCGCCCACGTTCACGCGGCGGGACCAGATCCCCGACGATCGCCATCGACAGCACCATCAACCCGCCGCCGCCGAGCCCCTGCAGGGCACGGAACCCGATCAACTGGGGCATGTTCTGTGCCATTCCGCACAGCGCCGACCCGATGAGAAAAATCACGATCGCCGTCTGGAAAAGCCTCTTTCGGCCGAACTGGTCGCCGAGCTTGCCCCACAGCGGTGTCGCCGCCGTCGCGGCCAGCATGTACGCCGTGACCACCCACGAGAGGTGTTCCAGCCCGCCGAGGTCGCTCACGATCGTCGGCAGCGCCGTCGACACGATCGTCTGGTCGAGCGCCGCCAGCAGCATGCCCAGCAGGAGGGCCCCGATGGAGACCATCACACCACCGGGCACCCCTTCGGCGACGGGCACGCCCTGGCCACGGGGGCCGTCAGAGGGCGCGCGTCCGGCGGGGGCGTCGGTGCCGGCGACGGTGTGCGCGGTGCCCGTGTTCGCGCTGTCGGCGTCGGCGTCGGCGGGCTTCGTGGGTTCCTTGCCGTCGTCGGCGGCGGCGTGGCCGGTGTCATCGGTCATGCAGACCTCCCGAGGGCCCGAGGGCCTCGTACAACGTCCCCAGTTTCCTCTTCCTCCGGTTCCATTCCATCGTGGTCGGTGTGACCGGTTATGGCCTGTCGAGCCGTTCCGGAACCTGTGATTCCCGGGGCGCCTGGGAGATTCTGTGGCGACCGTTTGCTTAAACTCTGGAGTCTTCGCGGGGAGGAACGACACGTGAGTGGACCGACCAGCCACATATGCCCGGAATGCTTCACACCCCGGGCCTCGGACGGCACGCCGTCCTGCGCGTGCGGCCGCCGCGCGTCCGAGGCCCTTCTCGAAGCCCGTACGGCCGAGGCGGCGGCCGCGGAGGACTTCGACCCCCTCCGGATACGCCCCTACGTGGAACTGGGCGACGAGAACGACGGGGCGGGCGGAACCGCGCCGGGCGGGCCGGGACCCGATCAGACCTCGACGATCGCCATGCCGGTGACCACGGCGGCGACGGCGATCGGGCCAGAGGCGACGGACGTACGGATGTTCGAGCGGCGGGGCGGGGGCCGGGCCGGATCCGACGCGCCGAGCGCATCGAGTACGCCGAGCACGTCGAGCACGTCGAGCGCCGCTTCGACCCAGGCGCTGTTCTCGGCCCCGGCATCGCCCTCGCCGTACGCGTCGCCTCCCTCGGCCCGGCCGGCCTCGGGTGCCATGCCGACCGCCCCCACGCCCTTCGCGTCACCGGTCGCTCCCGCCGCCCTCTCCACCTCACTCTCCTCCCCGTCAGCGGGGCGCTCCGGACGTCGACGCCGCCGCCGTGCGGGGCTCGTCGTCGCCCTCGCCGGGACCGCCGCCGCGGGGGTGATGGCTGCCGCCGGGTTCGCGAGCGGCCTGTTCTCGTACGACACCCCCGAGCGGAACCGCGCGCTGCCGGACGACCTGCGGGCGAGCGCGCCGGACACGTCGCCGGACGGGGAGGCCTCGCCGGTGGAACCGTCCGGGGAGGGCGGGGGCGGTGCACCCGCACCGGCTCCGCCGGGCGGCAGCGCGGCGTCGCCGAGCCCCACGAAGAGCCCGTCCCCTTCTCCTTCGCCGTCACAGGCATCCGGCTCGCCGTCGCCGTCCGCCTCGCCCGACCCGACACAGAGCGGGCCCAGCGCCGGCGCCTCCACCGGCTCGTCGGCCGCCGGCGCGGACGAGGCGGGCGACAGCCGGCTCGTGGTACCCAAGACGCTCCGCCTCGGCGACGACGACCCCGAGGTGACCGAACTCCAGCTCCGGCTGCGCCAGCTGGGCATCTACAACGGCGACATCGACGAGAGCTTCGACAGCCAGGTCGAACAGGCCGTCCTCGTCTACCAGACCAGCCGCGGCATCACGAAGGACATGGAGGAGCCGGGCGTCTACGGCCTGGTCACCCGGGAGCAGCTGGAGTCCGAGACCAAGACGCCGTGACCGACGGGGTCGACGCGCGCCGACGGGCTTGAGCGCGGCCGACAGGGGCTGTACGCGGGTGACCGGGGCTGGACGCAGCCGGCAGGGGTCGGCCCGCGCCGACTCCTCTCGCGTGATGCAGGATGAGGCCATGAGCATCGTCAAGATCAATGTCCTCTCGGTTCCGGCCGAGCAGCGCGAGGTGCTGGAGAAGCGGTTCGCTTCCCGTGCCGGGGTGGTCGAGAGTTCGGACGGCTTCGAGTGGTTCGAGCTGCTGCGTCCCGTCGACGGCACCGACAAGTACCTCGTCTACACCCGCTGGCGCGACGAGGACGCCTTCAAGGCATGGATGGAGGGCCCCATGAAGCAGGCCCACCAGGGCGGCGGCGACCGTCCCAAGCCGGCCGCCTCCGACTCGAGCGTCTGGACGTTCGAGGTCCTCCAGCAGACGGGCCCGAAGACCGGGTCCTGACACCCAGCACCCCGAGCACCCCATCGCCCCCGCCCGACGGCTGTCCAACTGCCGTCGGGCGGGGGCGAACCGGTATCGGGGCGAGGGCCCGGTGCCGTCCCGGACGCACCCGCGCGGCACCTGATCGCCCCCCCACCCGACCCCCATAAGTACCCACCTTTTTGTGGGTACTTGGCGGACGGCGGCCGTCGGGCGACCCTTGCGTTGAGGGCGCGGCCGAAGGGTCGCGTGGCAGCCCCGGAGACCTCTACCGCGCCCACCGGCCCGCCCTGGACGCGCTGAGCGGCACCCACACGCACCTCGGCGAGGACATCGGCCGGGCGGCGACGTACGACATCGCGCTGCTCGACCTCTTCTGGACCGCGATCGCCGGCTACACCCACGCCCTGGCGCTGGCCCGTGCGGAGGGGGTCGGAGACGGCGGGGTCCGGGGCGCTTTCGAATTTACGTCGAGGGGTACCCCCTGGGTAGCATCCCCGCCGTCTCCCCGTCAGCCGCTCACATGCAGCCGGACCGTCCCGTCCTCGGCGACCTCGACCCGCACCGCCGTCAGGTCGGGCACCACCACGTCCGGGCCGTGCGACCTGGCCCGTTCCCCGATCCCCACGACCCGCATCCCCGCGGCGCGCCCCGCCTCGATCCCCGCCTCGGAGTCCTCGAAGACGACGCAGTCCTCGGGCGGGATGCCCAGTTCCGCGGCCCCCTTCAGGAAGCCCTCGGGGTCCGGCTTGCTCGCGCCGACCGACTCGGCGGTGACGCGCAGGTCGGGCAGCGCCAGTCCGGCCGCGGCCATCCGTGCCGTGGACAGCGCGACGTCCGCCGAGGTCACGAGGGCGTGCGGCACACCACCGGCGACGAGGGACGCGAGGAACTCCGGCGCACCGGGTATCGGGACGACGCCGTCCACGTCGGCGGTCTCCTCGGCCAGCATCCGCACGTTGTCCGCGAGGTTCTGCTCCATGGGCCGGCCGGGCAGGAGGACGGCCATCGTGGCGTACCCCTGGCGGCCGTGCACCACCTTCATGATCTCGGCGCCGTCCAGCCCGTGCCGCTCGGCCCAGCGCCGCCAGACGCGTTCGACGGCGGCGTCCGAGTTGACGAGGGTGCCGTCCATGTCCAGCAGGAGGGCGCGGGCGGTCAGAACGGTGGTGGCCGTCATCAGCAGCTCCAAGGCGCGAAAACAGGGGGCCGCGGATGGTCGGACCCGGCGAGGCGGCCCGGAAGGAACAAGGCGGCCCCGCCCACCGGTCAGGGAATGCGGGCGGGAGCCACTTTGTTTCTCTACGGTACAAAATAAACGGGGGCGCCGCCACCCCCTCACTCATCCCGCCACGGCCTCCCACAGACTCCACACACCGAGCCCCACCATCAGCACGGCGGCGACCTGCGTGATCAGCTTCAGCGGCACCCGCTTCATCAGCGCCTTGCCGCCGACGATGCCGAGCCCCGCCACGGCCCACAGCGCGAGGACCGCCCCGAGCCCGACGGACAGCGGATCGTCGTACCGGGCCGCGAGGTTCGCCGTCATGATCTGCGTCAGATCCCCGAACTCGGCGACCAGGATGAGCATGAAACCCGCCCCCGAGACCTTCCAGAAGCTCTGGTCCTCGGGCCGCCGGATCTCCGCGTCGCCATCGGCGCCGCCCTTCGTCATGAGCAGCACCGCGGCGCCGCCCAGGAACAGCACGCCCGTCAGCGCGTGCACGATCTGCTGCGGCAGCAGGGTGAGGACACTGCCCGCCGCCACCGCGAGCGTGACGTGCACGGCGAACGCGGCGGCGACCCCGGCGAAGACGTACGAGGCGCGGTAGCGGGTGCCGAGGACGAGACCGGCGAGCGCGGTCTTGTCCGGGAGTTCGGCGAGGAAGACGACGCCGAAGACGAGCGCCGTGACACTGAAGCTGATCAAGTTTCCTCAATCGGTCGGGCCACCCCACCGAGAGAATCATCCACTGACGCGACACCTCGGCACGGCAGCACACGGATCGTCCGCGCCGGACGGCACGGACGGTGCACTGCTTGCCGAAGGTCTCGCTGGCCGGTCCCGATCGACAGGACCCGCCTCCGGGCGCCGGCTCAGACGAGCTGAGCAGTATGTCGACGGTCCGGCGAAGAGCTACTCCCCTTCTGCGGGGTCCATGGTACGCGGCACCCCCGGAGGGTGGGGGCGCCGGGGTTGCGCAGGCGAATGCGGGTGGGTGAGTGGACGGGTGCCGGTCGCACGGTTCCCCCCACCACTGCGGGCCGAGGAGCACGGGCGCAGCCCCTGCCCCTCAAGGTCTGCGGGAACTGTGCGGGCAACCACGACGTAGCACCCGCACCCGACCCACAACGGACCCACAGTCGACGCACAGCCGACCTACAGCCGCGCATCCGTTTTGACCCCCCGGCGGCACAATCACGACCGCAACCCTTGTCGTGTCATGCGCACGTCACTAGCTTCTCACCAGACGCACATCCGCCGGTAACACAGCGGCGCGACCCTTCAATCGCTCGCGCCCCCACGCTCCGCCCAATCCCCCGGCCCCACAAGGAGTTCACATGCGCAGGTTCTACGCGCGTCGACGAGTCAGCATACTCGCGGCGCTCAGCGGATTGATAGCCTCCGTCGCGCTCTTCAACGCTCCCACCGCCTCCGCCGCGCTCCCCACCCCGGTCAGCGCCGCCACCGCCCGCTCCTACCTCGCCACCCTCACCGTGGCGACCGAGGACCGCACCGGCTACGACCGGGACCTGTTCAACCACTGGATCACCATCAGCGGCACCTGCAACACCCGCGAGACGGTCCTCAAGCGCGACGGTACGAACGTCGTCACCAGCTCCGCCTGTGCCGCCACCAGCGGCAGTTGGTACTCCCCCTACGACGGCGCCACCTGGACCGCCGCCTCCGACCTGGACATCGACCACCTGGTACCGCTGGCCGAGGCCTGGGACTCCGGCGCCGACGGCTGGACCAGCACCCAGCGCCAGAACTTCGCCAACGACCTCACCCGCCCGCAGCTCATCGCCGTCACGGACAACGTGAACCAGTCGAAGAGCGACCAGGACCCGGCCGAATGGATGCCGTCGCGCACGGCGTACACCTGCACGTACGTCCGCGCCTGGGTCCAGGTGAAGTACTACTACGACCTCTCCGTCGACTCCGCCGAGAAGAGTGCCCTCACCAGCTACCTGGCGAGCTGCTGAACCGCCTGCCCGGCGAACAGCCGAACCGCACCGGCCGCTGAACGCGGCAGAGTGCTGAACCGGTCGGCAATGTGGTCCGGAACCTCCCCGTTCCCCTCCGTCGTTCCGTACCGTACGGGGCGACGGAGGAAGGTGATCGCGATGACCGGGCTGCGCCTGGGACCACTGCTTCGCTATGTGGACGGCTCGTCCGCGACCGTGTGGGTCGAGGCGAGCCGTCCGTGTCTCGCCGAGGTGCGGTGCGCCGGCGGCGGGCGCGGCGAGGCCCGCACCTTCCAGATCGCCGGCCACCACTACGCGCTGGTCCCGGTGACGGGCCTCGCACCGGGCACGACCTCGGCGTACGAGGTCCTGCTCGACGGCACGCCGGTGTGGCCCCTGCCCGACTCCTCCCACCCGCCCTCCGAGATCCGCACCCCGGCCGAGGGCGACACCGTCCGGGTCGCCTTCGGCTCCTGCCGCTGGGCCGCGCCGCCCGCCGGCGAGCCGGACCCGGTGGGCCCCGACGCCCTGGACACCCTGGCCGCCCGGCTGGCCGCCGACCCGGGGGCCGAGCGCCCCGACGTACTCCTCCTCCTCGGCGACCAGGTCTACGCGGACGAGACCTCCAAGGCCACCCGCCACTGGCTCGCCGCCCGCCGGGACCTGGCCGACCCGCCGGGCGACCAGGTCGCGGACTACGAGGAGTACACGCACCTCTACTACGAGTCCTGGCTCGACCCCGAGATCCGCTGGCTGTTCTCCACCGTCCCCAGCTGCATGATCTTCGACGACCACGACGTGATCGACGACTGGAACACCAGCGAGGCCTGGCTCACCGGAGTGCGGGCCACCCCCTGGTGGCGCGAGCGCATCCTGAGCGGCCTGATGTCGTACTGGGTCCACCAGCACCTCGGCAACCTCTCCCCGGCCGAACTGGCCGCCGACCCGCTCCACGCCGCCGTACGCGCCACCCCGGACGGTACGGACGCGCTGCGCGCCCATGCCTCCCGGGCCGACCAGGATCCGGCCTCGGTCCGCTGGAGCTACCGGCGGGACTTCGGGCGCGTACGGGTGCTGATGCTCGACAGCCGGGCCGCGCGCGTCCTCGACGAGCGGAACCGCTCGATGCTGGACCCCGGCGAGGCGGAGTGGCTGCGTACCCAGGCACTGGACGCGCGCGGTTCGTACGACCATCTCCTCATCGGTACCTCCCTGCCCTGGCTCCTGCCTCACCTCGTGCACGACGCCGAGTCGTGGAGCGCCGCCCTGTGCCGGGGCGAGCGCGGGGAGCGCTGGGCGCGGTTCGGGGAGAAGCTGCGCCAGGGCGCGGATCTGGAGCACTGGGCGGCCTTCCCCGACTCCTTCGAGGACCTGACCCGGCTGATCGCCGAGGCGGGCTCGGGCGCCGACGCCCCGGCGACCGTACTCGTGCTCTCCGGGGACGTGCACCACGCGTACATCGCCGAACCGTCGTGGCCGAAGGACGCCTCCGACGGCGGCGCCGGGCATCGGGGAGGTCCCGACGCCCGCGTGCTCCAGCTCACCTGCTCCCCCGTGCACAACTCCATCCCGCTCTCGATAAGGCTCGGCTTCCGCTTCGGCTGGAGCGGGACGGGGCGGGCCCTCGGCCGGTGGTTCGGGCGGCACGGGCGGGGTGCGCGGCCGTCGATCGACTGGCGCCGCACGGCCGGCCCCTGGTTCGGCAACCACCTCATGACGCTGACGCTGCACGGCCGTTCGGCACGGCTGCGGCTGGACCGCGCGCGGGCCCGGAAGGACGGCAGGGCAGAGCTGGAAACGGGAATGGATTCGACGCTCACCCCCTGATCCACCCCTTGCGTCCGGTTGTTTCCCCTGGTGTCCGAGATGCTCGTGAGGCATCCCACACCTGGCGCGCCTGATGGGTTTCAGAGCTCTGTTCCCGTGACGTACGGCGGCATGATGAGGCGGACCGTCCGCTTGCCGGCGGGCGGTCCGCCGTACCGCGCCCCACGATGCGCCCCACACGCACGGGAGTTACCCCCTTGTCCGATTTTCCAGGGATCAGTGACATCGGTATCGCTCTCGTCGGCGCCGGCCCGCGCGGCACCAGCGTCCTGGAACGCCTCTGCGCCTCCGCCCCCGAACTGCTCCGCCCCGGCACCCGCCTGACCGTCCACGTCGTCGACCCCGCACCGCCGGGCCCCGGACAGGTCTGGCGCACCGCCCAGTCCCCCCACCTGCTGATGAACACGGTGGCCTCCCAGGTCACCCTGTTCACCGACGACAGCGTGGACTGCTCGGGCCCGATACGCCCGGGACCGAGCCTGTACGAGTGGGCCACCGGCGGGAAGAGGGGGTCGGACGGGTCGCATCAGCGGGGCGGCCCGGACGAGTTGGGGCCCGACGACTATCCGACCCGGGCCCAGTACGGCCGCTATCTGGAGTGGGTCTTCGCCGAGGTGGTGCGCGGCGCGCCGCCCGGGATCCGGGTCGAGGTGCACGGCACCCGCGCGGTCCGCCTCGACGACGCACCCGACGACGCACCCGGGGGAGGGCAGCGGCTCACGCTCGCCACGGGCCGGGTGCTCACCGGCCTCGCCGCCGTGGTCCTCACCCAGGGCCACCTGCCCACCGTCCCGGACCGGACCGAGCGGGGCCTGACCGCGTACGCCGCCCGGCACGGCCTACGCCACTTCCCGCCCGCCAACCCGGCCGACCTGGACCTCTCCCCCGTCGCTCCGGGCGAACCCGTCCTGCTGCGCGGCCTCGGCCTCAACTTCTTCGACCACATGGCCCTGCTGACGACCGGCCGGGGCGGCCACTTCGTACCCGACGACGAGCAGGAGGGCGGGACGGACGGCCGGAAGGACGGCGGGAAGGGGGTCCTGCGGTACGTCCCCTCCGGCCACGAGCCACGTCTGTACGCGGGTTCCCGGCGCGGCGTCCCGTACCAGGCACGCGGCGACAACGCCAAGGGCCCCTACGGCCGTCACACCCCGCTCGTCCTGACCCCCGAGGTCATCGCGGCCTTCCGTAAACGCGCGGACTCCGGTGAGGCTCCCGACTTCCTGGCGGAGATATGGCCGTTGGTGGCGAAGGAGGTCGAAACGGTCTACTACGAGAAGGTGTTGGGGGCGACGACGACGGCTTCGGCGACGGGGCACGGCACCCTAAGCAACTGTCGTAGTGGCTCCCGGGGCGACTCCCGGGGCGCCTTCCGAGGCGTTTCGCCCGAGGGCTCCCGAAGCGCTTCACCCGGCAACTCGCCGGGCACTTCGCGTGGCGGTCCGTCGTACGACCCGTTTCGCGTGCCGTCGTGCGACCTCTTCGGCGACGCCTTCATCGGTGACGCCTCCCGCGGCCCCTCCCTCACCTCCTTCCGTGACCGCTTCCTCGCCGCACCCCACCGTTCGCCCCAGGAGACCGCCGTCCTCGACGCGTTCGGGGTGGTGGAGGCGGACCGGTGGTCGTGGGACCGGGTCCTGTGGCCGTACGCGGAGCGGGAGTTCGCGGACACCGAGGAGTGGCGGGGGTGGCTGCTGGAGTATCTGCGGGAGGACGCGGCTCAGGCTGAGCTCGGGAACGTCGAGGGGCCGGTGAAGGCCGCGCTGGACGTACTGCGGGACCTGCGGAACGAGGTGCGGCTGATCGTGGACCACGGCGGGCTGGCGGGAGCGTCGCGCCGGGAGCATCTGGACCGCTGGTACACGCCGTTGAACGCGTTCCTGTCGATCGGGCCGCCGCGCAGCCGTATCGAGGAGATGTCCGCGCTGATCGAGGCGGGCGTACTGACCGTGCTCGGCCCACGGCTGGAGGTGAGGCCGGAGGACGGGGCCTGGCTGGCCCGCTCGCCCGAGGTGCCGGGGTCGGCGGTCCGGGTGACGACGGTCGTCGAGGCCCGCCTCCCCGAACCGGACCTGCGCAGGACCGCCGACGATCTGCTCGCCGGACTGCTGAGGGCGGGAGGGTGCCGCCCGCACCGGGTGGACGGGTACGAGACGGGCGGACTGGACGTGACATCTCGCCCCTATCATCTGATTGACCGTCAAGGTGCCGCACACGCAAGGCGGTTCGCCTTCGGGGTGCCCACGGAGGGCGTGCACTGGGTGACGGCGGCGGGCGCCCGACCAGGGGTGGATTCGGTCACACTTTCTGACGCGGATGTCGTGGCGCGAGCGCTTCTACGTGCGACGACACCTGAAAACACCCCTCAAGTGCAGGTAAAGAGCTGGCCAGATGTTGAACTTGCAAGCATCGATTAGGTCTGCCTAACGTGGATGACTCATCGGTAATAACCGTCCCCACCGGTCCCATCGGGACCGGGTCACTACCGAAGGAGTCCCCCACCATGACCGGACGCCTCAACAGCGCCCAGCCATACGTCCTCGGACTGTTCCGCATCGTCATCGGCCTGCTCTTCATCTGCCACGGCGCCCAGAAGCTATTCGGCCTGCTGGGCGGCGCCGACGGACAGGGCGGCACCGTCGCCGCCGGCACCTGGCCCGGCTGGTACGCGGCCGTCAT
Source organism: Streptomyces europaeiscabiei (assembly GCF_036346855.1). Taxonomy (NCBI): domain Bacteria; kingdom Bacillati; phylum Actinomycetota; class Actinomycetes; order Kitasatosporales; family Streptomycetaceae; genus Streptomyces; species Streptomyces europaeiscabiei. The sequence continues at coordinate 3,197,157 of NZ_CP107841.1, forward strand.
CGAACTCGTCGGCGGCTCCCTGGTCCTCCTCGGCCTCGGCACCCGCGCCGCGGCGTTCATCGCCTCGGGAGCCATGGCCTACGCGTACTTCAAGGTCCACCAGCCGCAGGCCCTGTGGCCGGTCGAGAACGGCGGAGAGGGCGCGGCCCTCTACTGCTGGGCCATGTTCCTCCTCGTCTTCACCGGCTCCGGCGCGCTCGGCCTCGACCAGTTCTTCACCAAGCGCCAGGCCGCGTCCACGGGCAAGGCCACCACGAGCAAGGCCCCTGTGACGGCCTGACGCACCCCGGTCGCCACCGGCACGAACGGGCCGCCGGGGGCACGACTCGCCCCCGGCGGCCGCACCCGCTCCCCCACCCCTCCTCGCCCCTTCCTCACCCGCCCCCTCTCGGCGCACTGTCCGGATGAACACGGTGTGACAGACACATGAGCCCCTGTGAGCCTTCTGTCATACCCGGGGCGTACGCTGATCGGCTGTCACGGGTCACCGTGCCGTCGGGGGAAAACAGGGAGTGCTCGGTGCTTGAGAGTCTGGGTTGGCTGGCCGCCGGCCCATGGATCTACGCCGTCGTGGGCGTGTCCATCATGTTGGACGTGTTCCTCCCGGTCCTCCCGAGCGGTGTCCTGGTCGTCGCGGTGGCCACGGCGGCCGCGGCCGAGACGGCGGCGGGAGCGATGGCCCGCGAGGTCCCCGACATCCTGGTGCTGATGCTCTCGGCGGCGACCGCGTCCGTGGTCGGTGACCTGGTGGCCTACCGCCTCGCCTGGCGGGGCAGCGCCCGGCTCGACCGCGCCATCGCCCGCTCCCGACGCCTGACGACCGCGCAGGAACGTCTCGGCGCCGCGCTCGCCCGAGGTGGCGGCCTCCTGGTGGTCGTCGCCCGCTTCGCCCCCGCGGGCCGTTCCGTCGTCTCCCTCGGCGCCGGCGCCGCCCGCCATCGCGCCCGCGACTTCCTCCCCTGGTCCGCCCTCGCCGGCCTCGCCTGGGCCGCCTACAGCGTCGCCCTCGGCTATTTCGGCGCCCAGTGGCTCGGCCCGACCTGGCTCGCGACGGCGGTGTCCTTGGCGGCCCTCTTCGGCGCGGGCGCGGCAGCGGCGTACTTCATGCGCCACCCTCGCACCGCCGACTGACCCGACGCGGGCCGACTCGGGGGTGCGTTCTCAGGGTGCGGGTGGGTGGGGGCTGGTCGCGCAGTTCCCCGCGCCCCTGAAAAGCAGGGGCTGCGCCCCGCGCTTTTCAGGCCCGCAGGGCCGTGGTTTTCCAGGCCCGCAGGGGCCTGGTCTTTCAGGGGCGCGGGGAACTGCGCGAGAAGCCCCACCCACCCGCACCCGAAGAGCCAACACCCGGGGTCGAAGGGGCAGCGCCCCTGGGGGATGGGACGGGTAGGGGTGGCGGGGGCGAGGAAACTACCCGGCCCGCCGAGCGCCACCCCTGACCTCCAGCCCGTCCAACAACTCCGCCGTAGCCGCCGCGATCACCTCCACCGCATGATCGAAGACCTCACGATTGTGCGCCGCAGGCGCACGGAACCCGGAGACCTTGCGAACGTACTGAAGAGCAGCGGCACGAATGTCGTCCTCGGTGGCCTCCTCGGGCAGGACGGGCGGTCGAAGGGTCTTGATGCTGCGGCACATGACCCCAGTCTCGCGCGTACGCCCGCACAACCCCAGGCCGACGGCCCAGGTCACCGCCCTTCCCAAACAGTTCCTTGGGTATCGGCAAGGTCCCCCGAGGATTGACTCCGCTCTCCACCCCTTGTGATCATCACCGAGGCCGGCTCGACCCACCCGGCGGAAACGAGGGGACCATGACGAACGATCGGCTCACGGTGGCGGTACTGGGCCCGGGCGGCGTGGGCGGACTGCTCGCCGCGCTCCTGGCCCGCGCCGGGAACCGCGTGATCTGCCTGGCCGGGGAGGCGACCGCGCAGGCCCTGGAGAAGGACGGCATCCAGGTGGCAAGCGCCCGCTTCGGCGAGTTCACCGCCCGCGTGGAGACCGCGACGCAACTCGGCGAACCGGTCGACGCGGCCCTGATCGCGGTGAAGCACACCGCCCTGCCGGCCGCCCTGGACCGGCTCCCGGCGGCGGCCCTGGGCCCCGGCACCCTGGTCGTACCGTTCCTGAACGGCGTCGAGCACCCGGCGATCCTCCGCGCCCACTACGGCGGGACCGTCCCCGTCGCCCCCGCCACCATCCGCGTGGAGTCGACCCGGGTCGCCCCGGGCGTCATCGAGCACGGCAGCCCCTTCGCGGAGGTCGACCTGACCGGCGACTCGGTCCCTCCGGGCCGCCTCAACTCCCTTGCCGGAGCGCTGGAATGGGCCGGAGTGGGCACTCGCGTCCTGCCGGACGAGACGGCGGTGCTGTGGGCGAAGATGTCGTTCCTGGCCCCGTTCGCCCTGCTGACGACCCGCCACGGCCTGCCCCTCGGCGAGATCCGCACGCAGCACCGCGGGCAACTGACCGCCCTGGTCGAGGAGACGGCGGCGGTCAGCGCGGCCGTCGGCGCCCCCGTGGACCCGGCCGAGGCGCTCCGCCGCTACGACGCCTTCCCGCCCACCACCAGGTCCTCCATGCAACGCGACGCGGAGGCCGGCCGTCCCCTCGAACTGGACGCGATCGGCGGCGCGTTGCTCCGCGCGGCCGAGCGACACGGCGTACCGACACCCGTGGCGACCGCGGTCGTGGCCGAACTGCGGGCAGCGGGCCACTGAACGTGCCCCGGCCCCGCACCCGGCCCCGGCCCTGCACCCGGTCCGGGGCCGGGGCCGGGGCCGGGGCCGGGGCTCCTACACCGCCCGCACCCTGCCACGACCGAGGTCGTGGCGGAACTGCGGGCAGCAGGCCACTGAACGTGCCCCGGACCCGGCCCCGGCCCCGGTCGCAGTCCGGGGCCCAGGCTCCTACACCGCCCGCACCCCGCCCCCCACCCGCACCGCGTGCCGGGCCACCGTGTCCGCGAAGGCGCGGGCAGGTGGTGACAGCGCCTCCCAGCGCCGTACGGCCCAGCCGACGGTGAGCGGGGGCAGATCGGGGACCGGGACGAAGCGCAGCCCGGGGTGGCCGGGTCCGGTCCAGCCCGGGAGTGCGGGGACGACGGCGTGGCCGACGCCGAGTTCGGTGAGGAGGATCGCGGTGTCCCAGTCGGCGACACCGGCACCGGAAGAGCTGACGGAGATTCCCAACTCTCGGTAGGCGGCGTCGAGATGGGCGTACGAGGTGGAGTTCTCCGGCAGTCCGATGAGCCGCATCCCGTCCAGCTCGCCGCCCTCCACCCGCTCCCGCCCGGCGAGTTCGTCGTCGGCGCGCACGGCGAGCACCCAGGGCAGCTCCGCCACGGCCCGCTGCTCGATGCCGCGGACGGCGGGCCCGAGGGTCACCCACGACAGGTCGAGGTCCCGGGACGGGTCGGCCAGCGCGTCGCGGCACCCGGCGCTCGACCGCTCGGTCCGGAACTCCAGGCCCACGTCCGGGTACGAGCGCCGGAAGTCGACGATGCCCTGCGCCATGAAGTGCCGCACGGTCGTACCGCCGGTCGCGATCCGTACGACGCCGCCGTCGCCGCGCACCATCTCGGCCAGCCTGCGCAGCGCGAGGTCCAGCCCGGTGAGGCCCTCGGCCGCCGCCTCCTGGAGCACCCGCCCGGCCCGGGTCGGCACGACCCCGCGGGCCTGCCGCTCCACCAGCCCGACGCCGACCTCCCGCTCCAGCCGCCGTACGTGCTGACTCACCGCCGACTGGGTGCAGCCCAGCTCACGGGCCACCGCGCTCAGGCTCCCGGCCCGGCAGACGGCGACGAAGACACGGAGATCGTCGAGGGTCACGGAACGAAGGTACCCAAGGTCGAGCTTGGGTGAGAGACCCACCCTCAAGGGCTTCCCTCCCCCCATCCACCCGTTCGGATGAAGCCGGGCCCGAAGTGACAGAAGGAACTCGCATCCCAAAATCGAACAGGCGTACCATTGCCGCGTGGCTAAGACCTATGACTTTCCCAGCGACCTCCTCGCCGGTCAGGAGGAGCTGCATCAGGTCCGGGCCGAGCTCCTGGCACTGCTGAAGCGGCTGCCCTGGTCGGTCGAACCCCTGGACGCCTTCAGTGACGACCACGGCTGGCGGAAGGTCGAGCGCCCCGCCTCCCCTGGCTGGACCCCCGACGAGCAGGCCGAGGTGGAGAAGCTCCGTGAGCGCGAGCGGGAACTGGCGGTCTTCGTGAGCTGTCACCGCTTCTGGGCGGAGGTCGCGACCGAGGAGAAGGTCGAGGCCCGCACCCGCCTCAAGCACGCCCACGGTTCCTGACACACGCGGGACCGACAAGCGAACCCCGGACATGCGAAAGACCCCGGCCGTCGCGGCCGGGGTCTTCGTCTCGGTGGGCATGGACGGTTTCGAACCGCCGACATCCTGCTTGTAAGGCAGGCGCTCTACCCCTGAGCTACACGCCCGAGTACGAGTCGACAGCCTACATCGCGCGAGGGAGTGCCCGGCAAACCGGTAACCGGGGGTTATCCCCACCCCTGTTCCGGGAGCGGCCCGGATCCCCCTCAAGCCGCCCGCTCCGTACGGTCGAAGCACAACGGACGACAGGGGAGATCGCCATGGCACGCACGGCTCGTACGGCTCGCAGGTCACGCACGGGAGCGGCGGTCGTCGCCGGCCTCGCCGTCGCGCTCATGGCGTCCGTCGCCGCGTGCGGGGCGGACGCCGGGGAGGACCGGGACCCGGAGCACCGGAGCTTCGCCCTGGAGGGCCGGACGCTCACGGTCGACTCTGACGACTCGGCGCTCGAACTGGTCGCGGCGGACGTGGACGAGGTGAAGGTGACCCGGTGGTTCGAGGGGCGGGTCATGGTCGGCGGGGAGCCGGGGGTGACCTGGGAGATGAGGGACGACCGGCTGAAGCTGCGGGTGGAGTGCTCCGGCATGGTCGCCGACTGCGCGGCCAGGCACCGGATCGAGGTACCGCGCGGAGTCGCCGTCGCCGTGCGGAGCGACGACGGGAGTGTGGCCGCGAAGGGCTTCGCGGAGCCGTTGGAGGTCCGGTCGGCCGACGGCGCCGTGCGGGTCAGCGACTCCACCGGGCCGCTGGAGCTGCACACCGACGACGGTTCGGTGCGCGCGCTCGGTGTCGAGTCACGGAGCGTCAGGGTGAGCACGAAGGACGGTTCGGTCAAGCTCGAACTCGGCGTCGTGCCGGACCTGGTGGAGTCCCGCAGCGACGACGGCTCGATCAGCATCGGACTGCCGCGCGACACGTCGTACCGGGTGGAGACCGGCAGCGAGGACGGTTCCGTGGATGTGTCGGTGCCCCGTGACGAGGACAGCTCCCACGTGGTGACCGCCCACACCCAGGACGGCTCGGTCAAGGTACGGAACCTGGGCTGAGAACCGTCCGGGAAGCTCGAACCGATCGACCCGTGTTTTCGTCCTTGACCGGTGGGAGAATGGCACCGGTCAGGGTGGATGACAGCACGGGAGAGGGAAGTGACGGCGACACCAGCAGAGCCGTACACGCCGATTGTGCCGAGCGCACAACAAACCCACAGCCGTGCACCACGACCAGCCGACGAGCCCGCGCCACCCCTGCCGGACGGCCCCACGCCACCCCTGTCCCACCACCCCGCACCGCGGCGGGAGGACAGCCGCGTGCCGCGGCTCCGGAACCCCGCGCCCCCACCCGGCCGACCCTCGCGGCCCCTGCGCCGCTCCGCCGGCCGGGACGCGGTCACCCTGCTCGCCCTGCCCCTCGTCGCCCTGCTCGTGCTGCCCGCCTCCTTCGCCGGGGGCGGGACCCGGCGGTGGTTCGGGGGTCGGGCGGAGGGGCAGCGGGCCGAGGCGCAGGCGGCGAAGGACGCCGCGGCGGCCGCGTTCTACGAGCTGGACACCGCGCAGCGCGACCTGCGGATCTCGATAGAGACGATCACGGCGGTGGACGACTCCCCCGGCGCCCGCCGCGCGGCCGACGGCTTCGAGGCGCTGGGGCGGCGGATCGACGAGGCCAGCCACCAGTACATCAACGCCGTGGACGCCCACGACCTGGACCGGGACGACCTGGAGGCCTCCGTCGCCGCCCGCGCCCGGACCGAGCTGACCGCCGCCAAGGACGAGCTGGGGCGGGTCAAACAGGAGCTGGACCGGTTCGCCCAGGGGCTCGGGCCGCTGCTCGGCACGGCCGAGACCCAGCTGGCCCGGCTGGTCCCGGCGGTGGAGCGCGCCCGGCAGGGCCTGCTCGCCGCCTCCAATGCCCTGGACGCCGTGCGGGGTTCGCAGCTGAGGGCCGACGACCTCGCTGCCCGGCTGGCCGCTCTCGCGCCCGAGCTGACCAAGCTGAACCAGGGGGCCGGGCAGCACGGCGTACGGGAGACGCTGGAGCGGGCCGACCGGGTCGTGCGTGAGGCGGAGGCGGTGCGGGCGGAGGCCGAGCGGCTGCCGGAGAAGGCCGCGGAGATCGATCACCGGCTGGTGTCGCTGCGCACCCGCGCGGAGGCGCTGGGCACCCGCGCGGGGCAGGTGCCGCAGGTGCTGAGCGAGCTGCGGCGGCGGTTCGTGGCGGCCTGCTGGCAGGACCTCCAGCAGGTGCCGGACCAGGCCGCTCGGGACGTCGAGCAGGCCCAGCTGAAGCTGCGCGAGGCGCGGGCCGCGCGGGACGCCCAGCGCTGGCCGGACGCGACCTCGCTGCTGTCGACCGCACGCGCGCTGCTGAACCACACCGACGAGGAGGTCTCGGCGGCCGGCGACCGGCTGCGGCAGCTGAACGCCGTACAGAAGGACCCCCAGCAGGAGATCGACCGGACCCGGTTCGCCCTCCGGGACGCCCAGCGCCTCGCCATGACCGGCCGCTCCACCCCCGACCCGCGCCACGCCCGCCCGCTGGACGACTCCGTGGGCCGTCTGGACCGGGCGATCGCCGCACTGGAGGGACGCCACCCCGACTACTGGCACTTCCTGACGGAGACCGAGGCCGTACGGCAGAACGTGGCCCGGGTCGTCGACCTGATCCGCAAGGAGCGCGGCGCGGGCGCCACCTGAGGCGCCCCGGCCCCTCCCGGGCCGGGGCGGGGCCCAGGGCAGCCCGGTCGCCCCCCGGGGCACTGGGTTGCCCGGTCGAGCCCCTCGGCGGATGCTGAAGGGGTACGCAGGCCTCCGCTCACACCCGATGGGAGGCGGACATGGCCACGCACGCCACGCACACGGTGCGTCCGAAGGGCCGGCACGCGGGTCCCCGGCGGCGGATCAGGATCGACGAGCATCTGCCGGTCGACCACCGTCTCAACAGGGTCTACCGGTTCGGGGCGGGCCTGATGGGTCTGATCCTGATCGTCTTCGGCATCCTGGGCCTCATCGACAAGGTGGGCTGGTTCGACACGAACGGCGACGAGGTCGTGGGGCTGAACACCAACGGCACGCTGAGCGTCCTGTCGATCGCCGTGGGGCTGCTGCTGCTCGTCGGCATGGTGATCGGCGGCAACTTCGCCTCCACGCTCAACATGACGCTGGGCGTCCTGTTCATCCTGAGCGGCTTCGCCAACATGGCCCTGCTGGACACCGACTCCAACTTCCTGGCGTTCCGTATCCAGAACGTCCTGTTCAGCTTTGTCGTCGGCATCCTGCTGATGACGTTCGGAATGTACGGCAGGGTCGGCGCGGCTCTGCCGCACGACAACCCGTACTGGCGGGCACGCCACCCGCGGGAGTCGGAGCGCGAGATGCGGCGCAAGGCCGGTGTGGGGATGGCGAAGCTGGAACGGGCCGACGCCCTCCCCGAACCGGAGTCCGGATCGGAATCCGGGTCGGACGGGAAGGGCGCCGGCTGACACCTGGTCGGGCCCGGGGGCCCGGGGCTCAGGTGCGGTACGCGTAGTAGTTCGCGGTCGGGTACGAGGCGATGATGCTCGCGACCGAACGGCGGTAGGTGTCCGCGTCGTGGTAGGTCAGGTACGGGACGCCGCTGGAGCTGCGGTAGGTCGTCATCATGGAGTGGTCCTTGTCGCCATCCTTGTTGAAGTCGACCTGCAGCACGTCGCCGATGTCCATCTGGTAGACGTTAGCGAGCGCGGTGGTCCGCTTGGCGGTCTGGGTGAACCAGGACCACTCGTTGACGCCGATCCAGGCGTCGGCCGTACCGTTCGACGCGTAGTACCAGGTGTCGTACTCCTCGGGCGTGACCGTGGAGATCTGCTTCCAGCCGCCCGCCAGGAGACCCTGGCTGAGGTAGTTGGTGCAGTCACCGCCCGCCGAGTTGTACTTGCGGTACGCCGAGTTGTAGTTCTTCCAGTACTTCTCGGTGTACGTCGCCATGGCGTTGTAGTTGTACGCGCCGCCCGTGAGCGTCTTCGGCTTGGCCACGGGGTTGCGGGTGGTGGCCGCCTTCGGGGCGCTGATGATCGCCATCGGCGTACGGCTCAGCTTGGCGTCCGCCGCCGGGGCCGCGGGCTCGTTGATGCGCGGGGCGCCGCCGTCGGTGGAGCGCATCGCGGTCAGCTGCCAGGTGCCGTCCGCCTGAGCGGCGAAGGTCAGCACGTGGTGCGCGTCGAAGCCCGTGGAGGCGGGCTCGTCGCCACGTATCTTCTTGTACTTGAGGGTCGTGGTCTCGGTGACCTTGACCGTGGCCTTCGTGCCCTTGACCTTGGCACTGTCGACGGTGACCTTGGTGTCGGCCGAGGTGTAGGCCTCACCCAGGTCCGCGAGGCGGGACTTGGTGGAGCGCAGGGCGCTCAGCTTGCCGTCCTCGGCCTTCTTCTGGCCGGACGACAGCTTGACGCCACCGGTGGGCTTCAGCGACTTGCGGGCGGCCTTGCTGCCGAGCAGGACGGCCGTGCGGTCGGTGAGCACGTTGTCCGCGACACGGCCGAAGGCGTCCTTGGTGGCGCTCGTGACCTTGGGCGTCGACGCGGTGGCGCTCGCGGCCGTGACAGGCAGCAGCGCGGTGGCCAGCACGGCCGCCGTGAGGGTCGAGCCTGCGAGGCTCAACGTCCTTGATCTCACTGGGAATCTCCTTGACCCCGAGTTGGTCTTACCCGGGAGCGAATCTTTACATGACCTCCTCAAGTGGAGTGAGGCCGGGGGGTGTAACAGATGGGCAACTGCGTGTTTATTTCACGACCGATGCCCAGTCGGACGGGGCCTGGGCGGGGTCGAGTCCGCGCAGGTTCGCCAGGGTCTCCGGGGACTGGACGTCCATCCAGTCGGCGAGTTCGTCGAAGGACACGCACTTCACGTCCTTCTTCACGCACACGTTCTTGATGACCTCGTCGACGGCGTTCATGTAGATGCCGCCGTTCCACTGCTCGAAGTGGTTGCCGATGAGCAGGGGTGCCCGGCTGCCGTAGTACACGCGGTTGAAGCCGGCCATGTAGGTGTCGATGGTCTCCTGCTGCCAGGTCGGGAACATCGCCGGGTCGCCCTGGGTCTGGCCGTCGGACTGGTTGTAGAGGAAGTTGAAGTCCATCGACAGCGCCTGGTACTCGTCGTTGTACGGGAGCATCTGCAGCGGGAAGTCCCAGATGCCGTTCTTCTTGCCGGGCCACACCTGGTAGGCGCCCGGCGAGCTGGCGTCGTAGCGGTAGCCGAAGTCCTTGACGGCCTTCAGCAGGTTGTCCTGGCCCTCCAGGCAGGGGGCGCGGCCGCCCTTGATGGCGTCGATGGAGAAGGGCAGCGGGTCGAGGTCGGTGTCCCCGGTGTTGGTCTTCCAGTTGGCGACGAAGGAGTTGAACTCCTTGATCTCCTGCTTCCACTCCGCCACGCTCCAGTCGCCGCCGCCCTTCGCGCCGCAGAAGTGACCGTTGAAGTGGGTGCCTATCTCGTTGCCCTCCTCCCACGCCTTGCCGAGCTGCTCCAGCGTGGTGCGGACGTGGTCGTCGGTGGGGTAGCTGATCGCGGCGGCGCCCTTGTCGTGCTGGGGCGGGTCGTAGAGGTCCCGCTTCTCCTTGGGCAGCAGGTAGATGCCGGTGAGGAAGAACGTCATGTGGGCGTCGTACTTCTTCGCCAGTTCCCGGTAGTGCTGGAACAGGTTGTCGTCGCCGGCGAGCGCGCCGTCCCAGGAGAAGACGACGAACTGCGGCGGCTTCTCGCCCTTCTTGAGCGGTACGGCCTTCAGCCGCCCCTTCTGCGGGCCGGTGTAGGAGGTCGAGCCGTCCCCGATGACCTTCGTCCTGCCGTCCCACTGGGGTTCCGAGGAGTTCTTCGTGGACCCCTTCCCCCCGCTGCCGGCCGACGAGGCGGTCGGCGCGGTGTCGGCCGACTGATTCAGCACCATGTAGCCGCCGCCCAGCGAGGCGACCACGAGGAGCGCTGCCAGCGTCAGGAACTGCGGGCGGGTGGTACGGCGCGGCGAGCGCGCTTTGCGACGGCGGCCCTTCTGCGGCTTGCTGCCAGGCTTCATGTACGGCTCATTCTGCGAGGGTGGCGGGTGCGGGTGCTCATCGGTGGTCAGCCGATACTCATCGCACTGGACCAGATGTCGTAGGGGACTCCGGAGTTGGGCGTTCCGGCGATCCCGTCGAGCGGCAGCGGCTCCAGGCTCCTGGCGAGGTCGATGCGGTAGACGACGACGGCGGTCGACACGTCCCGCGCCGTGCCGACGTACCAGGCGGCCTTGTCGTTCTGTGTGGTCCCGCCCTTGCCGGCCACCTCGAAGGAGGCGGCGCCGGGCGAGGTGGGGTGGTCGGCGCGGAAGGCGTCCGTGAGGGCCGAGGTGACCTCGGCGGCCACGTCGGCGCCCACCGCACGTTTCGGCTTCGGGTTGTTCAGCGCGACCCTGGACCCGTTGTGCGTCACCTTGCGCACGGAGTACGGCTCGGTGTGCTTGCCCCGGGCGGCGAAGGTGCTGTAGCCGCTGGCCATACGGATCGCGCTGGGCGTGGCGCTGCCCACGGACAGCGCGGGCACCTGGGCCCCGAGGCTGGAGGAGAGCAGTCCGGCCGCCTCGGCGGTGTCGCGCACCTTGTCCAGCCCGGTGTCCATGCCGAGCTGCATGAACGGTGTGTTCACCGATCCGGCGAGCGCGTCGTGCAGGGTGATCGGGCCCCAGGACTTCTTGCCGTCGTTGTGGGCGGAGACCTGATCGCCGTCCCGGTCCCAGTACGGCCCCTCGGGCGTGGTCACCGGGACGGCGTCGTTGCCGTCGTAGACCGTCGCCGGGGTTACAGGTGTAGCCTCGCCGCCGCGCTGCTTGACGACGCCGTGTTCCAGGCCGGCGGCGTAGACGAACGGCAGGAAGGCCGAGCCGGACGGGACGGTGGTCGCGTTCGACTCGTTGAAGCCCTGTTTACGGTGGTCGGGGCCACCGTAGACGGCGAGGATCCGCCCGTCGGCGTCGACCGAGGAGGCCCCGAAGTGGGCGTCCTTCGCCTTCTTCGGATAGTCCTTCCGCACGGCCTTGCGCGCCTTGGTGACGGCGTCGGTCAGCTCGGTCTGCCGGTCCTTGTCGAAGGTCGTGTAGATCTGGTAGCCGCCCCGGTCGAACTCCTGGTCGGTGAGGTTCGCGGCCTTCTTCGCGTACTGGGAGGCAAGCCGCACCAGGTAGTCGCTCTGCTTGCCGGTGTCGTACTGGTTCGCCTGTTCGATCGGTTCGGGGAACTTCGTGTACTTGGCGCGCTCGGCCTTGGACAGCTTCCCGATGGCCACCATCCGGTCCAGGATCCACTCCCAGCGTTCGACCGTCCGCGCGTGGTTGGCCTTGCTGAGAGAGGGGTCGTAGAGCCCCGCACCCTTGAGGAGGGAGGAGAGGACCGCGGCCTCGCTGACGTTCAGGTCGCTGACGTCCTTGCCGTAGTACGCCTGGGACGCCCGCTGGATGCCGTAGGTGCCGCGGCCGAACCAGCTGGTGTTGAGGTACCCCTCCAGGATCTTGTCCTTGCTCATCTTGTTGTCGAGTTTGAGGGCGATCATCGCCTCGTCGAACTTGCGGCCGAGCGAGCGGTCCTGGGACAGGTACACGTTCTTTACGTACTGCTGGGTGATCGTCGAGCCACCCTGGGTGTCACCCTCGCCGACGGTGCGCACCAGGGCGCGGGTGATGCCGCTGACGGAGATGCCGGGGTCGGAGTAGAAGCTCGCGTTCTCCGCCGCGAGGACCGCCCAGCGCACGTCCTCGGGGACGTCCTTCAGCGGCATCGCCTGGCGCCGCACCCAGCCGGTACGGGCCATGGGGGTGCCGTCGGACCAGAAGTACACGTTGTCCTGCTGGGTGGCGAAGGTGTTGAGGTCGTCCGGTATGTCCGTGGCGGCGTACGCGACGGTGAGGAACATGCCGCTGGCGCCCACGGCCAGACCGGCGGCTCCCAGCGACTGCCTCCACGACGGGACCCAGCGGCGCCAGTCGGTCCGGCCCGGGCGCGGGTAGTGCGGACGCAGCTGGCGGGCGAAGGGAGCGAAGGGGGCCAGCCGCGAGCCGGCGACGGCGGTGAGTCTGGCCAGAACGGACGGCCTGGGCGCCTTGCGCCGGCCTCTTCCCCCTGGCTTCGCCTGGTCCTGCGGGATCTCGAACGCACCCGGCTCGGGCAGCCGCAGCTGCATGGTCTCGTCCGCCGGGGCAGGGGGGAGCTTCAACTGCATGGTGAGGTCGGACTCCCGCACCTCCTCACCCCGCGCCTCCTGCGCCCGCTCCTGCGACGGGACACGCCGACGGCGCGCGCGGCCCTCACCCTCGGAACCGGTCGTCCCCGAACTAGTCACGGCGGGCTCCCTCGCACGGGCGGCCCGAGCGATGCGCGGCAATGATTCTGCGGTGCGCGGCAACCTTTCGCCCACGCACGGCAACTATTCGACCGGGAGACGTGGCTCCCGGTCGACCAAGGACAGCAGTCAAGACTGTCCCCCCTCCCCACTTGGCATCGCCCGTGTGGACGGTCACAGCCGCCACACCCGCGACCGTGAGCCCCCTGTATCCCCCAGCCTTCCGGCCTCCACACAGCGCTCACAAATTATCAGTCACTTTCACAACTGCTTCTGTCAGTAGCGTGAAAATTTGGCCAGTGTGACCGACCAGCCATTATGGAGGACCCTTACCGCCGCGCAAACGCCGGTTAGCCTGGGCCCATGCCTCGCTACGAGTACCGCTGCCGGACCTGCGGCGACACCTTCGAACTGAGCCGCCCGATGGCCGAGTCGTCCGCCCCCGCGGACTGCCCCGAAGGCCACTCCGACACGGTCAAACTCCTGTCGACGGTCGCCGTCGGGGGTTCGGCCGCCGCGTCCGCACCCGCGCCCCGGGCGGGCGGTGGGGGCGGCGGATGCTGTGGCGGCGGCTGCTGCGGCTGATCAACACACTTCGATCAACGGCCGACGGCCCGGGAACGTTCACCGGCCGTCCGCCGGAACGCGCGCTTCGAGCAATTTCTCAGCCTGGCCCCCGGGCGTTCACCGTTCCCTCAGGGTCTCTTCAGCTTCGCTCACCTAGCGTGCCCCCATGACAGCCATGCAAGCGGAGTCGATGAGCGGCGCGCCCCTGTGGATCATCGGTCTGATGGATCTGCTGGGCGCGCCGGGCGCGGGCCTCGCCGTCGCGCTGGAGAACCTCTTCCCGCCGATCCCAAGCGAGGTCATCCTCCCCCTCGCCGGTTTCGCCGCGAGCACCGGGCAGATGAGCCTCCTGGCCGCGCTGCTGTGGACCACCGCGGGCTCCGTCGTCGGCGCCCTGGCCCTCTACGGAGTCGGCGCCCTCCTCGGCCGCGACCGCACGGTCGCCATCGCCGCCAGGCTGCCCCTGGTCAAGGTCGCGGACATCGAGAAGACGGAGGCCTGGTTCCTCAGGCACGGCACCAAGGCGATCTTCTTCGGCCGCATGATCCCCGTCTTCCGCAGCCTGATCTCCGTACCGGCCGGGGTGGAACGCATGCCCCTGCCCGTCTTCACCCTGCTCACCACCCTGGGCAGCGCCCTGTGGAACACGGCCTTCGTCCTGGCCGGCTACTTCCTGGGCGCCAACTGGACGGAGGTGACGGCGATCGCCTCGACGTACTCGAAGATCGTCCTGGGGGCGGCAGCCCTGGCCCTGCTGGCATTCGCGCTGGCCCGCTTCCAGAAGGGGCGCAGCGACAGCCGCCGCGCGGGGGCGCGGGGCTCTGACACATGCGGCTCCGCCGCGCAGGCGCGACAAGCCACGGACCACCCGCAGCCCGCCGACCACAGCTCCCCCACCCCCTGACACCTGCACGGGCACGGGCACGGGCCCAGGCCGAGACACGGGCACGGGCCCAGGCCCAGACACGGGCACGGGCCCAGGCAGGGCCCAGGCAGGGCCCAGGCCCAGGCCCAGACACGCGCACGGGCCCAGGCCCAGACACAGGCACGGGCCCAGGCCCAGACGCAGGCCCAGACGCAGGCCCAGACACAGGCACCCGAACCAGGCTCAGCGCCCCCGCGAGGCCCGCAGGAACTCCCGAAGAATCCGCTCCCCGGCCAGCACACCCCGCTCGGGCAGCGCACTCACCGCAGGCCCCACGAACCCCTCGTCCGCCAGCTCGCCGTGCCCTGGCCGCCAGGCCCGATCCGCGGCGAGCAGCAGATCCGCGTCCAGCAGGGAGTCCCCCGCGGCCAACGTCAGCTCCACCCCGGTCCGCCGCGCGACCTCCCTCATCGCCGCGCTCTTGGTCAACGGCTTCGGCACGGCGTAGATCTTGCGCCCCTGGAGGGACACGGTCCAGCCCCGGTTCTCGGCCCACACCGCGAGATCCTTCACCCACTCCTCGGGAAGCAGCTCGCGCTCGACGACGAGATAGACGAACAGATCCTCCGCGATCCGGTGCTTGCGCACCCACGCCGGGTCCGCCGTGGCCTCCAGGTGGTCCCGCACCTCGGCGAGCGGCGCACACTCGTCCGCGAGCCGGGCGGTGACCCGCTCGTGCCAGGCGACGTCCGTGACGCCGTCCACCAGCAGATGCCCACCGTTGGCGCAGATCGCGTACGTCGGCTCCGGCCCCGGCAGATTGATCCGCTGGTACTGCTTCCGTGTCCGGGTCGTCGTCGGCACGAACACCGCCGCGTCCCCCAGCTCGGCGAGCAGCCCCGCGGCCGTCTCCGTCATGTAGGACAGCGGCCGGCTCTCGTGCACCTCGACGGTGAGCAGCCGGGGCGCCCGCGCGTCCGGCATGGTCAGCGCGAGCGCGGCGGCCGAGTAGATGAGCGTACGGTCGAGATCGCTCGCGACGAGAACCCGAGGACCCGGCATCAGACCGCCACCGCCTTGCCGTCGGCGCCGGTCGCGCCCCGCGTGTACTGCGGGTGGATCAACCCCACGCATGTGTACGGCAGTTCGGCCACCTCTTCCACCGGTACCCCTCTCTGTTCGGCGAGCAGGCGTACGTGGTCGAGGTCCGCGCCCGCCCCGGCCCGCGCGAGGATCTTCCACGGTACCCGGCGCAGCAGCACCCGAGTGGTCTCCCCGACACCGGGCTTGACCAGGTTCACGTCGTGGATGCCGTACTCCTCGCTGATCCGCTCGACGGCCGCCCAGCCTTCCCAGGTGGGCGTGCGATCGGCGGCGAGCAGTTCCCCGGTACGGGCGTCCACGGCGTCCGCGACGGCGTCGAAGCGTTCGGCCACGGCGTCCAGGAAGCCGACCGACACATCGACGCCGGCCAGCTCCCGGTAGAACTTGGCCCCGTGGAAGTCGTCGGGCCCGACGAGGTCCGAGCGCAGAACGGTCCGCGATATCAGCCCGGAGACGGTGGAGTTGAGGCAGGCGGACGGGATGAGGAAGTCCTCCCGCGTCCCGTACGTCCGCACGCACGACCCCGGGTCGGCGAGCACGGCGATCTCCGGGTCGAACCCGGTGATGCCGTCGGACTTCTCGAACTCCAGCAGGGCGGCGGCCAGTTCACGGGTGATCGCGCCCTTGCCGGTCCAGCCGTCGACGAACACGACGTCGGCGGGGTCGTGATGAGCGGCCAGCCACCGCAGCGCGTTGGCGTCGATACCGCGCCCCCGCACGATCGACACGGCGTAGTGCGGCACCTCGACCCCGTGCCGGTACCGCGCCCAGCGCCGCATCAGCACGCCCACGGGCGTCCCGGCCCGCGCCAACGACACGAGCACGGGGCGCGCCGACCGCTCGGCCAGCACGGTCTCGGTCACCACCCCCACGGCCAGGGCGATGCGCTCCGCGGAGGTTTCGAGCGCACTGTGGAAGAGGGCCTGGTACTGCTCGCTGGGCTGGTACTCGACCGGCAGGGACTCCGCGTAGTGCGCGCCCCCGCTCTGGATGGCCTCCTCCCGCTCCTCGGTCGGTGCCTCCAACGTCACCTCCGAGAGATCCCGCAACAGCCAGCCGACCTCGTCGGGCGCGTAGGAGGAGAAGTCGGGACCGCGCAGGGGGTCGGGGAGCATGGAGGGCCTTTCGGGGAGGTGCGGGGTCGGGGGCGTCGTCGCGCCGGGTCCGGTCGTACGGGGGACCGGCCTCGGCGACCGGAAGGACGCAGGGGCGGCCATGGCGGGTGCCCCGCCGGGCGAGGGCTCGCGTTCTCCGGCTGCGGCCGACGCTTCTCTCGTCGCTGCCGCACCCGCCGGTGGATACTCCTGGGCCGCCGTGCCGGCGGACGCGCCCGCTCCCGCCACCTCGGCCGGCTCGAACCGTCGGCCCCCTTCTCCCGCCGCGGCGGCGCTCTGCCGGGACCGCGTCTCCGGGAGGTGCGGGACCGGCGGGACGTACGACGGCACCACGGCGAGCAGCACGTTCGGGGTGTGGGCGGCGAGGGTCGCCGGCAGCCCGTCGGGGGCGTGCAGGGCGGCCGTGTCCGCGACCGAGTCGACCACCGCGACCACCGCGTCGAAGCCGCCACCGGCCACGTTGTAGGCGTACCGCTCCCCCGGCCCGTCCGCGGGGTCGTCGTGCGCGGGGAAGACGATGCGGCTGCGTATCGCGTAGCCGGGGTCGTCGACGGCGAGGACGGGTGACCGCGTGGTGGTGGAGAACCGTATCTCCGGCCCCTGTCCCGCCTCGTTCGCCGCTCCTTCCACAAGCCGCTCAAGCTCCCGCGCGAGCGCCAGCGGCGCGTACATCAGCTCCTCGAAGCCGAGCACGAGCACCCGCCGGGCCCCCGGCGGCAGTGCCCCGGCCAGGCGCGCGGCCATGGCGGGCAGCGCGCTCTCCAGCCGTGCGCGGTGCGCGGGGGTGAAGCCGTGCCGCCCCCCGTCGGGCAACCCGGCGGGCCATCCCAGATCGACGCGGGTGACCTGCGAGGCCCCGCCCTTGCCGGCCGGCCCCGCGGAGGCGGCCTCGTACTCCGCGACCAGCGCCTGCCCCTTCTCCAGCACCCCCTCCGGCAGCCGCACGGTCCCCTTCGCCGTGGCCACCAGATCCACCCGCGCCCCGATCTCCCGGGCGAACTCGGCCAGCCGCCCCTGGTCGGCGGCCGACCGCATGTCGACCAGCGCCACGACGACGTACCACTTGCGCGGATAGCGCTCGTGCAGCGCGCGGATGGTGTTGAGGACCGTGTTCCCGGTGGAGAACTCGTCGTCGACGAGCACCAGCGGCCCCCGGCCCGCGAGCAGGGTGGGGTCCTCCGGCAGCAGCAGATGCGACGTCGCGTGGGAGTGGGACTCCTCGAAGCCGCCCGCCTGGTGGACGCCCTCGACCGGGCGCCGGGTGGAGTGGAGGTAGGGCGCCTCGCCCACCCCGTCCGCGACCGAGTGCCCGAGTCCGGTGGCCGTCTCCGCGTATCCGAGGACGACGGCGGTCCGTGCCCCGGCCGCGCCCAGCAGCTCCCGCACCCGGCGCCCCAGCGCGTACCCGTGCCCGTGCACGACGGCCGGCGACTGCGGCACATGCTTGCCGAGGACGTTCGACACCAGCAGATGCGCCCGCTTGGGATTGCGCCGCAGCGCGAGCCCCAGCAGCCCGCCCAGCTCCTCGTCCCCGACCAGTTCGACCCCGAGCCGCTCGCCCACCCAGGCACCGGACCAGACCCCGCCGGACGGGTCGGACGTGCCGGTCGTGTCGTTCGCTGCGTTAATCATCGATTCCTTAGTCGGTACGACGTGGATGCGGACGTCTGCCACATCTGTCCTGAGCGGGAGGTTCAGTCGGGCAGACCCGCGGCCAGCAGGTCCACGAACCCGATGTCCTCGTTGGCGACCCCGAACACCTCGGCGCGCTGCAGAACCCTTTCCGCCCAGGCGCGGTGCGGCTTGACCTCGTTCATCTTGTTGCGGGAGGCGGAGCGCAGTACCCCACCCCCGTTGCGGTCGGGCCGCACGATGTCCTGGGCGTCGCTGAACTCCTCGTGGCTGACCACGGACAGCGCGTGCACCGGCAGGACGTGCGAGGGATGGATGCAGGTCTTGCCGAGCAGCCCGTTGGCCTGGTCGAGGGAGATCTCGCGCAGCAGACCGTCCAGCGCGTGCTCGATGAGCGACTCGCGCAGCTGTCCGGCCCGGTTCGCCAGGAAGGGGCTCGTGCGCAGCTGTGGCTTGAACATGCGCTCCTGGACCCGGAAGTACTCCCACACCGGCCCGGTCACGGTGAACCCGGTGCCGTCGGCGCGCCCCAGCACGTTCACCACGTCCGCGATCACGGAGGCGACGATCTGGACGTCGTACGCGGTCATGTCGGGCGGCCGGCGCAGGGCGTAGGAGGAGCAGAAGTCGGTGACGCCGAGGCGCAGCGCGAGGACCCGGTCACGGTACTTGTCGACGGTGTGGGCGATGCCCTGCAGCGCCTCTACGCGCGTTTCCCTGTACATCAGCTCGGGCGATTCGAGCACCGGCATCCCGAACAGCCGCCGCCCGCTCGTGGCCTCGGCGGCGGTGAGCGCCTCCAGGAACGCGACGCCCCGCTCCTCGGTGAACTTCGGGAACACGAATCCGGACAGCAGCCGTACGGCCGGGCCGAATCGGCTGACCAGGTCGGGTATCTGCTCGGGGAAGCGGACTCTGATGAACAGCAGTGGAAGCTCGGCGTCCGGCCGCCCGGCGAGATCGGCGAACTGCCGGACGAGGTTCTCCTCGGCGCCCACGACCTCCGAGTCGTCGATGGAGTCCTCCAGGCACAGCACCATGGAGACCACGCCACGCCCGGCCTGCTTGACGATGTCGTCGGCCAGCCGCTCCCGGGTCGCCGGGCTGTAGAGCGTGGCGCCCAGCGCGGCGGCGAGCACGCGGGCCGGCGAGTCGGCGTCGAAGACTCCCGGCTCCCGGTAGAAGAGACGCTGACGCTCCGCAGGGGCGACGTGCCCGAAATGACGCATGTGATTCCCCCGTGGTTGCTAGGCGGCCGGTCCCGATGGTGGCCGGTAATAGTACGTACAAATGTGTGACATCAGTTCCCACCGGGCGTGAAGTTCTGGTAACCCGGCCATGACGGGCGCTGGACTGTTTCACCGGCGGTTCCCCGCCCCCGCGTTGTCGTGATCAGGACCGAGAGGGCAGGATGACCGCATGACGCACGCGATGCTGAAGGGGTCGAACGTCCCGATCGAAGCCACGGCGGTCCGCGCCGTGCTGCGCTGGGCGCCCGGACAGGGTGTCCCGGTGGTCGACGCCTCGGCGCTGCTCCTCGGTCCTGACGGCCGCGTACGGTCCGACGAGGACTTCGTCTTCTACAACCAGCCGCGCCACCCCTCGGGCAAGGTGTGGCGGCTCGGCCAGAAGCGCGTGGCCGAAGGCCTCACCGACACGATCCAGACCGACCTGGCGGGTGTCGAGTCCGCTGTCAGCCAGATTCTCCTCGTGGCCTCCGCCGGGGACGTCTCCTTCGACAGCGTGCCGTCCCTGCGCATCCTGCTGTACGACGCCGCGGTCACCGACGCAGAGCCGCTGGCGTACTTCGACATCAAGCCCGAGACCGGCGAGGAGACCGCCCTCATCTGCGGTGAGCTGTACCGCCGCGGCGGCGGCTGGAAGTTCCGCGCCCTGGGTGAGGGCTACACCAACGGGCTGGAGGGCCTCGCCACGGACTTCGGCATCTCGGTCGACGAGTCCGCCGCCGACCAGACCGCCACGATCCAGACCCCGGCCCCGGAGATCTCGGCCCCGCTGCCCCCCGAGCAGCCCCCGACCGGCGTCCCGTCCCAGCCCTCGTACGGCTACCCGCCTGCGGCCCCCGCACAACAGCCCACCCAGTCGGCGTACGGCTACCCGCACCCCCAGCCGACCCCCGCCACCGCCAACGGCCCGGCGTACGGCTACCCCCAGCCCACAGCGGCGGCCCTGGACCCGAACTTCCGCCTACCGCCTCAGGGGCCGCAGTTCATCGGCCGCTGAGGACCTCGGCGCCGGGGCACCGGACGCTTCGAGGGGCGCGGGGAACTGCGCGACCAGCCCCCGAACCCGCCGAACCCGCCGAATCCGCGGACAAGAACGCGGCTAGGAACGCTCGGCCTTCGTCTTGTATCCCCGCCCCCACTGCAACCCCCACCCGTACAACCGGTCGAGCTCGGCCTGGAAGCCATAGACGAACTTCACCTCCCGGCGCACGGTGATCTCCCCCTTGACGTTCTCGATCATCACCACCGCACACGACCGAGCCTGCGGATGCCTCTCGTCCAGGCCTATCTCGATCCGCGGACCGTTGCTCGGATACAACGTCACGACCGCGTGCGTACGGTCGAACGCCGGCGTCTGGTCGTAGATGTAGACGAACACCAGCATCCGCTTGAAGGCGTCCCGGTGGTCCAGGTTGATGTACATCGTCTCGCCGGATCCCGACCCGAACCGGTCGTCCCCGCTGAGCCGCATGTACGGCGGATCGTTGATGTCCCCGAGGAAGCCGCCCAGCGGCTGAACGACCCCCTTCGTCCCGTCGGCCAGCTCATACAGACAGCCGAGGTCGAGGTCGACGTTCACCATGCTCTGGCTGTGCGCCTGCACCTCCTCCGGCCTGAGCGCCTTGAAGGGGTGCCGCAGCACGCTCTGCCGCTTCGGCCCGCCGATGTCGGACGTCCGCATCCGCCAGGACAGGTTGACGCGCAGATGGCCCGCCGCGGCGTTCTGCTTGGAGAGGGACACCTTCTGGTGCCGCTTGGTCAGCTCGATCGCGTTGGTCGCCGCGTTGCCCGCGTCGAACTCCGAGGCCCGCCCGCGCCAGAGGTTGTCCAGGAAACTCATGCCCGCCCCACAACTGCCGTCTCGTCGCGTCAACCACCAGCGGGGCGGCCGACGAGGACGAGTCCTCGTCGGCCGCCCCGCTCAGAGCGTTCCCTCACCCCGCGGGTGGTCACACCCCGGAGGAGACCTCCGCCTTGTCGGCGGCGTCAGCTTTTCCCTCTTCGGCCGCCAGCCCCTTGTTGCGGCGCACGGAGGACCAGAAGGACCAGGCGATCAGGATGACACCGACGGAACCGGTGATGAACTCGTTGATCTCGTACTGGATGGTGACGAGCAGGATGCCGGCGAGGGCACCGATCGCGTAGTGGGCGCCGTGCTCCAGGTAGACGTAGTCGTCGAGGGTGCCCTGGCGGACCAGGTACACGGTCAGCGACCGGACGTACATCGCGCCGACACCGAGGCCCAGCGCCATCAGGACGATGTCGTTGGTGATGGCGAAGGCGCCGATGACACCGTCGAAGGAGAAGGACGCGTCCAGGACCTCCAGGTAGAGGAACATGAAGAACGCGGCCTTGCCCGCGAGGGCGACGGCCGAGCGCGGCTTGCCGGTGCGCGCCGCCTCTTCCTCCTCCTCGTGCTCGCGCTCCTCGTCCTCCTCCAGCTTGTTCTCGAAGTAGCCGGAGAGACCACCGACGATGAGATAGGTGATCAGACCCGCGAGTCCGGAGATCAGGACCGTCTGCGCCTTGTCGGCATGGGTGCCGCCGTGCTGGTGGGCCTGGGTCGCGAAGGTCATCGAGGTGATCAGCAGGACGATCATCGCGATACAGGCCGACAGCATGTCGATCTTGCCGAGCTTGGACAGCGGACGCTCCAGCCAGCCCAGCCACTTGATGTCCCGGTCCTCGAAGATGAAGTCCAGGAAGATCATCAGCAGGAACATACCGCCGAAGGCCGCGATCGACGGGTGGGCGTCGGTCACGTACTGCTGGTACTGGTTCTTGTCGGTGAGCGCCAGGTCGACGGCCTCGATCGGGCCCAGTTTGGCGCTGATGGCGACGATGACGACGGGGAATACCAGCCGCATACCGAAAACGGCGATCAGGATGCCGATGGTGAGGAAGATTTTCTGCCAGAAGGCATTCATCTTCTTGACGATCCCGGCGTTGACCACCGCGTTGTCGAACGACAGCGAGATCTCCAGGACGCACAGGATCGCGACAAGCCCGAGCGCCGTCCATCCGTCGTAGAGAACAGCTGCTACCAAGCCGAGCGCGGTGACCGCGAACGACCAGCCGAAGGTTTTCAGAACCACTGGCTACCCAATCGTGTGTGTACGGCGTTCCCCCGCGCCGCGCGCGGCTTTACGAAACTTTGAACCCGAAGTGTAGTCGGGTACCCCTCACACCCCACACGGCCCCGGCTTTTGCGCATATAGCGCTACGAGACGTTCACACCGAAGTCGAGTGCGATGCCTCGAAGGCCGGACGCGTACCCCTGTCCCACCGCTCGGAACTTCCACTCGCCGCCGTAGCGGTAGACCTCGCCGAAGATCATCGCGGTCTCGGTGGAGGCGTCCTCGGAGAGGTCGTAACGGGCGAGTTCCTGGCCGTCCGCCTGGTTGACGACACGAATGAAGGCGTTGCTGACCTGGCCGAAGGCCTGGCCGCGGTTCTCTGCGTCATGGATGGAGACGGGAAAGACGATCTTGTCGACGCTGGCCGGCACCCGGGAGAGGTCGATGATCAGCGACTCGTCGTCGCCGTCGCCCTCACCGGTGAGGTTGTCGCCGGTGTGCTCGACCGAGCCGTCGGGACTCGTGAGGTTGTTGTAGAAGACGAACCACTCGTCCCCCAGCACCCGGCCGCCCTGACACAGCAGTGCGCTGGCGTCGAGGTCGAAAGGGGCTCCGGTGGTGGTCCGGACGTCCCAGCCGAGCCCGACCAACACTTGAGTGAGGTTCGGCGCGGCCTTGGAGAGGGAGACATTTCCTCCCTTGGCGAGTGTGACGCCCATGGTGCTGGTCCTCCCCGATTTTCGAGCTTCAGTTGCTCAACTGTTCAGTTGTCCCGTACGAGCGCGTCCGGCGCCGCGGTCGGTGACGACAGCGGCGCCGGACGTGACGAGTCGGTGGTGCAGGGGGGTATTCCCCCGTGACTCAGACGTTCACACCGAAGTCCTGGGCGATGCCGCGCAGACCCGAGGCGTAGCCCTGGCCGATGGCGCGGAACTTCCACTCGGCGCCGTGCCGGTACAGCTCGCCGAAGACCATGGCGGTCTCGGTGGAGGCGTCCTCGGAGAGGTCGTAGCGGGCGAGCTCCGCCCCGCCCGCCTGGTTCACCACGCGGATGAACGCGTTGCGGACCTGGCCGAAGGACTGCTGGCGGTTCTCGGCGTCGTAGATCGAGACCGGGAAGACGATCTTCTCGATCTCGGCCGGGACGCCCGCGAGGTTGACCTTGATCTGCTCGTCGTCGCCCTCGCCCTCACCGGTGAGGTTGTCGCCGGTGTGCTCGACCGAGCCGTCCGGGCTCTTCAGGTTGTTGAAGAAGATGAAGTTGGCGTCGCTGCTGACCTTGCCCGACGAGTCCAGCAACAGGGCGCTGGCGTCCAGGTCGAAGTCGGTGCCGGTCGTGGTGCGGATGTCCCACCCCAGACCCACGATGACCGCGGTCAGGCCCGGCGCCTCCTTGGTCAGCGATACGTTGCCGCCCTTGCTGAGGCTGACTCCCACGAAGTCCTCCGTTTGGTTTCAGGGGCGGGGAGCCCCGTCGTGCGTTGGTGTCGGATCAACGTGTCGATCCTAGTGACGGGTTCCCGTTCCCTGCAGGGCTTGGAACCCGGGAATCACAGGGTGTCCAGGGCGGCGAGGTACTCGTTCAGGTCGCGCGCGTCCGGCAGGGCGTTGACGACCGACCAGCGGACGACGCCCTCCTTGTCGACGATGAACGTGCCGCGCACCGCGCAGCCCTTGTCCGCGTCGAACACGCCGTACGCCCGGGAGACCTCGCCGTGCGGCCAGAAGTCCGACAGGAGCGGGTACTCCAGGTTCTCCTGCTCGGCGAAGACCCGCAGCGTGTGGATCGAGTCGTTCGACACGGCCAGCAGCTGCACGTCGTCGTGTCCGAATCTCGGCAGGTTGTCCCGCAGCTCGCACAGTTCCCCGGTGCAGACCCCGGTGAACGCGAACGGGTAGAAGAGCACCACCACGTTCTTCTCGCCCCGGAAGTCCGCGAGGCGCACGGTGGCGCCGTGGTTGTCCCTGAGCTCGAAGTCGGGAGCCTTGTCGCCGACCTGGATCGCCATGATGTTCCTGAGTCCCTTCATGGACCGTTCGGGTGGCCCAGCCTACGCAGGGGAAACGTCGCGCCCCTGGAGGGGTGGCCCCGAAGGGGCCCTCTCTCCAGGGGCGCGTGTCACGTCACTTCTTCGACTTCGCTGCCTTCGGCGTCACCAACCGGCTCCCACTCCAGTCCTTGCCGACGCTGACGCTCTTCGACGCGGACAGTCCCGCGGTCGTCGCGGCTTCGGAGATGTCGCTGGGCTCCACATAGCCGTCCCGCCCTGTCTTGGGCGTCAGCAGCAGGATCGAGCCACCCTCCTCGATGTACGTGGTGGCGTCCACCAGTACGTCGGTCAGGTCGCCGTCGTCGTCTCGGAACCACAGCACGACGGCATCGGCCACGTCGTCATAGTCCTCGTCGACGAGCTCACTGCCTACGACTTCTTCGATGGACTCGCGGAGCTCCTGGTCGACATCGTCGTCGTAGCCGATCTCCTGGACCACCTGCTCGGGCTGGAACCCCAGCCTTGCGGCAGGGTTCGTCCGCTCCTCCGCGTGGTCCGCGGTCGCGCTCACGGGTTGCCTCCTGATCATGTTCGGGTGGGGTCGCCCCCTGGGGAATCAGCCACGCGCGTGCGCGAAGCATTGGCCGTAGTCCACACGGGCGGGACCGATCGCGCAAGTACCCAGCCTTCCAGACCGCCGAAACGGTGACGATCCGGGCCGTGTCACCGCAACTCTCTGCGCGGATTCCCAGCCTCACGTGACACACGCCACACCGTTCTGCCCGTTTTGCGCATTCGGCAACCATCCGGGGGTACGAGCATCGAATACCTCTACTACCTTTGTCGAGCACGAAAGCGCCCTGGTTACCTCTCGGTAGAGATGACGTTTGCGTCCCCGAGGTACACGATGGGGGCGGTGCAGGCACCTAGTGAACGCCCATGAAGAACCCCTGAAGAGCGGCCCTCTGACAGCTAAGGAACAGCGTGGCTTCCGGATCCGATCGCAATCCGATCATCATTGGCGGCCTTCCGAGTCAGGTCCCTGACTTCGATCCCGAGGAGACCCAGGAGTGGCTCGACTCGCTCGACGCCGCCGTGGACGAGCGCGGCCGTGAGCGCGCGCGCTACCTGATGCTACGACTCATCGAGCGGGCCCGTGAGAAGCGCGTGGCCGTGCCCGAGATGCGCAGCACGGACTACGTCAACACCATCCCGACCAAGGCCGAGCCGTTCTTCCCGGGCAACGAGGAGATCGAGCGGAAGATCCTCAACGCGACCCGGTGGAACGCCGCCGTGATGGTGTCGCGCGCCCAGCGGCCCGGTATCGGCGTCGGTGGCCACATCGCGACCTTCGCCTCCTCCGCCTCCCTCTACGACGTGGGCTTCAACCACTTCTTCCGTGGCAAGGAGGAGGGTGACGGCGGCGACCAGATCTTCTTCCAGGGCCACGCCTCCCCCGGCATCTACGCCCGCGCGTACATGCTGGACCGGCTCGACGACCAGCAGCTGGACGCCTTCCGCCAGGAGAAGTCGAAGGCGCCGCACGGCCTGTCCAGCTACCCGCACCCGCGGCTGATGCCGGACTTCTGGGAGTTCCCGACCGTGTCCATGGGCCTCGGCCCGCTGGGCGCGATCTTCCAGGCGCGGATGAACCGGTACATGGAGGCACGCGGTATCGCCGACACCTCCAAGTCCCATGTCTGGGCGTTCCTCGGCGACGGCGAGATGGACGAGCCGGAGTCGCTCGGTCAGCTGTCGATCGCCGCGCGCGAGGGCCTGGACAACCTCACGTTCGTCGTCAACTGCAACCTCCAGCGCCTCGACGGGCCGGTGCGCGGCAACGGCAAGATCATCCAGGAGCTGGAGTCGCAGTTCCGCGGCGCCGGCTGGAACGTGATCAAGCTGGTCTGGGACCGCTCCTGGGACCCGCTGCTCGCACAGGACCGCGACGGTGTGCTGGTCAACCGGATGAACACCACTCCGGACGGCCAGTACCAGACGTACGCCACCGAGACCGGCGCATACATCCGCGACCACTTCTTCGGTGACGACCAGCGGCTGCGCGCGATGGTCCAGAACATGACCGACGACCAGATCCTGCACCTGGGCCGCGGCGGTCACGACCACCGGAAGATCTACGCGGCGTACAAGGCCGCCTACGAGCACAAGGGCCAGCCGACGGTCATCCTGGCGAAGACGGTCAAGGGCTGGACGCTGGGCCCGAACTTCGAGGGCCGCAACGCCACGCACCAGATGAAGAAGCTGACGGTCGCCGACCTCAAGGGCTTCCGCGACCGCCTCCACCTGCCCATCTCCGACAAGGAGCTGGAGTCCGGCGCACCGCCGTACTACCACCCGGGGCGGGACTCGGAGGAGATCCAGTACATGCACGACCGCCGCAAGGGCCTCGGCGGGTACGTCCCGACGCGGGTCGTGCGTGCGAAGCCTCTGCCCCTGCCCGAGGAAAAGACGTACGCGAGTGTGAAGAAGGGTTCCGGTCAGCAGTCCATCGCCACCACCATGGCGTTCGTACGACTGCTGAAGGACCTCATGCGGGACAAGGAGATCGGCAAGCGGTTCGTGCTGATCGCGCCCGACGAGTACCGCACCTTCGGTATGGACTCGTTCTTCCCGAGCGCGAAGATCTACAACCCGCTCGGCCAGCAGTACGAGGCGGTCGACCGCGATCTGCTGCTCGCCTACAAGGAGTCGCCGACGGGGCAGATGCTGCACGACGGCATCTCCGAGGCGGGCTGTACGGCTTCGCTGATCGCGGCCGGTTCGGCGTACGCCACGCACGGCGAGCCGCTCATCCCGGTCTACGTCTTCTACTCGATGTTCGGTTTCCAGCGCACCGGCGACCAGTTCTGGCAGATGGCCGACCAGCTGGCGCGCGGCTTCGTCCTGGGCGCGACCGCCGGCCGTACGACGCTGACCGGTGAGGGTCTGCAGCACGCGGACGGACACTCGCAGCTGCTCGCCTCGACGAACCCGGGCTGTGTCGCGTACGACCCGGCGTACGGGTACGAGATCGCGTACATCGTGCAGGACGGTCTGCGCCGGATGTACGGCGAGACCGCGGACGGCAAGCCGGGCGAGGACGTCTTCTACTACCTCACCGTCTACAACGAGCCGATCCAGCACCCGGCCGAGCCGGCCGACGTGGACGTGGAGGGCATCCTCAAGGGCATCCACCGCGTCAAGGCCGGCGGGTCGGGCTCGATCCCGGGGCAGATCATCGCCTCCGGTGTCGCGGTGCCGTGGGCGATCGAGGCGCAGCGGATCCTGGCCGCCGACTGGAACGTGAAGGCGGACGTCTGGTCGGCGACCTCCTGGAACGAGCTGCGCCGCGAGGCCGTCGAGGTGGAGCGGCACAACCTGCTGCACCCCGAGGAGGAGCAGCGCGTGCCGTACGTGACGAAGAAGCTGAGCGGCGCCGAGGGTCCGTTCGTGGCCGTCTCCGACTGGATGCGGTCGGTGCCGGACCAGATCTCGCGGTGGGTGCCCGGCACGTACCAGTCGCTGGGCGCGGACGGCTTCGGTTTCGCGGACACCCGGGGCGCGGCCCGGCGCTTCTTCCACATCGACGCGCAGTCGATCGTGGTCGCGGTGCTGACCGAGCTGGCGCGCGAGGGCAAGGTCGACCGTTCGGTGCTCAAGCAGGCCATCGACCGCTACCAGCTGCTCGACGTGGCGGCGGCCGACCCGGGCGCCGCGGGCGGCGACGCGTAGCCGCTGCGCCCGTCCGAGCCGTACAACACGGTCGGCGGTGTCAAGGGGTGGTGAACCGACGGGTTCACCACCCCTTCATGTTTTCTACGATGCGGCCATGAAGCAGCGAACCGCCTCGGCACAGATCCGTTGGGAACAGCACACACAGCGGCCACTGTTCGGCCTGGCCGTGGTGTTCGCCGTCGCGTACGCCGTGCCGATCGTCCGGCCGGACGTGAGCGACCGGGTGGAGTGGTGGTGCGACGCCGCCGAGTGGGGGGTGTGGGCCGCGTTCGCGCTCGACTACGTCGTCCGGCTGGCGCTCACCGAGCAGCGCCGGGAGTTCGTGCGGACCCGGTGGCTGGACCTGGCGGCCGTGCTGCTGCCGATGATCCAGCCGCTGCGACTGCTGCGGATCGTGGCGACGTTGCTGCTGGTGGGGCAGCGGGCGCGGATGGCCTCGCAGATACGGCTCACGACGTATGTCGGCGGGGCGGTCGTCGGGCTGTTGATGTTCGGGTCGCTGGCGGTGCTGTCCGTGGAGCGGGATGCCCCCGGCGGGAACATCGACACGCTGGACGACGCGGTGTGGTGGTCGTTCACGACGATGACGACGGTGGGGTACGGGGACCATGCGCCGACCACCGGGCTGGGGCGGGTGCTGGCGGTCGGGCTGATGCTCTCGGGGATCGCCCTGCTGGGTGTGGTGACCGCGAACATCGCGGCGTGGTTCATATCGCGGTTCGAGAAGGACGACGCGGAGGAGCGGCGTCAGACCGAGGCGATAGCGGAGCTGGCGGAGGAGGTCCGGCTGTTGCGGGCGGAGGTTTCGGCGCTGCGGGCCGCGCCGGGGGCGGCCCTGGAGAAGCAGCGCCGATGATTGTGGGTCCACCGGTGCGTTCGCGGATGCGGGTGCATCTGGTGCGTTCGCGGGTGCGGGTGCATCTGGTGCATTCGCAGGTGCGGGTGCATCTGCTGCATTCGCGGGTGCGGGTGCATCTGGTGCGTTCGCAGGTGCGGGTGCATCTGCTGCATTCGCGGGTGCGGGTGCATCTGGTGCGTTCGCGGGTGCGGGTGCATCTGGTGCGTTCGCGGGTGCGGGTGCGTCGTGGCTGGTCGCGCAGTTCCCCGCGCCCCTGAGAACCTGCACCACGGCCATCCGGAAAAGGGGCCCTCGGCTGCTGCCGAGAGTCCCTGCCCCTTTTCCCTCATTCCGACCGGGTCAGAAAAAGCCGGCGCCCGGCGTGGCCGTGCCCGCCAGCCAGATGATGGCCAGGACGGTGTCTATGGCGCCCAGAACGACCGCGATGATCGCGGGAACGGGGCGGGCACCGGACCAGGTGCGGTTCATGGCCAGCCAGCCGCAGATGATCGCCACGGGGCCGAGCACGATGCCCAGGACGAAGAATCCCGCGATCGCGCAGATGACTCCGATGATCCCGAGGGTCGCGCGATCCGGCCCGGTCCGTGACCCCGTCCGGCCACGTGATCGGGGGTGCCTGCGCGTACCCTGCCCAAAGCCCGCCATCGTCAACAACTCCCTGAACCTCGCGGTCAGTTCGTGTACAGAACGGCGAGTACCCGACCGGCGTGGTTGAAACCGGGGAGGGTCGGCGGAACCGTCTGCGCGCGCTGCCCCCCTCCGGCAGCGCGCCGCAGACCCCCGGGTCGCTCCGCCGGCAACGACCATGCCGTGCGGAGGACTTGACCCACTGTCACCTGCGGCGCGTACCGGGTGGAAGCGATCTTCGGCGTTGTCACCCTGATAGGCGAATCCGGGCGGAAACCCGCGCGCGAGGCAGCGGCGGAGCTGTCAGATGTGCGCCGCTCCGGCACCCGCCTCCGCGTTCTCGCCGCGCTTGGTCAGGAACGCCACGAGGACGGCGATCGCCGCCACACCGGCGGCGACGAGCGAAGCCAGGCTCATGCCGGACATGAACGTGTCGTGCGCGACCGTGGCGATCTTCGCGGCGATCTCCGGCGGGGTGCCCTCGGCAACCGGGGGGACACCGACCTGGACGGCCTCGGAGGCCTGGCCGAGCTGGGCCTCGGTGAGCGGCGGGAGCCCGGCGTCCGTCCAGTTGCCCGGCAGGTCCCCGTCGACCTTGGAGGCCATCACGGCACCCAGCACGGCCGTACCGAGGCTGCCGCCGATCTGCATCGCGGCCTGCTGGAGGCCGCCGGCGACACCGGACAGCTCCAGGGGCGCGTTGCCGACGATGACCTCGGTGGCGCCGACCATGACCGGGGCGAGGCCGAGGCCGAGGAGCGCGAACCAGAGGGACATCACGGCGCTGCCGGTGTCGGTCTCCAGCGTCGACATGCCGTACATGGCGATCGCGGTGAGAGCCATGCCGCCGGCCAGGGGGATGCGCGGTCCGGC
This sequence comes from Streptomyces europaeiscabiei, assembly GCF_036346855.1. Taxonomy (NCBI): domain Bacteria; kingdom Bacillati; phylum Actinomycetota; class Actinomycetes; order Kitasatosporales; family Streptomycetaceae; genus Streptomyces; species Streptomyces europaeiscabiei. The sequence continues at coordinate 3,227,523 of NZ_CP107841.1, forward strand.
CTTGGTGATGATCGCGCCCGCCAGCGGCGAGCCGACGATCATCATGCCGGTGAGCGGGAGAAGGTGCAGACCCGCGTCGATGGGGCTCATCCCGTGCACGTTCTGGAGATAGAAGGTCACGAAGAACAGGCCGCCCATGAAGGCGATGGCCATCAGGACCATCAGGACGACACCCGCGGACAGGGGGACGGAACGGAAGAGGCCCAGCGGGATCAGCGGCTCCTTGACCTTCGTCTCCCAGAAGGCGAAGAGACCGAAGCCGGCGACGGACGCGACGACGAACGTCCACGTCAGGCCGTCGCCCCAACCCCACGTGGGGGCCTTGATGAGCGCCCAGACCAGGCAGAACATGGCCCCGGACAGCAGGGCTATGCCCAGGACGTCGAAGGAGCGCGGGGCGTTCTCGGCGCGGTGGTCCAGCAGGATCCAGGCGCCCAGCGCCACGGCGAGGACGCCGACGGGGACGTTGATCCAGAACACCGACTGCCAGCTGACGTTCTCCACGAGGAAGCCGCCGAGGATCGGGCCGCCCGCGGTGGAGGCGCCGATGACCATGCCCCAGATACCGATCGCCATGTTCAGCTTCTCGGCGGGGAAGGTGGCACGGAGCAGGCCGAGCGCGGCCGGCATCAGCAGCGCGCCGAACAGGCCCTGGAAGACCCGGAAGACCACCACGAAGGCGACCGAGTCGGACAGGCCGATGGCTCCGGAGGCGGCGGCGAAGCCGACCACGCCGATGAGGAAGGTCTGGCGGTGGCCGAAGCGGTCGCCCAGCTTGCCCGCGGTGATGAGCGTGACCGCCAGCGCGAGGAAGTACGCGTTGGTGATCCACTGGACCTCGGCGAAACTCGCCTTCAGGTCGTCCGCGATGACCGGGTTGGCGATCGCCACGATGGTGCCGTCGAGGGCGACCATCATCACGCCGACGGCCACGGTGAGGAGGGTGAACCAGGGATGGCCGCGCAGGCCCCGGCCCTGGTTCGTCGTCGGGTCCGACGGGACGACTGGCGCCTTGTCCCCCGGTCCCGTCTTGTCGACAGTGGTCTGACTAGTCATACGCGCGAGACTAATGACAGCCACTGACAGTTGACAAACCAGTTCACAAGTCGGTAACTGTCACGTCACTCGCCGCAGGGGCGGGTGGAGACGAGGGTTCATGGAGACGGCTGCGACGACGGCTCAGGAGCGGCCGGGACTGCGCGAGCGGAAGAAGCAGCGCACGCACGACGCGCTGCTGCGTGCCGCCCTGGAGCTGTTCACGACCCAGGGGTACGAGGCGACGACGGTCGACGAGATCGCCGAGGCCGTCGACGTCTCGCAGCGCACCTTCTTCCGTTACTTCGCGGGCAAGGAGGAGGCCGCACTCGCGGTGGTGGGCCTCACCCAGGAGCACTTCCTGGCGGCCGTGCGCGCCCGGCCGGCGCACGAGGCGCCGCTGGAGGCGATGCGCAACGCCGTCCTGGAGGGCTGGGACGCCATCGGCGAGGCCGTCGACCAGGTCGTTCCCGTCGACCTCCATCTGCGTGCCTACGGCTTGATCGAGTCGACGCCCGCGTTGCTGGCCGCGCATCTGCGCCGCTCGGACGAGGTGGCGCGGGAGATCGAGCGGATCATCGCCGAGCGTGAGGGGCTCGACGTGGACACCGACCCCCGGCCGCGGGTGGCGGTGGCCCTCTTCGGCGGGGTGATGCGGGTGACCGAACGCATGTGGGCCCTGGGCGGCGACCTCAGCAAGGACGCGATGCGCGAGCTGACCGCCGCACATCTGGACGCCGTACGGCCGACGTTGGCCGAAAAGTGGCGCACTGACTGAAAAGCGTAGAGAAACGCATCATCGGGACCTTCTCGGCGCACCGCACGGAACGGACGTGATCGAAACGTGATCCCTCTCACTTGGTTAACGCGAGACCCTTCCGTTCTCTTAGTGTGTCCTTTCAGTGACTTCCTTCGACTCCTCCCCGCAACTGAACGTCTGGCGCGCACTGCTGGCGCTGGCCGTGGTTTTCGTGATGCTGGCGACCACCGGCTGGACCGCGATCCGCAGCCATCGCGAGGAGTCGCCGCTGCAGGCGTCGCTCTCCTCGTGGCAGCGCGGACACCTCGACGGCCGCGAACTGCCGGACGCCGAATCGTCCCCGCACCGCCTGGCCGCCTTCTTCGCCTCGCTCACCGCGTACCAGCGCACCAGGCTCGCCCACCGGTATCCGCTCGCCGTCGGCAACATGAACGGCGCCCCCGTCGAGCTGCGGTACCGGGCCAACCGCATCGCGCTGAAGCAGCAGAGCGGTCTTGAACGAGAACGCATGCACGACCAGCGGCTCTCCGAGACCGGCCGGTACGAGGCCGGCCGCCGGATGCACCGCCTCGACATGCTCGCCGTGAAGAAGCGGCACATCCTCGCCTTCAGCCCCGAAGGCAACGGCCGGGTCGCCGAGGTCTTCGGCAGCCTCGACAAGGCGGAGCGCGTCTCGGTCGTCGTCCCCGGCGTCGACACCAACGTCATCAACTTCCAGCGCACCAACCGCCGGTACTCCGCGCCCGTCGGCATGGCCGAAGCGCTCTACGAGGCCGAGCGTTCGGCGGGCCCCGGGACGCGTACGGCCGTGATCGCCTGGGCCGACTACACCGCGCCCACCGGCCTCGGCCTCGACTCGGCCACCGCGCTCCGCGCCGAACAGGGCTCGGTCCGGCTGAACGCGCTGGTGCGGAGCCTGCCCGGCGGTTCCACCGTCGCGCTGGTGTGCCACAGCTACGGCTCCGTGGTGTGCGGGGTCGCCGCACCCTCGCTGCCGTCGCGGGTCACCGACATCGCGGTCGCGGGCAGCCCCGGCATGCGTGCCGAGACGGTCGGTCATCTGCGTACCGCGGCCCGGGTGTGGGCCATGCGGGACGCCGACGACTGGATCCAGGACGTGCCGTACCTGGAGGTCGGCGGGCTCGGCCACGGCGCCGACCCGGTCTCCTCGGAGTTCGGGGCGCGCATCCTGTCGGCGGCCGACGCCCAAGGGCACAGCGGCTATTTCGAGCCGGGTACCGAAAGCCTGTACAACTTCGCCGAAATCGGCATCGGCGCCTATGAGTCGGTGCACTGTGCGCGGGAGGACGACGCGTGCCTGGCGGGTCTGTCCGACAGCACTGCGGCCTGACGCGCGTAGAGGAGGGTAAAAGTGCGGTTCGCCACGGTCGGGACTTCCCCGCGTCGCACGCATACGATGAGCCGCATGGGTGACGTACTGGCCGGATTTCATGCCGCCTGGGAGTTCGAGTCCGACTCCGTGCTCATCCGCTTCGAACGGGGGATTCGCACGCCGAAGCTCTTCCAGGCACTCGGTGAGCGACGCATCCCCCTGGAGGCGATCGCGGGGGTGACACTGACTCCCGGGAAGCGGGGCACCGTCGTACTGCGTGCCGTGCCGCGACCGGGCGCCGATCCGCTGATGGAGGCGGCGTCGGACCAGCTCAAGGAGGGCTCCGACCCCTACCGGCTGGTGCTGCCGGCCGAGCAGGAGACGCTCGCGGAGTACTACGCCGACGAGCTGCGGGCGCGGTTGACCGGGTCCGGGCCGGCCGATCGGTTTCTCGTGGCGGCGCCCGAGGTGCCGTTGCAGTTCAAGGCGTACGACGGGAAGGCCTCGTTCGACGGGCGGTCGGTGTCGTTCCGGTGGTTCTGGACGGGGGCGTCGTCGGCGAAGTGGAAGGCCGGGGACCAGAGTTTCCCGGTCGGTGCGCTCAGCGGGGTCGAGTGGCGGTCGCCGGAGCTCTTGGAGGGGTATCTGCGGTTGCTGCGACGCGATGCCTCCGGTGAGCAGCCGCCGCAGCCCGACCATGATCCCGCCGCCGTCGTGTTCGGGCTGGGGTACGGGCCGGTGCACGAGTCGTTGCCGTTCGCCGCGGCCGTGCTGGCGGCGGTGCGGTCGGCGGGGCCCGCGGGTGCGCCGGCCGATACCGGGCCCCGGCGGGATCCGGCCGACATCGCCGACCGGATCCGGCATCTTGGGGAGTTGCACGAGGCGGGGCTGGTGACGGATGAGGAGTTCAGTGTGAAGAAGGCGGAACTGTTGGCCGAGTTGTAGCCACTCGCCGTCCGGGGATCCGCGACGTTGCCGAGTGCGGGTGCGTCGTGGCTTGTCGCGCAGTTCCTCGCGCCCTCAAAAGCAAAAGCCCTCGCCGCCCCTGGCCGAACAGTTCGCGTCGCCCCGTCCGAACAGTTCGCCTCGCCCCGTCCGAAAGCTCTGGTCTACTCCCTGCCTGCCGACGTGAACCGCATGTCCGCGTAGCGGTCGCCCGCCACCTGGGTCGCTATCGGTTCCAGCAGGGTCATGTCGTCCTCGCCGAGGACGATCCGGGTGGCCGCCGTGTTCTCCTGCACCCTGCCGGGCTTGCGGGTGCCCGGGATGGGGACCACGGGCAGGCCGTGCATGGCGGCCTGTTGGTGGACCCAGGCCAGGGCGACCTGGCCGAGGGTGGCGTCGTGGCTCTCGGCGACCTTGCGGACGGGGTCGAGGAGAGTCGCGTTGGCGGTGGCGTTGTCGCCCGTGAAGCGGGGCTGTTGGCGGCGGAAGTCGTCGGCGGTGAGGTCCTCGGCCTTGGCGAAGGAGCCGGTGAGGAAGCCCCGACCGAGGGGGGAGTAGGCGACGAGGGTGATGCCGAGATCGCGGGCGGTGGGGACGACGTTCGCCTCGATGTCCCGGCTGAAGAGGGACCACTCGGACTGCAGGGCGGCGATGGGGTGCACGGCGTGGGCCGCGCGAAGTTCGGCGGCCGTGACCTCGCTGAGGCCCAGCTGCTTGGCCTTGCCCTCGCGGACCAGCTCGGCCATGACGCCGACGGTCTCCTCGATGGGGACGCTCACGTCACGGCGGTGCATGTAGTAGAGGTCGATCACGTCGACGTCGAGACGGCGCAGACTCCCCTCGACGGACTCGCGGATGTACGCCGCGTCGTTGCGGATGATCCGCTTGGTCGGGTCGTCGGGATCGATCGCCAGACCGAACTTGGTGGCGATGACGACGTCGTCGCGGTACGCCTTGAAGAAGGGGGAGAGGAACCTCTCGTTCTCCCCGGCGCCGTACGCGTGCGCCGTGTCGTAGAGCGTGACGCCCAGTTCCAGCGCGCGCTCCAGGGTGGCCCTGGACTCCGCCGCGTCCGAGGGGCCGTACGCGAAGCTCATGCCCATACAGCCGAGGCCCTGTACGCCGACCTCCGGCCCGTCGGTGCCAAGCCGTGCCTTCGCGATCCTGCCGTCCGTCATGAGGCCCTCTCCGACGCCAGGGCCTGCCCGGCGTCAGCATAGAAGTTGATCTTGCGGTCGAGCACGTTCAGGGTGCCCTGGAGCTCGGCGATCCGGGACAGGACGTCCTGCCTGGTCGCCTTGAGCAGTTCGAAGCGCTCGGAGTAGGTGTCGTCGCCCTCGCGCACCAGTTCCGCGTACCGGACCATGTCGGCGACCGGCATGCCGGTCAGCCGGAGCTTGCCGACCAGGTCGAGCCAGTCCAGGTCGCGGTTGCGGTAGCGGCGCTGGCCGGTGTGGGAACGGTCGATGTGCGGCATCAGTCCGATCCGCTCGTACCAGCGCAGCGTGTGCGCCGTCAGACCGGTGAGGTCGACGACCTCGCTGATCGTGTACCTGTCCTGCCCGTCCGGCCGGCGCGGCTTCGGCGGTGGACCGGCGCAACTGTCGGTACCGGCGGCACTCGTGGCACTCGTGGCACTCGCCGTACTCGTGGTCTCCATCACCGTCATGCCCCCCACGCTAAAACCTTGGAGTGCGCTCCAAGCAAGCGATTACGGTGAGAAAACACGAGGACGTGACGTGATCCCGCTGGTTAGCGTGCGGGCATGGGTCTTGTACGACGTGCCACGGCCGAGGACGCGGTGGAAGTGCTCCGGCTGCGCCAGGTGATGATCGACTCGATGTCGCCCCCGGGGTCGGGTGGTCCGACCGACTGGCACGCCGAGTCCCTGCCCACGCTGCGCCGCCGACTCGCCGGTTCCGACGGGGAGTTCGCGGCGTTCGTCGTCGACCGTCCGGAGCGGCCGGGCACGCTCGCCGCGCTGGTGGTGGGGACGATCGACTACCGGATCGGGAAGCCCGGCAACCCGCGCGGCGCGGTCGGGCACGTCTTCAGCGTGGCCACCGACCCGGACTGCCGGCGCCGGGGCTACGCCCGTGCCTGCATGGAAGCCCTTGTCGACTGGTTCCGCGAGGTCGGCGCCGGATACGTCCATCTGACCGCCTCCACCGACGCCGAGCCGCTGTACGAGTCGATGGGCTTCCGGCGCAGGCCCGACCCCTTGATGCAACTGGACCTCTGAGCCGCTTAGGCTCGTGAACATGTCTCTGCAGAGCTTCGCGTTGATCGAGAACTGGCCGGTTCCCACGGCCGCCGCGGCCGTCGTACGGGCGGACGGAACCGTCCTCGGGACCCACGGTCCGCTCGGGCACCGCTTCCCGCTGGCCTCGGTCACCAAGCCGCTCGCCGCGTACGCCGCGCTGGTCGCGTACGAGGAGGGGGCGATCGAGCTGGACGAGGCGGCGGGGCCGGCGGGGTCGACCGTGCGGCATCTGCTGGCGCACACCTCGGGGCTGGCCTTCGACGAGCACCGGGTGACGGCGGCGCCGGGGGTGCGGCGGCTGTACTCCAACGCCGGGTTCGAGGCGCTCGGGGACCATGTGGCCAAGGCGGCGGACATCCCGTTCGCGGAGTACGCGCGGCAGGCGGTGCTGGAACCGCTGGGGATGACGTCCACCTCCCTCGACGGTTCCCCCGCGAAGGACGGCGTCTCGACCGTCGACGACCTGGTGCGGTTCGCCGCCGAGGTGCAGGCGCCCCGGCTGCTGGACCCGCGGACGGTCGCGGAGGCGATGACCGTGCAGTACCCGGGCACGAAGGGCGTCCTGCCGGGCTACGGGCACCAGAACCCCAACGACTGGGGGCTCGGCTTCGAGATCCGGGACTCCAAGGCACCGCACTGGACGGGGACTTCGTCATCACCGGGGACGTTCGGGCACTTCGGGCAGTCGGGGACGTTCCTGTGGATCGACCCGGCGGCAGGGGTGGCGTGTGTCGCGCTGACGGACCGGGCGTTCGGGCCGTGGGCGGTCGAGGCATGGACGCCGTTCACGGACGCCGTGCTCGCAGAGTTGCGGGGCTGAGGTACTTCTGATCACCGGGCGGCCTCACCCTCCGCCCGGCGTCTTGGGCAGGCACTCGAACCACACCCTCTTGCCCCTCCTGCCGGGGTGCGGCTCCACCCCCCACCGGTCGGTGACCGCCTCGACGAGCAGCAGGCCACGCCCGCCTTCGGCGAGTGCGTCTGCGGTTGCCGGGACGGGCAGTCGCGAGCAACTGCCGACGGATGCCCGGTGGCGCGCAATCCGTCGACGCGGCCGACCGGGCTCACGGCGCTCGGGCTGCCCTGGCTGCTGGGCGGGTACGGGTACGGATACGCCGGGAAGATCGACCAGATCCTGCACGGCTGGATCGGCGACGTCCGGATCGCCGAACGGGCCCTGGCCCTGGCCGAGTTCATGGACGCGGGCTGAGCGCGCCCCGTCCGGTCGTCCGGCCGTCCGGTCGTCCGGCCGTCCGCCGCGAACCCCGATGGCGGTGTCAGAGGAGTTCACCGGAGCCTCGCCGCGGAGGGGCCGGCTGGTAACGCTTCGGCGTGACCAGACCGGTTTCGTAGGCGTGGACGACGGCTTGGGCACGGCTGGACAGGTCGAGCTTGGTCATCGTCCGGTTGATGTGGGTCTTCACGGTCGCCGTGCTGAGGACGAGCCGTTCGGCGATCTCGGTGTTGGACAGGCCGGTGCCCACCATGCGCAGAACCTCGAGCTCGCGAGGGGTGAGCGATCCCGTCCGAGGTGGGATTTCAGCCGTCGGCTCCGGGGAGAGCACGTAAGCCTCGATCAGGCGGCGGGTGACGCTGGGGGAGAAGAGCATGTCGCCGGACGCGACGGTCTCGATCGCCGCGAACAGCCGGTCGGGCGGGGTGCCCTTGAGGAGGAACCCGCAGGCACCGACCCGTAAAGCCTCGTAGACGTACCTGTCGAGGTCGAAGGTGGTCAGGACGATCACCCGGGGTGGCGGGTCGGCCGCCGCGCCAACGATCTGTCCGGTGGCGGTGATCCCGTCGCCGTGCGGCATACGGATGTCCATCAGGATCACGTCGGGCTTGCAGGCCGCCGCCAGGCGCACGGCTTCCTCACCGCCCGAGGCCTCACCCGCGACCAGGATGCCCGGTGCCCTGTCCAGCAGGGTGACCAGACCGGTGCGGAAGACGAGGTCGTCGTCGACGACGAGCACGGTGGGCATCCCCGCTGTCCTCCCTCTTCCGGTCGGCTAATCGGGCCGGCTCAGCCGGGAGTCCGTACTCCCCGCCGGGATGGGCAGGTTGAGTTCCACCTCGAACCCGCCCTGCGGCCGGGGACCGGTGGTGAGCACCCCGCCGAAGATCCTGGCCCGCTCCCGCATGCCGATCAAGCCGTAACCGGTCGATCCTGTGCTGTTGGCCGGAACTGGCTGCTGCCCGTTGTCACAGACCTGGATCAAGAGTGAGTCGCCGCCGTACCGCACCAGTACGGTGGCTCGGCAGGGGCGGGCATGCTTGGCCGCGTTGGTCAGCGCCTCCTGGACGATCCGGTAGGCGCTCTGCCCCATCCCGGTCGGCAGTCGCCGCGCGGCTCCTTCGATCCGCAGCCGGACCGGCATGTCGGCGGTGGTGATCCCCTGGACCAGTTCGCCGAGCCGGTCCAGGCCGGGCGCCGGCGTGTACGAGTCGTCGTCGGCGCCTTCCGGGCCGACCCTCAGGAGGTCCAGCATGCTCCGCATCTCCGCCAGCCCCTCCCGGCCGCTGGCCCCGATGGTCTCGAGCGCCTGGCGTGCCGTCAGCGGTTCCGTGCTGAACACATAGTTGGCCAGGTCGGCGTGCTGGGCGATCACCGCCATGTGGTGGGCGACCACATCGTGGAGTTCCCGGGCGATGCGCATCCGCTCCTCGGTGACCGCCTGGCGGGCCCGCTCCTCCTGCTCCCTGCGCAGTTGTTCGGTCACGGCGGCCAGCTGCCGGTTGCGCTCGGCCAGTCGGCGGGTGCCGTTGCCGACCAGCCAGACGACAACCGGAACCGCCAGGGCCTGTACGACGGGGAGCAGGATGCCGAGTTCCGGCACGGTCAGACCGCTGTAGAGGATGACGGCGGCGGTCAGCGCCGCGGCGGCCGCCGCCGTCCTCGGAGACCGGTGGGCGGCAACGCTGTACAGCGCGATCACGGGGGTCCAGAAGTTCAGCGACGGCTGATAGCCAGCCATCAGGTACGCGGCGAATGCCAGGCAGGAGACCACCAGCACCGGCACGGGGGCCCGTCGGCGCAGCGCGAGCGGAAGGTTGATCAGGACGCTCAGCGCGTACGCGAGAGCATCGAACCGTTCCCACCCCGCGGGGTGGTACTGCTCGCCGGCGATCAGTGAGGCAGCGGTCACACCCACGGCCAGCAGGGCATCGGCAATCCGCGGATCCATATCGCCGAGTCGGGCGACCGGCAATGCCCTCGTGCGCATCGGAACAGGCTACGGGCCCGGTGGGCACGCGGCCATCAACCCGGCGACGGACCTGCCTACCGCACAGGTTGACACCCGACGGACTTGGTACCGCGCAGGTTTACCCCGTTCCTCAACTCCCGGGCTGACGCCCCCGGAGCATGGATGCGGGACCGTACACGGGCTGCACGCCGCACCGTCATCGCGTGCACCAGTGATGGATACGACAAAGGAGATGCACGTGTTTCACGCACTGTCACAGCACCACCGGGTACGGGTACTCATCATGGCCGTGGCCACCCTCCTGATGGCGTTCGCCAGCACCGTGGCGATGTCACCGTCGGCCCATGCCGCCGCGCAGGCGGACAACTGTGCCTACCTCCTTCCTTCCACCAACGGTGGCGGAGCAGGCACCCTCAAGATAAGCACCAACCTCAAGAACTGGCCCCAGGCCAACTGCGACAACGTCGGCTACGTCAACTCCGGCAAGGTGTTCTACTACTGGTGCAAGGTCATCAACGTGCACGGCAACGAGTGGATGTACGGCCGCATCGCGGGGACCTCGACCGAAGGCTGGACATCGATGGCCAACCTTTCCACCTATGACTCGTCGGGCATCGCCTCGTGCTAGGGCCTGTGTGATGTCGTGATCAACCGGCTGCTCGCAAGAGATCTTCGAGCCAGATCGTCGAGGCACGGAGTTGGAGGCCGGCGAGGTGGCTCTCGGGCGTCATGTCGAAGCCTGTGGCGATGCCGCGCCAGTCCTTCAGCCGGTTGATCAGGCCCCGTCGCGCGACGGAAACCGGTCGACCGACCGGATGGCCGACCGGATGGCCGGCTTGTCTCCAGTCAACTTGACCCGGCCCTGAAGGACCGGGCTTGGAGGTAGTGCCCAGCTGGCTGCTGGGGTGGACTCCTCCGTCCAGACACCCCTATGGGGTGGCAGGGACGCGTGACTCACGCCCCGCATTCCACACGCTCTCGCCACGGGTGGCGATGTTGTGGGATGCGTTCCGGTCGGCGTGGGCAACGACCCCGCACCTCCGGCAGATGAAGAGCCCCTGGTCGACACGGTTTCGCTTGTCGACGTGGCCGCACTCGGCGCACGTCTGCGACGTGTACGCGGGATCGACGAAGACCAGGGGTACCCCGGCCCGCTTGGCCTTGTAGACGATGAAGTCTGCGAGCTGGGCGAAGGCCCAGGAGTGGAGTGCGACCCGTTGGGGCTTGCGGAGCCGTACCCGGTTGCGGATGCCCTTGAGTTCTTCGAGGGACAGGCCGCGTCCGGTGCGTTCAGCCTCGGTCACGATCGTCTTGGAGATGATGTGGTTCTGGTTGGCGGCGTGCCGCGCCTCTTTGCGGGCACGGGCCTTGAGCCGCCGCTTGGCGGACTTGGTGCGCTTCTTCTGGAGCTTGGCGCGCAGGGCAAGCTGTCGCTTGCGGTACCGGTTGAGTCCCCGCCCCGCGGCGAGGTAGCCGGTGGAGGCGGTGGCGATGTTCTCGATGCCGAGGTCCACGCCGATGAAGCCGTCCGGCTCGTAACTCTCGGCCTCGGGCACGTCACAGGTGGCGACGAGGTAGAACACGCCGTCGCGCTGGATCAGGTCGGATTCGCCCTGCCGGTGCGCCTGGAGCGTCTTGAGCGCGTCGGCGGAGCAGGCGAAGCGGATGTTCCTGGCTCGGCCGTCCACGGTCCAGACGGACACGGTCCGCTGGTCGTGCTGCCAGCTCAGACACCGGTCGTCATACGGCTGTGCGGCTTCGGGGCGAAAGGTGACCGGCTTGGACTCAGCCCTGCGGCGGCGCTTCGAGCCCTCCTTGCCGAGGTTCCCGGCACGGATGTTGGCCTTGAGCGTGGTGTACGAGTCGCGCACCTTCTTGATGACGTGTTGCGCGGCCTGCGCTCCCAGCCCACGGGTCTTGAGTTCGGCGTAGGTGTGCTTGCGCAGCTCGTACTCACGCGGCACACCGCGCTCGAACGCCACCTGTGACACCCAGTTCGCGGCATCGTTGACCGTGCGCAGGGTGCGCTCAAGCGCGGATGCCTGCACGGCGTCCGGCATGAGTTTGACCTGCGTCACGATCTTCACGAGAGTGATCGTAGCATTGATCTATGTCACCACGCTGGGAGCCAAACCCCGATATCCGCAGGGGCCGTAGCGTCGTCTGCACCCTGCATGCGCACTTGGTCTTCACCCCCAAGTACCGGCGCGGACCGTTCACCGACGAGATCCTTCGGCGCTGCGAAGAGGTCATGCGCGACGTGTGCACCGACTTCGGCGCGGAGCTGCGGGAGTTCAACGGCGAACGCGATCACGTCCACCTGCTCGTGCATTACCCGCCCAAGGTCGCCATCTCCCGGCTCGTCGGCTCCCTCAAGGGCGTCTCCGCCCGGCGCCTGCGGCAGGAGTTCCCCGGCCACATCCGCAAGTACCTGTGGGGTGAGCACTTCTGGTCGCCGTCCTACTTCGCCGCCTCATGCGGGGGCGCCCCGCTCGCCGTCATCAAGGAGTACATCGAGAACCAGAAACGTCCCGACTGAGGCCAACAGTGCAGACCCTGCACCCGTGCACGTCAGAGCAGTGTTAAGAAGCGTTTCCTCCCGGGCGTGAACGCCCGGGGTTCCGCGCTAGATCATGCTGAAGTCGATCTCCACGATGTCGCGGCCGTTGGTGGCGTACGCGAAGGACAGGCCCAGCTTGCGCGCGAACGGCGCGACGTCGTCGCCTCGTCCCTTCGGGAACTACGGGAACTACGGGAACTACGGGTTGAGCCCACCGAGAGCTGCGCTCACCCCCGCTCAGTCCCCCAACTCCCAGACCAGCACCTCGGCCGGGGCGGAGACGGCGACCAGTTCCAGCCCCTTCTCCCCCTCGGCCCGCACCGCGTCCCCGGGCCCCAGCTCGTGCGGCCCGAGCCGCACGGCACCCCGTACGACGTGCACGTACGCCCGCGCCGCGTCCGGCACCGCGGTCCGCTCCCCCGCCGTGCCCAGCCGCCGGACGTGCAGCACGGCACCCGCCTCGGGAACGGCGTACGGGGTGGAGTCGGCGATGCCGTGGACGACCTCGTACGCGGGGTCGCCGCCCGGGTCCAGCGGGGCCAGCCACATCTGCACGAAGGTGAGCGGCACGGAGCCGTCGTTGCGCTCGACATGCCGCACCCCGCCCGCCGAGCTGAGCCGCTGGACGTCACCGGGGCGGACGACCGTCTCGCGGCCGATGGTGTCGCGGTGGGTCAGTTCGCCCTCGACGACCCAGGTGACGATCTCGGTGTGGCTGTGCGGATGCTCGTCGAACCCGGCACCGGAAGCGAGCCGCTCCTCGTTGCAGGCGATCACCGCCCCGAACCGGAGATTGTCGGGGTCGTAGTGCGAGCCGAACGAGAAGGCGTGCAAGGAGACGATCCCGGACTCCGGATCACCACCGGGGTAGCGCGCACCGGCGCGCCGCAGCTCCATCACGCACCCACGGTATCCCCGGCCCGAGCGCTGGGCACCGGCCGGCACCGTCCAGCCCGTCCAGCCCGTCCAGCCCGTCCGGCGCTTCAGGGCGAGGCCGTCCGGGCCGAAAGCGGGGGCCCGGGGGCGGCAGCCCCTGCCGGAGACGCACCCCCGGGCAGACGAACGCACCCCCGGCCCACACACCCACGGCGCAAGCGAGCGCAGCGATAAGGCAGTCTTGTCCCGTGCCCGAACCCGAAACCAGCAGGCCCGCATCCGCACCGCCCGTCCACCCGCACATCGCGACACTGAAGCGGCTGGAGAAGTCGTCCGGGAGCCTCGCCGCGCAGGCCATCGCGCGGATGGACGAGACGCTGCCCTGGTACCGGGCGATGCCGCCCGAGAACCGGTCGTGGATCGGGCTGGTCGCCCAGGCCGGTATCGCCGCGTTCACGGAGTGGTTCCGGCATCCCGACGCCCCGCAGGCCATCTCGACGGATGTGTTCGGGACCGCGCCGCGTGAACTGACCCGGGCGATCACGCTCCGGCAGACCGTGGAGATGGTGCGCACGACCATCGAGGTCATGGAGTCCGCCATCGACGAGGTGGCCGCGCCCGGCGACGAGAGCGTGCTCCGCGAGGCCCTGCTCGTCTACGCGCGGGAGATCGCCTTCGCCACCGCGCAGGTGTACGCGCAGGCCGCCGAGGCACGCGGCGCCTGGGACGCCCGCCTGGAGTCCCTGGTCGTGAACGCGGTGCTCAGCGGTGAGGCCGACGAGGGGGCGGTGAGCAGGGCCGCCGCGCTCGGCTGGAACTCGCCCGACCATGTCTGTGTGGTCCTCGGCACCGCCCCGGACGGCGACAGCGAGCTGACCGTGGAGGCCATCCGGCGCGCGGCGCGGCACGCCAAGCTGCAGGTGCTCACCGGTGTGCTCGGCGACCGGCTGGTGGTGATCGCCGGCGGCGACAACGACCCGTTGCAGGTCGCGAAGTCGCTGATCGGGCCGTATGCGGCCGGTCCGGTGGTGGCCGGGCCGATCGTCCCCGACCTGCTGGCCGCGACCCGGTCGGCGCAGGCGGCTGCCGCGGGGCTCAAGGCCTGCACGGCGTGGCAGGACGCGCCCCGACCCGTTGTGGCGGACGATCTGCTTCCGGAGCGCGCGATCGCGGGCGACCCCAGTGCGCGCGAGCAACTGGTGGAGGAGATCTACAGACCGCTGGAGGAGGCCGGCTCCGCTCTCCTGGAGACGCTCAGCGTCTACCTCGAACAGGCCTCAAGTCTTGAGGGCGCGGCGCGGATGCTGTTCGTCCATCCCAACACCGTGCGCTACCGGCTCCGACGTGTGACTGACGTCACCGGCTGGTCGCCCTCCGATGTACGCTCGGCCTTCACCTTGCGGATCGCGCTGATCCTGGGGCGTCTGGTCGATGGGGATCCCCAGCTCTAGGGTTTTGTCGAAGGGCTACAAAACCCCTACGTGTTCTTCGTCCCTGTCCCCACGGGCGGCTGGAGCCGTCCTCAAGAGAGAGTGTGAGAGTGCTCGTACTCGTCGCTCCCGGCCAGGGCGCCCAGACGCCCGGCTTCCTGACTCCTTGGCTCGACCTCCCCGGTGCCGCCGACCGTCTCGGCGCGTGGTCGGACGCCATCGGACTGGACCTCGCCCACTACGGCACCGAGGCCGACGCCGACGCGATCCGCGACACCGCCGTGGCCCAGCCGCTGCTCGTGGCGGCCGGGCTGCTGTCCGCCGCCGCCCTGGGCGACGTAGTGCCCGGCGCGGTCGCCGGCCACAGCGTCGGCGAGATCACCGCCGCCGCGATCACCGGTGTCCTCGACGACACGGCCGCACTGACCCTCGTGCGCAAGCGGGGTCTGGCCATGGCCGAGGCCGCCGCGATCACCGCGACCGGCATGGCCGCGCTCCTCGGCGGCGACCCCGAGGTGACGATCCCGCACCTGGAGAAGCTGGGACTGACCCCGGCCAACGTGAACGGCGCGGGCCAGATCGTCGCCGCCGGCACCCTGGAGCAGCTGGCCGCCCTGGAGGCCGACATGCCCGAGGGCGTACGGCGCGTGGTCGCCCTCAAGGTCGCCGGCGCCTTCCACACGCACCACATGGCTCCCGCCGTGGACACCCTCGCCAAGGCCGCCGAGGAACTGTCGCCCGGGGACCCCACGGTCACCTATGTCTCGAACAAGGACGGGCAGGCCGTCGCCACCGGCGCCGAGGTGCTCTCCCGTCTCGTCGGTCAGGTCGCCAACCCGGTCCGCTGGGACCTGTGCATGGAGACCTTCAAGGAGCTGGGCGTGACCGCGCTCGTGGAGATGTGCCCCGGCGGCACGCTCACCGGTCTCGCCAAGCGTGCCCTGCCGGGCGTGGCCACGGTCGCGCTCAAGACACCCGACGACCTCGACGCCGCTCGCGCGCTCATCGCCGAGCACCAGAATTAGGAGCCCTGGAGCCATGTCGAAGATCAGGCCGAGCAAGGGCGCCCCGTACGCACGCATCCTCGGCGTGGGCGGTTACCGCCCGGTCCGGGTGGTGCCCAACGACGTGATCCTGGAGAAGATCGACTCGTCCGACGAGTGGATCCGTTCCCGCTCCGGCATCGAGACCCGGCACTGGGCGAACGACGAGGAGACCGTCGCCGCCATGTCCGTCGAGGCGTCCGGCAAGGCGATCGCCGACGCCGGGATCTCCGCCGAGCAGATCGGCGCGGTCGTCGTCTCGACCGTCTCGCACTTCAGCCAGACCCCGGCCGTCGCCACCGAGATCGCCGACAAGCTCGGTACGGCCAAGGCCGCCGCCTTCGACATCTCGGCCGGCTGCGCGGGCTTCGGCTACGGTCTGACGCTCGCCAAGGGCATGGTCGTCGAGGGCTCGGCGGAGTACGTCCTCGTCATCGGCGTCGAGCGGCTGTCCGACCTGACCGACCTGGAGGACCGGGCCACGGCCTTCCTCTTCGGTGACGGCGCCGGCGCGGTCGTCGTCGGCCCCTCCCAGGAGCCGCACATCGGCCCGACGGTGTGGGGCTCCGAGGGCGACAAGTCCGGCACGATCAAGCAGACGGTCCCGTGGGACGAGTACCGGATCGGTGACCTCGAAAAGCTCCCGCTCGACAGCGAGGGCAATGTCAAGTTCCCCGCGATCACGCAGGAGGGCCAGGCGGTCTTCCGCTGGGCCGTGTTCGAGATGGCGAAGGTCGCGCAGCAGGCGCTGGACGCGGCCGGGATCAGCTCGGACGACCTGGACGTCTTCATTCCCCACCAGGCCAACGAGCGGATCATCGACTCGATGGTGAAGACACTCAAGCTGCCGGAGCACGTCACGGTCGCGCGTGACGTGCGTACCACCGGCAACACCTCGGCAGCCTCGATCCCGCTCGCGATGGAGCGGCTCCTGGCGACCGGTGAGGCGAAGAGCGGCGACACCGCGCTCGTCATCGGCTTCGGGGCGGGTCTCGTGTACGCCGCGACGGTCGTTACCCTCCCCTAGGCACCCGCTGCCGGACCCTGTGGTCCGGCGCGGGACATGCACAACCTGCCGCTGACGCGGTGGGCCGCCCCACCCTCTGAAAACCTCTGAGAACTACGAAGGAGCGCCTCACATGGCCGCCACCCAGGAAGAGATCGTCGCCGGTCTCGCCGACATCGTGAACGAGATCGCCGGCATCCCGGTCGAGGACGTCCAGCTGGACAAGTCCTTCACCGACGACCTGGACGTCGACTCCCTGTCCATGGTCGAGGTCGTCGTCGCCGCCGAAGAGCGCTTCGACGTCAAGATCCCGGACGACGACGTCAAGAACCTCAAGACGGTCGGCGACGCGACCGACTACATCCTGAAGAACCAGGCCTGATCCGCGGATCGGGTTCGGACCGGTCCTGACCGGCCCGTTTGCCCCGCCACCCGGCGGTGGCGCCGCTGATCCTCGTAACCGTTGGAGAAAATTCCCGTGAGCTCGACCAATCGCACCGTGGTCGTCACCGGTATCGGCGCAACCACACCGCTGGGTGGCGACGCGACTTCCACCTGGGAGGGGCTGATCGCCGGCAAGTCCGGTGTCCGTCCCCTGGAGCAGGAGTGGGCCGCCGACCAGGCGGTCCGTATCGCCGCGCAGATCGCCGTGGAGCCGTCCGAGGTCATTCCCAGGCCGCAGGCCCGCCGTCTGGACCGCTCGGCGCAGTTCGCGCTGATCGCGGCCAAGGAGGCGTGGGCCGACGCCGGTTACACGGAGACCTCGGCCGACGAGGGCACCGTCGACGCGGACCGCGTCGGCGCGGTCATCGCCTCCGGTATCGGCGGTGTGACGACGCTGCTCGACCAGTACGACGTGTTGAAGGAGAAGGGCGTACGCCGCGTCTCCCCGCACACCGTGCCCATGCTGATGCCCAACGGCCCGTCCGCCAACGTCGGTCTGTACGTCGGCGCGCGTGCCGGTGTGCACACCCCGGTCTCCGCCTGCGCGTCGGGCGCCGAGGCCATCGGCTACGCCATCGAGATGATCCGCACCGGCCGCGCCGATGTCGTGATCGCCGGTGGCACCGAGGCCGCCATCCACCCGCTGCCGATCGCCGCGTTCGGCAACATGATGGCGATGTCCAAGAACAACGAGGACCCGCAGGGCGCCTCCCGTCCGTACGACACCGGCCGTGACGGCTTCGTCCTCGGCGAGGGTGCCGGTGTCGTCGTCCTGGAGTCGGCGGAGCACGCGGCGGCGCGGGGTGCCCGGGTCTACGCCGAGGCCGTGGGCCAGGGCATCTCCGCCGACGGCCACGACATCGTTCAGCCGGAGCCGGAGGGGCGGGGTATCGCCCAGGCCCTGAAGCACCTGCTGGAGAACACCGACCTGGACCCGGCGGAGATCGTGCACGTCAACGCGCACGGGACGTCGACGCCGGCCGGTGACATCGCCGAGCTGAAGGCGCTGCGGAAGGTGTTCGGTGACGACACCGACCACTTCGCGGTGTCCGCGACGAAGTCCATGACCGGGCATCTGCTCGGCGGTGCCGGTGGGGTGGAGACGGTGGCGACGGTGCTCGCGCTGTACCACCGGGTGGCTCCGCCGACGATCAATGTGAACGACCTCGACCCGGAGGCCGAGGCCAACGCGGACATCGTCCGCGGGGAGGCCCGCAAGCTGCCGGTCGAGGGGCGTATCGCTGCCCTCAACGACTCTTTCGGGTTCGGTGGGCACAACGTGGTGCTTGCGTTCAGGAGCGTCTGAGTTCTGCCCTGGCTGTACTGAACGGCGTGTGGCCCGGATCCCTCTTCAGGGGTTCGGGCCGCAGCTGTTTGTGCGTCGGGTGCGGGTGGGACGGGGCTGGTCGCGCAGTTTCCCGCGCCCCTTTCGGGGCGCTCCTCAGACCACCTGGTGCAGCCAGCGGACCGGGGCGCCCTCTCCCGCGTATCTGAACGGCTCCAACTCGTCGTCCCAGGGCTTGCCGAGGAGTTTGGCGATCTCGGCCTCCAGGTCGGTCTCGCCGCGCTGGGAGCGGGTCAGAGAGGCCCGCAGGCGGTCCTCGGGGATGAGGATGTCGCCGTGGATGCCGGTGACGGCGTGGAAGATGCCGAGCTCGGGGGTGCAGCTGTAGCGCTCGCCCTCGGCCGTGGCGCAGGGCTCGGCGGTGACCTCGAAGCGGAGGAGGTGCCAGCCGCGCAGTGCGGACGCGAGCTTGGAGGCGGTACCGACCTGGCCCTGCCAGGAGAACTCTGAGCGCCAGGTGCCCGGGGCGGCCGGCTGCCGGATCCAGTCGAGGTTCACGCGCGTCCCGAGAACACCGGCGACGGCCCACTCGACGTGCGGGCACAGCGCACGCGGCGCGGAGTGCACGTACAGGACTCCACGTGTCGTCACCGGGGCCTCCACAGAGCAGGACAGTTTGCGATTCGACGGATCGGCGGTGGCGGAGCGGCCACGTGGCGAGGCTACCGTGCGGCAGGGCAAGGAGTGTGACGTACCGTCGGAGCCAACGCCGGGAAGCAGCGGTGTTTCACCCGGCGGGACGCGTGCCGGACCCCCGGCCGGGGGTCCGGGGCCGTCCCCCGGGAAGACACAGCCACCCGAGGGGACGCCTGTGCGGTACGGAACAGTTGCACCTTGCGCCGCACCGTTCTCGCCACCGTTCCCACCGGCCTGCTGTGTCGGGAACTCTCGCGCGTTGTCATGGGTGGGAACTTGCACGTGCGGGACCGACGAGGGGACCAGGGGATGCGGAAGCGACGCCACCGTTCGAGGGCGGTGTTCGGCGCGGCCTTGGCGGCGGTCCTGCTGGCCGTGGCCGGCTGTGACGCCACCGGTGGTGACTCCCCCGGCCCCGAGGGAACGGGAGCGAGGGCCAAGCCCTCCCCGTCGCCCACCCCCACCCCCGCCTGGGACAGCACCCCCGAGTCGCTGGCCGCCGTCGGTGACTCCATCACCCGTGGCTTCGACGCGTGCCAGGTGCTCTCCGACTGCCCCGAGGTGTCCTGGGCGACCGGCAGCGACGCCTCGGTCGACAGTCTCGCCGTACGGCTGCTGGGCGCGGCCGGCGCGGCACAGCGGAGCTGGAACTACGCGGTGACCGGGGCCCGGATGGCTGACCTGCCGAGCCAGGTGGCGCGGGCGGTGCCCCGTAAGCCGGAGCTGGTCACGGTGATGATCGGCGCGAACGACGCGTGCCGGGCGACCGCCGCCGACATGACCCCGCTCGCCGACTTCCGCGCCGACTTCGAGGACGCGATGGCGACCCTGCGGGACAGCCTGCCCAAGACCCAGGTGTTCGTGGCGAGCGTGCCGGACCTGAAGCGGCTGTGGTCCCAGGGCCGTACGAACCCGGTCGGCAAGCAGGTCTGGAAGCTGGGCATCTGCCCGTCCATGCTGGCCGACCCCGACCTCCTCACCACGGCGGCCGGCCGGCGGCGCGACGCCGTCCAGGACCGGGTGGAGGCGTACAACGACGTCCTGCGCGAGGTGTGCGCCGAGGACCGCTACTGCCGGTACGACGGGGACGCCGTCTTCGACTACCGCTTCGGACAGACCCAGCTCAGCCAGTGGGACTGGTTCCATCCGAGCGTGGACGGGCAGGCCCGGCTGGCGGAGATCGCGTACCGGATCATCAGCAGGAAGGATGCGTGACCTGGGTTTCCGCCGTGGCCAAGGGTTGCGTTCATGAGTGAGCTCCTGACGCGCCCAACCGGCCGCAGTTTCCCAGTACGGAGCTGCGGCCGGGGGCCGTGTATCGGTCGGAGACCGTCTAGTGGGTTCGGGGCGCGTCAGTAGTCAGGTTCGTTCGTGGTCGGGCGCGTTCGTGGTCGGGCGCGTTCGTGGTCGGGCGCGTTCGTGGTCAGGCGCGTTCGTGGTCGGGCGCGTTCGTGGTCGGGCGCGGGGTGGGGGCTGGTCGCGCGGTTCCCCGAGCCCCTGGCGGAGTCGCGGCTACTCCTGGACCTCGATCGTTGCCGTCACGCGGCGATCGGCGATCGAGCGACCTGCCTCCACCTCGTACGAACCCCTCACACGGGTCCACGAGTCGGCCGCCTCGTCCCAGATTTCGAAGGCTCGGCGCGGAAGTCGGACGACCGCCTCCTTCGTCTCCCCCGGGGCCGCCTCCACCGTCGTGAAGCCCGCCAGCCAGCGGGTCGGGCGGTTCTCGTCCGGGGTCGTGGGGGCCAGGTAGAGCTGGATGGTCTCGCGGCCCTTCCTGGTGCCAGTGTTGCGGACCCGTACCGTCGCCGTCGTGCCCGTGACGTCGAGGGACTCGTACGTCCAGTCGGTGTAGCCGAGGCCGTGGCCGAACGGGTACGCGGGGGTCGCGGTCTGCCTGTCCCAGGCTCGGTAGCCGATGAAGACGTCCTCGTCGTAGGAGAGCTCGCCGGCGGTCGGGGCGACCTGGGTGACGGGCGCGTCCGGGAGGGAGCCCCAGGTGGTGGGGAGGCGGCCGCCGGGCTCGTGGGTGCCGGTGAGGACGTCGGCGAGAGCGGCGCCGCCCTCCTGGCCGGGGAACCAGGTGAGGAGCGCGGCGGCGACGTCGTCGCGCCACGGGAGTTCCACCGGGGAGCCGGAGTTGATGACCACGACGGTGTCGGGGTTGGCGGCGGCCACGGCGCGGACCAGGTCGTCCTGGCGGCCGGGGAGGCTCAGGTTCTTGCGGTCGAAGCCCTCGGACTCGACGCGGTCGGTGGTGGCCACCACCACGACGGCCGTGTCGGCGGCGCGGGCGGCCTCGACGGCCTCGGCGATCAGGTCGTCCGGGTCGCGCTGCGGCTCCTGGTGGCAGAGCGAGAAGGCGATGACCTTGAAGAGGGCATCGGCGGGGAGTGCCGTGACGTGGGTGAGGGAGATCTCGGTGGGCGTGCCTGCCGTCAGTTCGACCTGAGCCCGGGGGACGGGGGCGCCGAAGAACGTCACGAAGGGGTCGTCCGTGTCGGTGGTCTGGACGTCGTCGAACAGGGTCGTGCCGTCGACGGTGAGGGTGAAGGCGCCGAGGCCCTTGATGCCGAAGGTGTGCGTGCCGGTCTCGCGCGGGGTGAAGGTGCCGGTCAGCTCGACGGTGTGCAGGGCGTCGTGGGTGACACCGTCGGGAAGGTCCGAACCCATCCACTGGAGCTGGCCGTTGGGGGCGGAGCCGATGCCGAGGACCGTGCCGGTGGTGTCGCGGCAGACGGCTCGCAGGACGAAGCCCTTGTCGGCGACGGCGAGTTCCACGTTGGGGTCCGCGCCGACGGCGTACGTCAGCGTGCCTTCGGGGAGGGCGGTGGTGAGGCCGTCGAGGGGGGAGACGATGCGGGACGGGAAGACCGTGGCGGAGCCGCCGCCGAGGACGCGGGCGTCGCGGGCCGCGGCGCCGATGAGTGCGACCTTCGCGCCCGGCCTCAGGGGCAGGGCCGCCCGACCGTCCCGTACCTCGTTGCGGACCAGGACGAAGGCGCGGCGGGCGATCTCGCGGGCCAGGGCCTCGCCGTCGACCGGGGCGGGGAGTTCGGTGACCACCGGGTCGGCGCCCTCCAGGATGCCGACGCGGGCGGCCAGCCGCAGGACCCGGCGGACCGCCTCGTCGACCTCGGCCTCCGCGACCTCACCGGCACGGACGGCGGTCGCCAGGGGCTCGCCGTAGACCGTGGCCGGGCCGGGCATGGCGACGTCGAGGCCGCCGGTGAGGGCGCCGGCCGTGGAGCGGGCGGCCATCCAGTCGGAGACGTTGAAGCCGTCGAAGCCCCACTCGCCGCGCAGGACCTCGTTCACGAGGTAGCGGTGCTCGGTCATCGTGGTGCCGTTGACCGTGTTGTAGGCGGTCATGATGCCCCAGGGGTGGGCGTTCGCCACGATCGCCTCGAAGGGGGCCAGGTACAGCTCGCGCAGGGCGCGTTCACCGACCAGGTTGTTCACCGTGAAGCGGTCGGTCTCGGCGTCGTTGGCCACGAAGTGCTTGACCGTGGTGCCGACCCCGCCGGACTGCACGCCGGTCACATAGCCCGAACCGATCTCGCCCGTGAGGTACGGGTCCTCGCTGTACGCCTCGAAGTGGCGGCCGCCCAGCGGGGAGCGGTGCAGGTTGACCGTGGGGGCGAGGAGGACGTGGACGCCCTTGCGGCGGGCCTCCTGGGCCAGCAACACACCTGCCCGGCGGGCGAGTTCGGGGTCCCAGGTGGCGGCGAGGGCGGTCGGGGAGGGCAGCGCGACGGACGGGTCGTCCACGGTCCAGCGCACCCCTCGTACGCCGATGGGGCCGTCGGACATCACCAGGGAGTCCAGGCCGATCTCGGGGAGCGCGGGCAGGGTCCACATGTCCTGGCCGGAGAGGAGCCTCGCCTTGGCGTCGAGGTCCAGCTCGGCCAGGGCCTTCTCCACGGCCGCTTCGCGCGTCTCGTCGGCCGGGGTCGGGTGTGTACCCGGGGTTGCCGCCATCGCGGTGCCTCCTCGTCGAGTCCGATCTGTCTCCCCATCGTGCATCCATTACCTGTAGAGCGGTAGGTTTCGTTATCTTGGCGTTATATTTCTGCCCGTTCGGCGGGGTCCGATGACGTACGGTGACGGCATGAGCGGCACCAGCAGGACCAGGGGCGTCAGGGGTGAGGAACGGCGCGCGGAGATCGTGCTGGCCACCCTGGAGGTGATCGCCGAGCGCGGCTACCGGGGCGCGAGCATGGCCTCGATCGCCGAGCGCGTCGGGCTCACCCAGCAGGGACTGCTGCACTATTTCCCCACCAAGGACGCGCTGCTCGTCGCCGTCCTGGAGGAACGGGACCGATGGGACGCCGTGCCCGACAGCGCGCTGCGGCTCGACCTGCTCGGCTCCCTCGTCGAGTACAACGCCATGCGGCCCGGCATCGTCCAGACCTTCTCCGCGCTGCTCGGCGAGAGCGTCACCGAGGGGCATCCCGCGCGGGAGTTCTTCACGGAGCGGTACGGGCGGGTGCGAGGGGCCCTGGCGGAGGTGCTGCGCGCCGAGTACGGCGACCGGCTGCCGAGCGGGCTGACGCCGGAGCGGGCGGCGCCGCTGCTGGTGGCCGTGATGGACGGTCTGCAGTACCAGTGGCTGCTGGATCCGGGGGCCGTGGACATGCCGGGGGCGTTCCGGGACTTCCTGGCGTTGCTGGGCGAGGACGGCGAGGGGCGCGGGGCGGGGGGCGGTTGACGGGGCCCGGGGTGGGGCCTGGTTGACGGGGCCCGGTCGACGGGGCCCGGGGTAGGGCTCGATCGACGGGACCCGGGGTGGGGCCGAGCGGAGGTCGAGGGGCGATCGTCGGTGCCGACCGGGTGCCGTTGCGCCCACCCGCACCGCCGCCCCACCGGCACGACGCCCCGCAGCCAGGGCGAGGGAACGACGGCAACCGCCTCCACCACGGGGCGGCATGGCGCGCGCCCCTTCCGTCACGCAATACTGCCGCCGTCCGGAGCGACACCCCCACGGCACGACAGCTACGGAAGGACCCGAACTCCCTTGATATCCAAGACTCTTCCGACTTCTCCGACCTCCTCGACCTCCCCACACCCGGTCTCCCCGCGCGCTCGGCTCGGCAGGCACGGGATCCGTGGGGCGGCCGTCGGGCTGGCTGCCCTGCTGGCGGGGCTCTGCACCCCGGCCACGGCCACGGCCTCGCCCGCCTCCGTCGCCGCACCCACCGTCGAGGAACAGCGCCTCGACCGGGCCGTGCCTCAGGAGATCCTGCGGCGGTCCGGATTCGGCACCGTGGCACCGGAGTTCGGGCGGGCGCTGGACGGGGCACGGTCGTTCGCGCAGGCCGAGCGGATCGTCGTACGGCAGGGTGCGCGGTTGTGGACGCGGGCCGTGGACCGGGCGCAGGGGCGGGGGCCGGCGGGCGGTGATCTGAGCCGGGACGACGACCGGCCTTTGTACTGGGCGCGGTTGGGGATGACGCGCGAAGTGCGGGGATGGGAACCGGACTTCGAGCTGTCCGACCGTCAGAGAGCGCTGCTGCTGGGCAAGTTGGAGCGGGCGTCGCGCGGGCAGGACTCCCTTCGGTATCCGCGGGGCGGCAAGGGCGTGAAGCGGATTCTCGTCACCGGGTTCGATCCGTTCACGCTGGACCGGGACGTGCGGATCTCCAACCCGTCCGGGGCCACGGCCCTCGCCCTCGACGGAACGGTGATCCGGACCGCCGACGGGCCCGCACGCATCGAGACGGCCGTCTTCCCCGTCCGCTGGCAGGACTTCGCCGACGGCACGGTCGAGCGCACCCTCCGTCGGCAGTTGCCGCGCGTGGACCTCTTCGCGACCGTCAGCCAGGGCCGGGTGGGCCGTTTCGACGTCGAGCGGACCAACGGGGCCTGGCGGGGCGGCTTCGCCGACAACGACAACATCGGCCGCACCGGGACCGTCCCGGTGACCGACCCCGCCACCCAGCCCCAGTGGACGACCACGACGCTGCCGTACGCGGACATCGTCGCCGCGAACACCGGCCGCTTCCCGGTCTACGACAACACGAGCGTGACCGAGATCCCGGCGGGCGGCACGGCGGCGGTCGTACGGCCGGACGGACCGACCCCGGGATCGACCGCGCGGGCCGGAGGCGGCGGCGACTACCTCTCCAACGAGATCGCCTACCGGGCGACGCTCCTGCGCGACCGGCTGGGGTTGGGCGCCTCCCTGCCGGGCGGGCATGTGCACACGCCCGTCCTGCAGTTCGGCGCCGGCAACACGAACCCGGCGACCGGGACGGTGACCGATCCCGAGTTCGTACGGAACCGGCTGGACATCATCGCGCAGGTGCGGGCGATCGTGACCGTGGCGGTCAACGGCCCGACCGCGTGACGGATCGGGCCGCGGGCGGCATCCGTGTCGCCGCCGAGGACGCGAGAGCGGACGACCTGCGGGTAGCGCCACGCCCCTGAGGCAGGGGGACCGCCACCGCCACGCCCCTGAAGCAGGGGGGCCGCCCCGGACCGTTCCAGGCGTGCCGGTGCCCGGGGTTCACGCGCCGACCTCGGGCTTGCGGAACATCTGGTTCGGGTGGCCGAGGGGGGCCCGGTTCCGCTCGTCCTCGTCGGTCGTCTCCTCGCCGAGCAGGTCGCGGGCCATGAGGGTGGCGCCCGCGACCGCGCCCGGCATCAGGAAGACGGCGACGAACGGCACCAGGAAGGAGAGGGCCAGCGGGGTGCCGAAGCCCCAGATCAGCATCTTGCGGGAGCGCAGGAGGGCGAGGCGGTCGCGGAGTTCGACACGGCGGCGCTGGAGGGCGACGGCGGTCAGTTCCTCGGCGAGGAAGAAGCCGGTCACGAAGAAGCCGATCACGGGGACGACCGTCTGGCCGATGAACGGGACGAAGCCGAGGCCGAAGAGCAGTACGGCCCACAGGAGCGCCCGCACGACGATACGGAGGCTGTCCCGGCCCGAGAGCCACAACTCCTGCCACAGCGGCAGGCCGGACTCCGGTGCGGAGCCGTCCGGTGAGACGTCCCGGTCGACCTTCTCCGAGAGGTTCTCGTAGAAGGGCTGGCCGATGAGGAGGGTCACGGCGGTGAAGGTGATGACCGCCAGGGCCAGGGCGAGGGCGAACAGCACGACGGTGAGGAGGCCGCGGAAGAGGCCGAGCCAAGGGCTGGACCAGTCGTCCGCGAAGGGGGTGGCCCAGGTGACGAAGTCCGGGCCCCAGACGCCGAGTGCCACCAGGGCGCCGAGGTAGAGGACGAGTGTGATCAGGCCTGGGATCAGGCCGAAGCCGTACTGCTTCCCGTGCCGGGCCACCCAGCGTTGGCCCTGGACGAGGTACTGGAAACCCACCCCTAGATCGCGCATGGGGCGCACTTTACCGAGGGGGGATGAAGAGGGTCTTCGGTGGGAGCGTATGAGCGGTATGTGCGGATTGCGAGTTGCTGGTCGCGCGCACGCGGCGGGGCCGCACATCGATGCGGCCCCGCGCCCCCTTTGGTCCCGCGGCCCTCAGAGAGCGAAGGCTCCCTGCGGCTCGAAGGCCAGCTCCGCGAAGCGTTCGCCTATGAGGCGGTGGGTCTCGGCGTCCGGGTGCAGGTCGTCCGGGAGCGGGAGCCGGTCGGCCTCGGGCTCGCCGTAGAGGGCGAGGCCGTCGAGGTAGTGGAGGTTGGGGTCGTCGGGAGAGCGCCGGGCCACGATGGCCGCGAGTTCGTCGCGGATGACTCGGAGGGTCAGTTTTCCGGGGGTGGGGTCCTTCGGGTCGCCCATGGCCCGGAAGCGGAGGAGGCCCTCGTCGAGGCCGGTGAGGTCGGGGGCGCTGGGGCCGGGGGTGTCCTCGTGGATGGGGCAGAGGATCGGGGAGACCACGAGGAGGGGCGCGGTGGGATGGCCGTCCCGGATCGTGTCGAGGAAGCCGTGGACGGCGGAGGTGAAGGCGCGCAGCCGCATCACGTCGTGGTTCACGAGATTGATGCCGATCTTGACGCTGATCAGGTCCGCGGGGGTGTCCCGCATGGCGCGGGCGGTGAAGGGGTCGGCGAGGGCGCTGCCGCCGAGGCCCAGGTTGATGAGTTCGACGCCGGCGACGGAGGCCGCGTGGGCGGGCCAGATCCCGGTGGGGCCGACGGCGTCGGAGCCGTGGCTGATCGAGCTGCCGTGGTGCAGCCAGACCCTGCGGCCCGGAGCCGGGGCGGGCTCGACGGGGGCGTCGGTGCGCAGGGCGACGAGTTCGGTGGTCTCGTTGTGCGGGAGCCAGATCTCGATCGTCTTGAGGCCGGCGGGGAGGTCCGTGAAGGTCACGGTGCCGGGTGGGCCGGGTCGGTGCTCCGACGTTCCGGTGGTCATGTCGACGGTGACGGTGTTGCCGTCCGGCACGCTCGCGCGGGCGGTCAGGCGGCCGTCGACGAGCAGGTCGTACAGGCCGTCCGGGCGGGGCGGGGCGCCCACATAGGTCCGCTTGGTGCGCAGGGCGTCCAGTTCGACGGCGGTGGCCCGGGTGCGGAGGACCAGGCGTACGCCGGAGGGCTGGGACTCGACCATGGCCAGCTGGGGATCGGTGCACTGGGCGCGGGCCCGGGCCGGCAGCCGGTGCGGCAGCACACCGTGCTCGGTGCGCTCCAACTCCAGGGCGCCGCGCAGGAGGTCGGCGGTGATGGGGGTGGTGATCCAGTGGGGGGTCGTGGGGTCTGTGGGGTTCGTGGAGTCTGTGCGATTCGTGGGATCTGCGGAGTTCATGGGGTCTGAGGGGGTCGTGGGGTCTGAGGGGGTCGTGGGCATGGCTCAACCTGACGATCGGTGGGGTGGATTGTCCGGCGGTGAGTGGCGTGGCCGCCCGGTGGTCAACTGGGCGGCGGGGCCGGCCAGTTGCGCAGCAGGGCGTCGAGGGCGTCCAGGATGCGGTCCCAGCTCTCCTGCGCGTCTGGGGCGCTGTGGCTGAAGCCGCCGGCCGACTCCAGGCTGACGTAGCCGTGGAAGACGCTGCCAAGGAGCCGGACGGCGTGGGTCTGGTCCGGCTCGGTCAGGTCGTAGCCGCGCAGGATCGCCCTGGTCATCTGCGAGTGTCTGCCGCCCGCACTGGCCGCGGCCGTCCGGGGGTCCAGTCTCAGCTGGGCCGCCGCGTAGCGGCCGGGGTGTGCGCGGGCGTAGTCGCGGTACACGTTCCCCAGCGCCGCCAGAGCGTCCTTCCCGGCCCGTCCGGCGAGCGCGGCGGTGCCCCGGTCGGCCAGCTCTTCCAGTGCGAGCAGGGCGATCCGGGTCTTGAGGTCCTGGGAGTTCCGCACATGCGAGTACAGGCTCGCGACCTTGACGTCGAATCGCCGTGCCAGCTCGGAGACGGTGATCTCGTCGAAGCCGATCTCGTCGGCCAGCTCCGCGCCCGCCCGGGCGAGGCGTTCCGGGGTGAGTCCTGCGCGCGCCATGGCCGTCCTTTCACTCGACGAATCGATTATGCGATTGCCTAAAGGTTTTAGGCAAGAGGCATTAGCTCTTAGGCAACGCGGCCAGGCACCGGCGAAGCTCCTCCATCGGGTACGGGGTCTGCCTGCTCTCGTCCCCCAGGCGGCGGAAGAAGGTCGCCATCACCGTGGCGAGCGGGGCGTACCGGGTGATCGTCGCTGCGGCCGTGTCCGGGATACCGGTGGGGCGCTCGCCCTGGGCGTACACGCGCATCCGGGCCTCGCGCTCGTCCCGGTCGTAGTCGTACAGGTCCTTGAGCAGCCAGTTCACCAGATGGCTGAGGGCGTAGCAGCGGTCGTAGCCGCGGTGGCGGTCGAAGAAGGCGGTCTCCCGCGGGGCGAGGTCGAAGCGGGAGGACAGGGCGAGGCCGTAGTCCGTGAAGTAGAGGCGGTGGCCGTCGGTCAGGATGTTCTGGAAGTGGGCGTCGAAGTGGAGAAGGCCCCGGCCGTTCATGAACGAGATACCGGCTGCCAGTTCACGCTCCACCAGGGCGCAGGCCCGGTCGGCGGGCCCGGCGCCGGCGGTCGTCTGTTCGCCGAGCCACTCGTGGAGGTTCTGCGGGATGTACTCCAGGAACAGCGCGACGCTCGCGGAGGAGTCGCGGCGGCCCTCGATACGCCTGTGTATGCCGGGGCCGCCGCCCCAGTAGGTGACGGCCCGTTCGACGTCGGCCAGTTCCTCGGGGAGGGGCGTGGAGTCCGGCACCACCCGCCAGTGGTACATGAGCGGGAAGCCGTCGTACTCCCCCGCGAGCGCCCAGTTCGTCGTCATCGTGTGGACGGCGAGTTCCCGCCAGGCGCCGAAGCCGGGGCTGCCGACGGAGCCGATGCCGTACTGGCAGAAGGGTGGTAGCCCGAAGAGGTTCGCCGTGGAGTGGACGTTCTCCGGTCGCCGCTCAAGGTCGGTGAGGGGCACCCGCTTCACGAAGACCGGGGTTCCGTCGACGTCCAGCAGCGCCGACTTCCCGCCGATACCGGAGCCGAGCGGGGTGGCCGTGTCGAGGAGTCGGTGCAGGGAGTGGTCGCTGTGCAGGGCCAGGGCGGTGGAGGCCGCGCCGTGGGCGGTCAGGCGCGCTTCGCGTGACATGTCGGGAGGGTTCACTCCTGATGCGTAACACCCCGGCGGGTTCCGGCGCCGGACAAGGGTGATCGAGGGGGACGAAGTGGGCGCGGCGCAGGGGCGATTGGGGGGGGCGATCGAGGCGGTCGTGGTTCCTGCGCCCCCTTGTTGCCCGGGAGTCGAACAGGTAGACAACCTGTGGTCGACCACCCGCCGCAGACACCAGCGGTCAACACCAACAGTCATCACCTGCGGTCATCAAACGCGGTGAATTCGGGCGGCGCGGTGACCGGCGGCGCGCCGGACCACAGCTTCGTCTACGCGCCCGTATGGTTCACCGATCTCGGCGGCGGTGTCACCGTGGAGCAGTCGTACGGCACCGGGAACCCGCTGGTCTCCGGGCACTGGCGGCCGTTGGACGACGGCACCGGCGGCCCGGCAGCGGCGGCGGGCCGGGCGTCCGTGGTCAGTGGCCCGAACGCGGTCCTCTTCGGCACGGAACCTCTCTTCCTCGACCATCCGAAGGGGGAATTCCCGCAGGTCGTACGGGCGTTGCTGACGGTGTAGAAGCAGCTGAGGTCGAGAAACGGGAGCGTGCATGACCGAGGGGACCCGGACGGCCACCGTCCACGGCACGGTCGCCGACGGCTTCGAGGCGGTGCGCGAGGAGTTCGCCGTGTTCGTGGCCGGTGAACGGGGCGACTACGAGGGGCAGTTGACCGCGTATGTGCACGGGCGGCGGGTCGTCGACCTGTGGGCGGGGCCCGAGGAGGAGGCGGAGACGGAGACGGGCGCCGACACGCTGCACGGCGTGTTCTCCTCCACCAAGGGTGCCGCCCATCTCGTCGTCGCGCTCCTCGTCCAGGACGGCGTACTGGACCTGGACCGTGAAGTCGCCTACTACTGGCCGGAGTTCGCGGCTGAGGGCAAGGGCGCGCTGACGCTGCGGGAGCTGCTCGCGCACCGGGCGGGGCTCGTCGGCACCGACGCCGGGTTCACGCTGGAGGAGCTGGCGGACGACCGCGTCGTCGCCGAACGCCTCGCCGTCCAGCGCCCGTTCTGGCGTCCGGGCGCCGCCTTCGGCTATCACGCGCTCGTCATCGGGGCGCTCACCGGAGAGGTCGTACGGCGGGCGACGGGCCGCACGCTCCAGGAGGTGTACGAGGAGCGGGTCCGCGCCCCGTACGGGCTCGACTTCTTCCTGGGGCTGCCGGCCGAGCAGGAGCCCCGCTTCCGGACCGTCCTGCCGATGACGCCGACGCCCGCGCAGCAGGCCGAGCTGGACGCCGTGCCGCACGGCCCGCACACGCTGGCGTCGATCGCGTTCAACTCGCAGGTGCCGGACCCGGGAGAGCTGACGGACTTCCCCAACGCCCGTGTCGTGCGGGCGAAGGGGCAGTCGTCGGCGGGCGGTGTCGGCTCCGCGCGCGGGCTCGCCGGGATGTACGCGGCGGCCATCAGCACGGTGGACGGCCGGCCGCCGCTGCTGAAGCCCGACACCATCGGTGAGTTCGGCCAGATCCACTCCGCCGGTCACGACCTGGTGGCCCGCGCGTTCAGGGCGTACGGCCTCGGCTTCCAGGCGACCGCCGAGAACCTGTACCCCTTCCTCGGCGCCGGCACCTTCGGCCACAGCGGCGCCGGCGGCTCCCAGGCCTTCGCCGACCCCCGCAGCGGCCTCGCCTACGGCTACACCCGGCGGCGCATGGCCTTCCCGGGCGGGGCGGCACCGGAGAACACGGGGCTGGTGCGGGCGGTGCACACGGCGGCGCTGGCGCTCTGAGGGCCGCACGGCCACTCCCGTGCGCGTACTCCCGTGCACACGGTCCCGCACGGCTTGTCCCGAACGGCCGGCCCCGCACACACGAACGGAGTCCGCACCCCACGTCCAGGGATGCGGACTCCGCCATGTGCAACGAACGTGAGCGGGCGTTCGTCACGGGGGTGGGGTCAGAGCTTGACGATCATCTTGCCGGTGTTGTCGCCGCGCAGGACGCCGAGGAAGGCCTCCAGGTTGTTCTCGATGCCCTCGACGACGGTCTCGCGGTACTGGAGTTCGCCCGAGGCGACCCAGGGGCCGACCTCCTGGACGAACTGGGGCTGGAAGTCGTAGTGGTCGCCGACGAGGACGCCCTCGACGCGGAGCCGGTTCTGCAGGATCTTGACCATGTTGCGCGGGCCCGGGGTCGGCTCGGTCGAGTTGTACTGGGAGATCATGCCGCAGATCACGGCCCGGCCCCGCAGGTTGAGCGCGCCGATCGCGGCCTCCAGGTGCTCGCCGCCGACGTTGTCGAAGTAGACGTCGATGCCGTCGGGGGCGGCGGCCTTGAGCTGCTCCCGGACCGGGCCGTTCTTGTAGTTGAAGGCGGCGTCGAAGCCGTACTCCTCGACGAGGAGCTTGACCTTGTCGTCGGAGCCGGCGGAGCCGATGACGCGTGAGGCGCCCTTGAGCTTGGCGATCTGGCCGACCTGGCTGCCGACGGCACCGGCGGCGCCGGAGACGAACACGGCGTCGCCCTCCTTGAAGGCGCCGACCCGCAGCAGGCCCGCGTAGGCGGTGAGGCCGGTCATGCCGAGGACGCCGAGGTAGGTGGAGAGCGGCGCGGCGTCCGGGTCGACCTTCACGGCCTGCTTGGCGTCGAACGTGGCGTACTCGCGCCAGCCGCCGAAGTGCAGCACGTGGTCGCCGACGGCGATGCCGTCCGCCGCCGAGGCGACGACCTCGCCCACGGCACCGCCCTGCATGACCTTGCCCAGCTCGAACGGGGCGACGTACGACTTCGCGTCGCTCATGCGGCCACGCATGTACGGGTCCACGGAGAGGTACTTGTTCCGTACGAGGACCTCACCCGCGCCGGGCTGCCGGATCTCCGCCTCGACCAGGGCGAAGTCCTCGTCCTTGGGCCAGCCGACGGGGCGGCTCAGCAGGTGCCATTCACGGCTGGTGGCGGGGAGGGCGGGGGTCTCGGACATGGGGGTGGGCCTTCCTGCGGGTGCGTGGTGCATGCGGTGGTGCATACCGTGCGGTTACTTCACTACCTGAAACAACCATGCTCTTTGATATTTCATGTTGTCAAGTAAAGAGGTAGCCTCGAATCCATGCCCACGCAGAGGACGACCCCCCGCATCGACCCGCTGACCATGGAGGTCGTCGAACTCATCGGCACGGTGGTGGCCCGCTACCACGAGGAGTACGAGGACGCCGCCGCGGAACACGCGCTCACCGGCGCCCAGGCCCGCCTCCTCGGCCTCCTTTCCCTGGAACCACTCCCCATGCGCCGTCTCGCCCAGAAACTCCGCTGCGAACCGTCGAACGTGACGGGGATCGTGGACCGGCTGGAGGCTCGAGGGCTGGTCGAGCGGCGCCCCGACCCGAACGACCGCCGGGTGAAGCTGGCGGCCGCCACGGCGGAGGGACGGCGGGTGGCCGGCAGCCTCCGGAACTCCCTGGACTTCGCCCGGGAGCCGCTGGCGGGGCTGAGCACCGCCGAGCGGGAGGCGTTGCGGGATCTGTTGCGGCGGATGGTGGGGGCGTAGGGCCGCAAAGGCACGCCCAGGCCCGCCGAGGGCGAGCCCGGCCCGATATCGTGTAATACATGTCTACCCAGAATGACCCTTACGAGCTGAGTGCGGGTGTGCCCTCGGTCGAGGTCTTCCGTCGTCTGCGCACCGATGCCGGTCTGTCTGACAAGGCCCCCGAGGCGGCCGCGGTCGCCCTGCCCAACACATGGCACGGGGTGATACTCCGGCACGAGGGGCAGCCCATCGGCATGGGGCGGGTCATCGGTGACGGCGGTACGGCGTTCCAGATCGTCGACATCTGCGTCCACCCGGCTCACCAGGGCCGCGGCCTCGGCAAGCGCATCATGGCCGCGCTCACCGAGGAACTGGAGCGCAGGGCGCCCGCCACCGCGTACGTCTCGCTGATCGCGGACGGCCCCGCCCGCTTCCTCTACGAGAAGTTCGGCTTCGCCGACACCGCAACGCACGACTCGATCGGCATGTACCGGTTGATGGACGGGAGTTCCGGACGCAGTGGGGCACGGGCGGAGCCGTAGCGAGGGCGGGGCGGCGCAAGGCGAATCGCGGTTGCTCTGACGCTCGGGGGCTGTGAGGGTCTGCCCCATGCCCACCTTTCGCGCACCCGACGGCACCCTCCTCGCCCACCACACGTTCGGGGACGGTCCACCCCTGGTCTGTCTGCCCGGCGGGCCCATGCGGGCCTCCGCCTATCTCGGGGAACTCGGGGGGCTGTCCGCGCACCGGCGGCTGGTGATGCTGGATCTTCGGGGGACCGGGGAGTCGGCGGTGCCCGAGGACAGCGGCTCGTACCGCTGTGACCGGCTCGTCGGGGATGTGGAGGCGCTTCGGGAGGAGTTGGGGGTGGAGCGGGTCGATCTGCTCGCGCACTGCGCCGGGGCGAATGTCGCGGCGGCCTATGTGCGGGCGTATCCGGAGCGGGTCGGCAGGCTCGCGCTCGTCACGCCCAGTCCGATCGGCGTCGGGATCGAGGTCGGGATCGAGGACCGGCTCGCCGTCGCCAGGCTGCGTGAGGGCGAGCCATGGTTCGGGGAGGCCTTCGCGGCGTTGCAGGAGGTCGCGGCGGGGCGGGGCACGGAACGGCACTGGGCGGCCGTCGCCCCGTTCCTGCACGGGCGCCTGGACGAGGCCGCCCGGGCCCTCGACGCCGCCGACTCCGAGCAGCGCAATCCCGAGGCCACGGCCGTCTTCGGGAGTGAGGGGGCCTTCGACCCGGAGGGTACGCGCGCCGCGTTCCGGCGGT
The DNA here is from genome assembly GCF_036346855.1 of Streptomyces europaeiscabiei. Classification (NCBI taxonomy): domain Bacteria; kingdom Bacillati; phylum Actinomycetota; class Actinomycetes; order Kitasatosporales; family Streptomycetaceae; genus Streptomyces; species Streptomyces europaeiscabiei. Next base: position 3,261,668 of record NZ_CP107841.1, read on the forward strand.
TCGTTGCGCCCGTGCTCGTGCTCGCCGGGGAGGTCGATCTCAACTCGCCGCCGAGCGCGATGGGCGAGTACGCCGCGCTGTTCCCGGGCGGTGCCGAGTTCGTCGTACAGCCGGGAGCCGGGCATCATCCGTGGCTGGACGACGGCGACCGGTTCGTGGAGACCGTCGCGAAGTTCCTGGACCGGGAGAACTGAGAGAGGGGACGCTCGCCCCGCAAGGGCGAGCGTCCCCTCCCACTCAGATCCCGCTCAGGTCTTCTTCCGTGCCGTCATCGCCCGCTGGATCAGGATGAACGCGCACAGCAGCACACCCGTGGCGATCTTCGTCCACCAGGAGCTGAGGGTGCCCTCGAACTGGATGATGCTCTTGATGAGGCCCAGGACGAGGACGCCGAACAGGGTGCCCAGGACGTAGCCGGAGCCGCCCGTCAGCAGCGTGCCGCCGATGACGACGGCGGCGATCGCGTCCAGTTCCATGCCGGTGGCGTGGAGCGGGTCGCCGGACTGGATGTAGAGGGTGAAGAGCAGGCCCGCCAGGGCCGAGCAGAAGCCGGACACCGTGTAGACGGCGATCTTGGTGCCGCCCTGCGGGAGACCCATCAGCATCGCCGACTGCTCGTTGCCGCCGATGGCGTACACACGGCGGCCGAAGCGGCTGTAGTGGAGGATGTAGAAGGCCGCGGCGAGGACCACGAGGGCGACTATCGCGCCGACGGACAGGAAGCCGATCCCCAACTGTGCCTGCGCCTGCGCCAGGCTGCTCACCGTCGAGTCGCCGATGGCGATCGACTCCTTGCTGATGACCAGGCACAGGCCCCGGAAGAGGAAGAGGCCGGCCAAGGTCACGATGAAGGGCTGGATCTCGAAGTTCTGGATCACATAGCCCATCAGGAAGCCGCCGAAGGCTCCCACGGCCAGGGCCATGGGGATGACCAGCAGGATCGGCAGGCCCTGGCGTTCCACCAGCCAGGCCGTGAACATCGTGGTGAAGCCGATGACCGAGCCGACGGAGAGGTCGATGCCGCCGGAGAGGATCACGAAGGTCGCGCCGACGGCGGCCACCAGCAGGTAGCCGTTGTCGATGAAGAGGTTGAGGAAGACCTGCGGTTCGCCGAACCCGTAGTTCTGGTAGCGGCTCAGGCCCGTGATGTACATCGCGAGGAAGAGCGCGGCGGTCACCAGGACGGGCAGGCGCCGGTCGGCGAGAAGCGCCGAGACCTTGGACGCGGACGTCGGTGCCGTACCGCTGTCCTGGGCCGGTGGGGTCTTGGTGGTCGCGGTCATCACGACACCTCCATCTTCGGGGCAGCCTCGGCGGGCGTCGTGGTGGTCTTCGCCGGGGCCGCGGGCGACGTGCCGCCGCCGGTCGCGCCGGGCTTGGAGCCGAACCGGGCGCCGAAGACCTTCGCGCGGAACTTCGGGGACTGGAGCAGGCAGACGACGATGACGACGGCGGCCTTGAAGACCAGGTTGGTCTGGGTGGGCACGCCGATCGTGTAGATCGTCGTCGTGAGGGTCTGGATGACCAGGGCGCCGACGACCGTGCCGCCGATGGAGAACCGGCCGCCCAGCAGCGAGGTGCCGCCGATCACCACGGCGAGGATCGCGTCCAGCTCGATCCACAGGCCGGCGTTGTTGCCGTCGGCGGCCGAGGTGTTGGAGCTGATCATCAGGCCCGCGATACCCGCGCACAGGGCGCAGAAGACGTACACCATGATCTTGATGCGGAGGGACCGGATGCCGACCAGGCGGCTGGCCTCCGCGTTGCCGCCGACCGACTCGACGAGGAGGCCGAGGGCGGTCTTGCGGGTCAGGGCGACGGTGACGGCGACGACGGCCGCGACGACGAAGATGGAGAAGGGCAGCGTCAGCCAGTAGCCGCCGCCGATCAGCTTGTACGGCTCGCTGTTGATGGTGATGATCTGGCCGTCGGTGATCAGCTGGGCCACACCTCGGCCGGCGACCATGATGATGAGGGTCGCGATGATGGGCTGGATGCCCATCCTGGCCACCAGGAAGCCGTTCCACAGGCCGCAGACCACCGCCGCCACCAGGCCGATGCCCATGGCCAGGAACACCCCGGCCAGCGCGTTCTGGTCGGCCTGGTCGCTGATGTACGAGCAGGTCAGGGCGCCGGTGATGGCGACGACCGCGCCGACGGAGAGGTCGATGCCGCCGGTGGCGATGACCAGGGTCATGCCGACCGCCACCAGGATCAGGGGCGAGCCGAACAGCACGATCGAGACGAGGCTGCCGTAGAGGTGGCCGTCCGTCATCCTGATCGAGAAGAAGTCGGGGGTGAAGGGGACGTTGACGAGCAGCAGGGCTACCAGGACCGCGACGGGCCAGAACAGGTGGTGGTGCGTCAGCGCTCGCCAGCGGGACGTCGTGGCTGTCGTGGCCGCGGGTGGGGTGCTCACTGGTGTTCTCCGCTCGCGATGGTCTCCAGGATCTTGCTGGTGGTGATCTCCGGCCCGTTGGTGAGCTTCGCGACCAGCTTGCGGTCGCGCAGCACGCCGATGGTGTGGCTGAGGCGGAGGACCTCCTCCAGCTCGGCCGCGATGTAGAGCACGGACATGCCGTCCTCGGAGAGGGACACCACGAGCTTCTGGATCTCGGCCTTGGCGCCGACGTCGATGCCCCGGGTGGGCTCGTCGAGGATCAGCAGCTTCGGCTGGGTGATCAGCCAGCGGGCGAGCAGCACCTTCTGCTGGTTGCCGCCGCTGAGCTGGCCGACACGGGCCTCGGGGTTGGCGGGCCGGATGTCGAGGGCCTTGATGTACTTGGCGACGAGTTCGTCGCGCTGGGCGGCCGGGATGGGCCGGGTCCAGCCGCGGGACGCCTGGAGGGCCAGGATGATGTTCTCCCGGACCGTCAGATCGGGGACCAGGCCCTCGGTCTTGCGGTTCTCCGAGCAGAACGCGACCCCGGCGCCGATGGCGTCGTTCGGGGCGTTCATCGGGATCTGCTTGCCGCCCACGGTGACCTTGCCGCTGTCGGGCTGGTCGGCGCCGAAGAGCAGCCGGGCGAGTTCGGTGCGACCCGAGCCGAGCAGACCGGCGAGGCCCACGACCTCGCCCTTCTTGATGTCCAGGTCGAAGGGGGCGATGCCGCCCGTGCGCCCGAGGCCGTCCGCGTGCAGCAGGGTCTCGCCGACGTCGGCGTGCAGCTGCTGCTCGTGGAGCTCCTCGAGCTGGTCCAGGTCCTTGCCGATCATCAGCTGGATCAGGCCGACCTGGTCGAGTTCGCTGACCATGTGCTCGCCGACGAGGGTGCCGTTGCGCAGGACGGTCATGCGGTCGCAGATCTCGTAGATCTGGTCGAGGAAGTGGGAGACGAAGAGGATCGCGACACCCTCGTCCTTCAACCGCCGCATCAGACGGAAGAGTTCGAGGACCTCGTCGCGGTCGAGGCTGGACGTCGGCTCGTCGAGGACGAGGACCTTGGTGCCCTTCCCCTCCTCACCGCCGGTGCCCACCGACCGTACGATCGCGACCAGTTGCTGCACGGCCAGCGGGTACGAGGACAGCGGTGCCGTCACGTCGATGTCGAGGCCGAGCCGGTCGACCAGCTCCGCGGCCTCCTTGCGCAGCTGCTTCCACTGGATGCGGCCGAAGCGGGTCGGTTCGCGGCCGATGAAGATGTTCTCCGCCACCGACAGGTTGGGGCAGAGGTTGACCTCCTGGTAGACCGTGTTGATCCCGGCCTGCTGCGCCTGCAGCGGGCTGGCGAACCGCACGGACTCGCCGTCGAGGGTGATCGTGCCGCCGTCCAGGGAGTAGACCCCGGTCAGCACCTTGATCAGGGTGGACTTGCCGGCGCCGTTCTCGCCCATCAGAGCGTGTATCTCGCCGGGGAAGAGCCGGAAGTCGACGCCCGACAGAGCCCTTACGCCCGGGAACTCTTTGACTATGCCCGTCATCTCCAGGACGGGCCGCGGCTCTGCCATAAGTCTCCTAGCGAGGACCACCGGCTTTGCCCGGTGGGGGAATTCACTTATCTGGGCTGTGTTACGTACATCCCGCCCCAAAAGGGGTCGGTTCGGGCTGGACCGCAACCTTCGGGTTGGAAGCCCGCACATGGGGCGGAGTCACGGCAGCGCCCTCGTGCAAGGGAATCGCCGCAGGCCCGCAGGGGCCCGGCCGACCGAGGTCTCGGCCGGCCGGAGGCTCCCTGACCGGTGGGCGTGGTGGGTCAGTACTTGCGGGTGGGGAGGGCGTCCTTGGCCTGGTCCTGCATGAAGTCGCTCTCCTTGGTCTTGATCCAGCGATCGACCGTCTCGCCGTCCTTGACCTTCTGCACGACCTCCATCAGCTGGGGGCCGAGCAGCGGGTTGCACTCGACGATGGCGTTGATCTTGCCCTCGGACATGGCGATGAAGCCGTCCTTCACGCCGTCGACCGTGACGATCAGGATGTCCTTGCCGGGCTTCTTGCCGGCCGCCTCGATGGCCTGGATGGCACCGATACCCATGTCGTCGTTGTGCGCGAACAGCACGTCGATGTCCGGGTTGGACTGCAGGAAGGCCGCCATGACCTGCTTGCCGCCGGCGCGGGTGAACTCACCGGTCTGGCTGACGACGATCTCCCAGTCGTCCTTGTGCTCCGCGTCCATGACCTCCTTGAAGCCCTTGGCGCGCTCGATCGCGGGGGCGGCACCGGTGGTGCCCTCCAGCTGTGCGATCTTCACCTTGCCCTTGTGGCCGGCCTTCTCCAGGACCTTCTCCAGGATCTTGGCGGCGCGGCGGCCCTCGTCCGTGAAGTCGGAGCCGACCAGGGTGACGAACAGGGACTCGTCGGAGGTCTCGACGGAGCGGTCGGTCAGGACGACCGGGATCTTCTTGGCCTTGGCCTCCTTCAGCACCGCGTCCCAGCCGGTGACGACCACCGGCGAGAAGGCGATGACGTCCACGCCCTGGGTGATGTAGCTGCGGATCGCGGAGATCTGGTTCTCCTGCTTCTGCTGCGCGTCGGAGAACTTGAGGTTGTAACCCGCCTCCTTGGCCGCCGACTTCACCGAGTCGGTGTTGGCGCTGCGCCAGCCGCTCTCGGAGCCGACCTGGGAGAAGCCGAGGGTGATCTTCTTGCTGCCGCCGTCGCCGCCGGAGCCGGAGGTACCGGTGGAGGTGTCCTCCTTGGCGCAGGCCGCCAGACCCGTCGCGGCCGCCACGCCGACTGCCGCGGTGAGGAAGTTACGTCTGTTGAGCATGTCTTCTCCTTTGAAGAGCCGGTCCGAGGGCGGACCGTTGTTACTCGTGGTGGACCGGCCGCACTGCGTCCAACCTGTCGATCATTGTTCGAAATGTCGGCCATACTGAGAGAGGAAAAGCGTTCGGTTATTCGAGGCCGCGTCAGCCCGGCGGGGCCCCCGGTGGGGGCAGATACGGGAAGGTGCTGGCGCGGACGACGAGTTGGGGCTCTATGGCGATCCGGGACGGCCCGGCAGGGGTCCGGCCCTCGATCAGGTCGAGCAGCAGGGCGATGCTCCGCTGGCCCACCGTGGCGAAGTCCTGCCGGACGGTGGTGAGCGGTGGGGCGAAGAACTCCGACTCCGGGATGTCGTCGAAGCCGGCCACCGCGACGTCCTGGGGCGTGCGTACGCCCGCCTCCCGCAGCGCGCGCAACACCCCCAGCGCCATCTGGTCGTTGGCGACGAACACGGCGGTCAGACCGCGGCCCACCCAGCCGGCCAGTTCCTGGCCCGCCCGGTAGCCCGACAGCGGGCTCCAGTCCCCGCGCAGCGGCTGCGGCGGCTCGATGCCGGCCTCTTCGAGGGTGGCCCGCCAGCCGACGGTCCGGTCCGCCGCCTCCTGCCAGTCCTCGGGACCGGCGAGGTGCCAGACCCTACGGTGCCCCGCGGCGAGCAGATGGCCGGTGGCCAGCCGCGCGCCCAGTTCCTGGTCCACGTTGACGCTGGGTATCTCCGAACCGGAGCCCGTGCCAACGGCCACCACCGGGAAGGGGTGGCGCAGTTCGGCGAGGGCCGCGACCGCCGACCGCTGTGGGGCGAGGGCGATCACCCCCTCCACACCGCCGTCGCTGAGGCGGTCGACCGCCTCGGAGAGCGTCTCCACGGTCAGTTCGCGCAGACTGACCGTCGAGACGAGGTACCCCTCGGCGCGGGCCGCCTCCTCCAGCGCGAACAGCGTGCTGGCCGGCCCGTAGAGCGTGGTGTTGGAGGCGACCACGCCCAGCGTCTGGGTGCGCCGGGTCACCAGGGCCCGTGCGGAGGAGTTGCGACGGTAGCCCATCTCCTCGATCGCGCGCTGCACCCTGGCCCGGGTCTCGTTCCTCACGTTGGGGTGGTCCCCCAGGACGCGGGAGACGGTCTGGTGGGAGACACCGGCCTGGCGGGCCACGTCGGCCATGGTGGGCGGCCGGAGCTGCGAGTGGGTCACGGCCGCACCTCCTCGGCGGTCGACGGTGGACAGGTTCGTGCTGCGGGTAAGTCCTGTGGTGGCGATGGATCCCTCGCCACGGACGGGCCTTGTGCGGCGGGCGGATGGTTCCGCGCCGTCGGCTTCACGCCGCGATTCCGGAAAGCCCCAGGTCAGCCACTGGTAAGGCGAGTTGGAGCGCTGTTGGCACGACGCTCGTACCTCCTCGGATGCCCTGGGGCGTCGACTGATGAATGCGGAGGTCATTGTGAGCGCTAACAATTCATGGCGGTCAAGAGGGATGCGTCAGGGAAGGCGTCACGGTTGAATAACGCGGCAGTCGGCGCGAGTGAGGAACGGCCGTCCGGGACACCACGAAGCCCCCGGGCGCGGACCCCGGCCCGGGGGCTTCGACCTGCGGTTATCGCTACGAGCACCACCACAGGAACTGCTTGCACGTCTCCGTCGGACTGGGCTCCGGAGTGGGGTCGTCCGCGGTCGGTTCGGTGGCCGGGGTGTCGGAGTCGCCGGGGTCGGAGGTCGGGTCCTGAGCCGAAGGGGCGGGGCTCGCCGTGGCGTCGGTGGCCGAGCGGTCCCTGGGCTTGTCCGCGTCCTCGGCGTCGTCCTCGCCCTCGGATTTCTCGGACTCCGAGGCCGACGGGGACGCCGACTTGTCCGGCTTCTTCCCGTTCTTGTCGACGTCGGCGGGGTCGTTGGAGCCGTCGCCGGCATCCTCGACATCGTCCGCCGCAGCCGTCGGGGAGGCGTCGGAGACGTCGTCCACGGAGACCGCGCGCGGCTCCGCCGGCGGTGCCTCCATGCCGAGTTCGGCGAGGCTCAGTCCGCCTGCGGCGAGCAGCAGGCCGGCCCCGATCATCAGCACCCGCCGCCGCCGGCGCCGGTGCGCGGCGGCCTTGCGGTCGCGGCGTCCGACCCGCGCACCGCGGCCACGACCCCGGGACCGGGCACGGCGCCCGCCGGCCGCCGGGGCGTCGCCGTCGGCCGCGTCCTCGAACGCGTCGTCGCGTTCACCCGCGGGCATGTCGTCCTGCCCGGCCCGCCCGCCGCGACCACGGCCCTGGGACCGCGCACGGTGTCCACCACTCGGGCGCTCGCGGGTGGCTTCCTCCCCGGACACGTCCTCGCGCTCGTCCACGGCCGTGTGGTCCCGGACGGACAGCGCGTCCGGATGGGACCGGCACTCTTCGGCCGACGCGCCGCACCCCGAGCAGGAGAGGGCGCCATTGAGGTGCCGTTGGCACGGGTGGCAGTAATCCATGACGCCGGAAGATTATGTTCCGCAGTGGTGACGTTCCCGGGTGGGCCCGTGAAAGTTGTGTAGGAACCTCGTGGACCGGGGCGTCGGGGCGGGGACGGTCCGGATCATTTGCCCGCCATCCCGGCCATCGACGACCATCGACCCGAAACCGTTGTGCGTTCGACCCATTGACACTCCGACCGGGTCGTCCTTACTGTCGCGACCAGCATTTCGAACGAGTGACGAAATTTCGAACAGACCACAAAGGACAGGGAGTACCGTGCGCATCACGGGAATCAGCACGCACGTGGTCGGGACGCCGTGGCGGAACCTGACCTACGTCCTGGTGCACACCGACGAGGGGCTCACCGGCGTCGGCGAGACCCGCATGCTCGGCCACACCGACGCACTGCTCGGCTATCTGCACGAGGCACAGGCCAACCACATTCTCGGCTCCGACCCGTTCGCTGTCGAGGATCTGGTCAAGCGGATGAAGTACGGCGACTACGGGCGGGCCGGCGAGATCGTGATGTCCGGCATCGCGGTCATCGAGATGGCCTGCTGGGACATCAAGGGCAAGGCCCTCGGCGTCCCCGTCTGGCAGCTGCTGGGCGGCAAGGTCACCGACAAGGTCAAGGCGTACGCCAACGGCTGGTACACCACCGAGCGCACGCCCGAGGCGTACCACAAGGCGGCGCAGGGGGTCATGGAGCGCGGTTACAAGGCGCTCAAGATCGACCCCTTCGGCACCGGCCACTTCGAGCTGGACCACGAGCAGAGCATGTACGCGGTCTCCCTGATCGAGGCCGTGCGCGACGCCATCGGGCCGGACTCCGAGCTGATGCTGGAGATGCACGGCCGGTTCTCGCCCTCCACCGCCGTCCGCCTCGCCAAGGACCTGGCGCCCTTCAAGCCCGCGTGGCTGGAGGAGCCGTGCCCGCCGGAGAACCTGAAGGCGCTGGAGAAGGTCGCCGCCAAGGTCGACATCCCGGTGGCCACGGGTGAGCGGATCCACGACCGGATCGAGTTCCGGGAGCTCTTCGAGAGCCAGGCCGTGGACATCATCCAGCCCGACGTCGGCCACATCGGCGGCATCTGGGAGACCCGCAAGCTGGCGGCGACCGCAGAGACCCACTACACGCTGGTCGCGCCGCACAACGTGGGCGGGCCGGTGCTGACCGCGGCCTCCCTCCAGGTCGGCTTCACCTCCCCGAACTTCAAGATCCTGGAGCACTTCAACGACTTCGCGGACGCGGAGATCAAGAAGGTCGTCTCGGGGGCCCCGGAGGTCGTGGACGGCTACTTCCACCTGTCCGACAAGCCCGGCCTCGGTGTCGAGCTGGACGTGGACGCGGCGGCGGAGTTCCCGCAGCAGCAGGCCCGGTTCGACCTGTGGGCCGAGGGCTGGGAGCAGCGCAAGCCCAAGGGCAGCCAGTGACCGCCACGCCCGACACGGCCACCGCCGTCGTCATCGAGGCGCCGGGCGAGCACCGGCTGGTGCCGCACGAGCCCCGGCAGCCGGAGGCCGGCGAGGCCCTGGTCCGGGTGCACGCCTCCGGGATCTGCGGCAGCGACCGCGAGGTCTTCCAGGGCAACAGGCCGGAGGGGTACGTCCGTTACCCCCTCACACCGGGCCACGAGTGGTCCGGAACGGTCACGGCCGTGGGTGACGGTGTCCCTTCAAGTCTTGTAGGCCGCAAGGTCGTGGGCGAGGGCTTCCGGAACTGCCAGGTGTGCGACCGCTGCCACGCGGGCGAGACCACACTGTGTTCGGCGGGGTACGAGGAGACCGGGTTCACCCAGCCCGGCGCGATGGCCACGACCCTCACCCTGCCCGCCCGTCTGCTGCACGTCCTCCCGGACGACGCGGATCTGACGGCGGCGGCGCTGCTGGAGCCGGCCGCGTGCATCGCGGCCGCCGCGCTCAAGGCGAACGCGGTCCCCGGCGAGCGGGTCGCCGTGGTGGGCACGGGAACGCTCGGCATGTTCGCCGTTCAGTTCCTGAAGGCGGGCTCACCGGCCGAGCTGCTCGTCGTGGGTACCCGTTCGGACCGGGCGGAGCTGTCGAAGCGGTTCGGTGCCACGGACTTCCGCACGAAGGACCAGGAGCTGCCGGGCGACTTCGACGTCGTCATCGAGACCGCCGGGTCCGCGGACGCGGCGCGCACGGCCGCCGCCCTGCTGCGGCGCGGCGGGCGGCTGGTCCTGACGGGCATCCCGGCACCGGGCGCGGACGGGCTCGACCCGACGGATCTCGTCGTGCGGCAGCTGGAGGTGCACACCGTGTTCGGCGCGGCGCCGGACGCCTGGGCGCACACCGTGCGGGTCTTCGGGGCCGGGCTGCTGGACCCGCTGCCGCTCGTCACGCACGAGCTGCCGCTGGAGGAGTTCTCGCAGGCCATCGAGCTGGTCGGGTCGGGCGACCCGACGGTCGGAAAGGTCCTGCTGCGGCCATGACACACCCCTGAGCCGTACGCCGGTACGGGGCTCCCTGACGACTTCGTACCGGCGTACACCCAAGAGCTCTGTGCACCAAGAGCCGCGAACCTTGTCCGAAATATCGAACCTGTGAAGGACAGCTTGTGACCGACACCACCGCTCCGGCGCCGCGCCGACCCGGCGAGCAGGCGCTTGCCGCGCTCGGCCTGGGCGCGCCCGCCCTCGACCCTTCCGACGCCTCCCCGCACTCCTTCCCAGGCGGCGGCAGCTGGCGCACCGAGGTCCCCTCCGTCGAGGGGCCCGAGGCGCTCGCCGTGGTCCTCAAGGAGGCCTCGCGGCTCGATGTGCCGATCCACCGGATCAGCCAGGGCAGCGGCGTGTGGATGCTCACCGACGCCGAGATCACCGAGATGGTGGAGGCGACGGCCGAGCGTGACATCGAGCTCTGCCTGTTCACCGGCCCGCGCGGCACCTGGGACATCGGCGCCTCCACCCGTACCGACTCCAAGGGCGCCGGCCTCAGGGCCCGCGGTCACGACGCGGTCGCCGGATGTGTCGAGGACGCCGTGCGCGCGACCGAGCTGGGTGTGAAGTGCCTGCTCGTCGCCGACGAGGGTGTGCTGTGGACGCTGCACCGGGCACGCGTCGCGGGCATCATCCCGGCCGACACGACCTTCAAGGTGTCGGCGCTGATCGGGCCGGTCAACCCGACCGCGTACGCCGTGTACGAGAACCTCGGCGGCGACTCGATCAACGTGCCGAGCGATCTGACGCTCGACCACCTCACGGAGATCCGGCGGGTGTCCGGCGCTCCCATGGACATGTACATCGAAGCCCCCGACGACCTCGGCGGCTATGTGCGGATGTACGAGGTCGCCGAACTGATCCGGCGCGGCGCACCGATCTATCTGAAGTTCGGCCTGTCGAAGTCCCCCGGGATCTACCCCTACGGGCACCACATGCGGGACCTCACCCTGTCCACGGCCAAGGAACGCGTACGGCGCGGCAGGCTGGCCCTGGACCTCCTCGCACGGCACGGGGCGGACGGCGACATGGCGCCGCTCGGCTCGCGGCTGCCGGGCGCGCTGAAGCGATTCGGAACTCCCGCATAACGTTCCGGAAACCTCCCTTCACAGAACCCGACGCGGTCGCACAGACTCCGACACAAATTCTTACCCAATCGGGTCCCGGCCTCACCACCATCAAGACCATCAAGGAAGATGATCATGCGTACTCGCCGAGCCGCTCTCGCCTCCATAGCCACCGCCGCCTCCCTGGCCCTGACCCTCTCGGCCTGCGGTCAGAGCTCCGAGGGCGGCAGCGAGGAGAAGTCCTCGGGTGACACCAAGGGCGCCACCATCGGCATCGCGATGCCGACCAAGTCCTCCGAGCGCTGGATCTCCGACGGCGACAACGTCGTCAAGGACCTGGAGGCCAAGGGCTACAAGACCCAGCTGGTCTACGGCGAGGACAAGCCCGAGCAGCAGGTCTCCCAGATCGAGAACCTGATCGCCCAGGGCGTCAAGGCGCTGATCGTCGCCGCGATCGACAACAAGTCGCTCGACAACGTGCTGCAGCAGGCCAAGGACGCGAACATCCCGGTCATCTCCTACGACCGCCTGATCCTCAACAGCCCGAACGTCGACTACTACGCCTCCTTCGACAACAGCAAGGTCGGCGAGCTCCAGGCCAACTACATCGTCGAGAAGCTCGGTCTGACGGCGGGCAAGAAGGGCCCCTTCAACATCGAGCTGTTCGCCGGCTCCAACGACGACAACAACACCAAGTACTTCTTCAACGGCGCGATGAGCGTGCTCCAGCCGTACATCGACAAGAAGCAGCTCGTCGTCCAGTCCGGCCAGACCAAGATCACGCAGGTCACCACCCTGCGCTGGGACGGCGCCACCGCCCAGCGCCGCATGGACGACATCCTCACCAAGTCGTACAAGAGCGAGAAGGTCGACGCGGTCCTCTCCCCGTACGACGGCATCTCCATCGGCATCCTGTCGGCGCTGAAGTCGGACAGCTACGGCTCCAAGAGCAAGCCGCTGCCTGTCCTCACCGGCCAGGACGCCGAGCTTGCCTCGGTGAAGTCGATCATCGCGGGCGAGCAGACGCAGACGGTCTACAAGGACCTGCGTGAGCTGGCCAAGGTCGCCTCGAACATGGTCGACGCGGTGCTGAACGACAAGAAGGTCGAGACGAACGACACGAAGACCTACGACAACGGGTCCAAGGTCGTCCCGGCGTACCTCCTGGAGCCGGTCAGCGTCGACAAGACCAACTACTCGGAGATCCTCGTCGACGGCGGTTACTACACGGCGGACCAGCTCAAGTAAGCGTCGGATCTCAAGGATTGGAAGGCAAGACCATGGCGGGACCCGTCCTGGAAATGCGCTCGATCGTCAAGACCTTTCCCGGTGTGAAAGCGCTGTCGGACGTCACTCTGACCGTCCGCCAGGGCGAGGTCCATGCCATCTGCGGTGAGAACGGCGCCGGCAAGTCCACCTTGATGAAGGTGCTCTCCGGCGTCCATCCGCACGGCACCTACGAGGGCGACATCCTCTTCGAGGGTGAGCTCTGCTCCTTCAAGGACATCCGGGCCAGCGAGCACCACGGCATCGTGATCATCCACCAGGAGCTGGCGCTGGTGCCGTACCTCTCCCTCGCGGAGAACATCTTCCTCGGCAACGAGCACGCCACGCGTGGGCTGATCAACTGGAACGAGACCCTGCGGCACGCCTCCGAGCTGCTGCGCCGGGTCGGTCTGAGCGATCACCCCGAGACCCGCGTCGCCGACATCGGCGTGGGCAAGCAGCAGCTCGTGGAGATCGCCAAGGCGCTGTCGAAGAAGGTGAAGCTGCTCATCCTGGATGAGCCGACCGCGGCCCTGAACGACGAGGACAGCGACAAACTCCTCGATCTCATCCTGGAGTTGAAGAAGCAGGGCATCACCTCGATCATCATCTCCCACAAGCTCAACGAGATCCGCAAGGTCGCGGACTCGGTGACGATCATTCGCGACGGGAAGTCCATCGAGACGCTCGACGTGAAGTCGGCGGAGACGACCGAGGACCGGATCATCTCCGGCATGGTCGGCCGCGACCTCGACCACCGATTCCCCGAGCGCACCCCGCACGAGGCGGAGGTGGGCGCGGATGCCGCTCTGGAGATCCGCAACTGGACCGTGCACCACCCGATCGACCAGCAGCGCAAGGTCGTCGACAACGTGTCGATCAACGTGCGGCGCGGGGAGATCGTCGGTATCGCGGGCCTGATGGGCGCCGGCCGCACCGAACTCGCCATGAGCGTCTTCGGGCGGACGTACGGCCGGTACGCGGAGGGCACGGTCCTCAAGGACGGCAAGGAGATCCGTACGAAGACCGTCCCGGAGGCGGTCAAGCACGGGATCGCGTACGTCACCGAGGACCGCAAGCACTACGGCCTCAACCTCATCGACACCATCAACCGGAACATCTCGCTGAGTGCCCTGCAGAAGGTCTCCAAGCGCGGTGTGGTCGACGAGCACGCGGAGCGCCAGGTCGCCGAGCGCTACCGCAAGTCCATGAACATCAAGGCGCCGACCGTCTTCGAGCCGGTGGGCAAGCTGTCCGGCGGCAACCAGCAGAAGGTCGTCCTCAGCAAGTGGATCTTCGCGGGTCCCGATGTGCTGATCCTGGACGAGCCGACCCGCGGGATCGACGTCGGCGCCAAATACGAGATCTACACGGTCATCGACAAGCTGGCCGCTGAGGGCAAGGCGGTCGTCTTCATCTCCTCCGAGCTGCCGGAACTGCTCGGGATGTGCGACCGCATCTACACGATGGCCGCAGGACGGCTGACCGGCGAGTTCCCGCGTGCCGAGGCCACGCAGGAATCGCTGATGCGTCAGATGACGAAGGACAAAGAGGTAACCCGATGAGCACGGATGTGACCGCCAAGAGCCCGGCCCCCGCGCCGCCCGGCAAGAGCGGGGGCGCGGTGGGCGGAGGTCTGCTCCAGCTGTTGCTGGACGGCATGCGCCGCAACATGCGGCAGTACGGCATGCTGATCGCCCTCGGCGTGATCGTGGCGCTGTTCGCGGTGTGGACCGACGGTGACCTGCTGCTGCCGCGCAACGTCTCCAACCTGGTGCTGCAGAACAGCTACATCCTGATCCTCGCGATCGGCATGATGCTGGTCATCATCGCCGGCCACATCGATCTCTCGGTCGGCTCACTGACCGCGTTCGTCGGTGCCTTCGCGGCCGTACTGACCGTGCAGCACGACATCTCCTGGCCCGTCGCCGTGGTCCTCTGCCTGATGGTGGGCGCCCTGGCCGGTGCGATCCAGGGCTACTTCATCGCGTATCTCGGGATACCGTCGTTCATCGTCACCCTCTCCGGCATGCTCACCTTCCGCGGTGTCACGGAGATCCTGCTGCAGGGCCAGACCCTCGGTCCCTTCCCCGAGGGCCTGCAGAAGATCGGCAACGGCTTCCTGCCGGCGACCGGCCCGCAGACCAACTACCACAACCTCACCCTGCTCCTCGGCCTCGTCCTGATCACCTTCGTGGTGCTCCAGGAGGTCCGGGACCGCAGGCGTCAGCGGGAGTTCTCGCTGGACGTGGCGCCGCTCAACATCTTCATGCTCAAGCTCGTCTCGATCGTCGCCGCGCTGCTCACCGTCACCCTGCTGCTCGCCAGCTACAAGGGTGCGCCGATCATCCTGATCATCCTCGGTCTGCTGGTGGTCGGTTACGGCTACGTCATGCGGAACACGGTCTTCGGCCGTCACATCTACGCGATCGGCGGCAACCTGCCGGCCGCGAAGCTGTCCGGCGTGAAGGACAAGAAGGTCACCTTCTACGTCTTCTTGAACATGGGCGCCCTGGCGGCCCTGGCAGGTCTGGCGATCGCCGCCCGCCTCAACGCGGCCGGCCCGAAGGCGGGTCTCAACTACGAACTGGAGGCCATCGCCTCGGCGTTCATCGGCGGCGCGTCCATGAGCGGCGGTGTCGGCACCGTCCTCGGCGCGATCATCGGCGGTGTCGTCCTCGGTGTCCTCAACAACGGCATGAACCTCCTCAACGTCGGCTCCGACTGGCAGCAGGTCATCAAGGGCCTGGCCCTGCTGGCGGCCGTCGGGTTCGACGTGTGGAACAAGCGCAAGTCCGGTTCGTAGCCAGGTTTTCGCAGTCACGTTTTCGCAGTCAGGTTTTCGAGCTGGTCGACGGGTCCCGCGTGCCACGAGCCCGCGGGACCCCTCGGCTTTTCCACGAGAGGCAGGAAGCCGGTGAAGGAGCTCTTCGGCAAGCTGGCCGACGGCACCGAGATCCACCGCTGGTCGCTGGAGAACGGCGGCACCCGTCTGAAGGTCCTGTCGTACGGCGGGATCGTGCAGTGCCTGGAGACCCCGGACCGGGACGGCCGGTACGCGAACGTCTCCCTGGGCTTCGACACCGTCGAGGACTACGTCGCCGGGTCGCCCTACTTCGGCGCGCTGATCGGCCGGTACGGCAACCGGATCGGCGCGGGCCGCTTCACGCTGGACGGCGAGACGTACGAACTCTCCGTCAACGACGGCACGAACAGCCTGCACGGCGGGGCGGACGGCTTCGACAGGGCCGTGTGGGACGTCGAGCCGTTCACGGACGGCTCGGACGTGGGTCTGCGGCTGTCGTACACCAGCGCCGACGGGGAGATGGGCTACCCCGGCGCGCTGGCCGTGGAGGTCACCTACACCCTCACCGAGCGGGGCGAGTGGCGCATCGACTACGGGGCGACAACCGACCGGACCACCGTCGTCAACCTCACCAACCACGTGTACTGGAACCTCGCGGGAGAAGGCAGCGGCTCGGTCCTGGACCACGAGCTGACGATCGCCGCCGCCCGCTACACCCCGGTCGGCTCCGGCCTGATCCCCACCGGCGAGCCGGCCGACGTCGCGGGCACACCCTTCGACTTCCGAACGGGCAAGGCGGTGGGCAAGGACGTCCGCGCGGCCGATCCGCAGCTGCTCCAGGCCAAGGGGTTCGACCACAACTGGGTTCTGGACAAGAGCGGTACGGCCGGACCGGAATGGGCCGCCACGCTCACCGACCCGGCGTCCGGCCGCACACTGAAGATCTCCACGACCGAGCCTGGACTGCAGTTCTATTCCGGGAACTTCCTGGACGGCACGCTCGTCGGACCGTCCGGGAAGACCTACCGGCAAGGGGACGCGCTGTGCCTGGAGACCCAGCACTTCCCGGACTCGCCGAACAAGCCGTCGTACCCGTCGACGGTGCTGCGACCTGGGGAGACGTACCGATCGACGACGGTCCACGCCTTCGGATGACAGCCACCCGGCAGTGATCCACGGCGACTCTTCACAGGTGATTCACAAGTTCCCACCGAATTCTCAGCGGTTGAACAGAGCCGCCTCAGCCTCCGTATGTATGAGCGGTCCGTGCTCCCCCGCACGGGCCGCCCTAGTCGTCGGGCCCGCTCGTCCCCAACGGGCCCGCCCCCTACGGAGGTTCCATGGCCGACAACGTCACCTCGTTGTTCCGCAGCACTGCGGCGCACAGCCCTTCGATGGCTGCGCTGACGCGTGAGGGCGGCGACGGGGTGGGTCCGGTGGACTTCTGTATCCCGTGCAACCCGTACTTCCCCACGCCCGCCATGTTCGACGACATGGCGAGCAGACTGCGCGACATCATCACGTACTACCCCAGCAGCGCCGACACCATCACGGCCGAGCTGTGCAACCTGCTCCAACTGCCCCCGCAGTGCGTGGCGATGGGCAACGGCTCGACCGAGCTCATCACCTGGATCGACCATCTGCTGGTCCGGGAGTCGCTCGCCGTCCCCGTCCCCACCTTCGGCCGCTGGACCGACCAGCCGATGGAGACCGGCAAGCGCGTCGACATGTTCCCGCTCCAGGAGTCCAGCGGCTTCGCCCTGGACCTCGCGCAGTACGCCGAGTTCATTCGCGCCCGCGGCACCCGGGTCGCCGTCATCTGCAACCCGAACAACCCCGACGGCGGCTTCCTGCACCGGCACGCGCTGGTGCAGTTCATGGACGCGATGGCCGACCTGGACCTGATCGTCATCGACGAGTCGTTCCTGGAGTTCGCCGACGCCGAGTCCGAGCCGAGCACGGTCCAGGACGCGGTCATGCGGCCCAACGTGGTCGTACTGCGCAGCCTCGGCAAGAACTTCGGCCTGCACGGCATCCGCTTCGGCTACATGGTCGCCAACCCCGCCCTCGCCGGCAAGATCCGCTCGATGCTGCCGAAGTGGAACCTCAACTCCTTTGCCGAGTACGTGGTGTTCATGCTCAAGAACCATGGCGCCGAGTACATGGAGAGCCTGCACCAGGTCCGCCGGGACCGCCTGGACATGGCCCGCCAGCTCTCCGCCCTCCCCGGGCTGACGGTCTACCCGTCGCAGGGGAACTTCCTCTTCGTGCGCCTGCCCGTGGGCGCCGAGGGCACCGTGGTCCGCGACCGGCTCCTCACCGAGCACCGGATCCTGGTCCGCGAGTGCGGCAACAAGGTCGGCTCGTCCAGTCGCTTCCTGCGACTCGTGGTCCGGCCCCAGGTGGACGTGCGTCGTCTGGTGTCCGGCCTGGAGTCGGTTCTCTACGGGTCCAGGAGGGGAGCCGCCGTACCGGAGCTGAGCACCGGGACCAGCTACAGCTCGGGTACGGCGGCCGTGGACCGGCTGATGGGCGAGACCAGCGGCACCGGGATGCACAACCTCGCCGCGCAGGCCATGAGCATGCCGGCCCCGGCTGCCGCGTCCTCCATGCAGTTCGCGTCCCCGGCGCAGGCGCCCGCAGCGTCCATGCAGTTCGCGTCCCCGGCACCCGCTCCCGCCGCGTCCATGCAGTTCGCGTCCCCGCCGCAGGCGCCCGCCGCCTCCATGCAGTTCGCGTCCCCCGCACCCGCTCCCGCCGCGTCCATGCAGTTCGCGTCCCCGGCACCCGCTCCCGCGCCGACCCCCATGCCGACCCCCATGCCGATGCCGATCCCCGCGCCGGCCCCGATGCCCGCCGCACCGGCCGCCTCCATGCCGGCGCCCGGCCTCCAGCCCGTCGCCCAGACCGGCATGCCCGGCCTCGCGAGCGCCGCCCAGGGCCGCCGCACCATGGGCGCCGCCCAGGGCCTCACCGCCGCCCAGGTGCGCGGCCGCACCCAGCCGGAGCCCCTGGAGGAGCCGCAGGGGTGGCCTGCGGCGGGGGCGGTGTACAACCAGGTGGGATGAGCCCGGACTCTGCCAGACGGACCCCATGAGGCGACGCCTCCGACAAGCCCCGCACGGGCCGCTGTCGGGGGCGTCGCCTTGTCGGCGGGGCGGCGTCCGTTGCAGGCACCTGCGCCGAAGTGAACGTCAGGCGCGCCCATTCCGTACTTCCTTTCATGGGTCGGGCATCTCGGCCACACCCGTCGTACCCGTCACGCCCGTCGTACCCGTCACGCCCGTCACGCCGTCGGAATCAAAACGCAACACCTGCGGCCCCGTACGCGCCGGTGCGCGCCATACGATCAAGCCCAATCTCTACTCCTGTACTTACGCATCTCAGGTTCGGCTGGAAGCTGGAAGTGGGTGGACCGTGCGCCACAACGCCCGGACGATCGTGGCGGCCGCGGCCGCGCTGGGACTCGCCGCCGGGCTGTCCGGCTGCGGCAGCGCGGACGCCGAGTCGGGAACGGTCTCCCTGACGGTCGTCGCGACCAACTACGGCGACAGCGTTCACAAGAACTCCGAGGGCTACTGGGACCGGGTCACCCTGGCGTTCGGCGCAGAGCACCCGGGCATCAACGTGGACGTGCAGGTCTACGACCCGGACGAGGTCGACGAGAAGGTCGCCGCCCTGGTCGAGCGGGGCGAGGCACCCGACATCGTGCAGACGGACAGCTACTCCGAGTACGCCGCACAGGACCTGCTCTACAGCGCGGACGAGGTGCTGTCGGTCCCGGTCCAGGCCTCGTTCGTCCAGAGTCTCGCCAATGCCGGGGAGATGGACCGGGCGCAGTACGGCCTGCCGTTCACCGCGAGCACCCGGCTGCTCTACTACAACAAGGACCTGTTCGAACGGGCGGGCCTGGAGCCGCCGAAGACCTGGGACGAACTCCTCGCTGCGGCACGGGCGTTGAAGGCGCAGGGGGTGGAGTACCCGATCGCCGTGCCGCTCGGCCCGGAGGAGGCGGAGGCCGAGACTCTGATGTGGCTGCTGGCCGGCGACGGCGGCTACACCGACTCCACGAACCGCTACGACATCGCCTCCTCCACCAACGTGGCGACACTGACCTGGCTGAAGAAGAACCTGGTCGGCGAGGGTCTCACCGGCCCCGTCGCACCCGGCGAGCTGGACCGGGGCGAGGCCGTCGACGCCTTCCTCACCGGTGACGCGGCCATGGTCAACGGCCCGCTGTCGCTGGTCCGTCAGATCGAGGACTCCTCCGACTCCGTGCCCTACGGCGCCGTGCCGCTGCCGAGCCGCGACGGCAAGCAGACGCCCACCATGGGCACCGCGGACTGGGTCATCGCCTTCAAGAACGACGACCGTCGCACCGCCATCGGGCAGTTCCTCGACTTCCTCTACACCGACAAGTACGTGACCGAGCAGGCCGCCCAGTACGAACTGCTCCCCGTCACCACCTCCGCCGCCGACGCGATGCGCGCCGACAAGGCCCACCGGTCGCTGTGGAGCGGCCTCGACACGCTCCAGAACCTTCGCCTCTACCCCGTCGCCGAGACCAACTGGTCCGAGGTCGCCGCGGCGATCCGCAAGCAGATCGGCAGGGCGGTGACTCCGGAGGGGAACCCGCGTGAGGTCCTGGAATCGATCGCCAGGGCGGCGAAGTAGTCCCCCACGATCGTGCGGAGCATCACCCCAACTCACCTGTCTCACAAGGACCTTGACGATTGTTCACTTTGCCGAACTGACAGCTGGTCGACAGACTCCGCTCCTAGGGTGCCGTGTCCATGACAGACACTTCAGTGCCCTCAGAGGCAGCAAAGGCGACACAGGCGGCCACGGCGGCGGACGCGCCGGGGGCGACGCCGATCGGGCGCCGCACCGTACTGATCGCCACCGGCGCCACGGCCGCCACCCTGGCCGTGGGCGCCGCCGCCACACCTGAAGCCCCCACAACCGGGACGGCCGACACGGGGGACACCGCTCCCGTGGCCGCCGCGGCCGTCTGCACCCTCACCAAGGAGATGACCGAAGGCCCCTACTACCTCGACGGACAGCTCGTCCGCGCCGACATCCGCGAGGACAAGACCGGCTTCCCGCTGGTGCTCACCCTCACCGTCGTGGACGACGACACCTGCGCGCCGCTCGCGGGCGCGCTGGTGGAGATCTGGCACTGCGACGCGCTCGGTGAGTACTCCGGGTTCGTCGGCAACAACGGCCACAACGAACCCGACAACGGCACGTTCCTGCGCGGCGCCGTGCTCTCGAACTCCAGCGGCGTCGCGAAGATCACGACCGTCTACCCCGGCTGGTACCGGGGCCGGTGCATCCACATCCACCTCAAGGTGCACACGAACGTCACGCTCACCTCCGACGGCTCGTTCACGGGCGGTCAGGAACTCCACACCGGCCAGCTCTTCTTCGACGAGACCGTCACCACGCGTGTCGGCGCGCTCTCCCCCTACTCGGCAAACACGGTCCCCCGCACCACGCTCGCCCAGGACTCCATCTACGACGAGGGAGGCGCCGCCTCCGGCCTCCTCACCCTGACGGCCCTGGGCAGCTCGCCGACGGCCGGGTACGCGGGGTCGCTGACGGTGGGGGTGGAATCCAGCTGAGGTAACCCGTCCGGTACTCCGCGTACGACGGCACCGGCTCCTCCCAGACCGTACGGGAGGGGCCGGTGCCGTTTCGCGGACCGGGGCAGCCGGGCCTGACTGATCGGTGAACGCAAACCGATCAGCCCGGGTCGAGCGAAATCGATCACGACTCGGTCGAATTCACACGGTTCCGACCAGGCGTGATGTCCTCTCGATCTCCTGGGTACTCATCCGGCGAGCGCGGCTAGCGTGGGCAAGGTGCGGCAGTTCACCTTTGACGCCCAGCACCTCGTGCTCGTACCCATCGACACCCATCGAGAGGAGGCGGCCGTGATGCCGGGCGGGGAGACGGACGGCGGAGCAGGAACGATCGGCGGCCCGGGCGGCGACGCCCCCGGCCTCACCGCCGAAACGCTCTTGCTGACACGCCACTTCACGGGCGAGAACCTCCCCCAGGTACGCGCCCAGGTGGAGGACACGGCCGCGGCGGCGGGGCTCGGTGGCGTCCGGCTCGGCGAGTTCACCCTCGCGGTCAGTGAGATCGCCGCCAACGCCGTGGAACACGCCGGCGGCCGAGGCCGCCTCGAACTCCGCCGCCTCCCCCACGAACTGGAGTGCCGCATCACCGACGACGGCCCCGGCTTCACCCCCGCCATCCCCGAACTCCTCCCCGGCCTCACCGACACCTGCCCCGGCCGCGGCCTCTGGCTCGCCCACCTGGTCACGGACCGCCTCACGGTCACGACGGACCTGACGGGGGCGGGGGCGGAGGTGACACTGGCTGTGCGGCTGGGGTGAGCGGCGGGAGGCGTCCGCGGACGAGTGGGGAGGTCTTCGCAGTCCCCCGGGTCACGCGTGCATCCGCGCCTCCTCGGTTCGGCCTGTTGACTGGCAAGCTCGCCCTACGGGGCGTCCACACGTCCGTGAAGGCCCTGGAGGACGACGTCACCGCGTGGATCAGTACGGTCCTTGTCGGCCGCTGAAGCAAGTGAACCGGCTCTGAACTGCGACGACTGATGGACTACATGTCCACGAAGGTCAGCCGGCGCTCTCCGGGGGATCACGAGCACCGGTGACGGCGGTAGCTGTCAGAGGTGTGCAGTACGGTCCTGGCATGGCGGCCAAATCGATCTGACCCTCGATTGCGCGAACGCACAGCTTCTGGCCGACTTCTGGAAGACGGCACTGGGCTATATCGACGAGCCTCCACCTGCCCCCTTCAAAACCCGCGAGGAGTGGCTCGCGCAGTTCGACCTGCCGGAGGACGACTCCGAGGACGACGGGGCATGGCTCTGCGATCCCGACGGCGATTTCGACGCAGCGGGTCGCCACGGAGCCGCAGAGAGCGGCGATCTGAACAAGGGCAAAACCGTGGGCCCCGGCCCGAGACCGCCCGGTCGTGGCGGCCTTCGCGACACGGAACAATCTGGTCACCGAATTCCAACTGGCCGGCCTGGCTGCGTGAGCGGTTCGTCGAGCCACCGAGCGACACAGCGGCCGACCGCCAAAGCCCGTTCGTGCGGCGCCACGAGGTGAGAGCGTCATCGACCCTATCCAACCCTGGCGGACAAGGGCGATCCGGGACGGCAGCGGCGACACCGGATCGAGAGCCCTTCCGCGTGACCAGTTCTCGATCAGCCCCTCGGTCGCATCGACGGCGCACGTGGGGACACAACCCGACCGATGGCTGTCGGCTTCGGCCGGTGACCGGCGAACAGAAGGGGTTGGGCCAATGTGTCCCAACTAGACCTAAAACCAAGCGGGTTGAGACTTACATTCCCAGCGTATTCACAGGCGCACATTAAGGATTCCTTCAGGTGCGCTTCTAGTTTCGTGGGCATGACGGAGAACACGAACCCGCAGCACGCACACCAGGACCCGACGCGGGACGCGGGAGCAAAACACCGGCGGGACAAGGGTGTTCGGCGGCGGCGGGTGCTCATCGGTGGAGCCTCGGTCGCGGCGGCGGGTGGCCTCGCGGCGGCCGGGCTCGCGGCCGCGAACACCACCACGGAAAGCACCAGCACGGAGGCCGGCACCGCCGAGAGCGGCACCACCGGCTCCGCCTCCACCAGCAGTGTCTGTGTGTTGAACGCCGAGGTCACCGAGGGTCCGTACTCCCTCGAAGGGGCCCTGGTCCGCGAGGACATCCGGGAGGAGACCGAGGGCTTCGAGGTCCGGTACACCTTCACCGTCGTCGATGTGGCGAACGACTGCGCGCCTCTCGCCGACGCCCTGCTCGAGATCTGGCACTGCGACCACCTCGGGGAGTACTCCGGGTTCGTCGGCGGGAACGGGCACGACTACGAGGACAACGGCACCTTCCTGCGCGGCGGCCAGATGACCGACGAGAACGGGCAGTGCAACATCACGTCCATCTGGCCCGGTCACTACATCTCCCGCGCGGTCCATGTGCATATGCGAGTGCATACGGACGTCACCCTCACCGACGACTCGTACACCGGCGGCGAGGTCATCCACACCGGTCAGCTCTTCTTCGACGAGGACATCAACGAGGAGGTCCAGGCGACCTCCCCGTACTCGGACAACACGACGCCGGAGACGACGCTGTCCGACGACAGCATCTATGACGACGGGGGTGCGTCGAGCGGGCTGCTGACGCTGACCGCGTTGGGCAGCGGTGTCTCCGACGGATACAAGGCGACGATCACCGTGGGTGTGGACAGCGTCTAGCCTTCCAGCACTTTCCCGGCCGATCAGATGACCAGTCCGTGTCCGGGCAGGTGCACGGGTAGGTGCTGTGGGCACAGGTCGAGGGGATGAGATCTCCTCTCAAGCCGGCCGTGTTCGTCCGCTGCTCCGTGTCGGGATGCCGCACACGGAGCAGCGGATCGGGAACCGGCAGCCTCTGCGTCTCCAGTTCAGCCAAGTTCGCCGCGATCGAGTGCGGCACGGACCTGGTTGAGTCCCTCCACTCTCCAGTGGCCCCGGTCGGGCATCTGGTCGTTCCGGCGCCAGCGCCAGGCCGAGAACATGGCCCAGTTCAGGGCGCGGCACCGGTGAATCAGGCCGTGGTCGGCCCCCGCGTAGTGCTTTCCCACTTCTTCGGGCGCGTGGGCGAGGTCGAACTCGATCGGGCCACGGCAGCACGTGGCGAGGTCCACGAAAAGCGGCCCTCTCCTCGTGTTCAGGAGGTTTCCCGGATGAGGCTCGCCGTGCAACAGCTGCTCGCCCGTTCTGTCGATGCTGATCGCGGCGCTCAGTCCACCGAGTGTGTCGCCGAGGAGTTCCCGGTCAGAAGCGGGCAGTTCGGGGGACTGCTCCCGGTCGTTCACCGCTCTCAGTGCCACGGCGACTCGATCGGTGAAATGCGGTGCGCCCAGATCGATCCGGCGCAGGGCGGCATGGTGCCGCAGGAACACGTCCGCGTAGTCGACCGGCGCGATCTCTGACCGCACAGGCTCGTAGTAGGTCCAGAGCGAGATGGCGAAGGCGTCACGCACGTGGACTCGGGGCTCGACCCGAGGGTCGAGCTCAGCCACCGGAGCGTCGACGTCGGCGAGACGGCGAGCGACCTCTACTTCGAACTCTGAATCAGCCAGATGCCCCGAAGGCGCGACCCGAGCCAGAACATCGCAGGGGACCAGGCGCAGCGCGAGGCGGTCCGAGTTGTGGAGGACGATCGCATCGTCGACCTGAAGGCGCAACTCCGCAGCGGTCGCCCGTCCTGCCTCAACTGCGCGGCGGAGTTCGGATGGCTCCATGCCGTTCTCCCTCATGGCTGAGTACACATACACGTCTGGGGACAACGGCGACGCCCCCGATGTCCTCGTGAACGTCAACATCTATTCGGCAGCCAGCCCCGGACCCGGCGACAAGCATCGCAAAGCGGGACCTGCGCAGGCCCCGGGATTTATCCGGCCGGTCATGTGACCAAGGGCAGTCCCGAAACTACTGGCGTGCGCGGCCTCAGGCAGCCCAGAACGGAGGCTCGGGCGCCAGGGCTTGCACGGTGGTCAGCCTCGCCCGAGCCGCTGTGCCGGCCCTGGACTCCAGAGCCATGTGCGTGTGCGGGTTCGGCCTGCAATGTCAGCGCTGTGCGCGGCTGCCATCACCGTCATTACCGGCCACGCCAACAGAGTCGTCCCAAGCTGCAGATAAGCCCCATCTGTGCCTATCGCGACAACCACGAACTCGGCCGGGAAGACCAGCACTCCCAGCAGTGCTCCCACGAGGGCAAGTTGCCATGCGCGGGTGAGGGCGCGAGACGCAAGAGCCAGTCCTCCACCGAGAATCAAGCCCATCAGCACACCAGCCAGCAAACTTCCTCCGAAGAGCAGCCCTCCATAGCGCACGTTACGAGCGGCAAGCTGCGTGTCCCCTCCCCTAAGAAACTCCACCGCGGCCACCCCCAGAGCGAGAGCAGCCCATGGGATGCCCGGAACGCAAGCCATCAGCAGGCCGACTCTCACGCCGCGCCCCAGCATGCCCTGCCTGTTCATACGCCCTCTCAGCCATCGCACGTGCTGTATGGAGGAGATCACGTGAGCGGCCCTGATTGCTATCCCTTGAAACGCGACGATCAGCGGGTGACTGGTGTGATCACGGCATCGGAGCGGTCTTGGACAGCCCCGTGCGCATCCGCCCGTGGACGGCCTGCCCGGCCCAAGCACCGAACCCTCCCGACCCGGCCCCGGACGACTTCCAGGCCGAAAGAACACCCGGCACGAGCGCGACCGCGACCGCGCGGCTCATCTCCAGTCCACTCATCAGGTTCCTCCGCCGCTACCACCCTGACGGGACGCGTGATCGCCCGAACGCGTCCTAGCCATTGTGGGTTGCCACCGGCTCGTCGTGGCTGGTCGCGCCGTTCCCCGCGCCTCTTCGGGACGCGGGGGTGGCGGCCTTCTCTTTCAGGTGTTCTCGGATCGAGTGCGTCAGGGCCGCCGCCCAGAGCGCGTACACGGCGACATACACCACGGTCCTCAGCGCGCCCGACGCCGCGATCCAGTCGCTGTTCAGAAGCGTGCGGACGTTCGTCGCGATGATGATCCCGCCCACCGCCGAGCCCAGCACCCTCGGCGGGACCAGGCGGACCAGCCACGCGGCGATGGGCGCGGCCACCATCCCGCCCAGCAGGAACGCGGCCACCCAGGCCCAGTCGAGGCCCTGGGAGCCGAGGGAGAAGAGGAAGCCCAGGCTCGCGGAGACCGCGACGAGGAACTCGCTCGTGTCGATCGAGCCGATGACCTTACGGGGCTCCATGCGGCCGCTCGCGAGCAGGGCGGGGGTGCCCACCGGGCCCCAGCCGCCTCCGCCGGTCGCGTCGAGGAAACCGGCGACCAGGCCGAGCGGGGACAGGAACCGCTTCCGCAACGGCCGGCCGAGGCGTTCCTCGGGCAGGCCGCGCAGGGTGAAGCGGGACAGGACATAAAGGCCGAGGCCGAGCAGGATCAGCGACATCACCGGACCGGCGACCTCGGTGGAGAGCGACGAGAGGACGGTCGCACCCAGGAATGCGCCCACCGCGCCCGGTACGCCGATCCTGGCGACGACCTTCCAGTCCACGTTCCCGAACCGCCAGTGCGAGGCGCCCGACATCAGGGTCGTACCGATCTCGGCGAGGTGCACCGTCGCCGAGGCGATGGCCGGGTTGGTGCCCATGGCGAGCAGCAGAGTCGTCGAGGTCACGCCGTAGGCCATGCCCAGGCTGCCGTCCACGAGCTGGGCGCCCAGGCCCGCCAGTGCGAGCAGTACCAGCGTCCGCATCTCTTCCTCGTCCCGTCTTCCGTCGCCGCTCTTTCCGGCCTTTCCGGTCTTTCCCACCGGTTGAGTAGGGATTGACCGCGCGGCAACGCTACGAGAGCAAGCTGAGGACAGGCTGAGCGCGAGGTAACGATCCCGTGCAGCCGCCCGCCGGACCTACCCCGCACCTACCCCGCACCTACGGGGTCACGGGTTCTCCCAGGCCGTCGGCTCCGCCGCCAGCCCCTTCACCGGCTCGGGCAGGGTGCCGGCCGCGAGGTCGGCCACCGTGACGCCCTCCAGGATGCGGCGGACATTGGCCCGCAGCGCGATCCACAGCGGCAGCAGCGGCTCGGCGGATCCGGTGTAGGTCAGCCCGGTCGGCCGCTCACCCCGTACCGACACGATGGGCCCGTCGACGGCTCGGATCACGTCGGCGACGGTGATGGCGGAGGGTTCACGGGCCAGTTGGTACCCGCCGCTGCCACCCCGCCTGCTGGTGACCAGGCCGCCGCGCCTGAGGTCCCCGAGGATGCCCTCGAGGAACTTGTGCGGGATCTCCTGCACGGTCGCGATGGCTTCGGCCTTCACCGGCCCGTTCTCCTGGCGTACGGCGACTTCCAGTACCGCGCGTACGGCGTAATCCGCCCGTGCCGAGATCCTCATGGCCAACATTGTCGACCACGCGGACGGGCGATCGCTCCACGTCGCAGGCGACCCGCGCCCCAAGGGGCGCGGGGAACCGCGCGAGCAACCACCGGCAACCCGCAGACGGCAGACGGCAGACGGCAGACGGCAGACGGCAGACGGCAGACGGCAGACGATCCCGGACTCTCAGCCGAGCCGGATCACATTCCACGACATCGGCTCCAGGACCGCGCTCAGCACGCCGTCCTGCAAGGAAGCCCCCTCACCCGCGTGCGGAGCGACCCGCTCGGGTTCCGCCAGTGTGTTCCGCGCGTCCGGGTCCGCGTCGGCCAGCACGCTGTGCTCGACGATCCGTGTCAACTCCAGGCCGTTCAGGGAGACTTCCAGCGGCAGCGCGTCCGTACGCCCCCGGTTGACCGCGAACACGGTCACCGACCCGTCCTCGGCCCGCACCGCCGTCGCGTGCAGCAGATCAGCCTCGCCGTACTTCCTGGTCTCGTACGTCGGCGAGTCCACCCGTACGTCGAGCACCTCGCCCCGCCCGTACTTCGCGGCCTGGGCGAACGGGAAGAACGTCGTCTGCCGCCAGGCCGGGCCGCCCGGCTCGGTCATGATCGGGGCGATGACGTTGACGAGCTGGGCGAGGCAGGCGACGGTGACGCGGTCGGCGTGACGGAGGAGCGCGATGAGGAGGGAGCCGAAGACGACGGCGTCCATGACGCTGTAGTTGTCCTCCAGGAGGCGCGGAGCCTCCGCCCAGTCCCGCGCGCCGGAGTTCTCGATCGCGTGCCACTCCGAGATGTACCAGACGTTCCACTCGTCGAAGGAGAGGTTGATCTTCTTCTTGGACTTGAGCTTCGCGCCCACATGGTCGGCGGTGGCGACCACGTTCTCGATGAAGGACTCCATGTCGACGGCGGAGGCGAGGAAGGAGTCGACGTCGCCGTCCTCGGGCTGGTAGTAGGCGTGCAGGGAGATGTAGTCGACGAGGTCGTACGTCTCCGCCAGGACCGTCGCCTCCCACTCGGCGAAGGTCGGCATGGACTGGCTGGAGGAGCCGCAGGCGACGAGTTCGACGTCCGGGTCGATCTGGCGCATCGCGCGGGCGGTCTCGGCGGCGACACGACCGTACTCCGTCGCCGTCTTGTGGCCGGTCTGCCAGGGGCCGTCCATCTCGTTGCCGAGACACCAGAGCTTGATGCCGAAGGGGTCCCTGTCGCCGTGGGTGGCGCGGAGGTCGGAGAGGGCGGTGCCGGCGGGGTGGTTGGCGTACTCCTGGAGTTCGAGGGCCTCGGCGACTCCGCGGGTGCCGAGGTTGAGGGCCATCATGGGCTCGGCCTGGGGGCCGACCTTCTTCAGGAAGGCGATGTACTCGGAGAGGCCGAAACGATTGGTCTCGGTGGAGCGCCAGGCGAGGTCGAGGCGGCGCGGGCGGTCCTCGGCGGGGCCGACGGAGTCCTCCCACTTGTAGCCGGAGACGAAGTTGCCGCCGGGGTAGCGGATCGTCGTGACGCCCAGCTCCCGGACCAGGTCCAGCACATCGGTCCGCAGGCCCGCCTCGTCGGCCGCGGGGTGGTCCGGCTCGTAGATGCCTGTGTAGACGCAGCGGCCGAGGTGTTCGACGAAGGAGCCGAAGAGTCGGGGGTTGACCTCGCCGACCTTGAATGCGGGGTCGAGGGTGAAGCGGGCGGTGCGGGTCATCGGGGGCTACCCCTTCGGTGTTCGCTGTTCGCTGTTCGCTGTTCGCTGTTCGCCGTTCGCCGTTCGGCGTTGGGCGTTCGGCGTTCGGTATTACGGATGGTGATCGTTGAGCCGAACGGGACGCTATGGTCGAAGTCGGGGCGAGTCAATGGGGTCGTGCGTCCAGGTGGCGTGCGCCTGTTCGTCCGCCAGGCGCACCGATCGGGCGGGGGTGGCCCCTCTGTGGCTTGTCGCGCGGTTCCCCGTACCCCTGAAGGGGCGCGTGCACCACTATCGTTCGTCAAAATTCAACGATCGTTGGATTCTCGTGGTGTCGGTGCCGGAGGGCACGTAGGGTCGGCGCGTGCCTGCACTCCCCGACGCCCTTGCCGAGACCTTGACGCGACTCGACGCCCGTATCACGGAGACCGGTGCCGACCGGGGTCTGCTTCTTGACGTACAGACGCTGGCGGAACGAACGGCCCTCGACGGGGACGCGGTGCGGGCCCTGCTCGACGGGGGCGCACCGGTGGCCGACCGGGTCGACGACCGGGTGCGTGGGCGGGTGCGGGCGCTGCACGAGGCGTATGTCGCGCGGAGCGGGAAGCGGGCCGGTGAGGTCTGCAAGGAGGTCGCGGAGCGGCTCTCGATCAGTCCCGAGTGGGCCCGGCAGTTGCTGCTCGGCAAGAAGATGCCGAACGTACCCGACCTGACCGAACTCGCGGGGTTCTTCGGCATCGAGGAGGGCGTCCGGTTCTTCACCGACCCGGCCGCGACCGTCCTGAACCGGGAACTCGGCCGCCTGCTGGCAGGACTTGAGGGTGAGACGGACGACGACGGGCCGCTGGTCGAGTACGGGCCGCTGGTCGAGTTCGCCACCCGGCACGGGGTCGTCACACTCGCGCTGCGCGGCCATCGGCTGACGCGCCGCAAGCAGGAGGCTCTCGCCGTCATGCTCGAAGGGCTGCTCGGCGTGGACGACGAGGAGACCCGGCGATGAGCCGCAGCGAGGGCACCGGGGGCGACCGCGCCGGGAGCGAGGGGCGCCCGTGGGCCGGGCGGGCCGCCCGGGGCATGGCGATCGCGGGGCTGCGCGGGGCCGTCGGCCGGGTCCGGGCCGCGCTGTTGCCCTCGCGGTCCGCCGCCGAGATGCGGAAACTGACCGCCGGGCTCAGCAGGGCGGTACGAGGGAGGCTCGACGCGCCCGTCGACGTACGGGAGTTGGGCG
Organism: Streptomyces europaeiscabiei; assembly: GCF_036346855.1. Lineage (NCBI taxonomy): Bacteria > Bacillati > Actinomycetota > Actinomycetes > Kitasatosporales > Streptomycetaceae > Streptomyces > Streptomyces europaeiscabiei. The sequence continues at coordinate 3,291,771 of NZ_CP107841.1, forward strand.
CGGCGTTGTGTGCGGAGATGAGTGCGCGGCGGGGCGGGCGGCCGGTGAAGCTGCGGTTCGAGCGGTTTCCGGACGGGATCGGGGTGACCGGACTGTGGATGGAGTTCCCCGACTTCGACCTGGTGATCGTCGAGGAGCGGGCGGAGACCGTGCAGCAACTGGTCATCCTGGGGCATGAGTTGTGGCACATGCATGCCGGGCACTGTCATCGCCATCTGCCGGGCCCGGACGCCGCCACGCTCGCGCGGTCCGATGAGGCGGGTGAGCCGGGTGAGCCGAATGGGTCGGGTGAGCCGGGTAGGTCGTACGAGTCGGGTGATCGGCGCGCGTCCGCGCCGTCGCCGCTCTCCCCCGAGCTGTCCGCCGCGCTCGGGCAGGGCGGCACGCCCATCGCGGCCCGCAACGGCTCGCACGAATCCGACGAGCAGGAGGCCGAGGACTTCGGCCACCGGCTCGCGACCGTCTTCCGTTCCTGGGTGGACACCGGGCAGGGCGGCTCGGCCGATCCGGCGGACCCGGCCGACCCCGTCGGGCAGGCCATCCAGGCGTCGCTGGGCTATCGCAGGCACCGGAGATGAGGGGGACGGCCGTGCCCGCGACGACGACCGGGGCCCTCAGCCCCGCCGACTTCTTCGGTGACCTGTACATCTCGTTCTGGATCCCCACGGCCGTACTGACCGCCGCCCTGGTGATCAAGCTTCCCAGCATCGTGAAGCTGTGGCGGGACTCGCTGCTGCGGGCGGTCGGCGGGCTGCTGCTGCTCGCCTGCTGCGTCTTCGTGTTCGCGGTGCCGTCGGTCATCGCCTGGACCAACCGGGTCACGGGCGTGCCGAACGTCGCCGCGCCCTGGGTGTACTCCCTCATCACCGCGTTCTGCGCGTCCTGTCTGCTGCTGATCGTCGCGTGGCGCTACGGCCCGGCGGACCGGTCACCGGCGACCCGCCGCCTCATGCGGTGGGTCGTCGGCGTGTACGCGGGGGTGATCGTCGCCCTGTGGGCGCTGTTCGCGCTGGCGGACGTCCCCCGCGAGCGGCTGCGCGATCTGGACACGTACTACGCCACCACGCCCTTCATGCGCGAGGAGATCCTGCTCTACCTCCTCGCGCACACGGCGGCCTGTCTGATCACCTACGGGCTGATCCGCAACTGGGTCCGCGCGGACGGCCTCGACCTGTGGCTGCGAGGCGGCCTGAAGGCGCTGGGCCTGGGTTGCGCGCTCAATCTGGTGTTCGACGCCTCGAAGCTCACGGCGGTGGTCGCCCGCTGGACGGGGCACGACCTCGACTGGCTGAGCACTCATGTGGCGCCGCCGGTCGTCGCCCTGGCGGCCATCTGTATCGCGGTGGGCTTCATCCTGCCGCACGGCGGCCAGTATCTGCAGGACCGCTGGCGGGTGCGGGCCGGCCACCGGCGGCTTCGGCCCCTGTACCTGCTGACCCGGACCGTCGACGACTCCCGCGTCCCCTTCGCACTGCGCGCCACGCCGGAGCTGCGCCTCACCCGCCGGGAGACGTTCATCCGCGACGCCCTGCTCCGGCTGACCCGCCACCTCGACCAGGACCTGCGGCGTCGCGCGTACGACGCCGCCCTGGACCTCGGCCACGAGCCCGGGCGCGCGAAGGCCCTCGCCGCCGCCGTGACCATCCAGGACGCGGTGGCCACCCGGAGGCGGTCGCCCGACAGCGGGACGACGGCCACGCTCACGGCGGGCCCGCTCGTCTTTCCGGGGCTCGCGGCGGGTTCGGGTGACCTGCCGGACGTGGAGGGCCTGGCGGGAGCAGGGGACCAGCCGGCCACAAGGGACTGGGCGGGCGCAGGAGACCAGCCGAGCGCAAGGAACCAGCCGAGCGCAGGAGACCAGCCAGGCGCAAGGAACCGGGCGGGCGCAGGAGACCAGCCAGGCGCAAGGAACCGGGCGGGCGCAGGAGACCAGCCAGGCGCAAGGAACCGGGCGGGCGCAGGAGACCCGGAGAGTGTGGAGGGGGACCTGGCGGGAGCGCCGGGCCGTTCGGCCGTCCCCGAGTTCGCGGTCTCCTCGGACTTCACCGATCTGCTCCAGGACATCGAGGCCGTGTCGCTGGCGCTTCGCGAGCCCGTCGAGATCGAGGCGGTGCGTGTGCTCGCCGCCGCCTCCCGCACAGAGAGCGGTGTGCCCATACATGAGTGAACGCCCCGCCGCCGTCCGGTCCGCCATCGTGCTCGGTGGTTCCCTCGCCGGCATGCTCGCGGCCCGTGCCCTGGCCGGGTTCGTGGACGAGGTCACGGTCGTCGAGCGGGACGCGCTGCCCGAGCGGCCCGGTCCACGCCGGGGTCTGCCGCAGGCCCGCCACGCCCACATGCTGTGGTCGGGCGGGGCCCAGGCCGTGGAGGAGCTGGTGCCCGGTACCACCGAGCGGCTGCTGGCGGCCGGGGCACACCGGCAGGCGGTCACCACGGACATGGTGATCCTGTCGCCGCAGGGCTGGTACCGGCGCTGGCCCGTGTCCCACCACAACCTCCTGGCCGGGCGGGACCTGCTGGACGCGACCGTCCGTACGGCGGTGCTGGCCGACGACCGTGTCGACCTGCTGGAGCGCACCGAGGTGCTCGGGCTCGTCGGCGGCGAGGCGGCCGTGACCGGGGTACGGGTGCGCCAGGACGACGGCACCGAGCGTGTCCTCGAAGCCGGGCTGGTCGTCGACGCCACCGGCCGTTCCTCCCGCGCACCTCACTGGCTCGCGGCGCTCGGCCTGCCCGAGCCGGAGAAGCGGGAGGTCGACTCCGGTCTCGCGTACGCCAGCCGGGTCTTCCGCGCGCCGGAGGGGGCCCGGCGTGGGTTCCCGGTGGTCGCCGTTCAGGCCGACGCGCGGCGGCCGGGGCCCGGCCGGTCCGCCTTCCTGGTGCCCATCGAGGACGGGCGGTGGATCGTCATGCTGTCCGGGACGCGAGGTGGCGAACCCTCCCCCGACAACGACGACTTCGTACGGTACGCCCGGGAGGAGCTGCGGCATCCGCTCATCGGCGAACTGATCGCCGGGGCCGAGCCGTTGGGCGATGTGGCGTTCACGCGGTCCACCGCCAACCGGCGTTGGTTCTACGAGCGGATGTCCCGCCGGCCGGAGAACTTCGCCGTCATCGGGGACGCGCTCGCCGTGTACAACCCGGTCTACGGGCACGGTATGGCGGTCGCCGCCCAAAGCGCGCTCGCGCTACGGGATGTGATCCGGCGTCAGGGCTGGGGCTCGCCCGGTCTGGCGCGGCGGATACAGAAGGCGGTGGCCCGTCCGGTGGGCGTGGCCTGGGACCTCGCCACGGGGCAGGACGTGTTCTACGAGGGGGCGACAAAGGCCGGGCCCACGCGGCGGGACCGGCTGGTCGCCGCGTACGTGAACCGGCTCCTGCTCACCGCCACCGGCAACGGCCGTATCGCGCGCCGTCTGACCGACGTGACCTCCCTGGAGCGCGGCCCGGAGGTCCTCCTCACACCGGGCGTCCTGCTGGCGGCAGCCGCGGGGCCCCTCAGACCGAGGCTGGAGGAGGCACCGCTGACGCCGGAGGAGCGCAAGGCCGCCGGCCTCTGACCGCGGGGCGGGCGGCGAACGGGGGATCAGCCGCGGACTCCGCCGCGAACCCGGCACCCGGCACCCGGCACCCGGCACGGCCGTGGTCGCCCACCGTTGCGGCGGACGACCACATGGGCGCCGTACTCCGGGATCAGCCCGCGAACGCCGGCTGGGCCAGGCCCTTCCCCGCGCCCGGTACCACCAGCAGTGAGCCCGACAGCGGGTGCGGGGTCTCTGTTCCCGTGCGGGCTGTCGTGATGTACAGGTCGGTGAGGTCGGGGCCGCCGAACGCGCAGGCGGTGGGGCGGGGGGTGGGGAGGGGGATGACGCGGTCCAGGGTGCCGGCCGGGGTGTAGCGGCGGACGGCGCCGCCCTCCCAGAGGGCGACCCAGACGCAGCCCTCGGCGTCGACGGTGAGGCCGTCGGGGAAACCGCCACCGTCCTCGATGGTCACGAAGGGGCGCCGGCCGACGGGCAGGCGGCCGTCCTCGGTGTCCGTGTAGTCGAAGACGTCGACGCGGCGGGTCGGCGAGTCGATGTAGTACATCAGCCGGCCGTCCGGGCTCCAGCCGGTGCCGTTGCTGACGGCGACGTCGTCGAGGACCGTCCGTGTGAGGCCGTCGGCGGTGAAGCGGGACAGGGTGCCGCCGCCCGGGGCCTCGTCGTAGCGCATGGTGCCGGCGTAGAGGGAGCCGTCGGGGGCGACGGCGGCGTCGTTGGCGCGGCGGCCGGGGACCGGCTCGTGGTGCAGCCACCGGAAGCCGCCGTCCGGGTCGGTCAGGCCCACGCCGTCCCGGAGGTTCAGGACGAGGCCGCCGCCGACGCGGGGCTTGGCCGCGCCGACGTGCTGCTCGGTGACGAGGACCGTGCGGCGGCCCGACGCCGGGTCATACGTGTAAACGCGCGACCCGAGGATGTCGATCCAGATCAGGCGTTGGGCGTCGGCGTCCCAGGTGGGGCCCTCGCCGAGGGCCGCGTACTCCCGTACCGCGATCTCGTAACCCGTGGGCGCGCTCATGCCACGATCCGGTGGCCGAGGCGCTCGGACAGCTCCGCGGCGCCCTTGGCGGCGAGCTGCTCCAGCTCGATCCGGCGCTCGTCGCTCCAGCGGATCATGGGGACGGAGATCGAGATCGCGGCGACGACCCGACCGGTGCGGTCGCGGACCGGCGCGGCGACGCAGGAGACGTCCGGGTTGGACTCGCGGTTCTCCACGGCGAGACCCCGCTCACGGATCCGGGCCAGGGTCTCGCGCAGGGCGGCCGGGTCGGTGATGCTGTTGGGGGTCATGGCGATCAGGTCGGCGTCGTCCGGGATCCGGGCGCTCAGCTCGACCTCGGGAAGGGAGGCGAGGAGCATCTTGCCGACGGAGGTGCAGTGCGCCGGGAGGCGGCGGCCCGCGGCGGAGACCATGCGCACGGCGTGCGTGGAGTCGACCTTGGCGATGTAGATGACGTCCGTGTACTCCAGGATCGCCACGTGCACCGTCTCGTCGCAGGTCTCGGCGACGGACCTGGCCACCTGCTGGCCCTCGGCGGCGAGGTCCAGCTGCTCGGCGTAGCGGCTGCCGAGCTGGTACGGGCGGACTCCGAGGCGGTAGCGTCCCGGCTGGCCCTGCACCTGGACGATGTATCCCCGGGCGGCGAGTGTGGTGACCAGCTCGTGCACGGTGGTGCGGGGCAGCTGGAGTCTGCGCACGATGTCGGGGGCGGACAGCGTGCCGTCCCCGTCCAGGAAGAGCTCCAATATGTCGAGCGCCCGGGTCACGGCAGGTACTAGGCGTCCCATGGTCGGCCCCCTCCCTCTGTCTGTCTGTCTCTGTCTGTCTACGGCGAGTGTTCGAAATTTCAACTGTCGATCGGCATAACGAACACAGGCTAGTCATAGTGCCCTTGACCGGGCAATGGTCGGGGGCACCCCGGGTTTCCTGCGAACGGTGGGCGGGCACCGGCTTCGCACGCGGCGGGGAGGCGGGGGCATTCAGTGACGGACGCCGACAGAATGGCAGAATTCGGGCCCGATGGTCTCGTCGGCCCGGCGCTCGGGGCGGGCCTGGTGGGCGGGGCGGGCCTGGTGGGCGGGGCGGGCCTGGTGGGCGGGGCGAGCCTGGTGGGCGGGGCGAGCCTGGTGGGCGGGGCGAGCCTGGTGGGCGGGGCGAGCCTGGTGGGCGGGGCGAGCCTGGTGGGCGGGGCCTGGCTGATCACGGGGGACGGCGACCGGTCGGCCTTCCCGGGGGCGGCGGGGGCGCGGGCCGCCCCGGGCGCGGACCCCTCGGCGACGGAGAGGCTCGGCAGGTTCCGCCACCGGGTGGGGGCGGGGGCCGGTGTCCCCGGGACACCGGCCCCCGCCCCTCACCGCCGGGGACGCGGGTCCCCCAGTTCGCCCCGCAGGCGTTGCGCCCTCAGGACGAGTTCCAGTTCGAAGCGGCGGTCGGGGTTGTCGATCTCATCGCCCCAGAGTTCGCGGATCTGGCGGAGACGGTAACGGACGGTTTGCGGGTGCACACCGAGGCGGGTGGCGATCTCGGGGGCGCCGCCGCGGGTCTCCAGCCAGGCGAGGAGGGTCTCGGCGAGGCGGCGGCCGTGGGTGGGGCCGCAGTGGGCCAGGGGGGCGAGGCAGCGCAGGGCGAGGTCGTCGATCAGCTCCTCGGGCTGGAGGAGGACCAGGGCCTCGGTGTGCTCGGTGCAGTGCAGGACCTCGCCGCCGGGCAGCAGCCGGCGTTCCATGAGCCGTACGGCGGCCTCCGCCCAGCGCAGCGACTTCGCCGCGTCGGCCAGCGGCACCGGCGGGCCGATCGCGCCGGACCAGCCGGTCAGGGCGCGGTGGAGGAGTTCGGGGCGGCCGGCCGCGTCCGGTTCGGGGACGACCATGCGGGGCTGCTCGTACTCCATGTCCAGCAGGACGCCCTGGCCGACCGCGGGGGCCATGGCCTCGCGGGCCGGGCGTAACAGGACCCCGACCGCGACCTTCTCCGGGAGGGTCCAGCCGATCCGGGCCGCGCGTTCCGTGAGCGCGTCCGCCGGGTCGCCCCTGTGGTGCTCGGCGAGGAGGAGTTCCATCAGCCGGCGTTGCAGTCGCAGCCGTTCGCCGGCCTGCCGAGCAGCCGCCTCCGCATAGCCGCGCACCGACTGGTCCACCAAGCCGTCCAGGTACTCGTATCCGGCGTCGACGAGTTCGTACATCGCGGGCGGCGGGATCTCCACGCGCTGGCCGATCTCCGCGAAACGGCGCCAGGCGAGGCGTACACCGAGGCGATAGATCGCCTGCAACGAATCCAGGCTGCGGCCGTTCAGGCCCTCGCCGCGGCCGAACTCCTGGAAGACGCCGGGAGGGACACGCGGGCGGCCCTCGGCGGTCTCCAGGTGCTGGACGAAGACCTCGATCGCGCGGCGGATGCCGATGAGGGCCATCGGCTCGCCGGAGTCGTCGAGGACGACGGGCAGCTGCGGGTACTCGCGGCGGATCTCACCCAGGATCTCCTCGGCGAGGGCGGGGGCCTCGGCCATGGCGATCGCGGCGAACTCGCGCACCTGCAGGCGCGGCACGTCGTGCCAGGCGGAGCGGACCGTGACGGTCACCGGCACTCCGGTCACCCCTCAGCGCTCCTGACCGGCGTTCTCGTACGTGATGAGCGGGGTGTTCGGCTGGTCCGGGGTCTCGTCGAGCAGCGCGACGACACCGAGTGCGGCCCCCACGGCGAGAGCCGCGGCGGCCAGCATGGTCAGTGCGGCGGCGAGCAGTCTGGACATCGCAGGGGCAGCCTCTCGGTCGACAGGTCGTCCCCACCCAGGGCACCCCGCATGCCCAGTGTCAGCAATGCATTGACACTGCGTCAAGACTCCGCCTACGGTTCCCGGCCCAAGGGGGTGCCGTCCGGGCCGGCGCGGCATCGCGGTGTCCGGCACGCGCGCTCGCCGCGTCACCGGAAGGCCCGAGTGGCCCCGCCACGAGGACCTTCCGGCACCTTGCGATCGCACGCACCGGACGCCGCTCCTTCTCCCACGCCGACCCGGACGGTACCCCCTGGTCACGCGCACATTCCCCCCAGTCGTCGCCCCTTCCGCACGCCTACCCGAGTCGCACCTCCCAACGCCCCCTGGAGTGCCCGGATGCGCCGTACAGCCTCACCGATCTCCCTGGTCCTGCTGGGCCTCGGCACCTTTCTGCTGGTCCTCGCGCCCCTGCTCGCGTGGTACGTGCAGCCACGGGCCGCCGTGAACCCGATCGACATCGACACGACCGCCGTCTACACCGGCACGGGCAGCGTCTTCGACGTGGGGCAGGTGAGGACCGTGCCGGACCAGGAGATCACCGTGACCCAGCGGGTGCGCGGCGATGTGGCCGAAAGTGAGCGCAGCGGGGCCGCGGTGTGGGACGTGATCACCTCGGTCGACACCGAGAAATCACTGCCGGCGGCCGACCCGCACGACGCGCTGGACTTCACCCCGCACCGCTGGGTGAGCGACCGGAGGACCAACCGGCCCGTGCACTGCTGCGACGAGAAGCCGTACATCGAGGGCGAGGCGTACCTGAAGTTCCCCTTCGACGTGCAGGAACGCTCCTACCGCTGGTGGGACAACACGCTCGGCGCGACGGTGACGCTCCACTACGAGGGCCGCAAGAAGATCCGGGGCTATGAGGGGCTGCGCTTCACGGCGAAGGTTCCGGCCACGAAGACCGGCACCCGGATGGTCCCCGGCGCCCTCGTCGACGAGCCGAGCAGGCCGCAGGTGCTCGCCGAGGAGTGGTACGCCAACCACGGTCTCGAACTGGTCGTCGACCAGAGCACGGGACGCGTGCTCTACGCGCAGACCGGGCCGCGCCGGACGCTGCGGGCGCCGGGCGGGGACGAGGACGCGGCGGTGCTGCTGGACAGCCGGAAGCTCTCGTTCACCTCGGCGACGCAGAAGTTCGCGGTCGACCAGGCGGAGAAGGACAGCGGACTGCTGCGACTGGTGGGGCGGACGGTGCCGATCGGTGCCGCTGTGGTCGGTTTCGTCCTCGCCGCGGCGGGTGCCGTTTTGGTCGTGCGCGGCAGGCGGCGCCCCGATACGCCCGAGTCGTCCCAGGAACCGATCACGATGTGACAGGGCGTCAGTTGAATAAACCCCGGAAATTATCACGTCGGTGAGTAGCAGCTTCGAACCGCTGGGCGAAAACTGTCCACCCCACCTGAGCACAGCCCACCCACACCTCGCCCACAAGCAACTCCCCCACATCTCCCAGCACCTTCCAGGAACGAGAGACCCGCAAGACCCACCCGGACCCCCCTCCCACCGGAACATCCCCCACGGCGAACGCCCTTCTCCCCGCTGAGTTCCGCACCCCGAGACGAGTTGGAGCACCCATGCCCCAGCACGTGCCGTTTTCGCTGGTCGAGGTGTTTCCGCGCCTGGACCGGCACCGATCGGCAGGCCCCCCACAGCCACGCCGGATCGTCTTTCTCGCCCGCCGTGACCTCGGTAATCCGGCGGCGGGGGGCTCCGAGCTCCTCGTCGACCGGCTCGCCGACGGCCTGACCCGGCTGGGCCACCAGGTCACCCTGCTGTGCGGGGGTCCGGCGGCCAACCGCGACTACCGGGTCGTGTCGGCCGGCGGCGACCTGAGCCACCATCTGCGCGCCAAGTCGGCCTTCGCCCGTCAGGTCGGCGACTGCGACCTCCTCGTCGAGGTGTGCAACGGCATGCCCTACCTCGCGCCGCTCTGGCACCACGGTCCGACGATGTGCCTGGTCAACCATGTGCACACGGATGTGTGGCAGCTGCGGTTCGGCGGCCCCCTGGCGCCGGCCGCGCGGCTCGGCCGAAGACTCGAACACTGGTCGCTGACAGCCGCGCAGCGCCAGAATCTGCTGGTCGCCGTGTCCCCGTCCACGGCCACCGCGCTCCGCTCGATCGGTGTGGAGCGGGAGCGGATACGGGTCGTGCACAACGGGGTCGAGGAGCCCGGGCCGCGTTCCGAGCGGTCGTCCGAGCCGCTGTTCGTGGCCGTGGGGCGGCTGGTCGAGTACAAGCGCATCGATCTGCTGCTGCGGCTGTGGGAACGGGTGCGGCCGGTGACGGGCGGGCGGCTCGTGATCGTCGGTGACGGGCCGGAGCGGTCACGGCTGGAAGCGATGGCCGGGGCGGGTGTCGAGTTCGCCGGGCACGTCTGCGAGGAGGAGAAGCACCGGCTGTTGTGCGCGGCCTGGTTACTGCTTCATCCGTCCGCCGTCGAGGGGTGGGGGCTGGTCGTCACGGAGGCCGCCGTGCGGGAGACGCCCTCGGTCGCCTTCGATGTGCCGGGGCTGCGGGATTCCGTCGTGGACGGGGAGACCGGGGTGCTGGCCCGGGGCGAGTCGTCGTTCGCCGCGGCCTGGTGCGCGTTGGCGCTGTCCACCGATCGGCGGGTGCTGATGGGGAAGGCCGCGCGGGAACGGGCCGCGCACTACCGGTGGGGTCACACGGTGCGGCAGTTTCGTGCGGTGGCCGCGGAGGCTGTGCGGGGCTGGACGCCATGAAGAAGGAACCGGGCGCCGCACGGGGTGTCTCGACGGATCGTTGGCGGCTGCGGGTCCGTCGTGGCTTGTCGCGCCCCGGGCGCGGAGCCGCCCATGTCACAGCCCCGCGCCCCTACGGTGACCCTTCCCTGAAACGCTCCGTGTCCCTCTTCCGGGCCTTCATGCGGGAGCAGGACGATCCCGAGTACTGCTATGCGCTGCTGGCCCGCGATGCCGTCGATCAGGTCGAGGCGTACGGCGGGGCGCCCGTCGACGGGCTGACCGTCGTCGATGTCGGGGGCGGGAGCGGGTACTTCACCGAGGAGTTCCGGCGGCGGGGTGCGCAGGCGTATCTCTTCGAGCCGGATCTGCGGGAGTTGGGGACGAAGCCGCCGGACGGGGCCGTCGTCGCCGACGGGTATCTGCTTCCCCTGGCCGACGGCGTCGCCGACGTCACCTTCACCTCCAACGTGTTGGAGCATGTCTCCGATCCGCCGACCTTCATCAGTGAGCTGGTGCGGGTGACGCGGCCCGGCGGGCTGATCTATGTGTCGTTCACGAACTGGCTGTCCCCGTGGGGCGGGCACGAGTGGGCGCCCTGGCACTACCTGGGAGCCGAACGGGCGCGGGCCCGCTATCGGCGCCGTACCGGGAAGGACGCCAAGCACACCCTCGGCGAGAACCTCTTCGCCGTGCACATCGGACGCACTTTGCGGCAGGTGCGCGGCCGGGACGACGTGACGGTCGTGTCGGCGCGCTCCCGCTACTGGCCGTTTCTCGCGGAGACCGTCGTGAAGGCGCCGGGACTGCGTGAGTTCGCCACCTGGAACCTCCTCCTCATCCTCCGGCGGTGTCCACCATGACGAGCACGGTCCAGGCTCCACCTCCCGCGCCGGTGCGGCCGGCGGGCACGACCGAGGGACCCCCCGAGGGCCCTCGGTCGCGGCGCTGGCTGCTGGGATTCTGGGCCGTGGTGTTCGTACTGCTGGTCGCCGCGCAACCGGGGCGGCAGACCTTCGACACCAAGCTCGGAGTCACCACCGACCCCTGGCAGTTCGTCTCCGACCTCGGTCAGCTGTGGCACGACCGGGGCGGGTTCGGCGGGATCCAGGACCAGTACGTCGGCTACCTGTGGCCGATGCTGCCGTACTACGGGCTGAGCGACCTGGTCGGGCTGCCGGTGTGGCTCGCCGAGCGGCTGTGGCTGTCGCTGATCGTGTCGGTGGCGTTCTGGGGCGCGCTGCGGCTGGCCGAGCGGCTGGGTGTCGGGAGTTCCGCATCACGGCTGTTGGCCGCCGGTGCCTACGCGTTGTGGCCCGTGTTCACCACCGTCGTCGGGTCGACCTCGGCCGCCGCGCTGCCGGGGGCGTTCCTGCCGTGGGTGCTGCTGCCGTTGACCAACGAGCGGTACAGCGCGCGGGTGGCCGCCCTGCGGTCGGCGCTCGTCATCCCGTTCATGGGCGGGGTCAACGCGACCGCGACCCTGGCCTCGCTGGTGCCCGTCGGGCTGTACCTGCTCACCCGGACGCCGGGGACGCGGCAGCGGAGGCTGATCGCCTGGTGGGTGCCGGGGGTGATCCTGGCGACCGCGTGGTGGGTGGTCCCGCTGCTGCTGCTCGGCTTCCACGGGGAGAACTTCCTTCCGTACGTGGAGAGTTCGCAGACCACGACGGCCACGATGTCCGCCACCGAGGCACTGCGGGGCGCCGGGAACTGGGTGGCGTATCTGAACTTCGGTGAGCCCTGGCTGCCGGCCGGCTGGTCCGTCGCCGCGTCCGTCGTCGTGATCCTGTCGTCGGCGCTGGCGGCGGGGCTGGGACTCGCCGGGCTCGCGCGGCGGGACATGCCCGAGCGGCGGTGGCTGGTGCTGACCGTGCTGGTGGTCGCGCTGATCACGCTCGCCGGGTACGGCGGTGTGTTCGGGGCGCCCTTCCACGGGGTGGTCCAGGACTGGCTGAACGGGGGCCTCGCGCCCTTCCGGAACATCTACAAGTTCCAGACCGGGCTGGCGCTCGCGCTCGTCCTCGGGCTCGCGCATGTGGTGGGGGTGGCCGCGCAGGCGCACGGGGCCCGCCGGGTGCGGGGGCGTCGGTTCGCCCCGCTGATCGCGGCCGTCCTCGTCGTCCCGGGGCTGCTGTGGCCGTACCTCAACGGGGCGGTGCTGCAGCCCGGTTCGTTCCAGGAGCTGCCCAAGTACTGGCAGTCGACGGCCGATTGGCTGAAGAAGTATTCGCCCGACTCGCGGGCGCTGGTCGTACCGGCCACCGCGCACGGCATCTACACCTGGGGCACCACCGTCGACCAGCCCCTCGACGTCCTCGCCGAGTCCCGCTGGGCACAGCGCGACTACGTCCCCTTCGGCACCCCCGGCAACCGGCGCGCGATGGACGCCGTCGAGCAGGCGCTGCTGACGGGCGGCGAAGTCCCGGGTCTGGGCGACTACTTGAGCCGGGCCGGCCTGTACTACGTCGTCGTACGCAATGACCTCGACCCCGACCAGATCGGCTCGGTGCCGACCACGACCGTGAAGCGGACCCTGGAGCAGTCCGGGTACGAGCGGGTGACGGGGCTCGGGCCGATGATGACCGGCGGGCGGATCGCCGAGGGCACCCCGCTCCAGATCGAGGGGCTGTACGCACGGCAGCGGGCCGTGGAGATCTATCGCCCCGCCCAGGACGTGCCGCGTCCCGGGCAGGCCGGGCTGAAGGCGATCGCGGACACCGCCGTCGTCTCCGGCGGCCCCGAATCACTGCTGCCGCTCGCCGCCGACCCCGAACTGCGCGACCGCGCCACCGTGCTGACCGGCGACAACCACCCCGGCCTCGGCACCCCGGCCGTACAGGTGGTCGGCGACGGACTGCGCCGCGCGGACACCCGCTTCGGCCTGGTCAACGCCAACACGTCGTACACGTACACGGCGAACGAGCGGAACCCGAGCGGAAGTGTGCAGGACCCCGGTGCGAAGCCCAAGCAGATCCTGCCGGTGTCGGGTCTCGGCCACCAGACGGTGGCCGAGCTGCGCGGCGCCGAGTCGGTGACCGCCTCGACCAGCGGAAACTGGTTGTTCCATCTGCCGCAGTACGACCCGGTGAACGCCTTCGACGGCGACCGGGGCACCGCCTGGGCGGAGGGCGCGGCCGGGTCGGCGAACGGTCAGTGGCTGCGGATCGACTTCGACGGCAGCCAGGACGTCCCGGAGACGTTCGAGGTCACACCGCTGCCGCAGGACGGGGTGCGGTCGGCGCCGACACGGATCAAGGTGGAGACCGAGCGGGGCTCCCGCTCCACGAACCTCCAGGCCGACGGCTCGACGCAGACGGTCAACGCCCGTCCCGGCGAGACGAGTTGGCTGAAGATCACGATCCTCGACTCGGCGGAGCGGCACACCGGGCTCGTCGGCGCGGGCTTCGCCGAGATCGACATCCCCGGCGTCGAGGTCACCCGGATGCTGCGGCTGCCGACCGATGCGAAGGAGTCCGACGCCTCCGCCGAGGTGATCGCGCTGCAGAGGGCCGCCGACCCGACCGGTCTCTCTCCCACGGGCACGGAACCGGGGCTGCACCGCGCCTTCGGCACCACCACGGCGGGGACGTACGAGGTGAGGGCGACGGCCGTCCCCGTGCCGGGCGACGAACTCGACAAGCTGCTCTACGAGGTCGCCCCCGACCAGCAGACCCGGATGACGGCGACCGCCGGATCCACGGCCTCCCTCGGGGCCGGGCTCTCGCCGCGCAACCTGACCGACGGCGACCTGACGACGGCGTGGATCGCGGGCGACGACCCGACCATCCATCTCGACTGGAAGGACAAGTGGCCGGTCGGCTCGCTCGTCCTGGCCCCGGCGGGCGGCCTGTCGGCCCGGCCGACGCAGGTCGAGATCAGCTCTCCCGACGGCGCCGCCATCGCCGGTGTCGACGAGAACGGCTGGGTCCGCTTCGACCCGATCAACACCGACCAGCTCGACATCACCATCACCGAGACCGCCCCGCTGACCGTCCACAACCCCGTCGCCGACGAGGACCTGCAACTCCCGGTCGGCCTCACGGAGGCGTACGTCCCGGCCCTCGACCAGTACCGCACTCCGCAGCCCGCCCCGACCCGGGACTTCGAGCTGCCGTGCGGCGAGGGCCCGGCGGTCGAGGTCGACGGGACGCTGTACGAGACGAGCGCCAAGGGCACGGTACGGGACCTGGTGGAGCGCCGGTCGATCGACCTGACGCTCTGCCAGAACGGCAAGGCAGAGGGCGGGTTGGAGCTCGGTGCGGCCGACCGGCACACCTTCGAGTCCGAGGACTCGGGCGCGCTGGCCGTCACCACCGTGACCCTCACCCGGGGCTCGATCGCCGAACCCGCCGCAGGCGGCCGCGACCTGGGCATACGGGACTGGCTCGGCGACCGCCGCGCGGTCACCGTCGGCGACGGGGCGGCCTCCTACCTGACGACGTACGAGAACTTCAACGACGGCTGGAAGGCCACGCTGGGCGGCCGCGAGCTGACCCCCGTGCGGCTCGACGGCTGGCAGCAGGGCTGGCGCGTCCCCGGCGGCGCGGGCGGCACGGTCAAGCTGTCGTACGAGCCGTCCGTGACGTACGAGGCCGGGCTGATCGGTGCCGGCGTGGGCCTCGCGGCCCTGATCGGGCTGGCCCTCTGGCGCCGCCGGGAGCCCAACCCCGACGAGCCGCAGCCCATCCCGCCGGGCCCCGGCCTCTGGCTCGGCACGGTCGCCCTCACCCTCGTCGGCATCGTCATCGCGGGCTTCTTCGCCCTCCTGGTCCCGTTGCTGGCCCTCCTCGCCCGGAGACGGCACACCCTGCTCGTACCGATCGCCTTCCTCGCCCTGGCCGGTGCCGGCCTCGCCGCCGCCCTCGGAGCGGGCGAGCCGGTCGCGGCGGACGAGGGCGCGTTCGGGCATGTGGCCCAACTCCTCGCGCTGATCGGGTTGTTCGCGGCGCTGGTGAGTGTGGGGGCGGACGTCGTGACCTCGCCGGAACGGCCGGGCCCCACACGGGAGTTCGAGGTCCCGCCGGGGGCGCCGCTGCCGCAGCGGAGGCGGGTGGACAAGACACTGAACGGCGGACCGGGCAGCTCCGGGGAAGGCGGCGGGTCCCTCGCGGGTCCGACGACCTCGGCACGCGGGCCGGGCTCCCCGCAAGGGGACCAGGACACACCGACCCGGCGGATTCCGTTCACCAAGCCGAAGTCCGGGGCGGCGCCGCCGGAGAACGACGGCCCCACGGGAGAAGGCGGTACGGGTAAGGGGGAACCGGCATGACGACGCTGGACCACCCCGCACGGGACGAAGCTGCCCACGGGCCTGCCCGCATCCCCTTCCCGGTGGTCGACGAGGTGTCCCGACACTGCCTCCAGGAGGAGGAACCCGAAACCGTCCACATCGAGGTCCACCTGCGCGGCCACCTCGACCCCGACCGCCTCCGCACCGCCTTCACCGCCGCCCTCCGCGCCCACCCCCGCATCCTCATGCGGGAGGCGCCGGGACGGTGGTACAGCCGCCGCTACGAGTGGGAGCTGACCGGGGAGCCGGAGGTCGAGGTGGTGGCCTTCCTGCCGGCGGGCCCGCACGCGCTGCGGGACGCGCGGACGAGGGCCCTGATGGAGGCCCCTCCCCTGACTCTGTCGCCGCCGATCCGCCTGGAGGTGGTGGAGGGAGCGGGGCCGGCGGTGGGCAGCGAGGCCGGCGACGACGTCGGGCACGCGGCCGGGCGCCCGGGGGCGAAGTCGGCCGGGGGGAGGTTCCGCACCCCGGCGGTACGAGGTGCCGCCGCACCCCTCCTCCCCCACTCCCGGCTCCGTTCGAGCGAGGGGACCCCCATCGCCCCGGCACCACCATCGGCCGTGAGCGGGCGGAACGAGGCGGAGGCGACCATGGCGCCCGCGGCGACGACGGCCGGCCCTCCCACCGGCACCGTCCTCTTCCTCACCATCAACCACACCGCACTCGACGGCCCCGCCTGCCTGCGCATCCTCGCCACCGCGGCACAGCTGTACGGCGGCAGGGACAACGCCCCCGCGGCCCCGCCCGTCCGCCCCACCTCCACCCCGGACGAACCGAGCCCACCCGAGACGGAGGCCCCTTCCAACTGGGCCCGCCCCGCCCGCGTCGCCCCCGGCACCCCGGAGCCGTCCCCCGGCAACGGCCTGCTCGTCACCGAACTCCCCGTCCCCCGGCGCCCGAAGTCCGCCCCCTACACCGTGAACGACCAGCTGATGGTCACCACGGCCCTGATGCTCGCCCACTGGAACCGGGAACACGGCGCCCGCCCCCGCCCCCTCCGCATCACCATGCCCGTGGACGACCGTCCGAGGGACACCGACATGGAGATAGGCAACGGCACCCGCCTGGTGGAAGTCGCCTTCTCCTCGGACGAGTTGAACCCCGCCCACATCCCCCTCCCCGTCCTCCTGCGCCGCACCGCGGAACGCACCCGTGCCCTGAAGTCCAGGCAACGCCCCCAACTGGGCCACGGTGCCTCCCTGTTGACCGCCCCGGTCGTCCCCGTCGCCTGGCGCGCGGCACTCACCCGGAGCCTGCGCAGAGCCGCGGCCCCCTGGACATCGACCACCCTGCTCAGCAACATCGGCCGCGTGCCGTACGCGCTGGACTTCGGTGAGGAGGCCGGCCGCGCCCACGCCGTGTGGTTCTCGGCCCCCGCCCGTATGCCGCGCGGCCTCACCGTCACGACCGCCTCCACGGCGGGCCGTCTGCACCTGGCCCTGCGTTGGTCCCGCGCCCTGCTCGGCCACGGCGACGGCGCCCACCTCCGCGACCTCTTCGAGCACTATCTCCACGCGACGGCAGAGGACACCGAGTGATGCCGCGAGCCACGCCGACCGCCTCGCCCACCACATCCCCGACACCCGCCCCGGTAAGAGGGCTTCGGGACTTCTACGAGGACCCGTCCGTCCCGGTCGCCTCCGGCACCCCCCGCAGCCTCGCCCAGGCCCGCATGCTGGCGGCCGCTCTCGGCCCGGCGGCCACCACGGGCCCCCGCACGATCCTCGACATCGGCTGCGGCGACGGCACGGCGGCGGCCACCGCCGCGCCCCTCCTCACCGGCCACCGCATCATCGGCGTCGACTGGTCCCAGGACGCCCTCCGCCGAGCCCGCACCCGCATCCCGTACGCGGTCCGGGGCGAACTGGCCGACGGAGGGCTGCCGTTGCGGTCGGAGTCCGCCGACGCCGTGCTGTTCAGCGAGGTCATCGAGCACCTGGTCGACCCCGACGCGGCCCTCGACGAGATCCGCCGCGTCCTGCGCCCCGGCGGTCATCTGATGCTGTCGACACCCAATCTCGCCGCCTGGTACAACCGCGCTCTGCTGCTCGCGGGCGTCCAGCCCGTGTTCTCGGAGGTCAGCCTGCGCGGCATCCACGGCCGCCCGGGGACGGAGGTCGTGGGCCATCTGCGGCTCTACACCGCCCGCGCGCTGAGGGAGTTCGTGGCCGCGTCCGGCTTCGAGGTCGTACGGCTGCGCGGGGCGCCCTTCCACGGCGTACCGCGCCCGCTGCGTCCGCTGGACCGCCTGGCCTGCGCGGCCCCGTCGGCCGCGTCGATCCTGCTGCTGCACGCACGGAGGATGTAGGCGATGTGGTGGGGAGTGGCCGCGGCCCTGTTGGCGAACGCGCTGTACAGCACCGGATTCGTCCTGGAGAAACGGGCACTCACCGCCATGCCGCAGGTGACGGTCCGGGAGCCGGTGAAGCTGCTGCGGCAGGTCGTCGGCAGCCCGCTGTGGATCGCGGGCTCGCTGTCGCTGGCCGCCGGGTTCGCCGCACAGCTGGCCGTGTACCGGACGCTGCCGATCGCCGCCGCCCAGGGCATCTTCGTGTCGGGTCTTGTCCTGCTGGTCCTGCTCTCGGCGCGGCTGCTCGGCGAGGAGACCACGGGCCGCGAGCGGTACGCCCTCGGCGCCATCCTCGCCGCGCTGCTGATGGTGGTGCTGTCGCTGGACGAGCACTCCGACACGGTCGGCGGCGGGGCGCCGTACGCGCTGGTCCTCACGGTCTGCCTGCCCGCGCTGGCAGCCGGGGTGGGGCTGTACCGGTCCGCCGAGCGGCGCGCCCGCCACCGGCACCGGCTGCCGACCACGGGCGTCGAGTACGGCGTGGCGGTGGGCCTGCTGTACGGCGTCAGCTCGCTCGCGATCAAGGGCGTGTCGAGCCATCTGACCACCGGCGGGCTCGGGGACGCGGTGGTCGGCCTGCTGCGCTCCCCGTACCCGTATCTCCTGCTCTTCACCGGCGCGTTCGGTCTGGTGATGTCGCAGGCGGCGCTGCAGCGCTGCCGGGCCTCGCTGATCGTGCCGGTGTGTACGACGGTGACCTGCCTGTTCACGGCGGTGCTCGGCACGCTGTCGTTCGGCGAGTCGCTGCCCGACGATCCACTGCGGCTGACGCTGCGCCTGTCGGGCACGGTGCTGGCGGTCGCCGTACTGCTGAGCATGCCCAAGCACGACAGTCCAGCGCCATCGGCGCCCCAGAACCCCGCACCGGCCAAGGAGTTGCCCCTCCATGAATCGCGACGACCCGTTGCTCCAGATCCTGGCGTGCCCGCTGGACAAGGGGCCCCTGCACCTGGTGGTCCACGAGGAGGAGACGCGACCTGACACCGCCGCCGCCCGGGCCTCGGAGTCGCTCTACAACCCCCGGCTGCACCGCCGTTACCCGATCGTCGACGGCATTCCGCAGCTGCTGCCGTCGTCGGGCGAGCAGGTGACGGAGGACGAGCACGAGAAGCTTTCCGCACTCCTCAAGGGGATGAGCTCATGACCACGCTCGCCGCCCGGCTCGCGCCGCTCCTCCCGGACCGGCTGGTCGCCTCGACCGCCCGGCTCGTCTACCCGCGCTTCGAACCGGAGCTGGCCCGGCTCGACGAGCTGTGCCCGCCGGGGTGCGGTACGGCGGTGGACGTCGGCGGCTGGTACGGCCCCTGGACGCGGCGGCTGGCACGACGGGCCGGGCACGTGGTGACCGTCGAGCCGGTGCCCCGGCTGGCCCGGCTGCTCAGCTCGACGGCCCCCTCCAACGTCCGTGTCGTCCAGGCCGCCGCCTCCGACCACCCTGGCACGGCCCGCCTCTGGCTGCCGCCCGGCGACGACGGCGGACGCGGGGTGTCGTCCCTGGTCCGCCGGGACATCCACGCCCGCGCGCTGGACGTCCACTGCGTCCCCCTCGACGGCCTGGGCCTGACGGACGTCGGGTTCGTCAAGATCGACGTCGACGGCAACGAGCTGGCCGTCCTGCGCGGCGCGTCCGGCCTCCTCGCCCGCGACCGCCCGGCCCTCTTCGTCGAACTGGAGGCCCGTATCCAGCCGATCACCCCGGTCGTCGACCTCCTCGCCGGCCTGGGCTACGCCGGCTGGGTCCTCCCCGCCGGGACCTGGCTCCCCCTCGTTCCGGCCGCCCTGGAGGCCCACCAGGAGCGCACGTCGCACAGGGCGTCCCAGGGGCTGCTCCGGCGTGTCCTGCCGTTCGCCGGCCGCTACGTCAACTCGGTGCTGTTCCTGCCGGACGGGCGCCGCCCGGGTGAGCATGCCGGTGACCGCCGGACCGCCTCGGGCGCCGTACGCCACGATGGACCCCATGTCCTCCGCGAAACGCCCCGGCCCCGATAGGCCCTCCGGTCCCTTCACCTCGCTGGACTTCCAGCTGGTGCTGCTGCGTCGTATGGCCGACCACAATCCGGGGCTCGTCGAGGACGCCCGCCGCGGTCTGGGCGTCTCCCTCGCGGACATGCGCGAGGCGAACCGGCGGTGGCAGGCGATGGTGCGGTCGCCCCGGGCGCGGGGGTCGGCGTCCCGGTACCGGTCGGTCCTGGGCGTGCCGGAATCGGCTACGGCGCTGAAGATCGGCGACCTGGACTGCGAGGCCTGGCTGTGGCCGGTCCCGTGCTGGCCCGACCTCCGCTTCGAGGTGCTGCTCGCGCCGAACGGGGCGGTGTGGAACGAGTGGCTCGTGCGGGCACCGGGGGTCGCGGGTCCTGAGCTGCGCGCTCTCGAAGACCTGACCCCGTGGTCCTGCACGGTGGACGAGGTGGCGCGGGCCTTCGCGCCGGCCCGGCCGCTGGAGGGGACCGCGCCCACGCGGTGGGGGCTGCGGTTCGTCGCACCCGACGGGCAGGGGGTACGGCGGGAGTGTGTCGCGGAGTTCACGTGGGGGCTGTTGCAGCGGATCGGCACAGCCCCGCGCCCCTGAAAGCAACCGGGTCGCACCTCTTCAGGTCACGCACTCTTTCGATCAGCTTCTTCCCCAACCGCTCGACTTGGCCTCCCAAGCAGACGATTGACGATCATCCGGCCGTGGGGAGCACCGCTGGGCCTACTGTCCGTGCAGAGTCCTGATCTCACGGAAAGGCAACCCCCATGACGACCCAGCACCGCGCGGAGCGAACCGTGCCCGTCGAGCGGCTGCGGCTGGGGGATCACGCCTGTATGGGTCCGGGGGACATCGAGGGAGCCGGGGAGTCGCCGTGGAAGGTGTTCACCGCCTACACCCGGACGAGTCTGGCGCGCGGGGAGAAGGTCCTGCTGGTCATGGACCCCGACGACCTGAGCGACGACGAGGTGGTCACCCTGCTGGACCGGGGCAGCGGGCAGGTCGTGGCGGCGCGGGCCGGCGGTCAGCTGTCGCTCAAACGCAACACGGAGGTCTACGCCCCCGACGGCCGCTTCCAGGAGCGGCGCACGATCGACACGTACGCCGCCGAGGTCGACCGCGCCTGCGACGAGGGCTGGGCGGGACTGCGGGTCGCCGCCGACATGAGCTGGGCACCCCGGATGAACCTCGGCCACGACCGGCTGCTCGACTACGAGGCGTCCGTGGCACCGCTGTTCGCGGACCCGCTGTTCACCGCGATCTGCTGGTACGACCGCCGGCACTTCGACGACGACCTCACAGCCCGCGTCGACAAGGTCCACCCGCTACGGGTCACGGAACGCCTCGACTCCCTGAAGGTCACCGAGACCCCCGACGGCGGACGGATCGCCGGCACCGCCGAGCCGAGCACGCGCACCGCGTTCGTCGAGATCCTGCGCGAGGCACTGGAACGCCGTGACGACACCGGTCCCAGCCACCTCGTCCTCGACCTCCGTGACCTGTGCTTCATGGAGGCCCACTGCGCCTGGCAGCTGATCAGCCTCGCCGCGTCGCTCCCGGCCGGCAGCGAGGTCACCGTGCGCTGCGGCGAGCTGCTGGGGCTGGTCCTGGCGCAGCTGGGCGCCGACGAGGTGCCCCAGTTACTGGTCAGCGTGGAGGGAGAAGGGAACGGGGGAGACGCCGGGTGAGCGAGGGCCTGGTGCTGCTGATGGAGTTCGACGGCGCCGAACTCCCCCTGGTGCGCTCACTGGTCGAGGAGGCGGCGCTGCGGGCCCGTCTCGCCACCGCCGTCACAGGCGCTTTCGTACAGGCCGTGTCGGAGATCGCGACGAACGCCGCGGTGCACGGGGGCGGGGCGAGTGCCGTCGAACTGCGAGTGGTGGCGGGCGAGTTGCGCTGCGAGGTGACGGACAGTGGGCGCAGCCCCGCGACGGCCCGAGGGGCACGGGCTGCGTCTCGCCGAGTCACTCATCGTCGGCGTCGGCACCACCGGCCGTATCGCCGTCCACAGCACCGCCCGGGGCACCACGGCCACCCTGTCCATGCCCCTGCCGGCCCCCGTCACAGCCCGGCCCGCGCGCTGAACCAGGCCGCCACCTGACTGCGGTTGTGGAAGCCCAGCTTCACGAGGATGCGCTCCACATGGCCCTCGGCGGTGCGGCGGGCGATGACCAGGTGATCGGCGATCTGCTTGTTGGTACGCCCCTGGGCGACGAGGGCCGCGACCTGGAGTTCACGGCGGGTGAGCGGGACCGGGTCGGGGACGGGATCGGCGCTCGGCGCCCGGGCCGATGCCGGTGCCGGTGCCGGTGCCGCACCGATGGGGCTCCCGGCCGGGGCGCCACCCTCCCGTGCGGTCGAGGCAGCCCGCGTGCGTACGGCCGGGGCGGACCCCTCCCGCGGCTCACCCAGCGCGTACGCCACCGCCTGCTCCGCCGTCAGACGGCCGCCTCGGCGGAGGGACAGGGCATAGGCGTGGTCACCGAGGGTGCTCCGGGCGTGGTGTTCGGCGGCGCGGGGGCGGCCGGGCCGGAGGGCGTCCATGGGCTTGCCGCCGATGTCGTGCCAGATGCGGTCGGCGGCGCCGCGCAGGACGCCGGCCCGCTCGGCGCCGCCCGCCAGGGCCTCGGCGGCGGCGAGCAGGTCGAGGGTACGGGCGAGGCTCTGGTGCTGGCGCACGGTGTACGGCAGCCGCAGACAGTCGCGGGCATGCTCGGCGGCACGGTCGTACTGCCCGGCCGACCAGTGCGCGAGGGCGAGGGTGCGCAGCGCCCAGGAGCGGGCCCACTGTTCGCCGTGCGCCTCGCAGAGGGCGACGGCCTCGGCGCACAGCGGGATCGCCTCCGCCGCGCGGCCCCGGCTGACGAGGGTGCAGGCCAGTTCGACGCGGGTGAGGACGACGAAGGCGGTGGAGGCGCGGGCCCGGACCGGGGCGAGCGCGCCGGCCGGTACGGGCGAGGGCGTGGGCACCGGAAGTTCCTCGTCGGCGTCGTACGCGGTCCGCACCGGGTCGAGGCCGGCCAGGACGGCGGCGGAGCGGCTGTGCACCAGCGAGGTCAGGGCGCCCGCCCACATGGCGCGGGTCAGGGTCACGTCCGGCCGGGCCCCGGCCCGCAGGGCGCCGTCCATCCAGTGCCGGCCCTCGCCCCAGATGCCGCCCGCGACCCAGTGGAACCACAGGCCGGCGGCGAGCCGCAGCCCGTGCTGGGCCTCGCCGGGGGTGGTGAGGCAGAAGTCGAGGGCGGCCCGGAAGTTGTCCTGGTCGATCCGCAGCCGTTCGGTGATCTCCGCCTGGTCGGGGCCGAACCAGGCCTGCTCGTACTCGGCGCCGAGCCGCGCGAAGTGGTCGCGGTGGCGCCGCCTGGTGTCGGTCGCCTCACCCAGGTCGTTAAGCTTCTCCAGTCCGTAGTCGCGCAGGGAGACCAGCAGGCGGTAGCGCACCTGCCCGGCATGCTCCTCCCGGACGAGCACCGATTTGTCGACGAGCCCGGCGACGGCGTCCAGGACGGCGCACGGGGCGATCTCCTCCCGGGAACCGGCGTCCGCCCCGGCGCAGACCGCCTCAGCGGCGGCCAGGTCGAAGCCGCCGACGAACACCGACAACCACGCCCACACCAGCTGCTCCTGCGGGGTGCACAGTTCATGGCTCCAGTCGACGGCGGAGCGCAGGGTGCGGTGGCGGGGCTCGGAGGTCGGGCTGCCGCAGGTGAGGAGCTGGTAGCGGTCGTCGAGGCGTTCGACGAGCTGCTCCACGCCGAGGGCGCGCACCCGGACCGCCGCCAGCTCGATGGCCAGCGGCAGTCCGTCGAGGCGCCGGCAGAGGCGGGCCACGGCCTGCTGGTTCGCCTCGCCGACGGTGAAGCCGGGGACCACGGCCGCCGCCCGGTCGGCGAACAGCCGCAGCGCGGGGAAGGACTCGACCGCCGACGGGGTCAGTTCCTCCGGCGCGGGCGCGGGCAACGGCGGCACCTCGAAGAGCTGTTCCCCGGCCAGCCCGAGCCGGTGCCTGCTGGTGGCGAGGATCCGTACGCCCTCGGTGGCCGCCAGCACGGTCCCCGCGAGGACCGCGCAACTGCGCAGCAGATGCTCGCAGTTGTCGAGCACGATGAGTAAGCGCCGCCCGCGCAGGTGGTCGACGAGGATCTCCAGCGGGGGCCGTACGGTCTCGTTGCGGACACCGAGCACGTCGTTCACGGCGTGCGGGACGAACGCCTCGTCGCTCAGCGCGGCCAGCGGTACGAGCCACACGCCGTCCGGGAAGGCCCGTGCGACCTGGCCCGCCACATGCCCGGCGAGGCGGGTCTTGCCCACCCCGCCGGGTCCCGTCAGCGTCAGCAGTCTGCCCGCCGACAACAACCGTCTGACATCGGCCGCCTCGTCCCGTCGCCCCACGAAGCTCGTCAGCTCCGCCGGGAAACCGGAAGGGCGCCGCGACTCCGATCCGCCCACGATCCTGGTCACCGGGTTCCTCCAAGGGTGCCCCGGCCTTCAGGCCGGGGAGGAATCGGACTCCTGCGGAGCAGGGCAGGGAAAGCCGAATCACAGTCAGGGCGATTCGGCATCCGCCTCGACAGTGTCGCGTCCGGCCTCCAGCCGATAGACGATCTCGGAGTTGAGGGACCTGCGGGCCGATCTGGCTTGAGCGGCCAGCCACGCGTGCAGGTCGGCGGGCAGGCGGAGCGTGATGCGCTTCTCTTCATCCATGACTCCAGAGTAGTGACATCCGGACGGCTTACGAGTGGTAAAGTGACACCATTAAGACACCACGGAAGGCATCGAGGGATGCCGGGCACGCCCGGTACACCTACCGGCTGCGCCCGTCGTCGACCGCCCACACCGCCTTGCTCGCCGAGTGGGACCGGTGCCGGTGGATCTGGAACGAGTGCGTGGTCAAGTCCCGCCAGGTGCACGCCCACAACAGGACCACCCCGGACGACAGGCTGACGTGCGGCCCGGCACAGCTCGACAAGATGTTGACCGAGGCTCGCGCACGCATGCCGTGGCTCCACGACGGCGCGAGCGTCCCGCAGCAGCAGATCATCCGGGACTTCACCAAGTCCCGCTCCAGGGCGCTCAAGGACATCGACAAGCGGCTGCCCACGCGGCAGCGTGCCGGAATGCCGCGCCACAAGAAGAAGCGTGAGGCCCTGCCCACGCTGAACTACACCACCCGGGGCTTCCGACTGAAGGGCGGTCGCCTGCACCTCGCTGGCGGCATCGACCTGACCGTGGTGTGGTCCCGCGAGCTGCCAGCCGCACCGTCGAGCGTGCGCGTGTAGCGGGACAGCCTCGGCCACTGGTACGCCTCGTTCGTCGTCGCGACCGATGTGCAGGCGCTCCCCGCGACCGGAGCCGTCCTCGGGGTCGACTGGGGCGTCAGGGAAACCGCCACCACGACCAGCGACGCCCACGACCTCCCACATGCCCAGCACGGGAAGAGTGCAGCGCAGCGTCTCGCGCACTACCAGCGGATGACGGCCCGCCGTCGCCCCGCCAAGGGGCAGGCCGCATCCAAGGGCTACCGCGAAGCCCAGCGGCAGACCGCGAAGCTCCACAAGAAGGTTGCCCGGCAGCGGCAGGACACCGCCCGCAAGTGGGCCAAGTCCGCTGTGCGGGACCACGACGCGATCGCTGTCGAGGACTTCCGCCCGAAGTTCCTCGCCAAGACCACCATGGCCCGCAAGGCCGCGGATGCCGCGATCGGCGCGACCAAGTCGGCTCTGATCGAGATGGGCCGCAAGCACGGGCGGGACATCCGCCTCGTCCACCCCGCGCACACCACCATGGACTGCGCGTCCTGCGGAGCGACAACCAAGCACGCACTTCCTCTTTCGGAACGTACCTACACCTGCACCGCGTGCGGAGCCGTCTCCCCCAGGGACAAGAACTCCGCCCGCGTGATGCTCGTCCGGGCTGGTCTCAACCCGGCTGGTGCCGAGGGCGTTAGACCTCCCGGGCCGCCGGCCCGGGAGGCGGCCTGAGCCAGGAATCCCCTCCAGTTCAAGGGAGGGGAGGATGTCAAGCCCTCAGTTGTGGTTCCCGTACGCGCTGTTGTAACCCCGAAGGGTAGGCAGCGGGCACGGGCAGGACGCGCGCTTCGCGGATTTCCCGCCTCTTCGGGTGAGGGGGCTCGTGGGGCCGGGGCGGGTGCCCGGGAGTCAGGCGGTGATAGCGGCCGCCAGGATCGCTTCGACCACGTGGGGCAGCGAGTCCGGGTGCAGCCACAGGAAGAGGTTGGGCTCGACGAGCTCCAGTTCCATCACGCACGGTCGCCCGTCCTCCCCGGTGACGAGGTCGACGCGCGCGTACAGCAGCTCGGGATTCCCCGGTACGGCGGCCAACGCCCGCTCGGCGACGACGAGTTCGGCCTCGGTCGGGGTCCAGGGCTCCAGGTCCGGGTGGGCGATCTTGTCGGCGTCGTACGCGATGCCGGGCGCGAGCACCGCCCCCTTGCGGCTGGCGTGCAGCAGACGGCCTCCGAAGAACTGCAGGGCCCGCTCCCCGTCGGTGTCGATGCTCGTCACGAAGGGCTGCACCATGGCGGTGAGCCCCTCGGCGTGCATCCGCTCTACGTGCCGTACGGCGGTCTCCCGCTGATCGGGGGTGTACCGCGCGGCGAACCGGGCGCCCGCGCCGGAGGTGGGCTTCACGACGTACTCGTGCGCCACCGGGAGCTCCACGGTCTCGCCCGGCGCGAGATAGGCCGTCGGCACGACGGGCACCCCGGCGCCGGCGAGGTCACCGAGGTACCGCTTGTCGGTGTTCCAGCGCACGACGCCAGCCGGGTTGGCGAGCCGGGTGACCTCGCCGACCTTCTCCGCCCAGGCCACGAACTCGGCCGCGCGCCAGCTGTAGTCCCAGGTCGAGCGGATGACGACGAGGTCGTAACCCGCCCAGTCGGCCGCCGGGTCGTCCCAGTGCACGGCCGTCGCGTCGGCCCCGGCATCCCCCAGCGCCCGCACGAGCACCGGCAGATCCCGGTCGCGGCTCGTCTCCGGCCCGGGGTCGTAGGTGGCGACGGCTATGCGTGGGGCGGCGGTGCGGGCCACGGGGGCTCCATTCTCGTACGTCTGCGGCGGCTGTCCGGGGAGGTTCCCGGACGACCGGTCTCGGCGCAGGCTAACAATCCCGGAAGCCCTGGAGAGAGGGGGTTTCCGCGGGGCCGCTCCCGCTCACGGCACGGAAGGCCCCGTGACGAGGCGGCCCTCGCTGTCGTACGGCCAGACGTTGGGGACGCAGCCCTTCATACCCTTGATCTGCTGCATCATCGCCGGGGCGGGCTTGCCCTCGCCGGGGCAGGTGACGTGGCCGTGGCCGAGGAAGTGACCGACCTCGTGGTTGATGATCAGGGCGCGGTAGGCCTTGACATCCTTGGCGTAGACGGGGGTCGCCCGTTCCCAGCGTTCGAGGTTGACCATGACGTCGTCGCCGACGTTGCAGTTGAACTCGCCGCGGGTGTTCAGCCCGAACCTGCCGCAGACGTCGTCGACGGTGCCGGGGGTCGCGACCTTGACGACGAAGTCGGTGCGGCCGCCGGAGACCCGCTGGAAGGCCGAGTCGCCGTCCGCGGTCCAGCCGCGCGGGTCGGCGAGGATGTCCTCCACCTCCTCGGCGACGTCGGCGGTGGACAGTGACAGGCCCTTCTCCACGTCGACCCGGTAGCGCAGGGGGGTCCCCTTCCCCACCTTGCCGCTGCCGCCGGAGGCCGTGATGAAGGTGCCCGGCCCGGTCCTGGGGATGGTGACCGGCGAACCGCTGGGGGACGACGACCCCGACTTCCCCGGTGCCGAAGCGGACGAGGAGGGCGAGGAGGGCGAGGAGGAAGGGCTGTCGGGGGCGCCGGTGCCGGCACCGGCGGTGGAACCGCCGCTCGGGCCGGGGGAACGCCGCGACCGCTCGGGAGAGGGCTCGGCGGACGCGGTGGCCGCCGCCTCGCCGGCTAACTCCTCGGTGCCGCCGGTCGTCCAGCCCACCGCCGCGAATCCGGCGACACCGAGGGCCGCGACGGCCCCGAGCCCGCCCCACAGGGGCCCCTTCCCCCATCGTGCGGGGCCCTTCCTCCGCCGCCCTGAGCCCTTGGCCGACCCCTGCGCCGCGGCGCGCGCCGAGCCGCTGCGACGGCGGCGGGCGGGGCTACGTGAAGGTGTTGCGTTATGCGCGCTCATGTTCCTTCAGAGTGTGATCGGTATGTGATCGGATGTGGTCGAGTCGATCACGAAACGATAACGCGTGATCGGTATGGCTCCACACCAGCGCTTGACCTGCACCTTCGGTGAAGCCCCAGCATCGAATCCGCAACGAGGAACGGCCAGGCACGGCCAGGACCGACGGGGATTCAGGAAGAGCCATGGAGATGCTGACGATCGGGGCCTTCGCCAAGGCGTGCCGGCCGTCACCGAAGGCACTTCGGCTCTACGACGAGCTGGAGCTGCTCCGGCCCGCCCGGGTCGACCCGGACACCGGCTACCGCTACTACGCCACCGGGCAGCTGGAACAGCCGCGGCTGGTGGCCCGGCTGCGCCGGCTCGGCATGCCGCTGGCCCGTATCCGTACGGTGTGCGCGCCGGCGCCGGGCCCGGCGCCGGGCCCGGCGGCCCGGGAGATACGGGCGTACTGGGCCGGGGTCGAGGCCGAGACGGCGACCCGACGGGACCTGGCGGCCTTCCTCGTGGACCACCTCACCCACCCGTCCGAGGAGGACATCACGATGCTGGAACTCCGTTACGCCGCCGTCTCCGACACCGGCCTGGTCCGCGCCACCAACCAGGACACCGCCTACGCCGACACCCGTGTTCTCGCCGTCGCCGACGGTTTCGGCCCGGCCGGGGCTCCGCGGCACGTCCTCGTTCCACGGTGCCGCCTCGATCTTCACCCGGGCGACCCCGAACCCCGCGGCGCCCAGTCGCCCGGTCCACACCGACGCGGCCACGCGCTGCGCCGACAACCCACCCACGCCGCGCACGGTCAGCATCGGCTGGTCGGGCGTCGCGCCCCGGTCGAGCGCGATCCGCGTGTACTTCACCCGATGGTGCTCCGCCCACCGACGTATCCGGCCCTCGTCTCCGGCCACGGGCCCGGAACCGGCCCCGGAACCGGACACCACCGTCAGATGGATCTCGAACTCCCCGGCGAACTCCCGCACCGCAGCCCCGCATTCCCCCGTGTCCACCTGCCTGCTCCTCGATGGCCGACTGTACTGACCACCACTGACAGGCAAGAGGAGCATCAGCGGCTGCGGGGCCGCGCTCAGGAGGCCGAGTCCCCCGGATCCCAGTCCAGCAGGCGGACCTTCGCGACCGTGCGTACGTGGCGGCACATCGCGGTGGCCGCCTGTTTGGGCTGCTCGGCTGCGATGGCGTCGAGGATCGCCCGGTGCTGGGCCAGGGAACGGCCGGGGCGGCCCGGCTGGCGCAGCGACTCGGTGCGGCTCTCGGCGATCTGGTCGGCGATGGAGCGCATGAACTCGGCGAGCAGACTGCTGTGCGCGGCCGCCGTGACCGCCGCGTGGAAGAGCCGGTCGCCCTCAATACCGTGGCCGTCCCGCTCGATCTCCCCGGCCATGTGCGCGAGCGCGTCCCGCATCGCGGCCAGGTCGTCCTCCGTACGGCGCTCGGCGGCCAGTTCGGCGAGCTTCGTCTCCAACGCCTCGCGGGCCTCCAGCACATCGGGCAGCCGCCGACGCCGTTCGACCATCTCGTCGACGGGCTCGACGTCGAGGCTGTCCCGGACGAGATACGTGCCCCCGCCGTGCCGCGCCTCCACCAGGCCCTGGACCTCCAGCACCACGATGGCCTGCTTGACCGAGGCCCGGCTCACCCCCAGCCGCTGGGCCAGGTCCCGCTCGGGCGGCAGCCGGTCCCCCGCCTTCAGACCGCCCTCGACGACGTACTGACGCAGCCGGTCGAGTACCTGTTCGTAGAGTCGCTGCTTGGCCATGGGGCGCAGGGCGTCGCTCACGGTTCCCCCTCTCGTCCGGGCGTCGCTCGTCGGGAGCGTAACACCGGCGGGCATCAGTGGCCCGGTGGCCAAGTGGCTGAACCAATTTTCGCGCACCCCCTTGACGCCACCGTCGTACGCCCCCACCCTGACCAACCGTAAGTGGCTCAGCCACTCGGCCACTCACCCCGAGTTCTCAGCTCTCCCCCTCAGCCCCTCCCCCAGCCGTTCCGGGACCCACCGACGGGAGCCGGTATGTCACCCGAACTCATCTCGATCCTCGTCCTCGCCGTGGTGTTCGTCATCGCCACGACCCGCTCCGTGAACATGGGCGCGCTCGCCTTCGCCGCCGCCTTCGGCGTGGGCGAACTCGTGGCCGACCTCGACGCGGACGGCATCTTCGCCGGCTTCCCCGGCGACCTGTTCGTCGTCCTCGTCGGCGTCACCTATCTCTTCGCGATCGCCCGCTCGAACGGCACCACCGACTGGCTCGTGCACGCCTCGATCCGGCTCGTACGGGGCCGGGTGGCGCTGATCCCCTGGGTGATGTTCTTCATCACCGGCGCGCTCACGGCGATCGGCGCGGTCAGCCCGGCCGCCGTCGCGATCGTCGCCCCCATCGCCCTCAGCTTCGCCTCGCGCTACGGCATCAGCCCCCTCCTGATGGGCGCGATGGTCGTCCACGGCGCCCAGGGCGGCGGCTTCTCCCCGATCAGCATCTACGGCACGATCGTCAACGGCATCGTCGAACGCGAGAACCTCCCGGGCAACGAGATCGCCCTCTTCCTGACGTCCCTGATCGCCAACCTCGTGATCGCAGGCGTGGTGTTCGTCCTGTTCGGGGGACTGAAGCTGTGGAAGCAACCCGCTCACACAACCGCGGGCAACGACTCCCACCCCGCTGACACAGCTGCGGGCAATCGTGCCGCTGGGGCGATGGGGGTCCCCCCGGTCGAGCGAAGTCGAGAGTGGGGGAGGGTGGGCGCAGCGGCACCTCGAACCGCCGAGCAGCGGACCCCATCCCCGGCCGCCCCCACCCCCGGTACCGCGTCCACCCTCAGCACGGAAACCGCCCCCAGCACGGAGACCACCCTCACCCCCGCCCGCATCGCCACCCTCACCTCCCTCGCCGCCCTGGTCGTCGCAGTCCTCGCCCTCGACCTGGACGCGGGCCTCACCGCGGTGACACTCGCCGCCATCCTCAGCGCCGTCTGGCCGGACGACAGCCGCAAGGCGGTGAGCCAGATCGCCTGGTCCACGGTCCTCCTCATCTGCGGCGTCCTCACCTACGTGGGCGTACTCGACGAGATGGGCACCATCACCTGGGCCGGCGAGGGCGTCAGCGACATCGGCATCCCCCTCCTCGCCGCCGTACTGCTCTGCTACATCGGCGCGATCGTGTCGGCCTTCGCCTCGTCGGTGGGCATCATGGGCGCCCTGATCCCCCTGGCCGTACCGTTCCTGGCACAGGGCGAGATCGGCGCGGTCGGCATGATCGCGGCGCTCGCCGTGTCCGCGACGGTCGTGGACGTGAGCCCCTTCTCCACGAACGGCGCACTGGTCCTGGCCGCCGCACCGGACGTCGACCGCGAGCGTTTCTTCCGCCAGCTGATGATCTACGGAGGGATCGTGGTGGCAGTGGTACCCGCGGTGGTGTGGCTGGTGCTGGTGGTCCCGGGGTTCGGATAGCCACATGTGCGGTAGCGGTACCTCGGACGGCGACAACCAAGGAGTACGAGACGTGTCCCCACTCTTCCCGGCCCTCACCGGCGAAGCCATGACCCCCGAACGCCCCGCCCTGCGCTTCGGCGAACGGTCCCTGACGTACGCGGAACTCGCCGCCGTCACCGACGCCCTGGCGGACCGCGTCAAGGGCGGCGGCCGGGTCGCCGTCTGGGCGACCCCCACGCTGGAGACCGCCGTGGCCGTGGTGGCGGCACTGCGGGCCGGTGTACCCGCCGTACCCCTGAACCCGAAGTCCGGGGAGAAGGAACTCGGGCACATCCTCTCCGACAGCGCACCGTCACTGGTGCTCGCGGCCCCGGGCGACGAACTGCCCGCTCCCGTCCGGGATCTGAAGCGCATCGATGTCGATGTGCGTGATGCGCGCGGTGTGCGCGAGGCCGTCACCACAAGCGGAGGACCGGCCCCCGACGGACGGATCCCAGCCGGCGAACGGGCGGCAGCCGACACCGACGCGGCCCTGATCGTCTACACCTCCGGCACCACCGGCCCGCCCAAGGGCGCCGTCATCCCGCGCCGGGCCATCGCGACCACCCTGGACGCGCTGGCCGACGCCTGGCAGTGGACCGCCGACGACGTACTGGTCCACGCCCTCCCTCTCTTCCACGTGCACGGCCTGATCCTGGGCATCCTGGGCCCGCTGCGACGCGGCGGCTCGGTCCGCCACCTCGGCAGGTTCGACACGACCGCGGTGGCACAGGAGCTGTCGGCCGGCGCGACGATGCTGTTCGGCGTCCCGACGATGTACCACCGCATCGCGGAGACCCTGCCCACCGACCCGGAACTGGCGAAGGCACTCGGCCGTGCCCGCCTCCTCGTCTCCGGCTCGGCCGCGCTGCCGGTGCACGACCACGAACGGATCGCGGCGGCCACCGGACGCCGGGTGATCGAGCGGTACGGCATGACGGAGACCCTCATGAACACCAGCGTCCGCGCCGACGGCGAACCCCGCGCCGGCGCGGTCGGACTCCCGCTGCCGGGCGTGGAGTTGAGACTGGTCGAGGACGACGGCACCCCCCTCACCGCGTACGACGGCGAGTCGGTCGGCGAGATCCAGGTACGCGGCCCGAACCTCTTCACCGAGTACCTCAACCGCCCCGACGCGACCGCCGCCGCGTTCACCCCCGACGGCTGGTTCCGCACCGGCGACATGGCCGTCCGCGACCCCGACGGCTACGTACGCATCGTCGGCCGCAAGGCCACCGACCTCATCAAGAGCGGCGGCTACAAGATCGGCGCGGGCGAGATCGAGAACGCGCTCCTGGAACACCCCGGGGTACGGGAAGCCGCCGTCACGGGCGAACCGGACCCCGACCTCGGCGAACGCGTGGTCGCCTGGATCGTCCCGACGGACCCGCAGTCCCCGCCCCCGGCACCCGAGTTGGCGACCCACGTCGCCACCCACCTCTCCCCCCACAAGCGCCCCCGAACCGTCCACTACCTCTCCGCCCTCCCCCGCAACGACATGGGCAAGATCATGAAGCGAGCGCTGAAGGCGGATGAGGACGGATGAGTGACCGACGCCGCTCGGCCCGCGAGGCCATCGCCCTCCTGACCGACGACTTCACGGAACTCCCCACGCCCCCACGGGACTACGCCCCCGACGGCCCCCTCACCTGGCACGGCTACGACACCTCCCGTGCCCGCGCCGCGGAGCGCACCGGGGAGGAGGAGTCGGTGGTGTGGGGACGCGCGGTGATCGGCGCCAGGACGGCGAGGACGGTGAGGACGGCGAGCTCGACGGAGACCGAGGTGATCGGCACCGGCACGGCAGTCGGGGTGGCGCCACCGGGGACGTCCGCCGAGCCTCGGCAGCGCGGCGAGGCAGAGGCGCCGTCGAGGCTCCCCACCTCCACGGCGGCCGTACTGATCTCCTTCGAGTTCGGCTTCCTCGGCGGCTCGCTCGGCGAACGCACCGGCGACCGCCTGGAGGCGGCGTACACCTACGCCCGTGAGCACCGCCTGCCGGTCGTCGCCCTGGTCGCGACCGGCGGCAGCCGCATGCAGGAAGGTATGCGCGCCCTCACCCAACTCCAGCGCGTGGCACGCGAGTCGGCGCTGACGAGGGAGGCCGGACTGCCCCAGATCGCGGTTCTCCGCGACCCCACGACGGGCGGCGGCTGGGCCACCCTCGGCGCCGGCGCCGACATCGTCCTCGCCCTTCCCGACGCCCAGGTCGGCTTCGCCGGCTCCCGAGTCCGCCCACCCGACGCGGACCCGACGGCGTACACGGCCGAGTCCCAGGTGGCGGCGGGCTCGGTCGACGCGGTGGTCCACCCGGACGACCTGCGCGACACGCTGGCCCTCTGGCTGACCCTCCTGACCGCCCCCTCCACGACCCCGGCACCTCCACCCCACGCCCTCCCACCGCACGGCGCCCCCGACGAGGGTCGCGGGCCCTCAAGGGGTGCGGGACCGTACCCATCTGCGACTCCGCCGCAGGGCGCGACCAGCCACAACGCACCCTCGGCCGCCGACGGACCGCTCCCCCCGCCCCCCACGGCGCCCCTCCTCCCCACCACCGGCTGGGAAGCCGTACAACGCGCCCGCTCCCCCCGACGTCCCCGCGCCGAGGCCTACTTGGACGCCTACTTCACCCACCGCACGGCCATCAGCGGGGACCGCGCCGGCGGCACCGATCCCGGCATGCTGTGCGGCTTCGGCGAACACGAGGGCCGGACCGTCGCCTACGCCGCCCAGTGCGGCACCCCGACCCGCCCGGCGGGCTACCGCACCGCCGCCCGCCTGATCCGCCTCGCCGACCGCCTGGGCATCCCCGTCCTGACCCTCGTCGACACCCCCGGCGCCGCGAACGACGCCGAGGCCGAACGGCAGGGCGCGGGCCCCGCCATCGCCGACCTCTTCACCACCGTCACCACCGCCCGCACCCCCCTCACCACCCTCCTCATCGGCGAGGGCGGCTCGGGCGGCGCCCTCGCCCTCGCCGCCCCCGACAACACCTGGGCCACCCCGGACAGCTACTTCTCGGTGATCGCCCCGGAACTGGCGGCGGCGATCCTCAAACGGCCCGAGAGGCTGACGCGGGCAACGGCGGACGAGCTCCGCGTACGACCACAGGATCTGGTGGAGCTGGGGGTCGTACGGGAGGTCGTACGGGAGATACCACGGCGGGCCGCCGAACCCGGGGCGACGCGCTCACGCGACTGACGGCCGCCCTCGGCCCACCCCGCCCGATCCCGCCCGGCCCGGCCGTTCCCGCCTGACCTCCCGTCACAGGACCACCCGTCCAGCCGCACCCCCACCCGGCCCACCCCAACAGGCACCACGCCGCCACCCCCCGCACGATGCAGAGGGAACCAGGGAACCGCCGACCGGCGGCGGTCCGCACGGTCCGTGCCTTCGGGAGGATCCGCAATGACCGCGATGACCGCCAGTCTGGAGCAGCTGCGCCGCTGCCACTTCGGCGTCGACCTCGGAGCCGCCCGGACCCGGGTGTATGTGAAGGGCGCCGGCCTGGTCGTGGACCAGCCGAGCGTGGCCGCCGTGAACACCCGGACGGGCGCGCTGATCGCGGTCGGGGAGTTCGCGGAGAGGATGATGGGCCGAACGCCCGACTACATCCGGGTCGTACGGCCCGTCTCCGGCGGCACGGTGGTCGACATCGAGATGGCCCAGCGCATGCTCCGCCAGCTCCTGGGTGACAGGGTCCGCCGCAACCTGCGCCGCAAACCCGTCCTGCGCGCCGCCGCGTGCACCCCGCACGGCGCGGACCCGCTCGCCCAGCGCGCCACGATCGAGACCCTCGTGGGCCTCGGCGCCCGCCGTGTGGAACTGGTCGACACGCTCATCGCGGCGGCCGTCGGCTGCGGACTGCCGGTCGAGCAGCCCGAGGCCACGATGATCATGGTCTGCGGGGCGGGGGCGACCGAGCTCGCCGTCCTCTCCCTCGGCTCGGTGGTCAGCGCCGTACGCATCCCCGTCGGCGGCGAGGCCATCGACCACGCGATCGTGCAGCACCTGCGCCTGAGGCACGAGCTGACACTGCCCAGCCAGTCCGTACGACCGCTCCAGCTCGCTCTCTCCGGCAACGGCCTCACCCCGCACGGCCCCGCCTCCACCGAGATCCACGGCCTCGACGTGGCGACCGGGCTCGCCCGCTCCGTCCAGGTGGACACCGCGGCCGTACGCGACGCCATCCAGACCCCGCTGACCGCCGTGGTCGACGGCATCGGCAAGGTGCTGCGGGACTGCCCGCCCGACCTGGTGGCCGACCTCGCCGACCGCGGCATCATGATGGTCGGCGGCAGCGCCCTCCTCCCCGGCTTCGACCAGATGCTCCGCCACGCCACCGGCATGCCGGTGGGCATCGCCGAACGCCCCGACGTCTGCGCCGCCCTCGGCATCGGCGCCATGCTGGAGGGCCGCATCGCACCCATCAGCCTGGACCCGGTGAGCGACTGACCGACAACCCCGCACAGCCGCCCCCGGGCAACCCCCTGCGAACACTTCTCCGAACAGCTCTCCGAACAGCCTTCTGAACAACTCTCCGGGCATTCCCCGCGCGCATTCCTCCGAGCATTCCCACACGAGTGGCAGCACCCGGAGCACGCAGGGGCGGCCGGCACCACGGCGGTCACCCGGCGGTCGCCCCCGTGAGCCCGCGACGCCCCACCGAACGCCCGTACGCATCGTTCTCGCCGAAGTCCCCCGACGCTAGGGTTACTTGGAGGAACGCGGCCACGGAGGTGAGCACACGGATGCCAGGGCCCGTGACCCGCATCGGTATCACCGGACATCGGGAGATCCCGGAAGCCGTGCTCTCCGCCGTCCGCTCGGGCATCCGGGCGGAGTTACGAGGCCGCCCCGCCACCACCCGGGCCCTCAGCAGCCTCGCCGCCGGCGCCGACCAGCTCTTCGCGGAGATCGCCCTCGAAAGCGGCATGCGGCTGGCCGCCGTGATCCCCGGCATGGACTACGAGGCCCACCTCGGCGACGACGAGGTCCGGGCCACCTACCGCCGGCTCCTCAAGTGCTCCGGCGAACGCGTCGAACTGCCGCGCGAACGCACCCACGAGGAGGCGTACTACGCGGCCGGCCGCTACATCGTCGACCACGCGGACCGCATGATCGCCATCTGGGACGGCGCCCCGTCCCGCGGCCTCGGCGGTACGGCGGACATCGTCGGCTACGCCCACCTCACAGGCGTCCCGGTGACGGTGCTGTGGAGTCCGGGCGTACGCCGCGCCTGACCTGAGCGCCCCACTCCTCCGCCGTCCCGTCAGGACCCGAACCGCGCCAGCCAGTCCGTGTGCTGCGGCGAGACCAGCCGCTCCGCCTCCGCGACCGCGTCGGCCCAGCCGTCCTCCCGGACGGTGGTGCTCATGGCGACGCGCAGGGTCTCCAGGTCCTGTTCGACGAGCTTGTGCGCGTATGTCAACGGCCGGTGCCGCCGGACCTCCTGCCAGGCCACGCCCGCCGCGGCCGCGGCGCTCAGGACTCCGGTCGGATCCCAGCGGCCCTCGATCAGCCCGCCGGCCCTGAGCACGGCGGCGAGCAGCGCCAACAGCGTCAGAAAGGTCGTCGTGCCCGACCAGCGCACGGACGCGCGGTGCCCCTGCCCGGACTTGCTGCCGTACCACGCGAGTTGCTCCATGACCCGGTCGCGGAGATAGATGTCGCGCCGCGACGCGAGCGGCTTGGCACGCACCGCACGCATCATCGGCGTGATCTGCCCGAGCCCCCGTTCGGCCGCATCCTCGCGCGGATCGTCCCAGCCCACCTTGCGCAGTTCGCTGAGCCGCTCCTCCAGCCGTTCGGCGAACAGCGCCTCGGGGTTGACGAGCCGTGACGGGAACGGCCCGCCATGAACCATGAACTGCCAGGACAGCGACTTGACCACCTCGGCAGCGGCCCGATGAGCCTGCCACTGCGCCCGAGCACGGCGCCGGGAGGCGTAGACGCCGATCCCTACCGTCAGGGCGTAGAGCACCGCCGCGACGGCGGACGGCACCCGGCTCCCCATCCGTTCCGCCAGTGAAGCGGTCGCGGTCGCGAGGAGCAGGACGACCAGTTGTTTACGGACCACCTTGAAGGATTCGCCCTGATGGGTCACCGCCTTCTCATCGCACACACGGAACAACGGGGGCAGATCTCGATCACTCACCGTAGTGCTGGGGCCGGGCGTCGCAGCCATGCACACCTCGTACGGATACCGGAAAGCCGACGGGACGGTCATGCTCTCGTCAATCTTGAATATGCGCCAGGCCGCCTGTGGGGGAACAGGCACCCTTTACCCTCGGAGGCGTGCGTGGTATAGGGCGTGCATGATAGAACCATGCCCTACGCTGTCGTCCGAACCTCAATGACCAGGCCCTTGCCACGGGATCTCGTCGGCCAGGGGCTGATGACGCATTGGTCACCTGAGGAGGACGAGAAATCCATGAACGTTCCGGGCACGAAGCCGATCCGCCGACCGGGCGCGACTCGACCGGCCACCAAGCGGACGGCCCTACTCGCGACGATCGACACGCGTGAGCTCCGCATCCAGCGGTCCACCGGTCGAGTGACCGAGGTTCGCGAGTCGCGCCCCGCCGGTACGGGCGAGTTCAACTCGTCCATCTAGTCCCCGAGCACCAGCACCGCACCCGAGGTCCCAACCTCCTTGATCATCAAGGGGGTTGGGATCTCGCGCTGCCTCCGGAGGCAGCCTTCGGCGCGTACACTCCGGGAAAGTGACGGACTCCCGCAGCCAGCGAACGATCCAGCAGCTGGTCCTCAAGGTGCACAGCCGCTGTGACCTGGCATGCGACCACTGCTATGTGTACGAACACGCCGACCAGAGCTGGCGTGGGCGGCCGGTCGTGATCGCCGAGGCGACCCTCGGCCAAGTGGCCCGTCGGCTCGCCGAATACGCGGTGAAAAGCGAGCTGAAATCCGTCGCCGTGATTCTGCACGGTGGAGAACCGCTGCTCGCCGGGCCGGCCCGGCTGAGACAGATGTGCGCCGAACTCACCCGCGTATTGACCCCGGTCACGACGTTGGATCTGCGCATTCACACGAATGGCGTACAGCTCGGCAGGCGGCACCTGGAAGTGTTCCGGGAATTCGGTGTGAAGGTGGGAATTTCCCTCGACGGTGACCGTGCCGCGAATGACCGTCACCGGCTGGACCGCCGAGGTCGCAGCAGTTACGACCGGGTGCTGCGGGCGGTCGAGCTCCTGCGTCTGCCCGCGTACCAACACCTCTTCCAGGGCCTGCTGTGCACCGTGGACGTGGCCAACGACCCGGTCGCGGTGCACGATGCGCTGACGGCCCTCGAACCACCCCGGATCGACTACCTGCTCCCGCATTCGACCTGGGACAGCCCCCCTCCCGGCCACGGCCACGGAACGGTCTACGCCGACTGGCTGCTGAAGGTCTTCGACCGCTGGGAAGAACAGGGGCGGCCCATGCCGGTCAGGACGTTCGACTCGGTGCTCAGCACCCTGCGCGGCGGCCCCAGCCTCACCGAGGCACTGGGGCTCGCCCCGTCCGACCTGGCGGTGATCGAGACCGACGGCACCTTCGAACAGGCCGACTCGCTCAAGACGGCGTACGCGGGCGCCCCCGCCACCGGCTACGACGTCTTCCAGCACGGTTTCGCGGAATTCGCCGAGCATCCCGGTGTCCGGGCCCGCCAATTGGGTATCTCCGGCGTCAGCGAGACCTGCCGTCGTTGCCCGGTCGTGAAGTCCTGCGGCGGTGGCCTCTACGCCCACCGCTACAGCAGCGAGTCGGGCTTCGACAATCCCTCGGTCTTCTGCTCCGACCTCCGGGGCCTGGTGGAGGGCATCGCCGAGCGGATCACCGAGCGCACACTGCACCCCGCGGTCACCGATGCCGAGGAACTCCGGTCGGCGCAACTGAAGCTGGACCGGGAACTGCTGGCCCTGGTGAACGCCTCGCTGGCGGGCGATCCCGACTGGGACGCGGCCTGGCAGGTACTGGTCCGGCTGGACTCCGAGGGCGCCTCCGCCGCGCACCTCGACACCGTCCTCGGCCACCCGTATCTGCGTGCCGTGCTGCGCCGCTGCCTGGACGGACCCGCCGACCTCCCCCAACTGATGGCGACGGCCACGGCCGCCGCCGTGCTGGCGGAGACGGACGCCACCCTCGGCTGGCACCAACCGGGCCGGGACCTCTACCTCCCGACCCTCGGCACCCTGCGGCTCTCCGCACCCGGGCGGGTCGAGTGTGCGGTCACGCCGGACGGACTGCAGGTGACCGGCACGGACCAAGGCGGCAGCGAACTCGCCTTCGCATGGCAGCCGTTGACCACAACGGAACTCACCGACGGACCGCCGCTGCTCCTCGATGACGCCCACCCGTACCGCGACTGCTACCCGGTACCGGTCGCGGCTCCGCTGAGCCCCGGCGACCTCGCGCTCTTCGGTAAACGACTCCGCGCCGTGTACGACGCACTGGACGAACGCGAGCCGGGCTGGCGGCAGGGCTCCGACGCGTTCCTCG
Source organism: Streptomyces europaeiscabiei (assembly GCF_036346855.1). Classification (NCBI taxonomy): domain Bacteria; kingdom Bacillati; phylum Actinomycetota; class Actinomycetes; order Kitasatosporales; family Streptomycetaceae; genus Streptomyces; species Streptomyces europaeiscabiei. The sequence goes on from NZ_CP107841.1 coordinate 3,331,551, forward strand.
GCACCACGGTCACCCCCCTGGCACCGGGCACCGGGCTACGGCTGGGGACGAACGCACCGGGTGCACTGGGGGTGGCCGTCGACTTCGAACCCGAGGCGCTGATCCGTGAACTGCCGCTGCTGGGAAGGCGGTCCAGGCTGCTCGCCCTGCGCCAGGTCGCCGACCTGAACGTGCCCGGCACCGGCGCGGGACAGCTCCTCGACGAGGTGAGCGAGGCCATCGGCCGGGCGAACGCCTCTACGGACCGTGGCACCGTCACCGAGGAACTGCGGAACGCCCGCCGCGCCCTGGACCGTCTCGCCGCCCTTCCTCTCGCTCAACTCACCAAGACCGGCGCACACTTGGCTGAGGAACTACGAAGGGAATGGGTATCGCTGCATGGCTGACGCCACTGGACCGCAGGGCCTCTCCGCCCGTCTCCAGGACCACTTGGCCGAGTTGGGCGTCCGTCCCGGCGGCGTCCTGATGGTGCACTCCTCACTGAGCGGCACCGGCCTCGCCCCCACAGCCGTACGCGACGCGCTGCTGCGTGCAGTCGGCCCCGACGGCACGCTGGTCGTACCCGCCTTCACCCCGGAGAACTCCGACACCTCCCGCGAGTACCACGCGTTCACGGAGGGCATGACCGAGCGGGAGAAGGCCGAGTTCCGGGCGGCGATGCTCCCGTTCGAGAAGGACGCCACGCCCTGCCCGACGATGGGCGCGCTCGCCGAATGCGTGCGCACCACGCCGGGGGCGGTGCGCAGCGCCCACCCGCAGACCTCCTTCGCCGGACTCGGCCCCCGCGCGGCGGAACTGCTCGCCGACCACGATCCGCACTGTCACCTCGGTGAACGGTCCCCGATGGCTTCGCTCTACGCGGCGGACGCCCAGATACTCCTGCTGCGTGTGGGGTTCGAGGTGTGCACCGCCTTCCACCTCGCCGAGTACCGGACGGTCCCGACCCCGTCGACGCGGACGTACCGCTGCGTGCTGGAGGAGAAGGGCAACTGGGTCGAGTACGAGGATCTCGATCTGTTCGACGGGGACTTCGGGGAGATCGGGGCACGGTTGCCGCGTGAGCTGGTCGGTCAGCGGGAATGGGTGGGGAAGCCCGTTCTCCTCATGGACATGCGCGTCGCTGTCGACACCGCCGAACGGATGATGTCCGGATATCGCATTGAAATGACGTGAAACAAGCCATGCTGTCATGGGGGTGGTCGGGCACATTGTTGGTTCCGGCCAGATGACTCTCCGGCGGGGGAACTGAGGGCATCGACAGGCGGGGGGCGCGTGAACAGACATGTACGAGGGCGAGGCGCACCGGACAACCGGCCCTATTTCTTTCTGAGTTATGCCCACACTCCGTCCGGTCCCGACAACGGAGATCCGGACCACTGGGTGTACACGCTCTACAAGGACCTGTGCGCCGACATCCTGGCCATCACGGATCTGCCGGCGGGCACGCCCCCGGGCTTCATGGACCGGGAGATGCGCTCGGGAGAGGGCTGGCCGGTCCGCCTCAGCGACAACCTGGCGCACTGCCGGGTGTTCGTGCCGCTGTACTCCCCGCGGTATTTCAGCAGTGAGGCCTGTGGCCGGGAGTGGTTCGCCTTCAGCGACCGAATACGCCAGGCCCGGGACGCCGGCGCAGGGGACATCCCGGCGATCGTCCCGGTGCTGTGGAGCCGCGTCGGTATGGACCGGCTGCCCGAGTCCGTGCGCCACCTCCAAGTGGAACGCAACGCGTTCGGCGAACGCTATCTGGACCATGGGATCTACGGGTTGATCAAGCTCAAGCGACTGCGGGACGAGTACGACGAAACAGTGTTCATGCTCGCCCAGCGCATTGTGGAGGTCGCGGAGGAGTCGCCGCTGCCGTCGAGCACCCCCCGGCCGTTCGAGTCCACGCCCAGTGCCTTCGCGCCACCCGGCGACGGCCCCCGCCGCATCCACCTCACCGTGGCGGCACCGGCCCGTCACATCGTCCCGGAGTCCCGGAAGGACGGCCGGTACGGCGAGAACGCCCTGCACTGGAACCCCTACAACGACGAGACACCGCGCCCCATCGCCGCACTGGCGGAGGAACTGATCAGGTCGCTGGACTACCGGATCACCGTGTCCGACTTCGACAACGAGGATCCGACCACCGACGACCTCACGGCCGGCGGGCCCGACGCACACCCCGGGCCCGAGGACGCCGAGCCCGACCACCCCGCGATCCTGCTGGTCGACTGCTGGGCGGTCCTCGACGAGGACCGTCGGCGCAGGCTCAAGGCGTTCGACGCGAACGCCCGCCCCTGGGTCGGCGCGATCGTCCCCTGGAACCACACCGACCAGGAATGCCATGGCGCGGAAGGACGACAGGTCAAGGCGAAGCTGGAACGCACCCTCCCGCTGATCCTGGAGCGGGGGCGCCGGACCGACTGCCGGATCGCGGCCAACGGGGTGCCCACGCTCCAGATGTTCACCGACGTGCTGCCGGCGCTGGCGGCGCACACGACCCGGCAGTACCTCAGGCACGCTCAGGCACATCCGCCCGAGGGTCCACAGCTGCCGCAGCCACGTCTCATGGGCCCCACCTACCCGCAGCAGCCCGCCGCGGGTTCCGACCACGGAGGAGAAGCATGACGGCCGGGCAGCGTGGACGGATCATCACCTTCTATTCGTACAAGGGTGGTACGGGCCGCACGATGGCCCTGGCCAACACGGCGTGGATCCTCGCCGCGAACGGCAAGCGGGTCCTGACCGTCGACTGGGACCTGGAGGCACCGGGTCTCCACCGCTTCTTCGAGCCGTTCCTGGACCCCAACGTGCTCTCCGCCACCTCGGGCGTGATCGACATCATCACCGAGTACTGCTGGGCCGCGACCACCGGCGGCCCGCGTTCCGGCCCCTGGCACCGGGACTACGCCCGCGTCGAGGACCACGCCATCTCGCTCGCTCCCGAGCGCCTCAACCTGTCCTTCCCCGGCGCCGGTTCGCTGGACTTCCTGTCGGCCGGCCGGCAGAACCGCGAGTACTCGGCGACGGTGTCGTCCTTCGAGTGGGACAACTTCTACGAGCGGCTGGGCGGCGGCCTGTTCCTGGACACGCTCCGCGACGACATGAAGTCCTCGTACGACTACGTCCTCATCGACAGCCGGACGGGGCTGTCCGACAACGCGGACATCTGCACCATCCAGATGCCCGATGTGCTGGTCGACTGCTTCACACTCAGCGGTCAGGCACTGGACGGCGCGGCCGCCGTGGCGCACAGCGCGGAGAAGGGCTACGGCAAGCGGTGGATCCGGGTGCTGCCCGTACCGATGCGTGTCGACGAGGCCGAGAAGGAGAAGGCCGACGCGGGGCGGGCGCTGGCCCGGCTGAAGTTCGAGGGGCTGCCCAAGGGGATCGACAGCGAGGACCTGACGCCCGAGGACCTGAACACGTACTGGGGCAAGGTCGAGATCCCCTACCGCCCCTATTACGCCTATGAAGAGACCCTCGCGACCGTCGGCGACAAGAGCGGCAACGCCAACTCGCTGCTGTCCGCCTTCGAACGCCTCACGTCGGTGCTCTCCGACGGAGAGGTCACCCAGCTGCCGCCGATACCCGAACAGGTGCGGCTCCGTTGCCTGGAGGCGTTCACCCGGCAGCTGCCGCAGACGCAGGCGGTGGAGGTCCTGGTGGTCCACGCGGCGGAGAACCGTATGTGGGCCGAGTGGGTGGAGGGCGTACTCAAACGGTCCGGCTGCCGCGTCACCCTGCACGACGTGACCAGTGGCCCGCCGGAACCCCCCGCCCCGGACACCCGCGTTCTCGTCCTGCTGTCGCACGCCTTCGACAAGTCCCGCCATGCGGACGCGGTCCGCCAGGTCTTCAGCAGGGCCGTCCAGAACGCCCCGGCCGCCGTGCCGGCCCTGGCCCGCGTCGAAGAGGTCCGGCCGACCGGCACCTACACCGATGTGGTGGACCTGCACCGGCTCGGCGAGGTGGACGGCGCCGACGGGCTCCACGAGGTCCTGCGTCTGCGGGCCGAGCCCGTCACCACCGGAGGGTCGGACCCCCGGTACCCGGGCCGGGCGCCCGACATCTGGGACGCGCCCCAGCGCAACACCACGTTCACCGGCCGCAGCGTGATCCTCGATCAGCTGCGGGAACAGCTCCGCGGTGGCATCTCCGTCGTACTGCCGCGTCCCCAGGCCCTGTTCGGGCTCGGTGGTGTCGGCAAGACACAGGTGGCGCTGGAGTACGTGCACCGGTTCATGGCCGACTACGACCTGGTGTGGTGGATCTCCGCCGAGCACATCGACAACGTCGTGGCCTCGCTGGCCGCGCTCGGCGCCCGGATCGGCGCCCCCGGTGGTGACGACATGGCCCTGGCCTGTCAGGAGGCCGTACGCATGCTGGGCCGGGGCGTGCCGACGAGGCGTTGGCTGCTGGTCTTCGACAATGCCGACAACCCCGAGGAACTCACCCGCTACTTCCCGACGGGCGGCGGCGGGCACATCCTCGTCACCTCGCGGAATCAGGCCTGGGCTCAGCAGGGTGCGTCACTGCCCGTCGACGTGTTCCTCCGCCAGGAGAGCGTGGAACACCTCTCCCTGCGGGCGCCCGGCCTGAGCCCCGAGGAAGCCGACCGGGTGGCGGAGGCGGTGGGCGATCTCCCGCTCGCCGTGGAACAGGCGGCGGCCTGGCTCGCCGAGACGGCCACACCGATCGAGGAGTATCTCAGCGAGCTCGCCGAACAGACCACTCATGTCCTCGACCTCAACCAGCCCACCGACTACCCCACGACGGTGGCCGCGACCTGGAACATCTCCATCACCCGGCTGCAGGAACGTTCTCCTGCCTCGGTACGGCTGCTGCAGCTGTGCGCGTTCATGGCCCCCGAGCCGATATCGTCCCGCCTGCTCTACAGCAAGGAGATGCGCGACGAGCTGCGAAAGGTGGACCCCGCTTTTCAGGAGAGCCTGATGGTGGGCCGGGCCATCAGCGAGATCGCCCGCCTCGCCCTCGCCAAGGTCGACCAGGTCAGCAACAGCGTCCAGATCCACCGGCTGGTGCAGGCGGTCATCCGCTCCCAGCTCACCGAGGAGGAGCAGCGCCACGCCCGGCACGTCGTCCACACCGTTCTCGCGGGCGCCCGGCCCGACGACGACGAACCCACCGACAACCCCGGGGACTGGCCGCGCTTCGAGGTGATCTGGCCGCACCTGCGCGCCGCGGACGTCCGGAACTGCTCGGAGGTCGAACCCCGCCGTCTGCTCATCGACCGCGTTCGGTACATGTGGAAGCGCGGGGACTTCCCGGGTGCTCAGCGCCTCGCCGACGATCTGCTGGTGCACTGGAAGCCCCAGTTGGGCGAGAACCACCGGCAGTACCTGTATCTGCGCTGCCAGCTCGCCAACGTGCTGCGCTCCCAGGGGCGTTATGTGGAGGCCGAGAAGATAGACAGGGATCTGCTGGACCGTCAGCGCCGGGTCCTCGGGCCTTCGGACGCGCACACGTACATCACCACATCGTCCCTCGCCAGCGACTACGCGGCCCTGGGTGAGTACAGCAAGGCGGAGAGGCTGGCCCGCGAAGCACGCGAGGGGTTCAGCCGCACCTTCTACCCGGCGCACCCCAGGACGCTCAGCGCGGCGAACAACCTGGCGCTGGCACTGCGCATGGTCGGCCGCTACGACGACGCCCGGGACATCGACCAGGACACGTACAACCGCCGCAAGGACGTGCTCGGACCCGATCACCCCTACACCCTCTCGTCGGCCTCCAGCCTCGGCCGGGACCTGCGCGAAGTCGGCCACTACACCGACTCGGTGAAGCTGTTGGCGCAGGCGTACGAGGCTCACAAGCGCGTGCTCGGCAAGGACTTCCCCGGCACTCTCAGCTGTGCGAAGTCGCTGGCGGTGTCTCTGCGGCGGGCGGGTGAGTTCAAGGACGCCCACCGTCTGACGCAGGCGACCCGCGACCAGTACCACGCCCAGTACGACGCCCACACCCCCGACTCGCTCGCCTGCGACCTGAACCTGGCGGCCGACCTGTACGCCGCCGACAAGCGGGAAGAGGCCCGGCGGATCGCGCTGGAGGCGCTGGCCGAGTACCGGAAGGTACCGGGCGAGGAACACCCGTACACCCAGGCCGCACTGAACAACCTGGGCGTCTACCACTGGGCCTGCGGGGACGCGGAGGAGGCGACAGCGGTGTTCCTGCGGGTGATGGTCCGCATGGCCGAGGTGCTGGGCGACCAGCATCCGCACACACTCTTCTGCCGCACCAACTACGCGAACGTGCTGGCCGAGCAGGGCCGCCCGGAGGAGGCGTGGGTCCTGGAGGAGCCGAACCGCGACGCCCTCCGGGGGGTTCTCGGCGAACAGCATCCGGAGGCCCTGGCCGTGGTCGCCAACTCCACGCTGACGCTGCGCGCGCTGGGCCGGGTGGCGGAGGCGGACCGCCTCCGCGACGAGGTGGTCGCCGAACTCGTCAAACAGAGAAGGCAGTTGGGAGAGGGCAGCGGCGTCACTCACCTGGTGGCGCAGGGCCGACGGGTGTACCGCGACCTGGAGCCGCTGGCGGTGTGACGGTCGCCTTGGAGCGGCCTTCCGGGCCGGCTCAGACGGGCGGGGTCACCGGCAGCAGCGCGCCTCTGAGGAGCCAGCTCAGGACCCCCGGGAGGGCGCGGAGCGAGGCGAAGTGGGCTGCGGCGGGTTCGAGGACGGCGGTGGCGCGGGGGATGCGGTCGGCCAGCCAGGAGGAGTGGGCGGCCGGGGAGAAGACGTCCTTCGCGCCGTACCAGAACAGCACGGGCACCCGGATCTCGCCGGGTTCGAAGCCCCACGGAGAGGTCAGCGCGAGCGCGTCGTCGATCCACCCGTAGGGCGAGGTCCGTACCGCCTCCTGGTAGTTGCGCAGCAGCATCGAGCGGATGCCGTTGTCGGAGACGATCAGCCGGTCCTCGACGGTGAGGTCGTCACGTAGTTGTTCCAGCAGCCGCGCCGGATCGGAGCGGATCGCCGCGGACCGCGGGATGAGCCGATCCGTGAAGCCCTGGGGGTCGGTGAGCGCGCAGCGGAACTCACGGACGTTGGACGGGGCCATGCCCGCGTACCAGTCGAGTCCCGCGGCGTCCTGCGGCGCGAGGGTCACCAGGGCGGCGGCCCGGGTCACCCGCTGCGGCAGCAGCGCGGCGCACGCCAACGCGTGCGGGGCCCCGCCGGAGCGGCCCACCACGGCGAAGCGGTCCACGCCCAGCGCGTCGGCGACGACGGTCACATCCTCCACGGCGTCGACGATCCGCCGTCCCGGTCTGCGGTCGGATCCCCCGTACCCCGGCCGGTCGTAGCTGATGAGCCGCGTTCCCCGCTGGTAGAGGAACATCGACCGCGGACGGGGACCGACCCGGCTGCCCGGCATGCCGTGGAACAGGAAGACCGGTCGCCCAAAGGGATCCCCCGAGCACTCGACCCGTAACAGCCGTCCGTCGGACGCCCGGACATGGGTCGGTGCCCGCGCCAGGTCATGCACAGCGCTCCCCCTCCCTCGGTCCGTGGACCGGGACACGCTGCCGGAACATTTCCCGTCCGCCCGTCCCACGAAACGATCCCGGCCGGCGGCCGTCACCCCCGGAGAGACGAGCGTGTGCGTACGGCTCGCACCACACAAGCACCATGCCCGACGCGTGTCTTGACTTCACCATCCCTTCACGTCAAATTCGAGGCTCCGCACACCGCCCGGGGCGAACGGGAGCGTTGCCGCCGGGGTAACAGCACGGCCACCTGTCCCTTCATGAGGCTGGAGCGTCCGGCATGTCCAAGAGCGCGGGTCCTGAGAGACGTACGGGGACAGAGGCGGGCCCCAGCCGGCGGCGGGTGCTCGGTACGGCCGCGGGGGCAGGGGTCGCGGTCGCGGCCGGTGGGGTCGCGGGGAGTCCGGCCGCTGCCGCCGCCCCACCGCTCCTCGGCACCTACGACGTCGTCGTCATCGGTTCCGGCGCAGCCGGGATGACCGCCGCGCTCACGGCCGCGAAGCAGGGGCTGAGTTGTGTCGTCGTGGAGAAGGCGCCGACCTTCGGGGGGTCGGCGGCACGGTCGGGCGCCGGGATCTGGCTGCCGAACAACAGCGTGATCAAGGCGGCCGGAGTGCCGGACACCCCGGCCAAGGCGGCGCAGTACCTCGCGGCCGTGGTCGGGGACGAGGTGCCCGCCGACCGGCAGAAGGCGTTCCTCGATCACGGGCCCGCCATGCTGTCGTTCGTCATGGCCAACAGCCCGCTCAGGTTCCGGTGGATGGAGGGGTACAGCGACTACTACCCGGAGCTGCCGGGCGGCTTGCCGAACGGGCGGTCCATCGAGCCGGATCAGTTCGACGGGAACCTGCTGGGGGACGAGCTGGCTCGGCTGAATCCCGCCTATCTGGCCACGCCGGCCGGGATGGTGGTGTTCAGCGCCGACTACAAGTGGCTCGCGCTGACCGCCGTGAGCGTGAAGGGGCTGGCCGTCGCCACGGAGTGCCTCGCCCGGGGCACGAAGGCCGCGCTGCTCGGGCAGAAGCCGCTCACCATGGGGCAGGCGCTGGCGGGCGGGCTGCGGGCCGGGCTGCTCGGTGCCAATGTGCCGGTGTGGCTCAACACCCCTTTGACAGACCTGCACTTGGAGAACGGGGCGGTGACGGGGGCGGTCGTCACCAAGAACGGTTCCACCGGGCTCGTCCGGGCCCGTCGGGGCGTCGTCGTCGGCTCCGGCGGCTTCGAGCACAACGCGGCCATGCGGGCGCAGTACCAGGAGCAGCCCATCGGCACACAGTGGACGGTGGGGGCGAAGGAGAACACCGGGGACGGGATACGGGCCGGTCAGCGGGCCGGCGCCGATCTCGCGCTCATGGACGACGCCTGGTGGGGTCCCGCCATCGCCACCCCCGGTCAGCCCTGGTTCTGTCTCGCCGAACGCACGTTGCCCGGCGGGCTGTTGGTCAACGGGGCGGGGGCGCGGTTCGTCAACGAGGCGGGGCCGTACAGCGATGTCGTCCACACGATGTACGAGAAGGACACGCCGTCCGCCTCGCACATCCCGGCCTGGCTGATCGTCGACCAGAACTACCGCAACCGGTACCTCTTCAAGGACATCTTGCCGACCTTCCCGTTCCCCGACGAGTGGTACGACGCCGGGGCCGTCCACAAGGCGTGGACGATCGACGCGCTCGCCGGCGCGATCGGTGCCCCCGCCGCCGCCCTCCGATCGACCGTCGACCGCTTCAACTCCCTTGCCCGGCAAGGGGACGACACGGACTTCGGGCGCGGCGACAGCGCGTACGACCACTACTACACGGACCCGTCCGTGCTCCCCGACTCCTGCCTGGCGCCCCTGTGGCTGCCGCCCTACTACGCCCTGCGCATCGTCCCGGGCGACCTCGGGACCAAGGGCGGCCTGCTCACCGACGCCCGCGCCCGCGTCCTGAGCCCGGACGGCACGGTGATCCCGGGCCTGTACGCGGCGGGCAACGCCAGCGCCGCCGTGATGGGCCGCAGTTACGCGGGCGCCGGGTCGACGATCGGGCCCGCGATGACGTTCGGGTACGTGGCCGCGCTGGACATCGCGGGAAAGCTCTAGGCCACCGCGTCGTCGTGGAGTCGTAGGTCGATCCACTGGATCGTGTCGCCGTCCAGCAGATAGCGCTCGGACTCCGTGAAACCGTGGGCGAGCGCGAACCGCAGCCCGTCCGCGTTCGATTCCAGTACGCAGGTCTCGACCGCCCGGGCGCCCAGTTCCCGCGCCCGCCGCAACGCCCGCTCGTACAACTGCTCGCCGAACCCCCGCTTCCGGTGTTCGGCGAGCACGCGCGCGATGACCGTCGCCGTGGCGGTGCCCCCCTCGGGCGGGCGGACCGTGGAGTTGCCGACAAGGACGCCGTCGACGTGGGCGAGTTCGAGGTGGTGGCGTTCGGCGCGCTCGCGGACGGCGGCGAGCGAGAGCAGGTGGGTCGGGATGATCGTGTTGTGGACGTACCGCCAGGCTTCGAGTTCCTCGTCCCCGGCGGTTCCGTCCACACGCCTGATGTCCAGGTCCGTCACGGCACCGGCCTAGACAGCGCCCGGGTCGAGCGGGTCGAGGAGGGCGTACGCCCGTACCGGGAACGTCCCCATGCCCTCGACGGCCGGGGGCGCGGCGTGGAAACGGAAGCCCTGCGGGGGCAGTTGCTCCAGGCCCCGCAGGTGTTCCACGACGGGGATGCCCGCGGCGAGCAGGCCGGTGTGGGCAGGGCGGGTGCCGTCGTCGGTGTCGTCGATGTTGAGGGAGTCGATGCCGACGAGGACGACGTCCTGCTCGACGAGCCACTCGACGGCGTCGGCGGTGAGGTAGGGGTGGCCGTGGCCGTACCGCTCGGTGCCCCAGTGACGGTCCCAGCCGGTGTGGATCAGCACCGCCCGGCCGGTCACGTCGTACGGCAGCAGCGCCTCCCGGTCCACGGCCCGGCGCCCGGTGTCAGGGGCCCGGACGACGACACCGTCGAGATCGACGAGACTGCCGAGCGGCAGTCCGGCGAGGTCGTGGCCGCCGTCGAAGCGGTGGTAGGGGCTGTCGACGTAGGTGCCGGTGTTGGACACCATCGAGATACGGCCCATGGCGAACTCGGTGCCGGGAGCGTAGATCTCCCGCGACGCCTCCCGGGTGAGGTGGTCGCCGATCTCGGGCCCGGGAAGTCCGGGATAGGTGATCATCCCGTGCCGGATGGGATGGCTGAGGTCGACGATCCGCCGTTGCTTGCTGGTCATGCCCCGATCCTCCCTGCAGTATCACTTCATCACAAGCAAGATTTACTGAAGCGGCACTACAGTACGGCTTATGGAACTGGATCCCCGCCGACTGCGCGTCCTGCGTGCGGTGGCGTTGCGCGGTGGTGTGGTGGACGCGGCGAAGGTGCTGCATCTGACGCCGTCGGCCGTGTCGCAGCATCTGGCGCAGCTGGAGCGGGAGGTGGGCCAGCCGCTGGTGGACCGTTCGCGGCGCCGGGCGGGCCTGACCCCGGCGGGGCGGCTGCTGGCGGCGCGGGCCGAGCGCATCGAGCACGAACTGGCGGAGGCGCGCCGTGAACTCGCCGAGCTGACCGGCCGTTCGACCGGGCCGGTGACGGTCGCCGCGTTCTCCTCTGCGGTCTGCCACCTGCTCGTCCCCGCCCTCGGCGCCCTCGCCCGCACCCACCCGGGCCTGGAACCGAGGGTGGTGGAGGCGGAGGGTCCCGAGGCCCTGCGCGAGCTGCGGACCGGCGGCCTGGACCTGCTGGTCGTCGAGTACGACGGCGACGATCCCGACCCGGACGAGCAGTGGCGCGATCTGGCGTCCGCGCCGGTCGCCGACGACGAGTACCGCGTGATCACCCCCGCCGACTGGTCACCCCCGCCCCGCTCGGTCCGGGACCTGGCCGACCGGCCCTGGGTCACCGCGCCACCCGGCACGGCCTGCGGCCGCGCCCTGGCCCGCATCTCCGCCCAGTACGCCTTCACCCCGCACCGCGCCCACACCGCCCTGGAGTTCCCGACCACCCTGGCCCTCGTCCGGGCGGGCCTCGGCGCGGCGGTCGTCCCCACCCTCGCCCTGACCGACGCGCCGCCCGAAACGGTGGCCCTGCCGACGGTCCCGATGGCGGGCCACCGCCGCATCGCGGCGGTGTGGCCCGCCTCTCCGTCCGGCCCCCAGCCCCGGACGTCCGCTCTGGTCGAGGTGCTCCGCCGGTCGGCCACGGCGTTGGGGTTGGCCCCTGTGACCACCGGCTGAGGGAGTGCCCCCTTCAGGGGTGCGGGGCTGTGACACATGCGGCTCCGCCACGCGGGCGCGACCGGCCACGACGGCCCCTGGCCCTCACCCTGACCCTGACTCTGCGCGCCCGCACCGGTGCCGGCACCGGCACCGGCACCGGCACCGGCCAGATCACACTCCCGGCCGCACCCGTGGACGCACCCCCTCCGCCCCCAGCCCCGCGAAGTACTCGACCGCACCCGGCTCGTCCACAGCCGCCAGGTTCACCACGTCCGCCATCGCGGCCCCTGAAGCGGCCGTTTCACCGGCACTTCCAGCTTCTTCCCCGTCCGCGTATGCGGAATGGCCGGCACCTCGATGATCTCGTCCGGCACATGACGCGGCGACACCCCTCCCCCACCGCCCGGTCAGCCGCGCCGGCCTCCCAGGGGCAGGGCGTGCCCGCCAAGGCGTTCCCGACGGAACCCGTCGGGCGGGCACGCCCCGCGGCGTACCGCGGCGTACCGCGGCGAGTTCCGGCGGATTCCCCTTTCCGCGCACGCAGTGGCCGGCCGGACGCGGAAGGGGGTCGGTGACGCCTGGCGGGTCGGCCACGCGTCCGGCACGCTCCGGGGCCGGAGGGAGTACGGTGACGGCACCGAGCGCACCTCGCATGCCGTCATCCGTTTCGGCGTCGCCCTTGGGGAACGGCAATGGCCGGAGCACATCGGACCCGGCCGGAAAAGAGCCGCACCATGCCTCCTGGCTCGTACCCTCGCGTTCGGCCTCCCCATCCTGTTCCGCGCCCCGTGGTAGCGGCGATCTCCTGATTCCCGAGGTGCTCTCCAGCATTCCGGCACCTCACGCACGCCCTGGACCGACCTGGAGGATGCAGGACACATGTATTCACAAGACGCGATCTCCGGCCGCCGCCGCGGCCGCCCCGAACCGACCGCCGAGATGCTCTCCGGGCTTGCCTGTCTCATCTGCGGCACCGACTACCGCAGCGCGCCGGACGCCGAGGCCGTGGTGGTCTCCCACCGCGACGACAAGCAACAGCTCGCCTGCCACGGAACGTGCGCACGGCTGGCGAGCGGTTCGGTCTCCGGCCTGAACGAGACACCCCTCCCGCTGGCCGAGCGCCTGCGCGGGCACCAGGCCGACCGTCCCTGACCCGGCCTCCCGGCTGGCTGCCACGCCAAGCAGGTTGCCGGGACGGCCCATTGGCATCCTGTCGGCTCAGCCCGTCCCACGGAAGGCGCATGCGGTCCTCGGCGACCGCGGACCGGACCACAGTGGACGTACGACCACGGCATCCGTACGGAATCAGGACCCGCTCGGGCGACTTGTTCATGAGACTCAGTCGATACGATGCAGTCATGGCTCACGTTTCCGCGGCCGAGCGCCGCCCCCAGCTGATCAAAGCAGCCATCGACTACATGACGAGGGAAGGAGTCGCGGCCGGGAGTACCCGTGCCATCGCCGCCGAGTTGGGGGTGGCCCAGGCCACGGTGCACTACACCTTCGGCACGAAGGAAGTGCTGTACCGCGCCGTCATGGAGCAGCTCACCCAGGATCTGACCGCCCAGGTCGAGCAGGCCGCGCCGGCCGACGCCGGATTCGAGGAGACGACCGCCGCCCTGGCCGCCGCCCTGTGGCGAACGGTGCTCGAACAGCCCGCCAGTCATCAGCTCCTCACGGAACTGACCATGTTCGCGCTTCGCTCCCCCGCCCTGAGCGAGGCCCTCGACAGCCACTACCGGAGCGTGACGGAGGTGACGGCGAGACTGGTGAGCGATGCGGCCGAACGCACCGGCCGGCCCCTTGCCCAGCCCGCGGAAACGATTGCGCGGTTCTTCCTCGCCGGATTCGACGGACTCACCATGCAGCACCTCTCCCACCCCGACGAGGAGGTCGAGCGCACCTGCCTCCAGGCCTTCGTGTCCGCCGTGGTGGCCATGGCCGGCGGCCGGCTGGACCTGGTGCCCGTACCCGCGACCTGAGGACAGCCGGGGCGCTCTCCAACAGGACGAGCGCGCCGACCTGCGGCCTCGGTGGTGCGAGGCGGCGGACGGGTGGCCGTCGGGGGCAACGTGGGTCCTGGCGTGTGCCGGGGCGGCACTCGCCACCGCTTCTTGCGACGGCCCCGAAGACGTGACGGCACTCGGCAACCGCACAGAGGCATCGGACGAGGGCGGCCGCCACGATGCCTGGTCCGCCAGAGATCGCGCACCGCGACAGTTCACGGCACGGGTTGCCGACAACCGTGGCCCCGCCACCGACGCGATCGCCCGGGCTCGAGCGCGCGTCCGTGGCGGGTGGTCCGGAAGGGTCAGACGTCCCAGGCCCCCTCCAGGGCAGCGGCCTCGACATAGTCGGAGAAGTCCCGGGGTGCGCGTCCCAGGGAACGCTGAACGCCGTCGCCGAGCGAGGCGAGGCCGCCGGAACGGACGTGCTCGTACAGGCCGACCGACAGTTGCACCCACTCCTCGGGCACGCCCTGCGCACGTTGCTCGTCCGCATACGCCTCCGGGCTCAGCGCCACATAGCGGATGTCACGGCCGGTTCCCCTGGCGATCTCCCCGACGGCGCCCCCGAAAGTCATCAACCGTGGTCCGCTGAGCTCGTAGTGCCACCCTGCGTGCCCGTCTTCGGTGAGGGCGGCGACCGCCACCTCGGCGATGTCCTCGGCGTCGATGAACGCCTCCTTGCCGTCCCCGGCCGGCAGTCTCACCTCGCCGCTCAGCACGGGATCGCGCAGGAAGTCCTCGCTGAAGTTCTGGAAGAACCACCGAACCCGCAGCACGGTCCACTCCAGGCCCGCATGCTCCAGCGCCCGCTCCGTGGCCATGACGTGCTCCCTGGCGGGACCCCAGGCATCTGACGGCGTGGACAGCAGCACTGCCCGCCGGACCCCGGCCGCCGCGGCCTGCCGGGCGAACGCGCCGACGGCCTGGGCGGCCTGCGGGCTGCCGAGGTCGGGTACCACCAGATACATCCCCGTCACATCCCGCAGCGCGGGCTCCCAGGTGGTCCGGTCCGTCCAGTCGAAGGACGGTGTGCCGGAACGGGAGGCCGAGCGGACCGCCGAGCCGCGCTCCCGCAGCAGCCGCGCCACCCGGCGGCCCGTCTTTCCCGTAGCACCCGTCACCAGGATCATCTCGTCGCTCATGGACTCGACTGAACCAGCCGCCGACCGCCTCACCCATGCCACACAGGCTCACGTCCATACGCGTTCGTCTACGCTGACCGGCATGCATCCCTCGGGACTGCCCGGCATCGATCCGCTGACCGATCTCCTGAACGGCGTACGGACCAGCGGCGCGATCTTCAACCAGTCCGCCATGACCGGCTCCTGGGCAGCACGCTTCGAGGACGGATCACCGCTGGCCCTCGCGGTCCTTGTGCACGGCTCCGCCTGGATCACCCCGGAGAGCGGCGCCCCGGTCCGGCTCGGCCCCGGTGACGTCGCCGTGCTGAGCGGGGGCGCGCCGTATGTGATCGCGGACGACCCGGACACAGAACCGGACAAAGTGATCCGGTTGGGAGGGCGCTGTACGACCCCACAGGGCGAAGAGCTGCTTCCCGCGCGAATCCCGGACAAGGGCGCCTGGAACCCCGCAGAGCCGGGCCGCACCCTTCTGGTCAACGGCCTGTACACCGTGAACACCGGCACGCCGGGCCGACTGCTCGCGGCCCTGCCACCGCTCGCCGTCATCGAGGCGTCCGTGGGGACCTGCCCGGTCGGCTCCTCTGCCTTCGAAGAGATCGCCCGCGAGGAACCCGGGCAGCAGATCCTGCTGGACCGGACGATGGACCTGATGCTGATCACCGCCCTGCGGGCCTGGTTCACCCGCCCCGGCACCCAGATCCCCACCTGGTACCGCGCCCACAGCGACCCCGTGGTCGCCCCGGCACTGCGCCTGCTGCACGCCGACCCCGCCCACCCGTGGACCGTGGCCGCACTCGCGGCGAAAACCGGTGCGTCCCGAGCGCACCTCGCCCGCCGCTTCAACGCCCTGGTCGGGCAACCGCCCATGACCTACCTGCGGCAACGCCGCCTGGCGCTCGCCGCCGACCTGCTGCGCGAGCCCGGCACGACACTCGCCGTGGTGGCCGACCGCGTCGGCTTCGCCAACGCCTTCGCCCTCAGCAACGCGTTCAAGAAGGAACACGGCATCAGCCCCAGCGAATACCGCACGCGCGAGACCCGGCCGCAGATCTGACGCTACTGGGACCGCTCCTGGGACGTCGTCTCTCGGGGCCCGGAACGTCGGCCGCCACCGACCGGCGGAGCCGGTGTGCTCTGAGACCTGGCGGAAAGCCGACATGTCCCAGTCTTGGAAGCGCAGAGAACCGTCTCTCAGCGCATGCACACACCCACATACGCACACACCCACATAAGCAGATATCCACATACGCACACACCCACATACATACGCATATACACACCTCGGCCCCGGCGGCGGCTCGCAGTCACCACCGTGCCGGCGTCTGTCCTGCCGCCACTGCCCGCGCGGTCCGCGACCGACCGTGCCGTGCGCGGCAGCCCATGCCGCCGCGC
Organism: Streptomyces europaeiscabiei; assembly: GCF_036346855.1. Taxonomy (NCBI): domain Bacteria; kingdom Bacillati; phylum Actinomycetota; class Actinomycetes; order Kitasatosporales; family Streptomycetaceae; genus Streptomyces; species Streptomyces europaeiscabiei. Next base: position 3,347,808 of record NZ_CP107841.1, read on the forward strand.
AACCATCAGGTGGGACAGCGAACCCACACAGAGACCCTGTCGGCCTGGGCGCACGCACTTCGCCGCAGGCGGAGGGGCCGGGACTGTGCGTCCTATCGAATGCGCCGGGCCATCTCGGTCGCCCGGCCCACCAGCCATTCGAGCGGCCCTCGCTGGAAGAAGCGGGACCAGATGGTGGCGAGGACGGTGACGGACGCGATGAAGCCGAGCAGGATGTACAGGCTCTGGACGGTCGCGTCCTCGGTGTTCAGGAGCCAGATGGCGACGATGTGGTAGACGTACGCCGTCAGCGACATCGAACCGACCGCGATGACGGGCCCCGCCAGGCGGCGCAGCCGGGGGAAGGCGTCCATGGCGGCCAGGCACACGGTGATCACCAGGATCGCCACACCCGTGGCGGCCACGATGGACGGGGTCGCCTCGCTGTGCGGGGCGGAGGCCAGCATCCCGGCCGGGCTGTCGCCGAAGATGCCGATGCTGTCGGGCGATACGGACGACATGGATGACATGGATGACCCGCCCGATCCCTCTTCGGCTTTCCGGACGGCTTCGGCGGCACCGGGTACGAGACGCAGCGCAAGCCAGGAGCCGCCGTAGCCGGTGACGGCGAGGGCGATGCCGGTGAGGGCCAGGCGTACCCGGACAGTCGTGGCGGCCAGGTCGCAGCGGGCGACAGCCATACCGGCGATGACGAACGGGACCCAGGTCAGGGCCGGATAGCCGCCGGTGAAGAACAGCGAGACGATGCCGTCGGCCTGGCCGTAGGAGAGGAATACGCGGCCGCCGACCACCGGCTTCAGCGCATACAGCAGCTGCGGGCCCACCAGGGCCCAGCCCACCGCGATCAGCGCCAGCGGCTTGGCGCCCAGCCGGTGCAGCGGGAGCACCAGCAGGAAGAACAGTCCGTAGAAAGCGAGGATCGGCACGACCGGGGTGCCGGTCAAGGTCAGGGCGGTGCCCAGCGCCATCAGGATCACGGCTCGGATGATCACCTTGGCGACGGCCTGGCGGCCGGCCAGGCCGGTCCTGGGTGTGCGGCGCCCGGTGATGAGGGCGACCGCGAAGCCGGCCAGGACGGCGAACAGGGCGGAGGAGCGGCCTTGCGCCAGCTCCATCAGGAAGCCGATGACACCGTCCTGGCCCGGGGCGGGGCCCACATGGACCGCGTACATGCCGAAGACAGCCAGGCCCCGCGCCAGGTCCAGCCCGACCAGCCGGCCCACGCCGGGCGCGACCGGCGTGGGCTCAACGCGCGCGTGTTCAGGGGATGGTGCGTCGGTCGGCGGGGAGTCCGCGTGCTGGGTCATGGCTCTCAGGCTGGAGACCGGGCGAGCCGCGGAGTACCCGGCAGGAGGCTGCCGTGTCCCTGCCGACTGGAGGGCGATACCCCGCCGGGTGGCTGGAGCCGGCATCCGAGACGCTGCGGGGACGCTCCGGGGCTTTAGGGTCGAGGCGGTATGAGCCGGGCGGTATGAGCTGGGCGGTAGGGACGAGGGTGAGGCGGAGCGCACGTGATCCGGGTAGTGGTGGTGGACGACGAGGCCCTGGTCCGGTCGGGCTTCGGGCTCATCCTGGGCGCGTCCGAGGACATCGAGGTCGTCGCGACCGCGAGCGGCGGCGAAGCCGTGGGGACCGTCCGCCGGGAGCGGCCCGACGTGGTCCTGCTGGACATCCGGATGCCGGACGTCGACGGGCTCACCGTGCTGCGCGAGCTGCGGACGATGCCGGATGCTCCGGTGGTGGCGATGCTGACCACGTTCGACGCCGACGAGTACATCCTCACCGCGCTGCACTGCGGCGCGGCCGGTTTCCTGCTCAAGGACACCGAGCCGGAGCAGCTCGCCCACCTGGTGCGCACCCTGGCCGCGGGCGGAGTGGTCCTCTCCCCCAGGGCGTCGCGGACCCTGCTGCACAGCCACCCCCGCACCGAGGCCGCAGTCGACGAGGAGGCGGCCCGCGTCCGGCTGCTCACCGCCCGCGAGCGTGACGTCCTCGTCCTGGTGGCGGAGGGCCTGACGAACGCCGACATCGGGGCGCGTATCCACCTGGGTGCCGGCACCGTGAAGGACCACGTCAGCGCGATCCTCTCCAAGCTTCGCGTGACCAGCCGGGTGCAGGCCGCGCTGCTGGCGCAGCGGGCCGGGCTGCTCGACGAGCGCCCGCAGCCGGACGCCACACGATGAATCGCGCACGTGTCCTGTGGGAGCGAGTGCCCGCGCCGGTCGTCGACATCGTCCTGGTGGCGGTGGCCGTCCTGGACCTGTGGCCGAGCCTGTGGGACGACACGCGCCCCGTCGCGCCGGCCGGGCTCGGCTGCGCCGCGCTGGCCTTCCGGCGCCGGTTCCCGCTCGGCGTCTTCCTGCTCACCCTGCCCATCGCGCTGACGCAGGACATCGCCCTCGCCCCGCTCGTGGCGCTGTTCACCCTGGCCGCACGCTCCCGCAACCGTCCTCTCCTCGCGGGATGCGTCGCCCTGGCCGCGGTCGCGGGCAGTATTCCGTGGCCCCTGGCCGGTTTCGCCGAGGTCGGCCGGACCATGACGCTGATCGACTTCGTGTACAGCCTGGCCACCGCCGCGGCCCCGGTCCTCTTCGGACAGCTCCTCCAGGCGCACCGGGACCTGGCTCGGCGGCTGGCGGAGATCGAGGAGGCCAGGGAGCACGAGCGGGCCCTGCATGCCCAGGCCGTGCTCGCCCGCGAACGCGCTCAGCTGGCCCGCGAGATGCACGACGTGGTCTCCCACCAGGTCAGCCTGATCGCCGTACAGGCCGGAGCCATGCAGGTGGCCGCCAAGGACCCGAACGCCAAAGAGGCCGCCCGCACGATCCGTTCGCTGAGCGTCACCACACTCGACGAACTGCGCACCATGGTCACGCTGCTGCGCGCCTCCGGCGGCCAAGCCACCGAGCTGACGCCTCAGCCCACCCTGGCCGACCTGCACAGACTCGTGGAATCCAGCGGCACTCACGCACAGCTGAAGGGTGAACTCCCGCCCACCGTGGGCACACCGGCCCAACGGGCCGTCTACCGCACGGTCCAGGAAGCGCTGACCAACGTCCGCAAGCACGCCCCCGGCGCCGACGCCCACGTCGAGCTGTGGCAGGACGGCGACCACGTCGGAGTGACCGTCGCCAACACCCCGCCCACACGTCCCTCGTTGTCCCTGCCCGGATCACAGCACGGTCTGGTCGGCCTGCGGGAACGGGCCGACATCCTCCAGGGCACCCTGGAGGCGGGCCCGACCGCGGAGGGCGGCTACCGGGTGAGGCTACGGATTCCCCTCAGTACGGACTGACCGACCGGTGCCTTCTGCAGAGTCAGCGGCCTGACGAAGGCCGGACAGGGCCGGCACGCGACTCAGCGACCTCGGCCCCGCCCTCGTCACCGGCATCTGTGACGAGTCGCCGCGTCTCACTTCAGCAGGGTGCTCACCAAGGCGACGGCCACTCCCAGGAGCGCGTCGGCACAGCCGATCCTGACGGCTCGTCCCCATGTGTGGCCTGCGGCCCGGCATGCGAGCAGACCCCAGCACAGCAGCAGGACGATGTTGATTCCGAAGGCGATGTACTCGATGCCCTCTGAACGCCACCAGCCGAGGCCTGCCCCACACAGCAGCAGTGTGGTGGGCAGCGCCGCCAGCACCAACGGCCATTCGCCGAGCACGGCACGCACCACACCCCGTATGCCGGGATGGGCCTGCGCATCGCGGTGGGCGATCTGGTGGGCATAACCATGGGCCAGGGCCGAGGCGAGGGCAGTGAACAGGACCCACCGGGCGTCGTCCATACTCGCCGCCTGAGTCTCGCCCAACTCCGTGAGCGCGGCGACGGCCGAACTCGACACCAAGAGCCCGTACACGCCGCCGAACAGCGCGGTCGGCTGGGCCAGCCAGTCCCACACAGCACGTCTGTAGGGGATGGCTGACTCGGTGTACATGCGCGGCCTTTCGCGGTCCTGGTATCTGGTTGGTGTCGGCGCGTGTGGCCGTCCGGCCGGAATGGGCCAGTGGACGGCCGGACAACCCGGCGTGTGGTGGGTCATCGCGCGGGGGTCACCAGCTGGGTGGCCGCCAGCCGAGCGTACAGCCGGTCCTCGGTCACCAGTTCCTCATGGGTGCCCACCGACCGGACCCGGCCGGCCTCCATGACAACGATCCGGTCGGCGCCTGTCACCGTCGACAGGCGTTCCACGTGCGCGATCCGGGAGATCGCGGCCGCCCCCTCCTGATGGTGGGACACGGCGTCGACCAGCTGGGACACCGGTTCGATCAGGTAGAAGAGGTGCAGCAGGAAGGCGATGAGGGTGGACACGGGGATCTCCCCGGACGCCACCCGCGCCCCGCCGACCGCGAGCACCGCGAGGAAGGCCGGCTGGACGGCGAGTCCGTCCGCCGAGCCGGCCACGGACTCCCACTTCGCGCTCTTCACGCCGTGCCGCCACGCCCGCCGTGCCGCCGCCTCCACCCGGGCGGTCTCCCGCTCCTCGGCACCGGACGCCTTCACCGTACGGAACGCCCCGAAGGCCCGCTCCAACGCGATGGAGATCTCCCCGACCGCCTCCTGCGAGCGTTCGGTGGCCCGCGCGATCCGCGGCATCACCAGCGCGGCGGCCCCGCCGACCAGCACGACCACGCCGAGCGTCACACCCAGCAGCACGGCGTCGAGGAACGCCATCATCACGATCGCCGCGACGAACGCGACCGCGCCGGTGGCCGCGGAGACGACCGCCTGGGTGCTGACCGCCCGCAGCAGCGTCGTGTCCGAGGTGACCCGGGACATCAGATCCCCCGGCGCGATCCGCTCCCACTCCGCGATCCGCAGCCGCAGCAGCAACAGCAGCAACAAGCGAGCACCCCACCGGGCGACGCACCTCACAACAGCTACGCGACACCAGGCCCGGTCAATCGACTTTGTCACATGATAAAGTCTGTCGAACGGATGCTCGCGGCGCTCCCTGCCGTTTGGTGCACCCGCCCCCTGCCCGCAGGGGCATCGCGTGGACCCCCTTCGTGAAAGGACCCCAGCTCATGCGTGTGTTCATGGACGAACCGGTCGAGAGAATGAACGGGCCCTACGCCCGGCGCTGGTGGGCTCTGCTCGTGCTCTGTCTGAGCCTGCTGATGATCGTGATGGCCAACACCGCCCTCACGGTCGCGGCTCCCTCCATGACCCAGGACCTCGGTCTGTCCAGCACGGACCTGCAGTGGGTGATCGACGCCTACACCATCCCTTACGCCGCCCTGATGCTGCTGTTCGCGGCGATCGGCGACAAGTACAGCCGGCGCGGCGCGCTCGTCCTCGGGCTCGTCCTGTTCGGCGGCGGAGCAATCTGGGGTTCACTGGTCGACAGCGCGGCCGGAGTCATCGCGGCCCGTGCGGTGATGGGTGTCGGTGCGGCGCTCATCATGCCCGCCACGCTCTCCCTGCTCGCCGCGACCTTCCCGCGCGCCGAGCGGACCAAGGCGATCACCTTGTGGGCGGGCACCGCCGGTTTCGCCATCGCCGCCGGACCGCTGATCGCGGGCATGCTGTTGGAGAGCTTCAGCTGGCAGTCCACCTTCCTGACCAACGTTCCCGTGATCGCCCTCGCCATCGTCGGCGCCTTCGTCCTGGTACCGCCGTCCAAGGCCACGCACGCGCCGCGGATCGACTACGTCGGTGGGCTGCTGTCGGTGGTGTGGATCGCCGCGCTGGTCTTCACGCTCATCGAGGCCCCGCACGGCTGGGACGTCAAGGCGGTCACGGGCACGGTCGTCACGGTCGTGGGGCTCGTGGTGTTCGTCCTCTGGGAGCTGCACCACCCGCACCCCCTCCTCGACCTGCGCCGTTTCGCGAACCGCGCGTTCACGGGTGCCAACATCGCCGTCGTACTGTTCCTTCTCGCGGTCTTCGGCGCCTTCTTCTTCCTCACCCAGCACCTCCAGTTCGTCCTGCGGTACGACGCGCTGGAGACCGGCATACGCATGCTGCCGCTCGCCGGCGCGGTCTTCCTCGGCTCCGCGCTGACCGGCTACCTCACCCCGCGCATCGGCATGAAGGCGACGATCGTCGCGGGCATGGCCGGCGGCACGCTGGCACTCGCACTGCTCACCCAGGTCGACAGGTCGTCGTCGTACGGCGATTTCGTGGCACCCCTCTTCGCACTCGGGCTCGCGATCGGCCTGGCGCTCTCGCCCTGCACGGACGCGATCATGGGAGCGTTCCCCGAGGAGGAGCTGGGCGTGGGCAGCGCGGTCAACGACACCTCGCAGGAACTGGGCGGGGCGATCGGCATCGCCATCCTCGGTTCGCTGCTGTCGACCTCGTACTCGTCGAACCTGTCGGACGCAACCGCCGGCAGCAACCTCCCGGCCGACGCACTGAGCCAGGCGCAGGACTCGGTCGCCGCCGGGTACTCGGTCGCCGAGGGCATCGGCGACCAGGCACGGCAGCTCGCCGAACAAGCAGCGCGGGCGGCCGACCCGCAGCAGGCCGCACAGCTCCAGGAGCAGGCCGACCAACTCACCGACGGCGCCCACCGGATGGCGGACGCGGTCAGCGCGTCCTTCGCGGACGCGGTGGCTCACACCAGCCTGGTGGGCGCGGCGATCCTGGGAGTGGGGGCGGTGTCCGTGGCCCTGCTGCTTCCGGGCAAGGGCCGCAGTGCAGAAGCACGGGCCAGGAACAGGGCCAGGGCCAGGGCCAGGGCCGGAGCAGAGATCAGGACCTCGGTCGCTCAGGAGAAGGAGCCCGAGTTCACCCACTCGAATCCGTGATCCCCCGTCACGTTCCTCGGGTCCCGCCAGAAGGCCGCCGGCCTCCGAGCCCGGTGTGACCGCACCTGCACCCCGGTCACCGGGGCGAGCGCCTCGACCAGGCGGCCGCCCAGCGTTACTTCCCCGCTCCGTCCAGGATGCGGCTGGGCGCTGCGGGCGACCAACCGTAGAAAGCCATCGGTGGCGGTATCAGGAGCATGCGGTGTTCCGTCGCCGAAGGGGGACATCGGCGCGGCCGGGCACCGGCGTGGCGGGAAGAGGGGCAGGCATTCGAATGCAGGCGATGGCCGAGGGCACCGGAATGCGGTCCAATGCGCCTCTGGGCCTGGCTTCGGGGCATGGCCCGGATGCTGCCCTCATGTATTCGCTGGTGGGGGCTGCCTGCCACGGCACCGGCTCTTCCGGAGGAGCGTACCGACGTGGGCCGGGCCGTGACCTTGCAGGGAGGCACGCTAGTCGCGGCCTCGCGTCGTGTCGCGCGGCGGTCTCAACGGTCGTGGGCGGAGTCGAGGTGCCAGACGACGGCCTTGTCGAGCTTCACGGTGCCGTTCTCGGCGAAGAACTCCACTCCCTGGCTGGCGGGGTCGGGGAAGATCTGGTCGGTGATCACCGCTTCGCCGTTGCCGCCGAAGACCTCGACGGAGGACCAGTCGACGAGGATCCGCAGCTTGACCTTGCCGTTCTTGGGCTTCAGGGGTGCCGTCTGGACGCCGGGGAAGGTGCTGTTGAAGTCCACGGCGCCGGAGCGGGTGCGGTCGACGTACAGCTCCTGTGTCGTGCTGTCGTAGCCGATGACGGTCTCCTCGCCGTTCGCGCCCGTGCGGACCTTCAGGCCGAAGCGGTCGGCGTCCTCGAGGGAGAACGTCGCCTGGATGTCGAGGGCTTTGCCCTTGGCCGCGGGGCCGATCAAGGCCTTGGAGGTGTCCTTGACGGTGAGGTCGGACGCGGACACCGCGTGCGGCCGGCGCAGGGACTCCAGGCTGTCGACCGGATTGCTGATCAGGCGGATCCGACCGTCGACCGTGCGCAGGGCCATCTCCCGGGGGACGCTCTGCGCGCCGCGCCAGGGGGAGGTGGGGACGGCACCGCTGTAGTCCCAGTTGCTCATCCAGCCGACCATGTACCGCTTGCCGTCCGGGGCGTCCTCCCAGGACACGGCGGCGTAGTAGTCCTTGCCGTGGTCGGCCCAGTCGGCGCGCTGCACGACGGACTTGGCGGCGGTGTCGGCTTCGGTGAACCGGTCGGCCAGGATGTGGCCCCAGCCGGCGTTGTTCATGTCGACGACCTGGATCTTCGCCTTCTTGCCGGCGTAGGGACGCAGGTCGAAGGAGGCCCAGTCCAGGGTTTCGCTGTTGGCACCGGTGGCGCTGCGGACGACCTGACCGTCGACGACGAGGTTGACGGACGTCTCCTGGGAGACGCGCGGGGCCAAGGCGTCGGACAGCATGATGTGGTCGACGTTGAGGTGGCCCCAGCCGCCGGTGTTGTCGTCGACGATCCTGATCCGCGCCTGCTTGCCGGCGAGAGCGCCGACGTCCCAGGAGGCCCAGTTGAGCGCCTCGCTGTCCTTTCCGGTGGCGCTGCGCACCACTTCGCCGTCGACGAGGAGTTCGACGGCGGTCGGGTCGGCCGAGCCGGCGGGGTGGTTGCCGCCGCCGATGAGGAAGTTGAGGTGCTTCTTGTCGATGGTGAACTCGGGCGAGGTGAGCGTGCCGGTGGTGGAGTCGCCGTTCAGGTAGGAGTTGACCAGGCCGTCGCCCAGGAATCCGGAGACTTCCTGCTGGTTGGGGAGGGTGCCGGTGGCCGGTGCCGGCCCGAAGGCGTCTCCGGTCGTCGTCCAGTCGCCGTAGCTGCCGCCTTCGAAGTCGGCGAGGACCGTACCCTCGGGCGGCGGTCCCTGCTCCAAGACGGTTCCGGCCTCGTGCGGGTGACGTCCGCCGCCGACCTTGAAGTTCAGGTAGGGGCTGTCGACGGTGAATTCGGGTGAGGTGAGGGTGCCGGTGGTGCCGTCACCGGAGTGGAAGCTGTTGGCGAGGCCCTTGCCGTCGAAGCCCTCGACAGTCCCCTGCCCGGCCAGCGCCCCGGCCGCCGGTCCGTCGCCGAAGGCGGTGCCGGTCGTCGTCCACGTACCGAAGTCGGCGTTCTCGAAGTCCTGCACCACCGTGCCGGTGGGCGGGGTGTAGGTGCCCTTGTCGTCGGCGGTGAACTTCTTGCCGTCGAAGTCGCCGACGAAGTACTGGGCGGCCGAACCACCGGCGATGCCACCGGGGTTGATGTTGACGACCAGGACCCACTTGATCTTCTTCTTGTTCCCGTCGACCGCGAGGGGGAACAGGTCGGGGCACTCCCACACACCGCCGGTCGCGCCGGCCGGCCCGAACTCGCTCTGCAGCTCCCAGTCCTTGAGGTTCTTCGACGAGTAGAACCGCACCTTGTGCTCGGTGGACAGCGACACCGTCATCAGCCAGCTCTGGGTCGGCGCGTACCACTGGACCTTGGGGTCGCGGAATTCCTTGGAGCCGATGTCGAGGACGGGGTTGCCCTGGTACTTGGTCCAGGTGCGGCCCCGGTCGGTGCTGTAGGCGAGCGACTGGGCCTGCTTGCCGCCGTTCTTGTAGGCGCTGGTGTAGATCGCCACCATCGCCGGGTTCTCCTTCGTGCCGAACCCGGTGGTGTTGTCCCGGTCGACGACCGCGCTGCCGGAGAACACCATCTCCTCGTCGTCGTGCGACAGGGCGAGCGGCAGCTCCTCCCAGTGCACGAGGTCCCGGCTCACCGCATGCCCCCAGGACATGTCGCCCCAGGAGTTGCCGTTCGGGTTGTACTGGTAGAAGAGGTGGTACTCGCCCTCGTAGTACACGAGCCCGTTGGGATCGTTCATCCAGTTCTTCTCCGGAGTGAAGTGGAACTGGGGCCGGTAGGTCTCGGAGTACGCAGGGGTGTCGGCGGCAACGGCCTGGGGGGCGAGCGGGGCCGCGGACAGGGCGCAGACGGTCGCCACCGCCGCGATCATCCGTATACGGGCATGCCGGGGTACACGTCCAGAGCTCATGAGGTCTCCTGTGCTGTGGCCGTCCGGGCGGCGGAGCGTGCTGCCCCCGCGGACCGGCCGAAAAGTGACGCCTTGCAGTGCCGTCGTCCACGGCGGTCGGCAAGAAATGTCATCGTTGACTTGTGTCATCGATGACATCGAGTGGCCCGATAATGAGGGCAATCCGACCAGTGCGTCAACAGCCCCGGAGCGATGTGGTCCCCGGGCAGCTCGCCGTTGCGGCACGGGCGGCCGGTTGTCGCGAGCCGCCCCAACTGGCCTTGCCACGGCGGACCGTGCCCGTCTCCCCGGCAGACGGACCACTGAGGACCGGCGAGCAGGCGGACTTCCTGAACCAGTGGGGCCGCCGTCATGGACGAACCCGCCGCCGCCCTGGACGGCGCGCGTTCGCGTTGCCTGTCGCCGTCTCTCGACGACGTCGCCGGGCCACGAGTTCGTAACGAGCCGTTGACAGGGGCGCCCCGCGAGGTGTCAGTCGTGTGCATCTCTGTCAGCCTTGCGCGGTCCTTGTCGGTTGGTTCTTGTCGTTGGTTCTTGTCGGTCGGTTGGTCCTTGTCGGTTGGGTTCTTGTCCTTGCGGTCCCTCCCTGGTCCCTGCCGCTCCCTGCCGCTCCCTGAGAGACCTGTCCGACACGGAATCCTGGGCGCCACTCCAGCTCAGCGGAGGCAGTCGAACCATGAGACGCAGCGATTTTCCCTTCCAACGCGCAGAGGCCCCTCCCCTCTACTCGGAGCGGAGCCTCTTTGACCGTTGTCGCAGGCCAGACGTCTGCAACCAGGATGTCGATCATTGCTGTGCCACGGCAGGTCGGGCTGTACCGCGTCGGTGCGAGCGCGCTTCGGGCGCGCGGCGTGGAGGACGAAACCTCCGCCGGGGCCTCCCGGCTTCCTGTCGTCGAGGGCGGAGCGGCGTACAGGCGGAGCGGCCCGCCAACGTCGAACCTCCCCTGGGTGTACATCGCGGTCACCTGGAGCCGCCAGGCCCTTCGGCTCGGCCCCGATGACGCCCACCTCGGCGATCAGCCGGATCACCCCCGGCGGCAAGCGCCACCCGTCCACCTGCGGACCGGGCCCGCTCGTGCCGTGGTCGGCCGTGCCCGAGCCCGCTACGGCCTCGTACGGGCTCATCCACCAGTCCGAAGAGGGCTCGCCCCGGACTCACAGGTCCGGACTCACAGGTCCGGGCTGACCGTCAGCGTGGGCCCGGCGGTGCTCATGAGGCGGACCCGAACTCCCGCTCGTGTTGGAAGCTGTCGGCGGTCCGCGCAGGCCGTCGGGAGCGAGCGAGAGCGCGCCCGCCGAGGACCAGGGCGATCAGCCCCAAGGGGATGGCAGCGATGGCTCCCAGAATCCCGTTGCCGGTGCCGGGGCCACCATGGGCGGTGGCCAGGTGCAGCGCCGCGAGGGCCGTGCCGACCAGGCCCACCGCCATGGCCGCCATGGCGCCGGTGCGCGCGTTGCCGGTGCTGATACGGCCCGCGACGCGGGCCAGAGCCAGCCGGCCAAGGGCCACGCCGATCGCCCCCACCCCAAGGGCCAGATTGGCCCCCGTCCGCCCGTTGCCGATGACTCCCCCCTCGGCGGCCACCATCAGGACATCTGTTGCGCTCATGCCACTCTCCTCCTCCGTGCGCGGCGAGTTCCGCAGTTTCGCTGTGCCTTGAGCGTGCCTGCCGACCGCACCACTGGTCGTCCGGCGAGCGCAGTCTCTTCGGACTGCCGTCGACATGGCAGGCACCTGCTGCGCCTGCGGCAGGCGGCGGGCGACTACCGCGGGTGCGGTAGTCGCCCTCTCGTCCGCAGGCGGGACTCTCCCGCAGCGGCGTCCGGCTAGGGTGCACGCATGGACACAGGGCGTTTTCGTGTCCCGGCCGGTGCCATGGACTGGGCGATTGCCGTCAGCGTGGCGGCACTGCTGCTGGGAACCGGGCTGTGGGAGCAGCATCGGGCCGGAAAGCTCGAACTGTTCGGCTCCGTGCTGCTGGTGGCGGGCGGCCTGGCGCTGCTCGCGCGTCGCAGGGCTCCGATCGCCGTGCTGGCCATCACCGGCCTGTGCGCGGTGGGCTACGAGGCGGCGGGATTCGAGGTGCTCGCTGTCTCGTACCTGGTTGCGGTGTACGGCGCCGTGCGGGCCGGGCACCGTGCCCTGACGGTGGCGGTATCCGTGTCTTTGCTCGTCGTCCTTCCTCTCACGGCGCTGGTCTTCCGCGAAGGGCCGCCGCGCGAGGCGTTCGCACAGGCCCGGAACGTACTGGAGATCGCCTGGCTGATCGCCGCCTTTGCCGCCGGGGAGGCGCTGCGGCAGGCCGAGCGGCGGGCGGACGAAGCCGAGCGCACCCGGGAGGAGACCGCTAGGCGCCGCGCGGATGAGGAGCGGCTGCGCATCGCGCGGGAGTTGCACGATTCCCTCACCCACCAGATTTCGATCATCAAGGTGCAGTCCGAGGTCGCCGTCCACGTAGCCCGCAGGCGCGGTGAGCACGTACCCGAGACGCTGCTCGCGATCCAGACGGCGGGGCGGGAGGCGACCCGGGAGCTACGCGCGACTCTGGAGGCCCTGCGTGGCGACGACACCACCCCGCCGCAGGGCCTTGAGCAGGTACCGGAACTGGTGGAGCGCGCCCGTTCGATGGGCCTCGGCGCGACGCTGACGATCGAAGGACCACGGCACGACGTGCCGGCCGCGGTGGGCCGGACCGCCTACCGCATCGTCCAGGAGGCACTGACCAACACCGCACGGCATGCCTGCGCCACCACCGCGGCAGTCCGGATCGAATACCGATTCGACGCGCTGTGCGTCCAGGTGGACGACGACGGCAAGGCCACTCCTGATAACGCCCCGGCCCCCGGCCTCGGGCTGATCGGCATGCACGAACGCGTCACCGCCCTTGGCGGCCAGTTGCGCGCGCAGCCGCGCACCGAGCACGGTTTCACCGTCCAGGCCGAACTCCCCGTGGAACGAGCATCATGATCCGTGTCCTGCTGGTCGACGACCAGCCGCTCATCCGCAGCGGCTTCCGCGCGCTTCTCGACCTCGAGGACGACATCGACGTGGTGGCCGAAGCCGCCGATGGCGAAGAGGCGTTGGTGCTCATCAAGGAGCGTCTGCCCGACGTCGCGCTCATCGACATCCAGATGCCGGTCATGGACGGCATCGAGACGACCCGGCGCATCGCCGCGGACCCGGCCCTGGCCGACGTGCACGTCGTCATACTGACCAACTACGGCATGGACGAATACGTCCTCGACGCGCTGCGCGCCGGCGCCGCCGGGTTCCTGGTCAAGGACATCCTGCCGGAGGACCTCCTGCACGCCGTACGAGTAGCCGCCCGCGGCGACGCTCTGCTCGCCCCGTCCATCACCCGCAAGCTGATCCACCGGTACGTCACCCAGCCGCTCCCCACCATCAGTGCCGCGCTGGAGGAGCTGACCAGCCGCGAGCGCGAAGCGGTCGCCCTGGCCGCACAGGGCCTGTCCAACGACCAGATCGCCGGCCACATGGTGATCAGCCCGATGACCGCGAAAACCCACATCAACCGGGCCATGACCAAACTCCGCACCCGCGACCGGGCCCAACTCGTGGTCCTCGCCTACGAATCCGGCCTGGTCACCCCGCGCAACCGCTGACAGCCAGGCAACGGTTGCCGACTTCGCCGTGGCGGTGACTGGTCAAGTGCGCGGACAGTCGGCCGACGCGGCGATGATCCCGAGTGCGCCGGCTCCCAGCAGGGCGCTCACCACTCGAAGATGAACAAGGCCCGTTGGTGACCGGCCCACCGGCCTGACCAGTCGAACCGCAGGGCTCCACGCAAGAGGGTCGAGCAACCCATCGAGGCCGTTTCCTCTTCAGGCCGTTTCCTCTTCAGGCCGTTTCCCAGATCCATCGGCCATCGCCAGGACGCTCTCTCAGCGGCCACCTGCCGCCGGCGCGAACCAGATGCGCCATCGGCACGCAGACCGCCGACATCCCTGGACGACATCACTGATCGAGCGACACGAAGGCGACAGTGCCCCAAAAACACGATGAACAGCCGACGTCGCCCTACCCGCCGCCCACGCGCCCGCCGTGCCGGTATCCGCACTGCCTTCGCTGTCGGCCCGGTACTCGACTGCCGCGCGGGGGACCCCAACCCGTGCCGCGCAACCTGCACATGGGACGACGAATCGGCGTGGAGACACCGTCGGCGTGGAGACACCGTCGGCGTGGACACGGCTGCGTCGTCCCGGTCCCTGTCCGGTCCCTGGACCTTGGTATCGAGTCTCAGGGCAGTCGCCCGGACGGCGACCGACAACCACGATCAGCCCGAAGGAGCGGAGCCCCTCGGATCACGTGGAGCTCGCCGAACTCACCGAGGATGAGCCAGGCTCTGTCCGGTCGGCGGGGAGTGACACCGGACAGACCCTGGCGGTTCGAGGAGGGTCGTTGCGCCTGGTGCGAGCCCTACGCCTTGAGCCAGACCGCCTGTTCGGGTTCCAGTCGCCCGTCCGCGACCGGGCCGCTGGCCAGCAGGATCGCGGTGGTTTCGGGCAGTTGGTACGCCTCGGCGGCGAGGTTGACGACGCAGGTGAAGCCGAGTTCTCGGTGGAAGGCTAGGACTCCTTCGGAGGCATCGAGGTGGCGTCGCCGGTCTGTGCCGCCACGCTCCGCTCGCTCCAGTCGGCGGGCTGGGGCAGCCAGGGTCCGGCATAGGCGTCGTCGGAGCTGAAGCCGAACGGCTCCGCCTGTCCCGACCAGGGAATCGGGACGCGGCAGCCGTCGCGGCCTCGGTCGGTGTGGCCGGAACGTTCCCAGATGGGGTCCTGGAGGACGTCCACGGGGAGGTTCTCGACCTCGGGCAGGCCGAGTTCGTCGCCCTGGTAGATGCCGGTCATCTACATCAGCCAGCACGTCAAAGGCCGTCCCAGCGTCTACGTCGACGACGTTGCCGCCGCCTGCAAGGCCACCCGCCACCTGATCAACCTCGGACACCGCCGGATCGCCTTCGCCCACACCGTCAACGCCCGCGGCTTCAGCTTCAGTTCACGCGAGCGCCTCATCGGCTACCAACAGGCGCTCACCGAGGCGGACATGCCCCTGGACGACGACCTCGTGGTCACCACCTCGCCTCGCGACAAACGCGGCACCACTCAGGCGGTCGGAAACCTGCTGAGCCTGCGCGAACCACCCACCGCGATCTTCGCCGAGCAGGACGAACTGGCCGCCGCTGTCGTCGCGACCCTGCGCACCGTGCAGATCGAGGTACCCCAGCGCGTCTCCGTCCTCGGCTTCGACGACCAGCTGATGGCCGAATGGCTCGACCTGTCCACCGTGGCCCAGTCCCCGTCCGACATGGGTCGCGCCGCCGCCGAACTGGCATTGGAACTCATCAACGACCCCGAGGCGGACCGCGGCCGACACGTCGTCCTGCCCACTCACCTGATCCCACGAGGAACCACGGCCCCGCCACCAGCCCTCCACCGCGAGCAGGAGAGTTCCGGCGGACTTCCGGACGGCGCGGGCCGCAGGTCCTGAGACTCCTGCGGCCCGACTGTGAGCGCCGCCGCGGCATTCCGGCGATCGCATGGCCTCCGCCTGTGGACCGGGTTTGCAGCTGCCCGTTGTCCAGTCGGTCAGGGCCCCTCCGGCCGGCGGGGATCGACACCGGAGAGGCTGCCGCCCGCAGACGGGCACTCGCCATACGTCCGCGGCGGCGCCGACCGGCCGGCCCACTCCCCGAATGCAGGCACTTCCTTGGGGTGAGGTCGTCGCGCAAGCACAGGAAGCGGACGGGGTGGCGGCACCGACTCCGGACGACCGCTCGTCGACAGGGAACTCCGCAATCAGGTCGGGCCGTACGGCGCGCCAGGCCTCCCGCCCGGAACGGGCGAACACCGAACTGATGGCGCGGCCGGGGAAGAGGGACGCGGAGCTGGAGACTGCCCGGGCGGCCAACCGCGAGCCGACCCGGACCCGAACCAGAAGGAAGCCGCGCACCACCAGGGCCCTGGCCGGCCCTGGCGTCCGGCTTCAAGGCGAGGTAGCCCTTGACTGCGGGAGGCACGCTCCGGCGGGGCACCTCCCGCCCCGACCGCCGCCCCGACTGCCGCCCCGACTGCCGCCCCGAGGAGACGACGCGACCGCGACCGGTCATGCCCAGCCCGAGCGACAGCAAATACTTGGCTAGCCACACGTTTACTGTTACGTTAGTTATGTGTCTAGCCACCTAAATGGGTGGCGGCGCGAGAGGAGTCGTCATGAAAGCCATCCTGTTCGACCGTTTCGGTGGCACGGAAGTGCTGCGCGAGGCGGACATCGAGGTCCCGCGGCCCGGCCCCGGGCAGATCCGCGTCCGCGTCAGGGCGGCCGGGCTGAACGCGCTGGACGGCAAGATCCGCTCGGGGGCGATGGAGGCCGTGTTCCCCACGCCGCTCCCCGCCGTCCCCGGCGGAGAGCTCGCCGGTGTGGTGGACGCCCTGGGTGAGGGCGTGCGGGATGTGCAGGTGAGTGACGAGGTGCTGGGCTGGTCGGACACCGGCTCGTACGCCGAGTACGCGCTGGCCACCACCGTGGCCCCCAAGCCCGCCGGACTCGACTGGCAGCACGCGGTCGCGCTGCCGGTGGCGGGCGCGACGGCCGAGCGGGTCCTGGACCTGCTCGGCGTCGCCGCCGGGGAGACCGTGCTGATGCACGGCGCGGCCGGAGCGGTCGGAACCCTGGCGGTCCAGCTCGCCACGGCCCGCGGGGCGCGTGTCATCGGCACCGCCGGCCCCTCCAACCAGGAATACCTCACCGCGCTCGGCGCCACCGCGACCCTCTACGGCGAGGGCCTGGTCGAACGGGTCCGGGCGCTCGCCCCCGAGGGCGTGGACGCGGTGTTCGACCTGGCCGGGAAGGGAGCCCTTGAGGACTCGATCGCCCTGCGGGGCGGCACCGAGCGCATCGTCACCATCGCCGACTTCCGCGCGCACCAGCTCGGCATCACCTTCGCCAGCAGTCCGAAGGAACGCTCGGCCGCCCGCCTGGCCGCCCTGGCCCAGGCCGCCGCGACCGGCAAGGTCGTCACCACCGTCACCGCCTACCCGCTCGACCAGGCCGCCACCGCCCAGCAGGTCAGCGACGCCGGGCATGTCCGGGGAAAGCTCGTCCTCACCCTCGACTGATCACGCCCGCCTCTCCTTCCGCCACCCCCGCTTCCCCGATCACCACCTGTTCATCACCTCACCGAAGGACCATTCATGCTGCACTCCCTGTGGACACCGACCACCGTCGGTGGCATCTCCCTCCCGCACCGCCTGGTCATGGCCCCCATGACCCGTGACCGCTCCACACCTGAAGGCGTCCCCACCGAGCTGAACGCCGAGTACTACGCCCAGCGGGCCTCGCACGCGCTCACCATCACCGAGGGCACCCAGCCCTCCACCGACGGCCAGGGCTACCTCCTCACCCCCGGCATCCACAACGACGAGCAGATCGCCGGCTGGCGCAAGGTCACCGACGCCGTGCACGCGGCCGACGGCCGGATCGTCATCCAGCTGATGCACACCGGACGCATCGCCCACCCCGCCAACACCCCCCACGGGCGCCGGCCGGTCGCCCCTTCGGCGATCCGGCCGCAGGGCGCGATGTTCACCGCGTCCGGGCCCCAGGAGATGCCGACGCCCCGTGCCCTGTCGACGCAGGAGGCCGCGGCGACCGTCGACGACTTCCGCCGCGCCGCAGCGGCCGCCGTCGCGGCAGGCGCCGACGGCGTGGAGATCCACGGCGCCAACGGCTACCTGGTGCACCAGTTCCTGTCCGACAACACCAACCAGCGCACCGACCGCTACGGCGGTTCCCTCGACAACCGCATCCGCTTCGCCGTCGAGGTCGCCACCGCCGTGGCCGACGAGATCGGCGCCGACCGCACCGGCCTGCGCATCTCCCCCGGCAACCCCTACAACGACATCGCCGAGTCCGACACCGCCGAGCTGTATCCGGCGCTCATGCGTGCCCTCGGCCCGCTCGGCCTCGCCTACCTCCACGTGATCCACGCCGACGACGACGCACTGCTGGGCACCCTGCGCGCACTGTGGCCGACCACGCTGATCCTCAACCGGGCCGGCACCGACCTGCCCACGCGCGCCAAGGACATCGACCACGGCACGGCCGACCTGGTCTCCGTCGGCGCCCTCGCGCTCGCCAACCCGGACCTGGTCGAGCGGCTACGCTCTGACGCGCCGCTGAACACCCCCGACCCGGCGACCTTCTACGGCGGCGGAGTGGCCGGATACACCGACTACCCCACCTACACCGTCTGAGGAAGCGAACCATGACCGCCCCCACACCCCGCACCCCGACCACGGCCGACGAGGGGCCGATGAGCTACGCGATCTTCCAGCTCGCCCGCGCTCACCGGGCCCGCGCCGCCGCCATGCTCCGCGAGATGGACCTGCATCTCGGACAGGAACTGCTGCTGATGCACCTCCTCGACCGGGACGGTCAGACCCAGTCCGAGCTGCTCGAAAGCGTCGGCCTGGACCACTCCACCGTCTCCAAGTCCCTACGCCGCATGCAGGACTCCGGCCTGCTCGTCCGCGAGCCGGCCGAACACGACCGGCGCGTCATGGTCGTCCACCTCACCGACAAGGGCCGTGCCATGCGCGAGCCCCTGGCAGCCATGTGGCGGGCCCTGGAGGAGACCTCCGCGCTGAACCTGTCGGCGCAGCAGGCAGAGTCCTTCGTCCGCACCGCCTACGCCATCGCCGACGCGATCAACGGCCGCGCTCTTCCGCAAGAAGAGTCCGAGTAACTCCCCTCGATCTGCACCCGGTTCCGGTCGGAAGAAGCCCTGTGAGCCGAGCCGGCGGACGTGGCGGCACCGCGGGGACGGCGAGCCCTTCCCCGCTTCACCGGGGACCGGTGGCGCGGTCTTGTTCTTGCCGCTGACCGGAAAGTCCAGGTCGAGGGCATCGAACGTGAGCGTGCAGACGGTCACGGGTGAACACCTGCAGCGCCTTCCACCTTTGTCCCGTGGTCCTGGGGCAGCAAGGTGGAAGGACGACTCACCATGGTGAAACGGCGACACGCGGCCCCGACGGAGTTCGCTGCCGGGACCCCTGGCCGAGAATGTGCAACGCCGCCTTCACTGCTGACTCCGATGCGCCTGACGGAAAGCGCCGGGAGCGACACCGGTGTGGCGGGTGAAGAACTTTCCGAAGTTGGTGGGTTCGTCGAAGCCGAGGCGGCGGGCGATGGTCGCCACCGGATCGCCGGTGTGGGCGAGCAGGCGTTGGGCCTCCAGGGCGACGCGGCCGTCTATGACGTGCTTGACGGGCTGCCCGGTGGCGGCGGTGCAGGCGCGGGTGAGGGTTTTGACGCTGCAGCCGAGGTGTTGTGCGTAGTCGGCGGCGCGGCGGGTGGTGGCGTACCGGCGTTCCACCTCGACCGCTGACCCGGCCGCCGGAGTGAACCGCCCCGGTTCGAATGGAGACTCGATTCCGTGTAAGGATCAGAGTCATGGCACATCCCTCCTCCTATCCCTCCGAGCTGCGCAAGCGCGCGGTGCGCATGGGTGCCGAGGTCCGCGGTGACTACCCGACCGAGTCCGCCGCGATCAACGCGGTGATGGCGAAACTCGGCATCGGCTCGGATCTCGGGCTCGGGTGCCGCGGTCATGGCCGGGGCCTTTCGGTCGTACGGGTCTGTGGGCGCCCCATGCTGCCGTACCCCCTGGCCGGCGGGCGGCGACAGGGGGTACGGCGGTTGCGGTCGAGGATCAGGGAGCGTCGGAGATGTCCAGCTTGTTCACCTTGATGCGGGTGGTGTCGAACTCCCAGGTGACGAAGAACTTGCCCGGCGCGTACTCGTCGGCCATCGGGTACGTGTCCCAGCCCGCGCCGGTGCCGGCCGGTGTCGGGTCCTCCTGGCTCACGGGGCCGTCGGCGAAGAACTTGGCCGCGCTCCAAGCCGTCGCGCCGGGGCGCTTGGTCTTGTAGTAGAGGGCCGGGCGGGTGTTGGTGTCGCCGGTCGTGTAGATGTACAAGAGCTGGCCGTTGCTGTCCTTGCCGAAGTAGCTCCTGGCCGCGTTGTTGCTCGGCAGACCGGTGGCGGCTGTGAAGGCCGTCCAGCTCGCGCCGCCGTTGGTACTCGTGGCCGTCATGGCGTTGGCGTTGTCGGCGCGGGCGACCATGATCAGCGTGTTCGGGTCGTCCGGCGAGACGACGATCTGGTTCTCACCGGCCTTGACCCCGGTGGCGTTCCCGTTCGAGACGGTGCCGCCCTTCGTCCAGGTCTTCAGGTCCGGGTTCGTGGCGATCAGCACCCCGTTCTCCCGGCCCGTGCCCCAGTACGGGAGGACGGTGTTGCCGTTGGCCAGCTTGATCGGACGGCCGGAGATGGCGAGGTTGCCGATGGTCGGCATGGTGACGGGGTAGTCCTGCCAGGTGTGGCCCTCGTCGGTGCTGCGCTTGACGACGGTGGCGGTGATCGGAAGGCCGTCGTTGTTCCAGCCGTCCCCGTCCGTCTCGCTCGTGTCCGCGACCGGGGTGCGCCCGAGGAACGCGAACAGCTCGCTGCCCGACTTGTAGAGCATCACGTAGTGCCAGGCGTACTGGTCTGTCTCCTGGGCCAGCGTCAGGGGGCGGCTCCAGGTCGCGCCACCGTCGGTGGTGTAGGAGTACCGCATGTAGCCCATGTCCCGGTTGCCGGGCCGCAGGCCTTCCCGCCAGGCCACGACCGCGTTGCTGGCGCTCGTGCTGATGATGTCCGGGGTACGGGGGCCGTCGCCGCCGGTCACCGTGTTGGTGTACACGGTCTTCTCGGCCGACGTGCCCTCGGCGGAGGCCGGGCCCGGCATCAGCAGGCCGGTCAGGACGGCGAGGGCGAGTGCGGTCATGAGCACGGTCCAGCCGCGCTTGCGGATCACCACAGCCATTCCCGGTCCAGGTTCGGAGCCGTCTCGGTCACGGCGTCGCAGTTCCACTGGATGGCCTCCGTGCCGGCGGTCGTGGTGCTGTTGGGGATGGCCAGGCACAGTCCGGTCCTGGCGTTCCTCAGCTGGTCGAGCCCGTCGTGGACCCAGACCTGCTCGTCGTTCTGCGTGTCCTGGCACGGCCACTGGATGGCCTTGACGCCGAGCGTCGTGCTCCCGCTGGGGATGGCCAGACACTGGCCGCTCGCCTTGTTGACCACGTGGTAGCCGCCGCCGGTCATCGGCTGGAGGGACCAGTAGTTGCTGTCGCTGTTGCTGCACGTCCACTGGATCATCACGGTGCCCTGGTCCTGGTCGGAGCCCGGGTTGGCCAGACAGAGGCCGGTGCCCATGTTGTAGAGGCGGGCGTTGACGACTGCCTCGGCTGTCTCGGCCGCCGACGCCGTGCCGGTCAGGGCAGAGCCGGTGAGCAGAGGCGCGTTCAGCATCGCGATGGCCGCCATGGTGGCGGCGATGCGTCTTCTCATTCGGAAGTTTCCTTAGCCGTTCCTGCTGTTGCCGAAGGAGCAGCGGCCCTCGTGGGGAGGGCCGCTCCGGCGGTTCCTTCTACCAGACCCACACCTGGTCGCCGCTGGTGGTGCAGGTCCACTGGATTGCCTCGGTGCCGTTGGTGGTGCTGGAGTTGGGGATGGCCAGGCACTTGTCGCTGTTCAGGTTGCGCAAGCGGTTGGCGCTGTCGTGGATCCAGATCTGTTCGCTGCCGCCGTTGCAGGTCCACTGGATGGCCTGGGTGCCGATGGCCGTGCTGGCGTTCGGCATGGCGAGACACTTGTTGCTGTTCAGGTTTCTGACGATGTACCGGTCGCCGTTTCCGCCCGCGACCGACTCCAGTTGCCACTGCTGCTCGCTGTTGCCGCTGCATGTCCACTGGACCAGACCGACGCCGTTGGCCGTGTTCGCGCCGGGGACGGCCAGACACTTCGCGGTCGCGGCGTTGTAGAGCGTCTCGTAGGCGGTCGCTGCCGCGTTGGCCGGTGTGGCGAAGGCGACGGCGCACACCCCCGTGGCCGCGACTGCCGAGAGCTTCGTCAGTGACTTCATGATCATGACAGCAAGTACCTCTCTGATTTCGTCGATGTGCCGGTGGCGCAGGTGCCTGATCAGGATGCAAGGTGACTGCTGATGGAGTCGTTAGCTATGGGTCTCCACTGGGACTTGGCTGTGCGTCTACTCCCGCTCCAGGCATGCGCGAAGGCGGGACTCCATGGGCGACATCCCGTACGCCCTGCGATGGGCACGGGTGAAGTCGGAGGCGCGCGGCAGGCCCCAGCGGGCGGCGATGGTATGGATCGGCGTGGTGCGCAGCGCGGGGTCCGCGAGGTCGCGGCAGGCGCCCTCCAGACACTGCCGGCGGATCCAGGAGGCGACCGTCTCGCCCCGCTGCTGTTCCTGGAAGACGCGGTGCAGATGGCTGACGGAGATGTGGTGCGCGGCGGCGATCACGGGCGGCGTCACCTCCAGATCGTGCAGGTTCTGCCGGATGAACGCCCGGATGCGTTCCGTCACGGCCCGGTGGCGGGTCTCCGGCGGCAGGGCGCGTTCCGCCTCCCGTACCTGGGCGATCCAGGCCGACAGCAGGTCGAGGACGACCCTTCCCAGGCGCTGCGGTGGTGGTGCGTCCACGCTCTGGACCCCCGGTAACACCTGGGTGATCGTCGTACCCGGCCTGCCGCTGGTGACGGGAGGTCCCTACCGGTGGCGGTGGCTGCGGCATCCGAACTACGTGGCCGTCGTCGCCGAGGGCCCGGCCCTGCCACTCGCCCACACGGTCTGGGTCACCGCGGCCGTGTTCACGGTGCTCAACGCCGCCCTGCTCACGGTCCGCATCCGCTGCGAGAACCGGTCGCTCGCCGCCGCGACCACACCGGCCACGCCCGCTCCGGCATGATCGACCTACTGGTGGCCGGCGGCGGACCGGCCGGTCCGCCGCCGCCATCCACGCCGCGCTCGCCGGCCTGGAGACCGTCGTCGTCGAACCCCGGACCTCGCCGGTGGACAAGGCCTGCGGAGAAGGTGTCATGCCCAGTGGCGTCACCGCGCTGCGGGTACTGGGCATCGAAAAGGTCACCGGCCGCGAACTGCGCGGCATCCGCTACATGGACGGCACCACCCACGTCGAAGCGTCCTTCCGCGGCCGCAGCGGGCTGGGAGTCCGCCGTACGACGCTGCACTCCGCGCTGCACCAGCGCGCGCTCGGCCTCGGCGTGCGCATGCTGCCGGGCAAGGTCGGCGAGGTGGGCCAGAGCGCGGACACGGTCACCGCCGCCGGGATCACGGCCCGTTGGCTGATCGCCGCCGACGGTCTGCACTCCCCGGTGTGCCGCGGCCTGGGGCTGGAACTGCCGGGCCGCCCCCACGGCCGCTACGGACTGCGCCGGCACTTCTGCGTCGAACCGTGGACGGACTTCGTGGAGGTCCACTGGTCCCGGCACGGCGAGGCCTACGTGACACCGGTCGGCGACGACCTGGTGGGCGTCGCGATCCCCAGCCGCAGCCGTCGCGGGTACAACGAACACCTGGCCGCCTTTCCGGCTCTCACCGCGTCGCTGCGCGGCCCGGCGACGACGGAGGTGCGCGGCGCCGGACCGCTGCGACAGCGGGTGCGGCGCAGAGTCGCCGGCCGGGTCCTGCTCGTCGGCGACGCCGCGGGCTACCTGGACGCCCTTCCCCTCACCGGCGAGGGCATCGCCCTCGCACTGGCGACGGCCGGGGCCGCCGTCCGCTGCCTGGCCGCCGGACAACCGGACGCGTAAGAGCGCGCCTGGGCCCGGCTGACCCGGCGCCACCGGCTGCTGACCGGGGCCCTGCTGGCCGCGGGCCGCCGACCTGGCACCGCCCGCATCATCGTCCCCGCGGCGTCCCGCATGCCCCCGCTGTTCTCAGCCGCCGTCCGCGCACTTCAGTAGTGGCCCGGCCCTTTTTCACGCCGAGAGTGAACGAAGCTTAAACGTATACGCTCTCGGCGCCACTGAAGGTGGGTCACTGCAGCAGAGGGCCGAGTAACCCCTCGGGGCCGTTTTCTCTTGGGGCCGTTTCCTCGCCCCCTCTGCCATCGTACGGACGCCCGCTCAGCGGTCACCTGCTTCCACTCAGTTCATGGCCCGCTATCGGCACACAGGCCGCCAACCCCTGGACGACATCGAGGATCGAGCGACACGAAGGCGACAGTCCCTCCACAGCACAGGCAGCAGCCGACGCCGCCCTACCCCGGCCTGCGCACCAGACGTACCGGCATCTGCGCCGCCTCCGCCGCAGGCCCGGTACTCGACTCGCCGCGCTGTGGATGGCAGCCCCACACCCACACAACAAGCCCGGTTGCCGCCGGGTTCCTGGACCTGCCCAGCCTGTAACCCCAAGGGCCTCCTTACCGGCGTCTGGGCCATGCCCGCGCACGGGACGCTGGGGGCTAAGCAACGCGGTTCGCGTCAGTTCAACCCGATTGGTCCATCCAAAGCCGCGATTTCGTTACCTCCCCTCTTTGACCCCGGTTGGGTGCGGCAGCGGTGGCCGAGGGGCGCCGCCCTAAGGGAAGGCAGCCAATGAAGGGGATTCTCCGGACGGCATTTGTCGTGGCGTCCGTTGTGGGCGCCGCGGTGTTCGGCGGAGTCGCGTCGGCCGACGAGGGCGACACGTTCCAGCGTGATTCCACCAACATCTCGACGTCGAACAACCTGGACCACAACTGTGGCCAGGTCCGCTACGGATTCTGCAACCAGACCAACACCTTCAACCCCGTGGTGCTTTTGAGCATCCGCGATCTGCTGCTGGGCAGTGGCGATGACGGTGACACCGGCAGTTCCGGCAGCAGCGGTTCCTCGGGATCCTCGGGCAGCAGCGGTTCCTCGGGTTCCTCGGGCAGCAGCGGTTCCTCGGGCAGCAGCGGCGCCTCGTCCGCCGGCTGAACACCACACGGGCGGCAGCCCGCCCATGACGACGTAACGGAATCCGGACCCGGCGAACAACGGAGCGCAAGCGAATGACGGGCTCTCAGAGCAACTCTTCCCGGGTCCGGTCCGGACCGGCCACGGCGGTGTTGGTCTCCGCCGCCGTGATCATGTTGGGGGCCGTGGCCTGGCACGTAGCGGCGGTGTTCCTTGCGCTCGCGCCGGAGAACGGGATCTCACAGACATACAGGGAACAGATCGACGGGTATTCCAGACCCACATTCGCCAGGGACTGGAAACTGTTCGCTCCCAACCCCCTCCAGGAGAACACCGCGGTCTGGGCACGCGTCGAGTCGGCGTCCCCCGACGGCCGCCGCCGGGTGAGCAATTGGGTCGACCTCACCGGGCAGGACATCGCGGCCATCAGGGGCAACCCCGTGCCGAGCCACGCGCATCAGAACCTGCTCCGCCGCGCCTGGGATTTCTACGCGAAGACGCACGACCTGCGCGACGGTCGCCGTGTGGACCGGCGCGGTGACCTGTCGGAGCAGTATCTGAAGCGGATCGCGCTCCAGCGCCTCGGCCGCGGGGACAGCGGCGGCACTCAAACCGTCGCCATCCAGTTCCGGCAGCAGTTGACACCGGTGCAACCACCCCATTGGGACACGCGCGACGCGGGCACCGGTGTCATGGTCCGCGCGGCGGCTCCCGGGACGCAGCCCTGGTGGCCGGTGAGGGAACACGACTACGAAGGGCTGGGGTTGTGACCAAGCGCCTCACCGATCTCACGACGCGTATGACCGTCCTCCTCGACCTCGCTACCCGGGCCCGATTTCCCTACCAGGCCGCCACGGTCCGGATCGGCTTCTCTCTCGTCTTCGCGGCCTTCCTCATCCGCGAATGGCCCCACCGCCGGTCTCTCTACGGCGACCACAGCCCCTGGTCGCAGGAAATGGCTCTGCGCGTCATCGGCGAGGACCAGGCCTTCACCGCACTGGCCTGGTGGCCGGGCCACTGGTGGTTCGAGACCGTCTACCACGGCACCCTCCTGGCGGCACTGCTGCTCATGGTCGGCTGGCGCACCCGTGCCATGTCGGCGCTCTTCATGGTCGGCGTGCTGTCCCTGGAGTTCCGCGCCCCCTACCTGGGGGACGGCGGTGACAGCGTCTTCATCAGCATGGCGGTCTATCTCGTCCTCATCCGCTGCGGCGAGGTCTGGTCACTGGACGCACGCCGTCGGCGCACAGGTGCGGATGACCGGTCCGGTCCGTTGCTGTGGCAGCTGACGGGCGTACTGCTGGGACTGGTGCTCGGTCTCCCCGACTTCGGATGGGCGGGGCTGCTCTGGGCACTGTGGGTCGGATGCGGTCTGCGGTTCGCGGCCGACCGCTGGTTCCCCCAACACGAGGCCCGGACCGTGCTGGACGGTCTCGCAGCCATGCTGCACAACCTCGGAATGCTCGTCATCGCGGTGCAGGTCTGCTTCATCTACGCCACCGCCGGCTGGTACAAGATCCAGGGTTCGCGCTGGCAGGAGGGCAGCGCGCTGCACTACGCGCTGCACCTGGACCACTTCCGGCCCTGGCCCATGCTGTCCGATCTGCTGGCGGCCGGGATGATTCCGGTTGTCCTCCTCGCCTACGCGACAGTCGTGGTCCAGGTCGCCTTCCCCTTCACGCTCGCCTCCCGGAAGATCAAGAACACCCTGCTCGCAGTGATGATGGCCGAGCACGCCGGCATTGCGGTTGTCCTCGGGCTGCCATTCCTGTCCGCGGCGATGATTGTCTGCGACGCCCTGTTCCTGCCGACCGCGCTGCTGCTTTGGATCGACGCCCGTCTCAGCCGCAGAGGTCTTCGATCCGGGGGCGGCAGGAAGGTCCCGGCGGCCGTTCCTTCCATCCCGGAGGGCAGAAGGCCCGAGCCCGCGAAGGCACCGTCCGGCGCGACCCCGCCCTGACACGGAACCATAGGCTGCCGCCGTTCCCGTGTCCGGGAACGGCGGCACGTTCGTGTCCCGCCCAGGGAGGGACCCCGTATGACCCTTGTGCCAATCGTCCGACGCGTGCCCCTTCGCTAACGGGGACGGGTGAAGTGACCGGCCAGTCGGCCGGCGGGGCGATGATCCCGAGCGCGCCGGCTCCCAGCAGGGCGTTCACCACCCCAAGTTGCACAAGGCCTGTTGGCGACCGGCCCACCGGCCTGACCAGTCGAACCGCAGGGCTCCACGCAAGAGGGTCGCGTAACCCATCGGTGCAGTTTCCTCTTCGGGCCGTTTCCTTTGTCCATCGGCCACCGCCGGGACGCTCTCTCAGCGGCTACCTGCCGCCACGGAACACCAGATGCGCCATCGGCACGCAGGCCGCCGACGCCCCTGGACGACATCACTGATCGAGCGACACGAAGGCGACAGTGTCTCCACGGCACGATGAACAGCCGACGTCGCCCTCCCCGCGCCCACGCACCCGCCGTGCCGGTATCCGCACTGCCTCCATTGTCGGCCCGGTACTCGACTGCCGCGCTGGGGACAACAACCCGTGCCGCGCAACTGTCGGCGTTCGCGTGAAAGTACCCAGTCCGGTACACGGCTACGTATCCAGCAAGTTCGATATCGCCGGGCGCCGGGGCTACCCGCTTGTTGGTCTTCTTCGGGACGGGTGCGCTGGTCCTGAGAGAGGGGCGCCTCACCAGCTTGACTACGAGTCTTGCAACCTCCCGCGCAAATGGTCTCGGTTTGGGCATGCTGATGGCGGTGGACCGGGGGGCGACTATGGGGCGTAGGCAGAGTGCGTGGGCCGGGTCGGCTGTGGCGGGGACGGCTGCAGTCGTGGCGGCGGGGCTGGGGCCGGTGACCAATTACGCCAGTGCCACCGTGCCGGTGTGGGCGGCTCACGCGTGGGTGATCTGGCCAGTGTTCGCCGTGCTGGTGACCGCCAGCATCGGGCTGATGCTGTGGAGCCGACGGCTGGATGCCGCAGCAGGACCGCCGGTGCGGCTGGGACCAGCGGGCCGATCGGCCTGGAGCCGGCAGGATTCCTTACACCCTCCGCATGTGGAGCGCGTGCGTGGACGTGAGGCCGAGCTGGCCGAGCTTGCAGGCATGCTGCGGCGGCCGCAAGGACGGTTCGCGGTGTTGTGCGCGGCTGGCGGGATGGGCAAGACAACGGTAGCCGCGCAGTTCGCTGCCCAAGCCGACGCGGCGGGCTGGCACGTGTTTTGGGTGCGCTGGCGTGATGCCGCCGAGCTGGCGCAGCAGATGGTGCAGGTGGCCCTGGCCTGCGGGCTGCCCGAGGAAGAGTTGGATTCCGCGCGAGCCGGGCGGGTGAGTCTGCCCGATGTAGTGTGGCGGCAGTTGGGTCGGGCACGGCGGTGGCTGCTGGTGTTGGACAACGCCGACGAGCCGCAAGAGATCGGCCCAGCAGGAGAGCCGTTGGCTGACTACCGCGGTTGGATCCGCCCGCACGGCCGAGGCTTGCTGGTGATGACCAGCCGGGATAGCAGCCCGCAGACCTGGGGGCCGCGTGCCCGGCTACTGCCCTTGACGCCGCTGCCCGCACAGCCTGCAGGCCAGATCCTGGTCGACGTTGCTCCCGCTGCTGGCACAGCCGAGCAGGCTCGGGACCTGGCCGTGCGGCTCGGCGGCCTCCCGCTGGCGCTGCACGCGGCCGGCACCTACCTGGCCGGGCCCACCAGCCGCTACCGCACCTTCACCACCTACTGCCAGGCCCTGGAGCATGAACTGCCCCTCCTATTGGGGGCCGAGCACCCGGACGCCTCTCATCCGCAATTTGCCCGCACTGTGGTGCGGCACACCTGGGAGGTGTCCCTGGACCAGCTCGCCAGAGAAGGCAACGCTTTGGCCCGCCCCGTGTTGCGACTACTAGCAATACTGGCCGAAGCTCCCATCCCGCTGTCCCTCATCACCCCGGACTTGCTGTCTGCTGTCACCGGAGGCGACGTCACCGTCACAGCATTGGAGGCTGCGTTTGCAGGTCTGCACCGGTATGGCCTGCTTGACCTTCCTTACTCTTCCGGCAACGCCGGGTTGGCATCGGGCATCAGCGGCCCGGCGCAGGTGGTGCTCCACCCCTTGATCCGAGAGATCAATGCCGTCGCTCTAGCGGTCGAGGCACCCCATCTCGCCACCTGGCACCGAGCCCTTGCCGAGCGGCTGACCGCGGCCGTGCACGAGGTAGACGAGCAGGGGCGCGCCGCCTGGCCTGCCGCCGTACTCCTCGCCCCTCACCTACCGGTGCTGCTCGACCTCCCGGAACCAAGCTCCGCCACACACCACCGCACCGCCCTCAGCACGCTCGCGCAAGTACTGGAGCACGCCGGCGCCTTCAGTGCAGCCCGCCTGCTCCATGAACGCGTCCTCGACTTCGAGAGCCGCACCCTGGGCCCCCAGCACCCCGACACTTTGACCAGCCGCAACCACCTGGCCAACGCCTTGTTCGGGATGGGCGAGCCGGCTGAGGCGATACGTCTGCTCCGGCAGACCCTGGAGGACCGTAACTGTGTCCTGGGCCCCGCGCACCCTGACACCCTGATCAGCCGTCACGACCTCGCCTGTGCCCTGGACGGGACGGGACGGCATGCAGAAGCGGTGTCATTGCTGCGGCAGACCCTCGCCGACCGCGTCCGTGTGCTGGGCGTCGTGCATCCGCACACGCTGGCCAGTCGTGACAGCCTCGGTCTCGCCCTGGACGGGATGGGCGAACATGCGGAGGCCGTCCGCCTGCACCGACAGACCCTTGACGACCGCATCCGTGTGCTGGGCCCCGAACACCACCTCACCCTGCTCAGCCGCCACAACCTCGCCAGCGCACTGGCCAGGCTGGGCGAGCATGCGGAAGCGGAACGGCTGCTGCAGCAAGCTCTTGACGACCACGCCCGTGTCCTAGGCGTCATGCATCCGCACACGCTGGCCAGCCGTGACAGCCTCGGTCTCGCCCTGGACGGGATGGGCGAACATGCGGAGGCCGTCCGCCTGCACCGACAGACCCTTGACGACCGCATCCGTGTGCTGGGCCCCGAACACCCCGACACCCTGCTCAGCCGCCACAACCTCGCCGGCGCACTGGCCAGGATGGGGGAGCAGGAAGAGGCGGTACGCCTGCTACGACAGACCCTCGCTGACCGCGTTCGTGTGCTGGGCCCTGAGCACCCGCATACCGTGCGCACCCGCGACGACCTGGAGACAGCTTCGGCTGCCCGGCGTGCTGCGCAACGGCGACAGACCTGGTTGCGCCCCTCGCGACGCTAGGAGCCGCCCCCACAGGCACCGCATGGAGGCACGGGCGGGCCCGACGCGGCCACGCCCGACGATTCAAAGGCTGGGTACATAGCGGTGTACGCGTCTGAACATTCAGGCGTACGCCGACAGCAACCCGCAAATGGGACAGCGTGTCGGCGTGGAGACACCGTCGGACTGGACACGGCTGCGTCGTCCCGGTCCCTGTCCGGTCCCTGGAGCTTGGTATCGAGCCTCAGGGCAGTCGCCCGGACGGCGAGCGACAACCACAAGAACCTACTTCGCCGCAGGTCAGAGGAGTCGGAGCTCACCCGAGCGCCGGCGGACCCCAAACCCCGAGCGGCGGATTCGGTCCGTTCAGGCAAAGTTGACGCTCCGCCAGCCAAAAAAGAACGTTTCCGCAGTTCAGAGACCTGCAGAAGTGGGGCGGGGGGACTCGAACCCACGGCCGACGGATTATGAGTCCTTGAAGGTCTTGGCGACCCTTGCCGATCAGTGCCGATTCGAGGCGTTCTTGCAGGTCAGGCGCGTGCATCTCTGTGAGCTTTGCGCGGTCCTTGTCGGTTGGTTCCTGTCCTTGCGGTCCCTACACGGTCCCTGCCGCTCCTTGAGAGACCTGCCCGATACGGAATCCTCGGCGTCGCTCCAGCTCGGCGGACGCGGTGGAACCATGTCGCAGCGGATTCCCCTTCCGATGCACAGCTGTTCCACCTCCGCAGGCTCTGATTCGGAGCTCGTCCGGGGATCCGTGCGGCCGGACGGGCCCCACACGGTTTACTTCACCGTGTGGGGCCCGCGGCGGAAGGCGTTCTGGTCGTGCTTCAGGCAAGCCGCGCGGTAAGGATCACGGCGGCGCCGGCGGGCAATCGGTAGCTGTACGTCGTGTCGCCCCACGGGACGTCGAACGCGGCGCTGCCGCTACCGGAGTTGTACGTCACCGACAGCCGGGTACCGTCGGGCAGTCGAGCGTTCTTGCGCTGGACGCCCTTGGTCGCGCTCGCGTTCGAGGTGGCCTTGCCCTCGGGGGCCAGGACAGAGACATCGTGGATGGACCACCAGCTGCCCGAGCTGGACTTGTTGACCACCCGGACGTAGCGGGCGGTGGTGGTGGGCAGCAGGATCCGGGTCACGGTGCTGCCCGGGCCGGTGGCGATCGGCTTGCCCCAGCTGGTGCCGTCGTCGGAGATGTACACCTCGTAGCGGCGGGCGAAGTCGCCGGATGAGGCGCTCGTGTCCAGGACGAGCTGGTCGAAGGTCCGGGTCGAGCCGAGGTCGACCTGGAACCAGTCGCCCGGCTGCATGCCATGGCCGGAGCTCCAGCGGGTGGCGGCGTCGCCGTCGATGGCCTTGGAGGGCGGGTCGTCCGAGCTGCTCGCGGAGGCTGTGGCCTGCCAGCCCTCGCGGGACAGGGGCACCTCGCCCGTGGACGGGGTGAGGGAGGCACCGGTGGGCAGGGTGTAGCCGAGCCACTGGTCGCCGATGCGGACCTGGGGCTGCTGGGCGAGCAGCTTGCTGTCGTAGGTGATCAGGGCCTGGCTGCCGTCGGGGTTGCGGAAGGGGATGTCGACGGAGCCGATGGCGGCCGGGGCGGTGCTGCCGCTCTGCTTGCCGGTCCAGGTGAAGGTTGCGGCCGCTCCCGCTGCCAGGGTGTAGGTGAAGTGACGCTTGCCCCAGCGGACGGTGAAGGTGCGGTCGGTGGTGCCTGAGTTGTGGGTGACCAGCGCGGTGGAGCCGTCGGGGTTGGTGAAGGCGACGTCCTCGATGTTGCCCTTGCCGAGGGTGTTGGAGGCGACCCGGCGGGCGCCGGGCTGGACGAACTTGCTGGCCTGGGCGAGTCCCCAGTAGTCGGCCGTCGGGGCGTACGTCCACTTGCCGTCGGCGTTCCGCGCGACGGTGACCACCGGGCGGCAGCCTTCGCAGCCGTTGTTCCTGGGGCCGCCGTCGGCGTCCAGGGCGATGTTCCAGCGGACGATGCTCTGGGCCCAGTTCCGGGGGCCGTTGATGACGTTGTCCATCGCGCCGGCGAAGGCGTCGCTCTCGTCGCCCTCCCAGTTGCCGCCGGAGCACTCGGTCTGGAAGGCGGGCTCGTTGGGGTAGTCGTTGTGGACGGCGGTCTGGTTCAGGACCAGTTCGGCGCCCGCGTAGCAGTGCCAGGCCGTACCGGCGACCTTCCGGGCGGTGGCCGGGTCGGCGTACAGGGACTCGGGGTAACTGGTGACGTCCCAGTTGTGGTCGTAGCCCAGGATGCCGGTGGACAGGCCCTGCTTCTTCAGGGTCGGGGCGAGGTGGTCGGTGATGAAGGTCTTCTGCTGGTCGGCTGGCAGGTACATGCCCGGGTAGGTCGACGGTTCGTGCAACGGCTCGTTCTGCGGGGTGACATAGCGGACCGGGACACCGGCCGCCGCGTACGCCTTGAGGAACTTCGCGAAGTAGTCGGCGTACGACTGGTAGGCGTCCGCCCGCAGTCGGCCGCCGATCATCGAGTCACTGGTCTTCATCCAGCCCGGCGGGCTCCAGGGGGTGGCCATGACGGCCAGCTTCGGGTTGAGCGCGCGGGCCTGCTTCAGCAGGGGGATGGTGTACGCGCGGTCGTGGTCGACGGTGAACTGTGTCAGCTCGGGGTCGGTCTGGCCGGCGGGCAGGTCGTCGTAGGAGTAGTTGCCGCTCACGGTGAAGTCGCTGGCGCCCATGGGCTGGCGCAGGACGTTCAGGCCGATGCCGTCGCGGCGGCTGAAGAGGTCGCGCATCAGCGCCGCACGCTGTGTCCTGTCGAGCTTGGTGCCGACCAGCCAGGCGGAGGAGTCGGTGAACGAGGCACCGAAGCCGGTCATCGGCTGGTACGCGCGAGTGGTGTCCACCGTGATCGTCGAGCCGGAGGAGCCGGAGGAGCCGGACGATGCGCGTCCCGTCTTCCAGGTCACGGACGGCTGCTTGGCCAGGTGGGTGTCGGTGGACAGGTCGGTGAGCCAGAGCGATGCCTTGCCGGACGCGGCGTCGGCCGAGGCCGGGGCTGCTGCTGCCGGGAGGGCGGGAAGCGTGGCGATCAGGGTCGCGGCGGCTGCCAGGGCGGTCCGGCGCCATTGCCGGGTGGTGGTTCTCATGGTGCGGCTCCTTGCGGGCGGGCATGACGGCCGTGCACGGCGGCGCGCGTGCATGACGGGGGTGGTGCGAAACCGGCGCGTGGGGGCCCGGTAAGGGCGCCGGAGCTGGGGTCACTTCAGGCCGGTGGTGGCGATGCCGGCGACGAAGTGGCGCTGGAAGAGGAGGAAGACGATGGTCACCGGGAGCAGGACGACGACGGAGCCTGCGAGGAGGATGCCGAAGCGGGTGAAGTCCTGTCCGCTGCTGGCCAGGGCGAGGCCGACGGGGAGGGTGTACTGGCTCTCGTTCTGGGCCACGACCAGCGGCCACAGGAAGTTGTTCCAGGAGCCCAGGAAGGTGATGATCCCGAGAGTGGCGAGGGCCGGTCTGGTCAGCGGCAGGATGATTCTCCAGAAGATGGCCAGTTCGCGGCAGCCGTCGACGCGGGCGGCGTCGATCAGCTCGTCGGGCAGGGTGGAGATGAACTGCCGCATCAGGAACACCCCGAAGGGGGTGGCCAGGAACGGCAGGATCAGCCCGAGCAGGGAGCCGGTCAGTTGCATGTTGGCCACCAGGACGTACAGCGGTACGAAGGTGACCAGGCCGGGGACCATCAGGGTCGCGATGACCAGGGTGAACACGGCGCGTCGGCCGCGGAACTCCAGCTTGGCCAGGGCGTATCCGAGCATGGAGCAGAAGAGCAGGTTCCCGGCGGTGACGGCCAGGGCCACGATCACGGAGTTGGCGAACATGCTCGTGAAGTCCAGCGTGCCGAGCAGTTCCGTGTAGTTGGCGAGTGTGGGGCGGGTGGGGATCAGGTCCGGTGGGATCTTGCGGATGTCGGCCTCGGGCTTGAACGACCCGGAGAGCATCCACAGGAACGGCGTGACCATGAGGAGCAGCAAGCCGGTGAGCGGTAGGTACAGCCAGGGCTGGCCCCACTCACGGCGGACGCGGCGGCGGCGTAGGACCTTGTCCGTGGCCGATGACGGCGTGGGGGCGGATGCGGGAGCGGAGGTGACGGTGGTCATGGGGCATCAGTCCTTGTCCCGCAGCACGCGGAACTGCAGCACGGTGAGAGCGATGATCAGGACGAAGACGACGTAGCCGGCCGCCGATGCCATGTCGTAGTTGCCGTTGCCGAACTGTTTGTAGGCGTACAGCGTGGCCGACAGGGTGGAGTCCAGCGGGCCGCCGTCGGTCATGACGAACGGCTCGTCGAAGAACTGCAGGTAGCCGATGCCGGTGGTGACGGCGGTGAGGAGGAGGGCGGGGCGCAGGAGGGGGAAGGTGACCCGCCAGAACCGCTGCCAGGCCCCGGCGCCGTCGAGTTCGGCCGCCTCCATGAGGGACTGGGGCACGGACTGCAGGCCCGCCAGCATGATGATCATGACGGTGCCCAGGTTGCGCCACACGGCCATGAGGATCATGACGGGCAGGGCGAACCGGGTGTCGGCCAGCCAGGCCGGGCCGTCGATCCCGAACCAGGCGAGGGCGGTGTTCGCCAGGCCCGCCTGGGGTTCGAGGAGGGTTTTCCACACCACGGCGACGGCCACGACGCTGGTGATCACCGGGAGGTAGAAGCCGACCCGGAAGACGGCCCTGAAGCGGCGGATGCCGCGGTCGAGGGCGACCGCCGCGGCGAGCCCGGCGGCCAGGGTCAGGGGCAGGCCGACCAGGACGAACACGCCCGTGTTGGTCAGGGCGGTGAAGAACTGCGGGTCCTGGAAGAGGCGTACGTAGTTGTCGAAACCGGTGAACGACACGCTCAGCGGGGTGCGCAGGTCGGCGCTCTTGGTGTCGGTCAGGCTCATCAGCATCGACCAGGCGACCGGCAGCAGCATGAAGGCGAGGAACAGGGCGAGGAACGGGGCGGCGAGGGTCCACGCGGCGCGGGTCTGGCGGCCCCGCGCGGAGCGCCGCGGCGAAGAGTGGCGGCGGGCCGCCGGCCGCGGGCCGGCGGCGTCGCGTTCCTTGGTGCCCTGCCCGGCGATGGTGCTCGTGGGCATGGTTGTCATCCGTCCGTACGAGGGATGCTGCGGGGGCGGTTCAGCGGCCGGTGCCGATGCCGGTGGCCTTGGACTGCAGGGTCTTCTGCGTCTCGGCGACGGTGGCCTTGCCGTAGGCGAGCTTCTCCAGCTCGCTGTCGATGGTGTCGGCGATCTGCTGCCAGGTCGTGATGGCCGGCGGGGCCTTGGTGACCTTCAGCTGGGTTTCGAAGGCCTCCATGTCCTCGTTCTCGCCCAGCTTCCCCTCCGACCAGGACTGGACGACTGCGGGGAGGTTGCCGGTGGCGTCCGCGTAGTCGGCGAGGTTCTTGGCGTCGGTGAGGAACTTGACGAACTTCCAGGCGGCGTCCGCGTTCTTGGCGTCCTTGAAGACCGCCAGGTCGCTGCCGCCGGCCAGGCCGGCGGCCTGCTCACCCTGCGGCAGGGGCATGGTCTTCCACTTGCTGTCCAGCTCGGGGGCGTTGAGGTGCAGGTTGCCTCCGGTGCTGGCGCCCTGCTGCACGGTGCCGATCAGCCCGTTCTGGAAGTTCTGGCCGGAGTCGGTCTTGTCGTTCGGCGACAGGCCGTCCTTGAAGATGTCGTCGTAGGCCTCCAGGGCCTTGGTGACCTCGGGTGAGTCGAAGGTGAACTTCTTGGTCCCGGCGTCGTAGATGTCACCGCCCTGCTGCCACACCAGCGGCAGCCAGAACAGCCAGGAGTTGAAGCCGGTCTGCAGCTGGGTGGCGTGGCGCAGCTTGGGGTTCGCCTTGCCCGCGGTGGCCTGGATGGCCTTGAGGTCCTTGAGGTAGCCGTCCCAGTCGGCGGCGGGGGCGCCCTTGATGCCGGCCTTCGTGGTGATGTCGGTGCGGTAGTAGATCACCGAGGTGTCGGCGGTGAAGGGGACGCCGTAGGAGGTGTCCTTGTACTTCGTGGTGTCCCACTGGCCGGGGAAGAACGCGGACGACTCGAACGAGGCCGGGGTGGCCTGGAAGCCGTTCATGGAGGCCATCTCGGCCATCCACGTGGAGCCGATCAGCGACAGGTCGGGGGTGTTGCCGCCGGCGATCGAGGTGGTGAGCTTCTCGTGCGCGGCGTCCCACGGCACGGCCGTGATCTGGACCGACACATCCGGGTTCTGCTGCTCGAACTTCTTCGCCAGGCCCTGTAGGTCCTTGTCGGCCTTGTCGCCCATGGACCACATGACCAGCTTGCCCTTGGCCTTGCCACTGCTGATCTTCGTCGGGGCGTCGGCGTCCGCGGAGTCGTCGCTGCGGCCACAGCCGGTGGCCAGCAGGGCGGCGGCGACGGTGGCGCAGGCTATCTGGAGCGTTCTGGTGGTGGGACGGGTGCTTCGCATGGTTGCGGCTCCTTGCGGTCGTGCTGAACAGGGCACGTGGGGGTGTGGTGGGGCAAAAGGGACTGCGGCCGGTGGGTCACCCTGCGGGGCGCAGGCACCCCTCGTCGACGGTCACCTCGGCGGCGAGACGCGGGTCACGGCTGGAACGTCCGACGTGAAGGCGGTAGCGGCCGGGCGGCATACGCCACGCGCGAGCCTCGCTGTCCCAGATCTGGAAGGCGCGTGCGGGCACGTGTACCTCGGCTGTGACGCGGGCGCCCGGTGCCGCCTGGACGGTCGCGAAGCCGGCGAGCAGGCGCACCGGCCGGTCGAGGCCGTCCCGCGGCGGCTCCAGGTAGACCTGGACGACCTCACGGCCGACCCGGGGCTCGGTGTTGGTCAGTTCCACGGTCAATTTGAGCCCGCCTCCGCCTGCGGGGCTGGGCAGAATGGCGGAGACGGGAGATGGGGAGAGGGTTACGGACTCGTACGTCCACCGGGCCCAGCCAAGTCCGTGACCGAAGGGGAAGGCCGGGACGAGCCCGCCCTTGTCCCAGGCCCGGTGGCCGATGTGGACTCCTTCGGTGTAGTCCACGACGCCGTCGCGGGGGACGGCGTCCGGTACGGGGACGTCCTCGGCCCGGGCGGGCAGCGTCCAGGGCAGCCGGCCGGACGGTTCGGTCCGGCCCAGCAGGACGTCGGCCAGGGCGTGCCCGGCTTCCTGGCCCGGCAGCCACGCCCACAGCAGGGCGGGCGCCTCGTCGGCCCAGGGCAGCAACACAGGGGCGCCGGCGTTGACGACCACGATCGTGCGCGGGTTGGCGGCGAGCACCTTGCGGACCAGGTCGTTCTGGTGGCCGGGCAGGTCTAGGCCGGTGCGGTCCCAGCCCTCGGACTCGACCTCCTCGTTGGTGCCCACGACGACCACGGCCACATCGGCCGCCTGTGCCGCCGCGGCAGCCTCGGCGATCTCCTCGTACGGCGTGGCGCCGGGCGGGGCGTGGCGCAGCTGGGCGGTGACGAAGCGGTCGTAGCCGCCGGGTTCGACGACGGTGAGGTCGACTCCGAGGGCGATCCGGCGCGGCTGCGGCCCCACCTCCAGGTCGATGCCCCGCAGCGGCGGGTTGTTGTGCGTGGAGTCGAGGATCAGCTCCACCCCCCGGTCGTCGTCCCCGGAGAGGACCTCCTCGCCGTCGACGGTCACCCCGTAGCGGCCGACGCATCCGATCTCCAGGCGGTGCGTCCCCGGCTCGGTGAGAGTCAGCACGGTGCGCAGTGCGACGCGGTGCGTCTCGGGTCCGAAGTCGCCGTACCCGCTCCAGTCACCGGAGGGGCGGATCGTGCCGCCGACGCGGTAGCCGTCGGCGTCGAGGTGGTCGGCGCGTACTCCGCCGGCGCCGGTGTCGGGGTCGGTGAGGAGCGCGTCGGTGAGGTACGGCGGGCGCAGACGGGAGTCGCCGCCGCGGTGCACGGACAGGTGCACGTCCTCGGGGAGCGCGGCGCGCAGCCCGTCCTCGAACGACACCGTGCGCACCGCCGGTACGTAGGCGCTGCCGCCGCCCTGGAGGTACGGCGCAACGGCGTTGGGGCCGATCAGGGCGACGCTGCGGATGCCTTGCGGCGCCAGCGGCAGCAGGTCGGCCTCGTTGCGGAGCAGCACCATGCCGCGGGCGGCGACCTCACGGATGAGGCTGAAGTCGTCCTCTCCGGGGCCCGCCGGGGCGGCGGCCGACGGCACCGGGTTCTGTCCGGGCTCGCCCAGGCGGCCGGTGTGCCGCGCCAGGCGCAGCAGCCGCAGCACCTTGTCGTCGATGAGCCGTTCGTCGACCTCGCCCGCGTGGACGGCCTCCACGAGGGGGTGGCCCCACAGGGGCTCGGGTCCGGGCATCGCCAGGTCGAGGCCGCCGACCGCCGAGGCCACGGTCGAGTTGGTGGCCGCCCAGTCGCTGACCACGGGCCCGGAGAAACCCCACTCCTCCTTCAGCACCTCGCGCAGCAGCCGGGCGTTCTCGGTCATCGGCGCCGACTCGGTGCCGTCGTCGACGCCCGAGTAGGCGGCCATCACGCTCCACGGCTCGGCCTCGGCGAGCACCTGCTCGAAGGGGGCCAGGTAGACCTCGCGCAGGGTGCGCTCGTCCAGCCGGGAACGGTAGCGGGTGCGGTCGGTCTCGGAGTCGTTGGCCACGAAGTGCTTCAGGCACGCGCCCACGCCCCGGCTCTGCAGGCCGCGTACGAGGGCGGCGGCCAGGGTGCCGGTGAGCAGCGGGTCCTCGGAGAAGTACTCGAAGTGCCGTCCGGCGACCGGGGTGCGCTGGAGGTTCACCACCGGACCGAGGACGACGTCGACGCCCTTGCGGCGGGCCTCCGTCGCGAACAGGGTCCCCAGCCGCTCGGCGAGTTCGGTGTCCCAGGTGGCCGCGAGTGCGCTCGGGGCGGGGGCCAGCAGGCCGGTGGCGCCGGGCTCCTCACCGGTGCCGCGCACTCCCTGCGGGCCGTCGGACATCGTCACCGAGGACAGGCCGAGGCGGGGCTCGGCGGGGAGTCTCCACACGTTCGCGCCCGTCAGCAGCCGGAGCTTGGACTCAAGATCCAGGGCCCGGACGCGGGCGGACAGCTCGGTGTCATCAGGGAGGGCAGGGCGGCTCATGCTCGTCCTTCCAGGCCGCGATGCGGCACGAAGCGGGCGGAACGGGAGCAGGAAAGCACACTTACTAAGTACTTAGTAAGTCCTTGTGCGTAAGTTCTTTCTCAGGTTTGATCGAAGAGTGACCACTGATCGACAGCCCCGTAGACTCCGCACGATGAGCGAGAGCACGCCGAACGGGGAGCGGCAGCCCCGCACAGGGAAGAGCCTCAAGGCCCAGCAGCGACGGCAGGAAATCCTGCGGATCGCCATGGACACCTTCGCCGCACGCGGCTACAACAACGCATCCCTGCAGGAGATCGCCGACCGGGCCGGCGTCACCCAGGCCGGTGTCCTGCACTACTTCCGCTCCAAGGCCCAGCTGCTCACCAGCGTCCTGGACCTGCGCGACGCCACCGACATCGAACAGCTCGGCCCCGACCGCCCCCGGGGCCTGGCCTTCCTGCGCCACCTCGTCGACACCGTCCGCCGCAACACCGAACGCGAAGGCATCGTCCGGCTGTACGCCGTGCTCTCGGCGGAGAGCGTCACCGAGGGCCACCCCGCCCAGGACTTCTTCCGCGACCGCTACGCCGGTCTGCGCACCATGGTCTCCGAAGCCCTCGCCGAAGCCTCCGAACTCGGCGAGACACGGCCCGGCCTCGATGTCGAAGAGGCGGCCACGGCGATCGTCGCCGTCATGGACGGCCTCCAGATCCAGTGGCTGCTGGCGCCGGGATCCGTCGACATGGCCGCCTCCACGGACCGTGTCATCACCGCGCTGCTTGCCGACCTCAGCGACCTACCGACCTGATCCCGCCCGGCACGGAGGCTCCACCCTGTTTCTCTTGGGTGGAGCCTCACGGCGTCGTCGAAGGGACGGCCTGGTCGGTGGTTACAGCTGCTTCACGTACGTGTCCTGGTAGGTGGCCCTCCCTCCGAACACGTTGAGGCCGATGTGTCCGCTCGTGTACCTCGTGTCCGTCACGTCGATGATCCGCTTGCCGTTGAGGAACACCTGGATGCGGTCTCCCTCCGCCGACACCCGCACCGGGTACGTCGTGCCGCGGCGGAGTAGGGCCGGGACGCGGGCGAGGGCGGCACCGTCGTCGAAGAAGCCGTTGGCCTTGGCGACCAGGCGGATCACGCGCAGGTCGGGATCGATGTTGAGGCAGTAGGCGTCGGCGCCGTCGGAGGAGGCGCGCCACAGGAGGGAGAGGGCGCCGCCCGTGTCCGGGTCGGGGCCACCGAGCCGGACCAGGGTGGTGAGGTCCAGGTCCGTCGCCGTGCGGGCCGAGATCGCGTTGGAGTCCTTGTCGAAGGTTCCGGCGCGGCCTGCCCCGGAAGTCGACCAGCGACCGGCGGGGGTGATCGTCAAGTTGCCGAGGTCCGAGCGGAATTCACCGCCGGTCGGGGCGGCCACCAGCGGCTTCACCCGGTCCACCAGGCGGAAGGTGCTGTCCAGCCTGTGCACCTTGAGCGACTCGATGTGTGCGGTGCCGCCCTTGGCGTAGAAGGCCATGCCGTCGGCGTCCGGGCCGGGGAAGATCAGGCTGGTCACGGCGGCCTGTCCGTCCGCGCCGAATGCCTCGACCGAGGACGAGTCGACGTACACGCGCAGGGTCACACGGCCGTCGGTCGGCTTCATCGGCGCGGTCGTGCGGCCCGCGAAGTACTGCGTGAAGTCGCTCAGGCCCGATGCCGAGCGGTCCACGAACAGCTCCTCCGCCTCCGTGTCGTATCCGACCGTCGTGTGCCGGTCTGTGTCGGTTCGGAGGCGGAAGCCGATTTCCTCGGCGGTGCCGAGGGTGATCTCGGCTTCGACCTCGTAGGCGGTGCCAGTGACTCCCGCGAGCGGGTTCGCCGATCCCGGGCCGACGGAGAGATCCTTGCGGGTCTTGGTCGACGTGCGCAGGGTGGTCAGTTCCGGGACCGGTCGCTGCGCCAGGCGTACGCCGTCGGTGGTGTCCGTGAGCGTCAGTTCGCGCGGGGTGCTCAGTTGGCCCTTCCAGGCGCCGGTCGGGGCGCTGAAGGGGTAGTCCCAGTTGCTCATCCAGCCGAGCCAGACGCGGCGGTCGTCGGGCAGGCCGTAGAAGGACATGGCGGCGTAGTAGTCACGGCCGGAGTCGGCGCGCAGGACCGTGCCGGCCTTCTGGTCGGGAGTGAAGCCGGTGCCGTTCCACTCGCCCGTGAAGTACTGGGCGGCCGAGCCGTCCGTGGCGCGTACGGCACCGGTGCTCAGGGTGAGGACCCACTTCACCTTGCCCTTGTCCCCGTCGACCGGCAGCGGGAAGAAGTCGGGGCACTCCCAGACGCCGGGCGTGGCCCAGTCGCCGTAGCCGAAGGAGCTGACGTGGGTCCAGGTGAGGAGGCCGGTGGAGGTGAAGAAGCGGATGTGGTCGCCGCCGGAGACGACCATCAGCCACTGGTCGTGGGCCTCGTCGCGGATGACCTTCGGGTCACGGAAGGTCCAGCCGGCGTCGGGGCCGCCCGGGTTCTGCACGGCCGGGGTCGAGCCGCCGTGCAGCTGCCACGAGCGGCCCTTGTCCTTGCTGTACGCGATGCGCACGCCGGCGTTCCCGCCCGGCTTGTCCGGGTGGTAGCTCGTGTAATAGGCGAGCAGGCCCGAGCCGCCGTCGAAGAGTCCGGAGGTGTCGTCGGTGTCCACGACCGCGCAGCCGGTCCAGCAGTGGCCGTAGGCGTTCCAGGGCAGGGCGATCGGCAGGGGCTGCCAGTGGACGAGGTCGGTGCTGACCGCGTGCGCCCAGCGGCCCTCGTCCTGATGGAAGAGGTGGTACTCGCCGTCGTGGTGCAGCAGGCCGCAGGGGTCACTGGTGGAGCCGGTGAGCTGGGAGTAGTGGTACGTGGGGCGGTACGGCTCGGTGAAGTGGTCGGCGGTGCCGCGGACTTCGACGTTCTGGAAGTACGACGTCCCGTGCGCGGCCGCGGTGCCGAAGGCGGCGCCCTTGGTGCGGGACACACGGGTCTTGAGCGCCCGCACGCCGTCCACGTACACCTCGATCGTCCTGCCCTTCGCGCGTGCCTCGACACGGTAGGTTCCGTCGGCCGTGATGCGCCGGACCGGGCCGGAGGCGGAGGCGAGGCGGGTGCCGGAGGAGCGGTCCAGCAGGACGACGGCGTCGCGGCCGGCTTCCAGGCGGGCTTCGTAGCCGCCGGAGCCGTTCGCGGACGCGCGCAGGACGAGGCCGGCCGAGGAGGAGCGGTCGCCGGGTGTGATGTCGGCCCTCGCCACCAGGTCGCCGTCGGTGAAGGGGGCCGTGCGCAGGCCGTTCTCGCCGCGGATGCCGCGCAGGTCCGGGGTCCAGGTGCCGGAGCGGGCCCTCCAGCCCTGGAGGCCGGTGGCGAGGTCGGCGGCGGCGATGTTCTCGAAGGACACCTCGCCGGCCGATGCCGTGACGGCGAGTCGGCCCTTCGTATGGGTGGAGTCCTGGGCGGTGATGACGGGGCTGTAGCCGTCGGGAGAGAGGAAGTTGGTCTGCCAGTGCACGCGCAGTTCGGTGCCGTCGGCTTCGACGCGCAGGCGGTAGACCGTGTCGGCCTTGATGGTGGCCGCGTAGGTGCCGAGGGTGACGTCGCCGTCGATGCGGTAGAGCCTCAACTTGCCTTGCTTCGCGTCGACTTGGACGCCGTAGCCGTGCGTGGCCCTGGCGTCGGTGCGCACCAGCAGTGAGGCGGTGGCGGAAGCGTCGTGCAGGAGCAGGTCGGCCTGGAGCGCGGTGTCGTACGTCCTGGTCGTGGTGATGGCGCGGGCGGTGGCTCCCTGGGTCGGGGCCGCGCGCCAGCCCAGCGGACCGGCCGTCCAGGTGCCGCCGCTCGTGGTCCAGCCGGTGAGGTTGGTGGTGACCGAGGAGAGGGAAGGCGGGCCGAAGGTGACCTTGCCGGCCTGGGCGAGCAGGCCCACCGAGCCGGTGTCGTGGCGGTGGTCCTCGGTGTGGAGGAGCCGCTTGCCGTCGACACGCACCGTCAGCCCGGGTCCGTCGACCGCCACTTCAAGGTCATAGGGCTTTCCGGCCCGCGCGCCCGACAGTGGAGCGGTGGCGAGTGTGTCGCCGCCGGCCAGGTCGTAGAGCCGTATGCGGGCGCGGCCGGGGTCGAGGGCGACCACGTATCCGGTCGAGCCGTCGAGGGCTGCCCGGAACACCAACGCGCCTACGGAGGACGCGGATTGGGGCGTGACGCGGGCCGCGTACCTGCCCTTGGCCGCGAGTTGCTGCTCGGACAGGGCGAGGGCGGGCCCGCGACGGCCGGCGGTCGCCTTCTGGCCGCCGTCCAAGGTGCGGGTCCAGGTGCCGGTGACGGGGGTGGGGTCGGGGATCGGGGCGGCGGCGGGGGTCGCTCCGGCGGCGCTCGGGGCGGCGGCCTGCGCTGCGGGGAGGATGCCTCCGAGAGGCAGCAGGGTGGCGGCGGTTCCTCCGGCGAGCAGGAGGGTACGACGGGACACGCTCATGGCGGCTCCTGAAGGAGAACAGGGGCCGCTCTTGGCGGCTCCTGAGGGAGAGCAGGGGAGGGTGGGCCACGGCCCCGGGGGACGTCCACCCCGCGGGCCGTGGTCGTGTGTAAGACGGTCACGGCCACAGCGGCCGGGATCCGTCGGCGAAGGCCGACGCCATCTGCCAGGCGTCGAACCGCTCCAGGACCACGTCGCCGTCGGCACCGATGCCGACGCCGACGGCCTCGTCCGGGCGGGTGGGGTAGATGCGGGCGGTGAGGGTCCGCCCGCCTGCGAAGATCTCCAGTGCGGAGTGGTCGACGAGGACGCGCAGGTCCATCCGGCCGTCATCGTCCAACGGCAGCTCCCCGTACCGGGGTTCGGTGTCGACCGTCGGGTCGAGGCTGCTGATCTCGCGGTGCAGGCGGAGGGTGCCGCTCGCTCCGTCGTGCGCCCTGCTCACCTCCACGACCGTGCGTTCCGCGCCGTCCGGTGTCTCGCGGACCACGAGCCGGGCGGTCGCCCCGGGAGCGAGACGCAGGGTCGTCTCGATGTCCAGCTGGTCCCCGCGTACGGCGGGCAGCCGGGTGTACGGGTCGGCCAGCCGGCATGGAGCCACCTCTACTCGCTCCCGCCGCAGCTCGGTCAGCTCCGGCACCGGGGCCTGATGCAGGCCGCCGTCCGTGGCGGGCGTGACGACCCTCGGCAGGGACATCACGCCGCACCAGCCGGCCCGCGCGTTCGCCTCGTCCGTCCGGCCCTCCTGGAGCCAGCCGAACATGATGCGGCGGCCGTGCTCG
The DNA here is from genome assembly GCF_036346855.1 of Streptomyces europaeiscabiei. Classification (NCBI taxonomy): domain Bacteria; kingdom Bacillati; phylum Actinomycetota; class Actinomycetes; order Kitasatosporales; family Streptomycetaceae; genus Streptomyces; species Streptomyces europaeiscabiei. Next base: position 3,391,975 of record NZ_CP107841.1, read on the forward strand.
TCACGGGTGGACTGGGGGGCGTAGAAGTAGCGGCCGCCGTAGTCGAGGCGGTGGAGGGCGGTCGGGGTGAAGGTGTCGCCCTGGTATCGGCCGGTCCAGTACAGGGGGTGGTGGGTGGTGCCTTCGTCCCAGGCGGAGAAGACCAGCACGTCGGTGCCGCCGGCCTCCTCGTCCTCGTCCTCGCCGAGCCGGAAGAGGTCGACGCACTCCCACATCGTGCCGGTCCAGTCGAGCTCGCCTCGGTTCTGCAAGGCGTCACCCGTCAGCAGCGGGCCGACGTAGCGCCAGGTACGTAGGTCGTCGGACTCATAGAGGAAAGCCGTCCCACCCACGCCCCGCACGCCCGAGCCGATCAGCTGGCGCCAGACCTTCCCCTCCCTCCACACGCAGTGGTCGCGGAAAGCCGTGATGTCGACGCCCTCGGGCGGGGCGGTGATGACCGGGTTGGCCGGGTCCTTGGTCCAGTGACTCAGATCCGCCGATCCCCTGGCCACGCAAGGGAGTTCATGCTCACCGTGCCTGCCCGAGTAGACGAGCGTGGGCACTCCCCCGTCGTCCACCAGGACACCGGACCAGCAGCCGTCGCGGTCCGGGCCGTCCGAGCCCGGCACCAGGGCGACCGGCTCATCGGTCCAGTGGACGAGGTCGGTACTGGTGGCGTGGCCCCAGTGGATGCGGTGGTGGGCGGCGGCGAGCGGGTTGTACTGGTAGAAGAGGTGGTAGACGCCGTTCCACTGGCTCAGCCCGTTGGGGTCGTTGAGCCAGCCGCCGGGCGAGGTGAAGTGGAAGCGGGGGCGGTGGGGATCGCGCGGGGCGCGTTCGGCCAACCCCTCGGCGGTGTGGCTGCCGGCGGGGTGGGTGAGGTCGTGGGTCATGCGGCGGTGGTCTCCGCTTTCTCAGTGGCGTCGGTGACGTCGGTGTCGTCCGTGGCCTCGTCGTCCGGCCGGTCGGTGGCCTTCAGGACGCGGCGGGCGATGTCGGAGGCGGGTGCGCGCAGATGGCAGCGCACCCAGTGGAGCTGGCCGTCGTTCTCGCCGACGATGTGGCGGACGGGGTCGGTGCGGCTGCACGTGCCGTCGTCGCCGTAGGGGCAGGACGTGGGGTTGAGGATCGCCTCGCGCAGACGGGCGCGCTCGACGGGGTCGTAGCTGCCGGCCCGTTCGGGGTCGGGTACGGCGGACAGCAGCAGGCGGGTGTAGGGGTGGGCGGGGGCGTCCATCACCGCCAACGCGTCGCCGCCCTCGACGAGTTCGCCGGCGAACATGACCATCGTGGTGTCGGCGAGGTAGCGGGCGGAGCCCAGGTCGTGAGTGATGTAGAGCATGGCGATGTTCCGCTCGTCGCGCAGGCGCCGCATCAGGTTGAGCACGCCGACGCGTACGGAGACATCCAGCATCGAGGTCGGTTCGTCGGCCAGGACGAGGCGCGGTTCCACCGCCAACGCGCGAGCGATGGAGACACGCTGACGCTGGCCGCCGGAGAGTTCGTGCGGGTAGGACTGGAGCATGTCCTCGGTCAGGCCGACCGTCGTCATCAGCTCGCGCAGCGCCTCGGGGGTGGCCCGATGACCGTGCAGGACGAGGGCCCGGGTGAGGAAGTGCTCAATGCGGTGGACGGGGTTGAGTGAGCCGAAGGGGTCCTGGAACACCATCTGGACCTTGCGGCGGTACGCCCGTGACGCCCGGCGCCGTTCGGTGCGCAGGACGTCCTGGCCGTCGAGCAGTACCTTTCCGGCGGAGGGCTGTTCGAGGCGGGCGAGGCAGCGGGCGATGGTGGACTTGCCGCTGCCGGACTCGCCGACCAGGGCGGTGATCCGGCCGGCCGGGAGATCGAAGGAGACGTCGTCGACGGCTCGGACACGGCGCCGGGAGAAGACGGTGCCGACCTGGAAGTCCTTGGTCAGACCGCGTACGGAGAGCAGAGGTTCGGCCGATTCGCTAGGTCCGGTCATCGGGAGTCTCCTTCCGAGCTGAGGGCCGCACTGCGGGCCACCCAGCGGCCGGGCGCGACCTCGCGCAGGTCGGGGATGTTCATGGAGCAGTCCGAGCGGTCCTCGGGACAGCGGACGTGGAAGCCGCAGCTGTCGGCCGTGCGCGGGGCGTCGAAGAGGCCGGTGAGTTCCTGGCGCGGGCCGGTCAGCGGCGGGAAGGCGTTCATCAGCGCCTCGGTGTAGGGGTGGAGCGGCCCCGCGAACAGGTCCTTGGCGTCGGCGAGTTCGACGATCCGTCCGCCGTACATCACGCCCATGCGGTCCGACAGCTCGACCATCAGGGACATGTCGTGGGTGATGAAGAGGATGGAGAAGCCCAGCTCCCGCTGGAGGTCGCGGATCTGCGCCATGATCTCCTGCTGCACGACCACGTCGAGCGCGGTGGTCGGCTCGTCCATGATCAGCAGCCGGGGGCGCAGTGCGACGGCCATGGCGATGACCACGCGCTGGCGCATACCGCCGGACAGCTGGTGCGGGTACGCCTTCAGCCGCCCCGGGTCGATGCCCACCAGCTCCAGCAGCTCACCCGCCCGCTCCCTCGCTGCCCGCTTCTTCATCTTCTCGTGGGTGGTGAAGATGTCGACGATCTGCTCGCCGATGGTCAGGACCGGGTTGAGGGAGTTCATCGCCGACTGGAAGACCATGGCGATCTCCCGCCACCGGAAGGCGCGCAGCTCCCGTGCGTCCAGGGCGAGGACGTCGCGGCCCTGGAAGCGGATGCTGCCCGCGGTGATTTCCGCCGGGGGCTTGAGCAGTCGCATCACCGCGTTGGCGATGGTGGACTTGCCGCAGCCGGATTCTCCGGCGAGGCCGAAGATCTCTCCGGCGCCGATGGAGAAGGAGACGTCGTCGGCCCCTACGACGGTGCGTCCGTCGCCGCGGTATTCGACGCGCAGGTCGTTCACCTCAAGTACGGGTTCCATGGCTCAGCCCCTCCTCTCACGGCGGGCACGGCGGTTGCGCAGCCTGGGGTTGGTGATCTCGTCGACCGCGTAGTTGACCAGCGCGATGGCGAAGGCGACGAGGGCGATGCACAGTCCGGAGGGGACGAAGGCCCACCACGTGCCGGTCATCAGCGCGCCGTCGTTGCTGGCCCAGTACAGGTTGGTGCCCCAGCTGACGACGCTGCTGTCGCCGAGGCCGAGGAACTCCAGGCCGGCCTGGGCGCCGATGCCGAAGATCACGCAGCCGAGGAGCGTGGTCATCACCACGGACGCCATGTTGGGCAGGATCTCGCGGAACATGATCCGCAGGGGGCGCTCGCCGGTGACGACGGCGGCGGCCACGAAGTCCTTGCCGCGGATCGACTTGGCCTGTGCGCGCAGGACCCGGGCCGAGCCCGCCCATCCGGTGACGACGAGGACCAGGATCACGGTGGAGGTCCCGGGCGGCAGGAACGCGGCCAGGATGATGAGCAGCGGGAGGCCGGGCAGCAGCAGGAAGATGTTGGTGACCAGGGTCAGCGCGTCGTCCACGACGCGGCCGAAGTACGCGGATGCGAGGCCGACGAGGATGGCGACGCCGGTCGCCACGAGCCCCACGGTGAACCCGACGAAGAGGGAACTGCGCGCACCCCACAGGGTGAGGGCGAGCACGTCCTGTCCCTTGGCCGTCGCACCGAGCCAGTGTGCGGCCGAGGGTGCCTGGCTGCCCGTTGAGTTGATGAGCGACGGGTCTCCGGGTGCCAGGACGGGTGCGAGCAGGGCCAGCAGTGCGAAGAGAGCGAGCAGGATCAGCCCGGTCAGCGCCTTCTTGCTGTCGATGAGCTGGCGCAGCAGTCCGCGTCGGCGGGAAGCACTCGCGGGGGCGGTCGGCGTGGTGGCTGTCGCGGTGTCGATGGCGGTCATGTCGGCAGCCTCCTCAGCGGACGCGGACGCGCGGGTCGAGGCGGACGTAGACGAGGTCGACGAGGAAGTTCGCGATCAGTACCGCCGCCGTGATCGTCAGGAAGATGCCCTGCATCAGCGGGTAGTCCAGGCCCTGGACGGCCATCAGCAGCTGGTAGCCGATGCCGGGGTAGGCGAACACGACCTCGGTGAGCAGCGCGCCGCCGACGACGAAGCCGAGGGCCATGCCGAAGTTGGTGACGGAGGGCAGCAGGGCGTTGCGGGCGGCGTAGCGGAACATGATCCGCGAGGGGCTGAGCCCTTTGGCCTCGGCCATGGTGATGTAGTCCTCGGCCGCTGTGGCGATCATGGTGTTGCGCATGCCGAGCATCCAGCCGCCGATGGAGACCAGCACGATGGTCAGGGCCGGCAGCACCAGGTGGGTGGCGACGTTGGAGAGGAACTCGCCGTTGAAGCCGGGGGTCAGTCCGACATCGTAGGCGTGCCGCATGGGGAACCAGCCGAGGCTCACCCCGAACAGGTACAGCGCGCCCATCGCCAGCCAGAAGTACGGGAACGAGCCGACGAAGATCAGCAGGGGCGGGAAGGCGGAGTCGAGGACGCCGCCGCGCCGCCAGGCGGCGACGATGCCGAGCAGGTTGCCGAGCACGGCGGCGATGACGAGCGCGACGCCGCCGAGGAGCAGGGTCCAGCCGATCTGCGAGCCGATCACGTCGGAGACCGGGGTGGGGAAGCGGGTGATGGAGATGCCGAGGTCGCCGGTGAAGACGCTCTTGACGTAGGAGACGTACTGCTCCCAGAGGGGGCGGTTGTCGAGGCCGAAGAGTTTCCGCAGCTGGGCTATCTGGTCGGGCTGCATGGTGCCCTGGGCCTGCGCGAACATCCGGGAGACCGGGTCGCCCGGCATGAAGCGCGGGAGAACGAAGTTCAGGGTGATGGAGGCCCAGAAGGCGAGCAGATAGAACCCCAGGTTGCGCAGGATGAGACGCACGGGTCGTGCTCCCTGTCGGTGGGGGGTGAACGTGTGGCTCGGTGCGCGGGGGCGGCCGTCCGGGGAGGAGGGCGGCCGCCGGTCCGCGGGCGGCGTCAGTCCTTGACGGGCTTCAGCGACGTGAGCACGAGGACCGTGCTGCCGTTGCGGTTGCCGAGAGTGGCGTACGGGTTCTCCTCGGAGGGCCAGCCGGTGAAGCGGGCGTCCGTGTACGCGCCCCACTCGGGGCCGGTGAACAGCGGGACGACGGGCGCGTCCTTGTCGTACAGCTCCTGCAGGCCGTTCATCTGCTCGCGCTGCGCACTCTCGCCCGTGGCGGCGGCGAAGGCGTCGATGAGCTTGTCGGCCTTCTTGTCGCCGAAGCGGTGGTAGTTCTCCGTGGCCTGCTTGCCGACCGGCTGCACCATCTTGGTCGACATCACGCCGCGGAAGTACTCGTACGGCGTGGCGCCGTTGTTGCTCCACACGATGCCGGTGTCGAACGTGCCGGTGTTGTACGACGCCGAGACCGCTGACCAGTCGGGTGTCTTCACGGTGGCCTTGATGCCGACCTTCGCGAGGTTCTGCTTGATGATGTTGGCGACCGAGATCCAGTCGGAGGAGGCGGAGCCGACGGAGATGTCGAGCGTGAAGTCCTTGCCGTTCTTCAGCTTGCGCTTGCCGCCGCTCTCCTCGTAGCCGGCCGCGTCGAGGGCCTTGGCCGCCGCGTCGGTGTCGTACGTCGTCCAGGTGCAGGACGCGGCGAGCGAGGTGTCGCGCCACTTGTCGTACGTGCGGGCCAGACCCGTGCAGTCGGCGGGTTCGGCGTAGCCGTTCATCGCGACCTTGGTGATCTGGTCGCGGTCGACGGCCATGCTGAGCGCCTTGCGCACGGCCGGATCGTCGAAGGGCGCCTTGGTGGTGTTCAGCTGCCAGTTGATCATGGCGCCGGTGGCCGGGAACCAGTAGTGGTTGTGCTTCTTGTCCTTGGCGACGAAGGACTTCTCGATGTCCGGGATGAACGACTGCGTCCAGTCCACCTCACCGTTGGTGAAGGCGATGTTGGCGCTGTCGTTGCCGGAGAAGGCGAGCATCTGGATGCCGGCGATCCGCTGCTTGTCCGGCTGCCAGTAGTCGGGGTTCTTGCGCAGCTCGTACGACTGGCTCTGGAACTTCTCGATCTTGGTGTACGGGCCGGTGCCGACGGGGTTCGGGTTGGTGAACTTCGCCGGGTCCTTCACCTTGGACCAGATGTGCTTCGGCAGGATGTAGTGGCCGCTGATCTCGTAGAAGGCGGTCGAGAACGCCTTGTCGAAGGAGAACTGCACCGTGTGGGCGTCGACCGCGGTGACCTTGTCCAGGTAGTCGAAGCCGCCGAGCACCTTCTTCTGGAGCTGGAAGGTGTAGACGACGTCGTCGGCGGTGAGCGGCTTGCCGTCCGACCACTTGACGCCGTCGCGCAGCGTGAAGGTGAGGGATTTGCCGTCCTTGGCCTGCTCCCACTTGGTCGCGAGCCACGGCGTGTCCTTGGCGTCCGCCATGCTGTGCACCGCCAGCGGCTCGTAGACCGCCTGCAGGGTCATCGGGGCGGCCTGCGGGGAGAGCGGGTTGAAGTTGCGCGTGAACGTCGCCAGATCCTCGCGCGGGATGGTGAGCAGCTGGTTGCCGGAGGTGTCACCGGCGCCGGAGGTGCCCGAACCACCCGTACAGGCGGACAGGACCAGTGCCGCGACGGCGGTCGCGGTGACCGCTCTCAGGACGGCTCGGGGCCGCCGGGAAGGTATGCGGGAGGGTGCCATAATGGAGACTCTTTTCCTCTCTTCAACACACAGGGCGAAGACGGGACGGGATTCCTCGGCGGACTGATTAGCGGTCAGACCGACGAGCGTTCGAGCAGCGGGCAGTCGATCGTCACCTGACGGGTGTCGAGCGGCTGCCCCGCTGCGAGAGCGGCGAGCATGTCGATGCCCTTGGTGCCCATGGCCTCGAAGGGCAGGGCGAGCGTCGTCAGCTTCGGCCGCAGATAGGCGGCGATGAGTTCCTGGTTGTCGAACCCCACCACGGCCACGTCGTGCGGGATGCGCATCCCACGTTCCTTGATCGCGTCGTACGCGCCCATCGCCATCCGGTCGTTTCCGCAGAACAGCGCGGTCGGCCGGTCGCCGGGCGGGCGGTCCAGCAGGTCGCAGGCGGCGGTATAGGCGCTGTCGGCGGTCGCCCAGCCGGGGACGACGAGGGAGGGGTCGGGGGTGATCCCGGCCTCGCGCAGGGCACGTTCGTACCCTTCGCGCCTGCCGATGGCGGCCGGGATCGCCGGGTCGAGGTTGATGAACCCGATGCGGGTGTGCCCGGCGTCCAGGAGCCGGCGGGTCGCCTTGTAACCGCCCGACACCTCGTCGGGCAGGATGCACGGCAGCTCACCGTCCGCGTCGTAGCAGTTGACGAGCACCGTCGGCACCTCCCGGGCGGCCGTGGGGAGTGTGACGGCGCGGTGCCAGGTCGTGGCGTACAGCAGCCCTTCCACCCGGTGCTCCAGCATCTGGTCGAGCGCGGCGGCCTCCTGGGCGGGGTCGCCCTCGCTCGCGGCGATCAGCAGGAACCTCCGGTCACCCCAGGCGCGGCTCTGCGCGCCCGTGATCACCTCCCCCGCGAACGGGCCGGTCACAATCTCGGTGATCAGCCCGAACCACCCGCTGCGGTTCGCCGCCAGCGCCCGCGCCCCGGCGTTGGGCCGGTAGCCGAGCTCGTCTATCGCCGCCAGGATCCGCCGACGGGTCTCCTCGGGGATGGCGGCGCCGGGCTTGTCGTTGAGGACGAAGGAGACGGTGGTCCGCGAGACGCCCGCGTGGCGTGCCACATCGCTCATGGTCACGCGCTGCGTCCTGTTCGTGGCCACTTCCAGTCCCTTTCGGCCAGCCGCAGGCGAGACACCGCCTCCGGTTTCGCGCTTTAATAACGCGCGTTACTTCCGTGTGGCAGGGAAGTTACGTCCGTCTTGAGCGGCATGTCAATACCTGCACAAGGGCTGCATCAGGCCACCGACCCCGGTGCCCTTCGCACCCGCACTCTTCCTGAGAGAGGCAGACAGTCACCATGGCCCGACCCCAGGCCCCCGTCAGTGTCACCGTCCTCGGCGAGTGCGTCGCCGACGCCTTCACCGACCCCGCCCGGTCCAGCTCCGACGAGCTCGCGCTGCGGGCCCTGCCCGGTGGCGGCCCCGCCAACACCGCCGTCGCCCTCGCCCGGCTCGGCACCCCCACCCGCTTCCTCGGGCGCTTCTCCACTGATGTCTTCGGCACCCTCTTCCGTGCCCGCCTCAGCGCCTCCGGCGTCGACCTGACCGGCAGCGTGACCGCCCCCGAACCCAGCACCCTCGCCGTCGCCGACCTCGACGAGACCGGCCAGGCCACGTACACCTTCCACGCCGAGAACGCGGCCGACTGGCAGTGGACCGACGAAGAACTCGCCACCACCGGGTGGGACGGCGCGGCCTGCCTACACACCGGCTCACTGGCCCTGATACGCCAACCCGGCGGCACCCGCGTCGAGGACCACCTCGCCAAGGCCCGCGAGCATGTCACCGTGTCCATCGACCCCAACGTCCGGCCCCTGCTCGTACCGCCCGCCGCCTACCGCGAACGGCTCCCCCACTGGTGCGCCCTCGCCGACATCCTCCGCCTGAGCGAGGACGACCTCGGCCTGCTCCTCCCCGGTGTCAGCCCCGAGGAGGCGTGCGACACCTGGCACGCCGCCGGCGCGCGCCTCGTCGTCATCACCTTGGGCGGACGGGGCGCCCTCGCCTCCCTCGACGGACTCCGCGTCACCGTCCCGGCCCCTGCCGTCGACGTCGTCGACACCGTCGGCGCCGGAGACTCCTTCACCGCGGGCCTGCTCCACCGCCTCGCAGCCCTCGGACACCTCGGCGGCCGCCTCGACCGACTGAACCTCGAAGACCTCACCGACGCCTGCCACTTCGCCGCCCGCGTCGCCGCCCTGACCTGCTCAGTCCCCGGAGCGAACCCGCCCCGGGCGGACGAAGCGGCGCTGGATGCCGACGTGGAACAGCTCCTGCCGCATGCCTGAACAGGGCATGCCCGTTCCCGCAGACAAGACTGCGGGAACCGGCGTCGAATCCAAACGGCCGGAACCCCGTACGCGCTGTCGCCTTGGCGTCGTCATGGGTACGGGGCCGCAGAGCCGGAGAGCCGAGCGGTGCTTGAGATCAGGTGCGGCTCTCAGTGAGGTCTGCCGAGTCGTCCCGGATGCGGTCGGTCCCCCTCGCGCAGTGCGTCGACTCGACGGCGAGCTGCGAGCTGCGAGCTCGTGCTGTTCCAGCAGTCCGACAACCGACGGCATCCGGGGCTCACGAGAAGTACTCACTGTGCGAACGGAGTGAACCGGCCGACGCGGACAGGACCGACCGACGACTTCATCGGCCGCCTTGCCTTCTCCCCGGACACCGGCACCCTCGCCGCCCCCGTCGACGAGTACGCACAAACACCGGGAGGGCTCCCCCAGACAGCAGGGACCGCTCCGCGCCTCGCCGTACTCACCGCGCGAGTGGAGGTGATCCATCTGAGACGCGTTCATCGAAGCCGCCGGCTGTCACACCGACAGCGACGGGGCGTCGGAACAATTCTCAGCAGCCGACGGTCGGCAGCCTGCCTCACGACCGACCGATGGCCCAGCACCTTGGCCGAACCGGGTTCCGTACATGGAACGCCACCAGGTCCTCCTGGACGTGCTCGCCGACACCTGCCCGCCGATCGTGCCGCCGGTGGGGCAGTTTCCTCTTCGGGCTGTTTCCTAGATTTCCTAGATCCATCGGCCATCACCAGGACGCTCTCTCAGCAGCCACCTGCCGCCAAGGAACACCAGGTACACCATCGGCACGCAGAACGCCGACACCCACTGGGCGACATCACGGATCGATCGACACGAGGGCGACAGTGGCCCCACAGTGCGATGAGCAGCCGCCATCGCCCTACTCGCGCCCACGCACCCGCCATGCCGGATCTGCACCGCCTTCGCTGCCGACCCGGTGCTCGTCTCCCGCGCTGGGGACAGCAGCCCGTCCCACGCAACCCGCAAACGGGACAACGAATCGGCCCGGAGAAACCGTCGGCCTGGACACGGCTGCGTCGTCCCGGTCCCTGTCCGGTCCCTGGAGCTTGGTATCGAGCCTCAGGGCAGTCGCCCGGACGGCGAGCGACAACCACAAGAACCTACTTCGCCACAGGTCAGAGGAGTCGGAGCTCACCCGAGCGCCAGCGGACCCCAAACTCGCGAGCAGCGGATTCGGTCCGTACAGGCAAAGTTGACGATCCGACAGGACAAAATAAACGTTTCCTCAGGTCAGAGACCTGCTGAAGTGGGGCGGGTGGGACTCGAACCCACGGCCGACGGATTATGAGTCCTTTGAGGATCTTGGCGGACCTTGCCGATCAACGCTCATCTCTGACGTTTTCCCAGGTCATATGCGGTTATCCATGATGGGGCCAGTCAGCCCTTGTCAGTCCGTTCCTGTCCTTGCGGCCTCAACTCGGCCTCAATGAGGCCCGACGGGATCGCACTGAAGAGACAGAGGGCAATCTCGCCAGCTCAAGGACGAGAGTCGAACCCGCGCGCAGCGGAGTGCCTTACCGACGCGATGATGCTCCACTCCAGGCACCGGAGTGGAGCATCATCCCTGACATCAGGAGGCGACCCCGCCTGCCGGACCGCGCATGGACCTGGCCGCAGCCCGTCGACCGGGTCAGCCGAGGACGTAGCTCTCATCACCGAAGTCAGCGACGATCTTCAGCTTGCCGCCGAGCGCCTTGACGTAGGCAGCGAGGGTGTCGACCTCGCTGCGCTCCAACTGACCCTTCTCGATGCGCGAGACACGGGCCTGGGTGACACCCATGGCTTCGGCGACCTGGACCTGTGTGGTGTGCTGCCGCTTTCGCAACTCGGCGAGGCGGTGCACACGGGAGGCCAGGACCATCGCCTGCGCCCCCTTCTGGATCTGGTCCTTTTCGGCATCGGTGAAGGCGAAATCCTCGGCCAGGTCCCCCCAGGAGACGGCCTGCGGGTCCTTGAGGTGATCAGTCATCGTGCCCCGTCCTCTCCATCGATTCGCTTCAGATGCTCCGCGTATGCCTGCTCCGCCTGGGGCACCGCGACGCGATACCAGCCGGACCAGTTGCCCGCCTTGTCACCGCCGACCAGGATCACGGCCTGGCGGTCCGGGTCGAACACGAACAACAACCGCACTTCCGTCGCCCCTGCCGAGCCGGGGCGAAGCTCCTTGAGGTTCGACAGCACGGAGCCCTTGATCGTGTCCACCAGAGGCCGACCCAACGCGGGACCTTCCTCCTGAAGGGCAGTGACAGCCTGACTGACCTGAATCAGCGTGTCACGGTCAGTACGGCGCAGGCTGTGCAGCCACGAAAGAGCCGGCTCGACCACGACGATCTTCCAAGTCACGCACGAGCCCCCATCTGCAATTTATTACACTGAAAGCATACACCTCTGACGTCATATTGGGAGATGCTACGGCCCTCTCAGCCACCTGCCGCTTCGACGGCGGGCATGCCACTACCTACAGGGTCGAGAACGCCCCGCTTCAGGACCCACGCGGTCCGCCGGGACACCGCGAAGGCTCCCGAAGGGCTCAGCGGGGCTGGAGACCGCGCAGCAGGAGATGCACCAGGTCATCGATGCCGTCGAGTGCCGCCTTCGGGTCGGCCGTGTTCTGGGTCGCGAACGTGGCGGTGCCGTGCAGGGCGGCACCCACGGCGAGCGTGAGTCGGGCGGGATCTCCCTCGATGATCTCGCCGCGTTCCTGCGCATCCACGATGACCCGCTCGAAAAACTCCGACGCGCGGCGGGCGAGGCCGAGGATCTCATCGGAGGCGTCGGAGCCGTGCCTGCGGGCGAACATGAGCTCCAGAAGCGCGGAGTTGGCGGTGGCGAAGGCGACATAGGCCCGAGCGAGCGCGGTGAGGCGGAGCTGGATCGGGAGGGCGGGATCGTCGGCGCCGGCGAGGGCCTGGGTCAGTCGCTCGTAGCCGTCGAGCGCCAAGGCGTGGAGCAGGGCCTGCTTGTCCTTGAAGTGGCGCCCCGGGGCCGCGTGACTGACGCCGATGTCCCGGGCCAGCTCGCGCAGCGACAGGGATCCCGCCCCCTTCTCGCGCAGGGTGCGCTCGGCCCCGTCGAGCAGGGCGGCGCGCAGGTCTCCGTGGTGATAGGGGCGACTCCCGGGCTTTCGCAGCATGTGCATCACCGTAACCCAATATGGCCACTGCCATCATTGTTGTCACCGTCACCATTGTTGGCGTTGACAGCATTGTTGCTGCCGCCTACATTGAGGTCATGGCAACGGACAAGAACACCAGCAAGTGGAACGCGACCCACCTCCCCGACCTCACCGGTCGCACGGCCGTGATCACGGGCGCCAACAGCGGCATCGGCCGCACGGCGGCGGTGGCACTGGCAGGCGCCGGCGCCCATGTGGTCTTCGCGGTACGGGACCTGGAGCGTGGCCGGACGGCGGCGAACTCCGTGCGCGGCAGCACCGAGGTGCGCCGCCTGGACCTGGCGGACCTGTCGTCCGTACGGGAATTCACGGAGGGATGGGAGGGCCGCCCGCTGAGCCTGCTGATCAACAACGCGGGTGTGATGATGCTGCCGCAGCAGCAGACGCGGGACGGCTTCGAGATGCAGTTCGGCACGAACCACCTGGGCCACTTCGCCCTGACGAACCTGCTGCTGCCGTACGTCACGGACCGGGTCGTCACGCTGGCGTCCTCGGCCCACCGCTGGGGCGACGCCACGATCGACTTCGACGACCTGAACCTGACGAGGTCCTACACCCCGCAGCGCGCCTACGCCCGATCGAAGCTGGCGAATCTCCTGTTCACTCTCGAACTGCAGCGCCGCCTGACCGAGGCGGGCTCCGCTGTCCGCGCCACGGCCGCGCACCCCGGCTACGCGGCCACCAACCTCGCGACACACATAGCGAACCCGTTCGCCCGCGCCATCGTGCCGCTCACCAACAAGTTCCTCGCCCAGAACGACGTGGACGGCGCACTACCGACGCTGTACGCGGCGACGCAGGACCTACCCGGCGCGAGCTACGTCGGCCCCGACGGCAAGGGCGAGTCGAAGGGCGCCCCGACCCTCGTGGGCCGCACGACCGCAGCCAGCGACCCGGTTGCCGCCCGGCGCCTGTGGACCGCGTCCGAGGAACTCACCGGGACGAGCTTCCCGCAGGAGATCCGGGTGCCGGGCCGGGAGTCTGTTTCCCGGTGAGACCGGCGCAGGACCGCTGACCGTGACGCTTCGGCCCGCTACCTAATCCCTGTCCCCGCCTCCACGTCCAGCTCGAAAGCCGGACTCTCGTCCCATCCAACAAACCAGGACGGCTATCCCATTCGCGTGGGTGGCCGCCCATTCCCACCACAGAAGGTCTACGTCATGAGCAAGGTCTGGTTCATCACCGGTTCGTCGCGCGGTTTCGGCCGCGAGTTCGCCCTAGCCGCCCTGGAGCGCGGCGACCAGGTCGCCGCCACCGCCCGGAACACCGAAACGCTGACCGACCTGGTCGAGCGGTTCGGCGACGCAGTACTGCCGCTGCGTCTGGACGTCACCGACCGCACGCAGGCGTTCGAGGCGGTCGCCGCGGCCAAGGAGCGGTTCGGCCGGCTCGACATCGTGGTCAACAACGCCGGTTACGCCCTGGCCGGCGCCGTCGAGGAGCTCGGCGAGCAGGAGCTGCGCGACCAGCTGGAGACCAACGTCTTCGGCGTGTTCCACGTCACCCAGGCGGTGTTGCCCATCCTGCGGGCGCAGGGCAGCGGGCACATCCTCCAGGTCTCCTCCGCCATGGGCCTGACGGCCTCCGGCGGCACCGGCGGCTACAACGCCTCCAAGTGGGCGCTGGAAGCCCTGAGCGAGGCGCTCTCCCAGGAGGTCGCGTCCTTCGGCATCAAGGTCACGCTGATCGAACCCGGCGGCTTCTCCACCGGCTTCAACGACTCGTCGGTCTTCACCGCGAACCGCAAGGACGCCTACGACCCCCTGCACACGGCGCTGATCGAGATGGGCGCCACCATCCAGGTGCCGGGCCCCGAGGGTGTCGGCGGTGCGATTCTCCAACTCGTCGACGCCGAGGAGCCGCCGCTGCGCGTGTTCTTCGGCGAGCAGCCCACCCAGTGGATACCCGCGGTGTACCAGCAGCGCCTGCAGACCTGGGCCGAGTGGGCGCACGTGTCCAAGGCCGCGGAAGGCAAGTAAGGAAATTCCGGCCCTTCCGGCCACGACACGCCGCCCCACGGCGTGTACCCGTACCGCTGACGCCTGAGGGAGCCCGGTCGGCACACCCTCGGTCTCCCTCGCCCGCAGGCCGCAGACCCCTCGCCACTGGCGCACCTTCGATGTCGCCTGCTTCCGCGAGCGCCACCACTGCCCTCGTCTCTCGCCGCCTGTCGCATGCGTGAACTCCATTAACTGGAGTGCCACTTGGGTCGGCCGCCGATCTCATGCAGATGCCCGGGCCGCTCGCCTTCGGCCCGGCGATGCGCGCACGCGTCGCCGTCGAGAAGCCGCCGCCGAGGATGCCTCTCGGCCAGCAGCGCGGACAACTCGTCCCGCACAACTACCAGCAGCGCAAACAGGAGCGGGCCGACCGGGCCCACCCGTCCCCACGCCTCCGAGGCCCACTGAAGGAGCCCTGTCATGCCCAACACCAAGCGTCGCGCACTGATCCTCGTCTCCTCCGCCCACCAGCTGCCGCTGGTCGAGCCGGCTGAAGTCAAGTCGATCTCGACCGGGTTCTTCCTGGTCGAGATGGCCCAGGTGCTCAAGGAGTTCGAGAACGACTACGAGTTCGTCCTCGCCACCCCCGACGGCAACGTGCCACAGCTCGACATCAACGGCATGGGCCTGGCGGTCCACGCCATCGAGAAGGTCGGCGGCAAGACAGTCAGCCTCGGCATGCAGCAGCGCCGCCGTTCGTTCGACGTCAACGAGTATCGGCGGCGCAACGCCGATCTGGTCGCCCGCCGCGAGCAGGAAGTGCGGCTGCTGGAACGGCACATGGGCCGGATCGACGTCTCCGAGCTGCTGCCCGCCAGCGAGCCGGAACTGGCCGAGTTCCGCCCGGAACTGATCCGCCGCCTCGACGCACAGCCGCAGCGCACCTGGCACTCCCTGCAGAACCTGGTCCAGCGCCACCGCGACCCGGCCGATGCGTTCACCTTCGCCGACTTCGACTTCATCCACGCCCCCGGCGGTCACGCACCGATGGTCGACTTCCGCGACCAGCCGTGGCTCGGCGAGACCCTGCACGTCGCCCGCGAGCACGGGGTCACCATTTCGCTGATCTGCCACGCCCCCCTGGCGGTGACCTCCACGCTGCAGCGCGTCGACGCCACCGGCCAGGCGTACAAGGTCACCGACAACCCGTTCCTCGCCGCCACCATCTCGGTCGTCCCCAAGATGGGCGAGAGGATGGCGATGCGGGTCGGTTACCCCCGCGTCCCCGGCAAGACGACCCGGCTGTCCTACTTCGTCGACGAGGCCATCAAGGAAGCCGGCTTCACCGTCACTTCCCCCCTCAACATCTCCGCCGCGAAACTCGCCTACGAGCCGTCCGTGCGGCTGCTCACGGGCAACGGCCCGCAGGCCATCGACAAGCAGACCGCCAAACTCCGCAGCGTCCTCAGCGACAACCCGGCTGCCCGCCGGACCGGCGGCAGGCAGCTGAGCGCGTA
The DNA here is from genome assembly GCF_036346855.1 of Streptomyces europaeiscabiei. Lineage (NCBI taxonomy): Bacteria > Bacillati > Actinomycetota > Actinomycetes > Kitasatosporales > Streptomycetaceae > Streptomyces > Streptomyces europaeiscabiei. The sequence goes on from NZ_CP107841.1 coordinate 3,407,539, forward strand.
GCCGCGACCACGCACTCCGCCGACCGGGCAGTCGACGACGCCAGTCGAGCAGACGGGACACAGGTACGGAGGTGGGCCAATACGGCCCACCTCCGTACCTGTTCTGCTTCCGTCCGCTGCGCGTCCGCCGACAGCTACGCCCTCGACGACCTGGACGACCCAAACGTGCTGCGGCACCGTACGCTGCCGGTCTGGAACAACGGCAGGTTCGCCCCCTGAAGAAAACGCCCGCCGCGGCTCAGCCGAGGCGGGCGTACTCCCTGGTGTGGTGTCCTTCAGTGCTGTGGTGCGAGCGAGCTTCAGCCGGGCATGGTCGGGGAGGTGATGCCGTTGATGGTGGCACCGTTCTGCTGCCAGATCGGCGCGGTCGAGGCGAGGAAGCCGAAGGGGAAGTTCAGCTGGGGCGTGGTGAGCGCGTCGAGTTCGGCCAGGTTCTCGGGCGAGAGGGTGACGTCCAGGCTGGCCAGGTTGGCCTCCAACTGGGCGAGGGTGCGCGCGCCGATGATGGTCGAGGTGACGAGGTCCTGCTGGCGTACCCAGGCCAGGGCGACTGCGGCGACCGATGCCTTCAGGTCGGCGCTGATGCGCTGCAGGGCGTCCAGGACGTCGAACGCGGTGTCGGTCAGCCGGTGGCCGTTGTAGGCGGCGCGGTTCGAGTCCTCCGGCATCTGGGTGTCACGGGAGTACTTGCCGGACAGGACGCCGCCGGCCAGCGGGCTCCACGGGGTCACGCCGAGGCCGAGTTCGCGGACGGCGCCGAACAGTTCCCCTTCGACGGTGCGCTCCAGCAGCGAGTACTCGACCTGGATGGCGGCGACGTTCGCCCAGCCGCGGAACTGGGCGATGGTGGCGGCGCGGGCGACTTCCCAGGCAGGGGTGTCGGACAGGCCGATGTAGCGGAGCTTCCCGGCGCGCACGAGGTCGTCGAGGGTCGACATCGTCTCCTCGATCGGCGTGTGCCGGTCGTGGTTGTGCAGCCAGTACAGGTCGATGTAGTCGGTGCCGAGCCGGCGCAGGGACCCGTCGACCTGCTGCACGATCGCCTTGCGGCCACCGCCACCGCCGTTGGGGTCGCCGGCGAACAGGTTGCCGGCGAACTTGGTGGAGATGACGAGGCGGTCGCGCAGGCCGTCGTGCTTGGCGAGGTAGGCGCCGATGGTCTCCTCGGAGCGCCCGCGGCTGTAGGCGTTGGCGGTGTCGAGGAAGTTGCCGCCGTCATTCAGGTAGCGGTCGATGATCTGGTGGGCGGTCTCTTCGTCGCTGCCTTCGAAGGTCATGGTGCCCAGGCTCAGCGGGCTGACGCGCAGTCCACTGTTGCCGAGGGTGCGGTAGGAACGCAGGTTGCTCATGGCGGTTGCTCTCATTCGAAAACGGGACCCAGGGTGCGGGTGCGCTTGATCTCGTAGAAGCCGGGTGTCGAGGTCACGGCAAGGACGCCGTCCCAGAGCTTTCCGGCGGCCTCGCCCTTGGGGGCGGGGGTGACGACGGGGCCGAAGACGGCGGTGCCGGCCACGGCGATGATCGGGGTGCCGACATCGCCGCCGACCTGGTCCGTGCCGGCGTGGTGGTCGGCCTTGAGCACGTCGTCGAAGTCCGTCCCGTGGGCCACGGCGGCCAACTCGGTCGGCAGGCCCACCTCGGCCAGGGCTTCGGCGATGATCGCGTCCCAGTCCGTGCGCTTGCCGAGGTGAATACGGGTGCCCATGGCGGTGTAGAGCGGCAGCGCGTACGAGCGGCCGTGCCGCTCGATGGCTGCGGTGATCACACGTACCGGCCGCCACACCTGCAGCAGCTGTTCGCGATAGTCGTCGGGCAGGTCGCGGTCCTGGTTGAGGTAGGCCAGGGACATCACGTGCCACTCGATGTCGATGGGGCGGACCTTCTCGGCTTCGAGGATCCAGCGGCTGGTCAGCCACGCCCACGGGCACACCGGGTCGAACCAGAAGGAGACCTGTTCGCGGTCGGTCATGGTCGGCTCAGCCCTGCCATTTCTTGCTCATGAAGGATCCCCTTCACCGAACGCCCCGTACCGAGGCACGTTCACCACGCTAACAGAAACTTAGACTCATCCAATATTAGATGAGTGCAAGCAGTACGATGAGCTCGGAGGATCGATGAATCTGCGGGAACGAAAGAAACTGGCCGCCTGGCGTGCCATCAGGGCCGCCGCGATGCGACTGTTCGAGGAGCAGGGCTACGAGGCCACCACCATCGAGCAGATCGCGGCCGCCGCGAACGTCTCCCGCGCCACGTTCTTCAACTACTTCGCCAGCAAAGAGGCCGTCGTCCTGGACCGGGACCCGGAAGCGCACGACCAGTGGCGCGCCCTGCTGGAGGCCCGGCCCGACGACGAGCCGCTGTGGACCTCACTGACCGCCGTTCTCCTCGACTACGTCGAGAGCCAGCGCGACACCATGCCGCTGAACCACCGCCTCAAAGCGCAGTCACCGGCTCTCGCGCAGTCGGCCCACGCCTTCGGCGATCAGCTCCGCACCGACCTGCGCACCTGGGTCCTGGGCCGCGTCCCGGGCGACGACGCGCTGATCGCGACCCTGCAACTGAACCTCGCGCTCGCCGCTTCCATGACCGCCTATCAAAGCTGGCAGGTGGACGAGGACTTCGACGTCCTCACCCGGCGCACCAGACAGTGCCTGGACCGAGCAGGCACGGGGTTCGCCACCCCCGCTTCGCGGTGAAGGCTCCCCGTCGGCGCAACACCGAGGCAGGGTTGACGGGTGGCACGTAGGGCCTGGTCGTGGCCGGACGTCCGGTATTCGCAGTGATCTCTCACGGCAAAAGGATTCTCAGCCTGCTCGCCGACCTCCCGACCCCAGAACTCACACGACCGACCGCCGGAGGGGACGGGCCGTCGAGCCTCGCCGCACCGGGTCTCCTCATGGCCCAGCTCTCGGCGCGGCCGACGGACGCTGCCACCGCTGGACCCGCAGACCCGTGCAGGCCATGTCGATCACGAGCTTGGGACCCGCGAGTCGAGAACGTGCTGTTCCGAGGAGAGGCAGTCCAGCATGAGGTCTTGACGTCGGCAGCATGATGCCCGCCGCAAAGCTCCGGCTTTCACACGAGAGGACCGAGTGACCGCTCGGGGCCGTTTCCTGTTGGGGCAGTTTCTGAGGCCCACCGGCCATCGCCACGATGCGCGCCCCCACGTGCCGCACACTCAGACGACCACCACATCGATCACCCCGACCCACCTGCGCCGGCCAGCGCGCCGCCCCATCGACAACACCGTCCCGCGTCTACCGGCCTCAGGGCGGCCTCAATACATGCCACTACCGCAGCACGACCCGCCAGAACGGGTCTCACCAGCTACCCGCCAGCGCACATATCTGCAGGTCGGGCGACTAGCAGCTGACGCAGACCGCCCCGGCCCCAAACCCACGAGCAGCGGATTCAGTCCGTTCAGGCAAAGTTGACGACCCGACAGGACAAAATGAACGTTTCCGCAGGTCAGAGACCTGCGCTGGTGGGGCGGGTGGGACTCGAACCCACGGCCGACGGATTATGAGTCCGCTGCTCTAACCGGCTGAGCTACCGCCCCGTACGGCGTGTCGCGCACATTTGTGCGCGCCGTCTGCCGCAGCATAGCCGCTCATACGATCTCCTGCTTCGGATGGTCGGCCTTCGCATGCGCTTCTTGACCTTGAGGACTTCGGCGCGGCACAGGCGGTTCCCCCGGACATGAAAAAGGACCCCGACGGGGTCCTTCTTCGGTTGCTCTCCCGACTGGACTCGAACCAGTAACCTGCCGGTTAACAGCCGGCTGCTCTGCCAATTGAGCTACGGAAGATCGAAGCTCCCCCGACTGGATTCGAACCAGTGACCTGCCGGTTAACAGCCGGCTGCTCTGCCAGTTGAGCTACGGAGGATTGCCTCGCTGCATCGATTGTAGCTCCCTGGGTATTCGCCAGGGGGCGTGCGCTCGCTGCGACACATACATTAGCGCAAGCAGGGGGGTGCTCCGCCAATCGGTATCCCCCGCGCCCGTCGCCCGCGCAGGGCAACGACGCAGACGTAAGGGAAGGGTGGCCGCCATGCGCTATCGGCTCACGTTCTTTGCCGGACTGGCCCTGGGCTACGTGCTCGGTACACGGGCCGGACGTGAACGCTACGAACAGTTGAAGAAGTCCGCGCGGCAGGTCGCGCAGAACCCCGCGGTGCGCAACACCGCCGAGTCGGCCGCCCAGCAGGGGCGCGTCTACGCCGGCAAGGCGTACCACGTGGTCAGCGAGAAGGTCGGGGACCGCGTGCCCGACCTGGTCGCCGAGCGGGTCCGCTCGCTGCGCGAACGCAACGCGAACGGTTCCGCCGGAGACGACTGGGGCACGAGCAATACATAGGGACCACATCAGGTCGGCCGGAGCGACTCGCGGTGCCCCCACCGCTTCCCGTGCGGCAGAATTTCTGCCATGGGGATAGTCGCCGGGCTGGACAGTTCGCCCGAATTTACGCGCATTGTCGTCTGTGACTCGGACACAGGCACCGTGCTCAGGCAGGGGTATGCCCCGCACCCGTTGGAGTCGGCGGAGGGCGGGGGGCGCCCGTCGGACGTCGATCCGCAGGCCTGGCTGCTGTCCTTGGGGGAGGCGGCCACCGGCGGGCTGCTGGAGGGTGTGCAGGCGATCGGGGTGTCGTCCCAGCAGAACGGGCTGATCGCGCTGGACGCACAGGGCAACACCGTGCGCCCCGCGATGGTCGGCGGCGACAAGCGGACCCAGGTCGCGGCAGCCGACCTCGTCGACGCGCTCGGGGGGCGCGGCGCGTGGGCGGAGGCCGTGGGCTGCGTGCCGGGGGCCGCGCAGCCGGTGACCAAGCTGCGCTGGATGAGCCGTACGGAGCCGGATGCCGCCATGCGGACGGCCGTACTGCTGCAGGCGCACGACTGGCTGGTCTGGCAGTTGCTGGGGCGGCCGGTCAGGAGGACGACGGACCGGGGCGGGGCGTCCGGGACCGGGTACTGGAACGCGGCGACCGGGCAGTACCGCACGGATCTCGTCGAGATGGCGCTCGGGCACCAGGTCATGCTCCCCGAGGTGCTCGGCCCTTCGGACGCCGCCGGTATGACGCCGGAGGGGCTCCTCATCTCCGCCGGCACCGGTGAGACCATGGCCGCCGCGTTCGGGCTCGGCATCGGGCTCGGGGACGCGGTCGTGTCGCTGGGGGCCTCCGGGTCCGTCATGGCCGTCCACACCACGGCGCTCGTCGACTCCTCCGGGATGATCACCTCGCTGGCCGATGCCACGGGCATGCATCTGCCGGTCGTCACCACGCTGAACGCCGTACGGACGCTGCGCGGGGCCGCCGAACTGCTGGGCGTGGCCGATCTGGAAGGGCTGTCCGACCTGGCGATGAAGTCGACGCCAGGGTCGCACGGGCTGGTGATGCTGCCTTATCTGGAGGGTGAGCGGACGCCGAATCTGCCCCATACGGCGGGGACGGTGGCCGGGCTGCGGCGGGAGTCGATGAAGCCGGAGCACTTCGCGCGGGCCGCCTTCGAGGGAATGCTGTGCGGGCTCGCGGACGCGCTGGACGTGCTGCGCGGCCGGGGTGTCGACGTGCGGCGGATCTTCCTGCTGGGTGCGGCGGCGGAGCTGCCCGCGGTGCAGGCGGCGGCGCCGGCGCTGTTCGGGGTGCAGGTGGTGGTGCCGCAGCCGGCGGACTACGCGGCGGTCGGCGCGGCCCGGCAGGCCGCGTGGGCGCTCGGGGTCTCGCAGGGGGCGCTCGATCCGCGTACGCCACCGATGTGGCCGGGGGCGGCGGCTCAGGTGTTGGATCCGGGGGACGAGCTGGCCGTGGGACAGGCGGTTCGGCAGCAGTACGTCTCGGTTCGGGAGCAGACGCACCCTGGGGCGTTTCGGGCCTGAGAGGGTGCCGCTCCTGGGGGGTTCGGGCCCGAGAAGGTGCCGCTCCTGGGAGGTTTCGGGCCCGAGAGGGTGCCGCTTCGGTGATCGGGCGGCTGCGGGGCCGTCGTGGCCGGTCGCGGCCTCGCGGCGGAGCCGCGCATCGCCACGGCACCGCGCCTCCGCAAGACCCGCGGCACGGCTCCGGCCGCAAAGACTGGGGATGAGAACTTCACCGTTGGGTTAATTCGGTTGAGGTAACGCGGGTGGAGTGTCCGACGATGGGGGGTGGTGCACCCCGAACCCCGTCTTCGACTCCGAGAGATCTCGCGTGCTCATACGACTACTGAGAAGCCATCTTCGTCCGTACCGGACACCGATCACCCTGTTGGTGCTGCTGCAGTTCGTGCAGACGTGCGCCACGCTCTACCTGCCCACGCTGAACGCGGACATCATCGACGAGGGCGTGGTGGAGGGGGACACGGGCTACATCCTGTCCTTCGGCGCGTTGATGGTCGGTATCTCACTGGTGCAGGTCGTCTGCAACATCGGGGCCGTGTACTACGGCGCCCGCACCGCCTCGGCGGTCGGCCGGGACATCCGGGCCGCCGTGTTCGACCGGGTGCAGTCGTTCTCGGCGCGTGAGGTCGGTCACTTCGGGGCCCCGTCGCTGATCACGCGGACGACGAACGATGTGCAGCAGGTGCAGATGCTGGTGCTCATGACGTTCACGCTGGTGGCGTCGGCGCCGATCATGTGCGTCGGCGGCATCGTGCTGGCGCTCGGGCTGGACGTGCCGTTGTCGGGGGTGCTGCTGGCCGTCGTACCGGTGCTCGCCATCTGCGTCAGCCTGATCGTGCGCCGGTTGCGCCCCCTGTTCCGGACCATGCAGGAGCGGCTGGACACCGTGAACCGGGTACTGCGGGAGCAGATCACCGGCAACCGGGTCATCCGGGCCTTCGTGCGGGACGACTACGAGAAGGACCGGTTCCGGAAGGCGAACGTCGAGCTGACGGACGTGTCGCTGGGAACCGGGCGGATGCTCGCGCTGATGTTCCCGATCGTGATGACGGTCGTCAACCTGTCGTCGGTCGCGGTGGTGTGGTTCGGCGCCCATCGGATCGACAGCGGCGGGATGGAGATCGGTGCGCTCACCGCGTTCCTCGCCTATCTGATGCAGATCGTCATGGCTGTGATGATGGCCACGTTCATGTTCATGATGATGCCGCGCGCGGAGGTGTGTGCCGAGCGCATCCAGGAGGTGCTGGACACCCGGACGAGCGTGGTGCCGCCGGTCGAGCCCGTCAGGGAGCTGCGGCGGCACGGGTTCCTGGAGGTGCGGAGCGCCGGATTCCGCTATCCGGGTGCCGAGGAGCCGGTGCTCAGGTCGATCGAGGTCGTCGCGCGGCCCGGTGAGACGACCGCCGTCATCGGGTCCACGGGCAGCGGGAAGTCGACGCTGCTCGGGTTGGTGCCCCGGCTGTTCGACGTCACCGAGGGCGAGGTGCTGGTGGACGGCGTCGACGTACGGACGCTCGATCCGAAGCTGCTGGCCAAGACCGTGAGCCTGGTGCCGCAGAAGCCGTATCTCTTCTCGGGGACCGTGGCGACCAACCTGCGGTACGGCAACCCGGACGCCACCGACGAGGAGTTGTGGCACGCGCTGGAGGTGGCGCAGGCCAAGGAGTTCGTGTCCCTGCTGGAGAACGGGCTGGACTCGCCCATCGCGCAGGGCGGGACGAACGTGTCCGGCGGGCAGCGCCAGCGGCTCGCGATCGCGCGGACGCTGGTGCAGCGGCCTGAGATCTACCTGTTCGACGACTCGTTCTCCGCGCTCGACTACGCGACCGACGCCGCCCTGCGCGCTGCGCTGGGGCGGGAGACCGCCGACGCGACCGTCGTGATCGTGGCCCAGCGGGTGGCGACCATCCGGGACGCCGACCGGATCGTGGTCCTCGACGAGGGCAGGGTCGTCGGCACCGGACGCCACCACGAGCTGATGGCCGACAACGAGACGTACCGGGAGATCGTCCTCTCCCAGCTCACGGAAGCGGAGGCAGCCTGATGGCCGGGCCGTTGGCACGGATGGCGGGGACAGGGGCCCCCGAACAGCACTCCATGGACTTCAAGGGGTCCGGGAAACGGCTGCTCGCACAGTTCCGGCCCGAGCGGTTCACGATGTACGCGATGATCGCGTGCGCCGTGCTCAGCGTCGGGCTGTCGGTGCTGGGACCGTGGATCCTCGGCAGGGCGACCGACCTGGTGTTCGCGGGTGTCGTCGGACGCGAGATGCCGGCGGGCGCCACGAAGGCCGAGGTCCTGGAGTCCATGCGCGAGCGCGGGGACGGCGGGGTGGCCGACATGCTGTCGGGCACGGACTTCACACCGGGCAAGGGCATCGATTTCGAGGCCGTCGGCGGCGTGCTGCTGGTTGCCCTCGGCATCTTCCTGGTCGCGGGGCTGCTGATGGCGGCGGCGACCCGGCTCTCCACCCGGGCCATCAACCGGACCATCTACCACATGCGCGAGGAGCTGCAGGCGAAGCTGTCGCGGCTGCCGCTGTCGTACTTCGACCGGCGGCAGCGCGGTGAGGTGCTGAGCCGGGCGACCAACGACATCGACAACATCGGCCAGACGCTGCAGCAGTCGATGGGGCAGCTCGTCAACTCGCTCCTCACCATCATCGGTGTGCTGGTGATGATGTTCTGGGTGTCGCCGCTGCTGGCGCTGGTCGCGCTGGTGACCGTGCCCGTGTCGTTCGTGGTGGCCACGCGGGTCGGCAAGCGGTCGCAGCCGCACTTCGTGGCGCAGTGGCGGGTCACCGGGAAGCTCAACGCGCACATCGAGGAGATGTACACCGGGCACACGCTCGTAAAGGTGTTCGGGCGACAGGAGGAGTCGGCGAAGCAGTTCGCCGAGGAGAACGACCGGCTGTACGAGGCCGGGTTCAGGGCCCAGTTCAACAGCGGGATCATGCAGCCGCTGATGTTCTTCGTGTCGAACATCAACTATGTGCTGGTCGCGGTGGTGGGCGGACTGCGGGTCGCGTCGGGTGCGCTGTCCATCGGTGACGTCCAGGCCTTCATCCAGTACTCGCGCCAGTTCTCGATGCCGCTGACGCAGGTCGCGTCGATGGCGAACATGGTGCAGTCGAGTGTCGCGTCCGCCGAGCGGATCTTCGAACTGCTCGACGCGGAGGAGCAGGAGGCCGACGCCGTGCCCGGGGTGCGGCCCGAGGAGCTGCGGGGGCGGGTGGCGCTGGAGGGGGTGTCCTTCCGCTACGACGCCGACAAGCCGCTGATCGAGGACCTGTCGCTGGTCGTGGACCCGGGGCACACGGTGGCGATCGTGGGGCCGACCGGGGCGGGCAAGACCACGTTGGTGAACCTGCTGATGCGGTTCTACGAGGTCACCGGTGGGCGGATCACCCTCGACGGGGTCGATGTCGCGTCCATGTCCCGGGACGAACTCCGGGACGGGATAGGGATGGTGCTCCAGGACACGTGGCTGTTCGGGGGGACCATCGCGGAGAACATCGCGTACGGGGCGTCCGCGGCGCGGAAGGTCACGCGCGGGGAGATCGAGGAGGCGGCGCGGGCGGCGCACGCGGATCGGTTCATCCGGACGCTGCCCGACGGGTACGACACGGTGATCGACGACGAGGGGACCGGGGTGAGCGCGGGTGAGAAGCAGCTCATCACCATCGCTCGGGCGTTCCTGTCGGATCCGGTGATCCTGGTGCTGGACGAGGCGACGAGTTCGGTCGACACGCGTACCGAGGTGTTGATCCAGAAGGCGATGGCCAAGTTGGCGCACGGGCGTACGTCGTTCGTGATCGCGCATCGGCTGTCGACGATTCGGGATGCGGACACGATTCTGGTGATGGAGAGCGGTTCCATCGTCGAGCAGGGGGCGCACGAGGAGTTGTTGGCCGCGGACGGGGCTTACGCGCGGCTGTACAAGGCGCAGTTCGCTGAGGCTGTGGCCGAGGTGGACTGAGGGTGGTGGGGGGCGTGCGTGGGCCGTTTTCTCGCCCCCGCCGCCCCTACCCGTCCCATCCTCAAGGGGCTGCGCCCCTTCGACCCCCGGGTGCGGGTCCGGTGGGGGCTGGTCGCGCAGTTTCCCGCGCCTCTGAAGGCAGGGGCTGCGCCCCGTGCTTTTCAGGCCCGCAGGGGCCTGGTCCGCACCCGAGACGACACCTCTCAGTCCAGATAGCCCCTCAGCTGGTCCGCGAAGGCGTGGTCCCTCAGTTTGTTGAGGGTTTTGGACTCGATCTGCCTTATGCGTTCGCGGGTGACGCCGAAGATGCGGCCGATCTCCTCCAGGGTGCGGGGGCGGCCGTCCGCCAGGCCGTAGCGGAGTTGGACGACCTTGCGTTCGCGTTCGCCGAGGGTGGAGAGGACCGCTTCCAGGTGTTCCCTGAGCAGGAGGAACGCCGCCGACTCCACGGGGCTCGCCGCGTCGCCGTCCTCGATGAGGTCACCGAGGGCCACGTCGTCCTCCTCGCCCACGGGGGCGTGCAGGGAGACCGGTTCCTGGGCGAGGCGGAGGACCTCGGTGACGCGTTCCGGGGCGAGGTCGAGGTGGGCGGCCACTTCGTCCGGCGTGGGCTCGTAGCCGCGCTCCTGGAGCATGCGGCGCTGGACGCGGACGACCCGGTTGATCAGCTCGACCACGTGGACGGGGACGCGGATCGTGCGGGCCTGGTCGGCGAGGGCGCGGGACATGGCCTGGCGGATCCACCAGGTCGCGTAGGTCGAGAACTTGTAGCCGCGGGCGTAGTCGAACTTCTCGACGGCCCGGATGAGGCCCAGGTTTCCTTCCTGGACCAGGTCGAGCATGGTCAGGCCACGGCCGACGTAACGCTTCGCCACCGACACGACGAGCCGCAGGTTCGCCTCGATCAGGCGGCGTTTGGCCATGCGGCCCATGACGACCAGTTTGTCGAGGTCTAGGGCGAGCTGGGTGTCGAGGTCTGCGGCGCTGCCGAGCCTCTCCTCGGCGAAGAGGCCGGCCTCGACGCGGCGGGCCAGATCCACTTCCTCCACGGCCGTGAGCAGTGGGATGCGGCCGATCTCACGCAGGTACTGCCGGAACAGGTCCGAGGACGGGCCGCTGGTGTCCGGGCGGCTGCGCGGCAGCTCCACGGGCTCGGGAGGATCGGCCGCCTCGATGACCTCCACCACCACGGCGGCCGGCGGCTCGTCGGGCTCGGGTAGGCCCTCCGGAGCCCCCTCGGGGTGGTGTGCGGCGCGGCTCTGGGCGGGCACCGCGGTGATGACGTCGGTTTCCGCGTCCGGGTCCGAGCCGTCGGTACCGATGGCCGTACCGGTGTCGTTCTGTACGAGGGTCTGGGTCTGCACGGGGGCGACCTCCAGGAATGTCGCTGCCAGGGCGTGCGGCAGCGGTATGTCTGGGATGGCGCGGGCGGCCTCTCCGCCGTCCATCCCGTACTCATCGAGCGGAACCGCGGGGATCTCGGACCCGTGGGGGACGGGTCGGCCGCGCTCCGAGGACTCAGGCACCGGAACCCAGTGTGGAGTACGACACACAGCCGCTACGAGGGGCGTGCGGTGACTTTTTGCGTCCGGTCCGTGACCCCACGGTTACTGTGCCGTACGAGTGCGCTGCTGAGAGGCCCCTGAACCGCTTGAAGGCCGTACGGAACGGGGTGGCTCCGGCGTGGAATTGGCATGTGCGCCAGGGACGTTCACGCCCGGGGCGTCGGCCGGCCCGGCCTCAGAGCGCCTCCGCGCCCCGCTCCCGCAACGCCTGGTCGTACTGCTGGAGCACCCACAACTCGTTCTGTACGGCGGCCAGCTGGGCGGGGTCGCCCTGGGCGGTCGCCCTCGCCAGGCTGCCCTGGACGTCGCGCACCCGGCGTTCGACGGCCCGGCGGCGCACGGTGACGAGCTGGGCGCCCGCGTACATGTCGTCGACCGTCTTGCGCATGATCGCCTCGACGGCCAGCTCGGTCACCATGGCCCGCACCGTGTCGTCCGGCGCCGCCTCCCGGACCCGGACCAGGTACTCCTGCGGGTCCTGGGCGCCGTACTCGACACCGCCCGCCTCGATGATCGCCTCACGGACGGCCGCGTACGGGGCGGCGGTGAACTCGTCGACGCCGTACGCGTCGAAGGCGGGGGCGACCAACTCCGGCCGCTGGAGGGCGAGTTTGAGGAGTTCACGCTCAGTGGCGAACACCGGGTTGCGCAGTGTGAGGGCCGGGCCGGACGGGGGCCGGCCGGTGGACTCGTACGGCTGTGCCGAGCGCTGTGCGGACGGGGCCGGGCCCTGGCCGCCTCGGTCGCGGGCCCAGCGGGCCAGCTGGGCGACGCGCTTGACGACGAACTGGGTGTCGAGGATGCCGAGCATGCCGGCGAGCTGCACGGCGACCTCGTGCTGGGCGCCGCTGTTCTTGATGCGGGCCACGATGGGTGCCGCCTCGTCGAGGGCGGACGCGCGGCCCGCGGGGGTCTCCAGGTCGTAGCGGGCGACGATCTGGCGGAGCGCGAACTCGAAGAGCGGGGTGCGGGGTTCGGTCAGCTCGGCGACCGCCTCGTCACCCTTCGCGAGGCGCAGCTCGCACGGGTCCATGCCGTCCGGGGCGATCGCGATGTACGTCTCGGCGGCGAACTTCTGGTCGTCCTCGAAGGCGCGCAGGGCCGCCTTCTGGCCGGCCGCGTCGCCGTCGAAGGTGAAGATCACGCGGGCCGAACCGTTGTCCATCAGCAGCCGGCGGAGGATCTTGATGTGGTCGCCGCCGAAGGCCGTGCCGCAGGTGGCGATGGCCGTGGTCACTCCGGCGAGGTGGCAGGCCATGACGTCCGTGTAGCCCTCTACCACGACGGCGCGGCTGGCCTTGGCGATGTGCTGCTTGGCGAGGTCGATGCCGTACAGCACCTGGGACTTCCTGTAGAGCGCCGTGTCCGGGGTGTTGAGGTACTTCGGGCCGTTGTCCGACTCGTAGAGCTTGCGGGCGCCGAAGCCGACCACGTCTCCGCCGATGTCGCGGATGGGCCACATCAGGCGGCCCCGGAAGCGGTCGATGGGGCCCCGGCGGCCCTCCTGGGACAGCCCGGACAGCAGCAGTTCCTTGTCGGCGAAGCCCTTGCCGCGGAGGAAGCGGGTGAGGTGGTCCCAGCCCTGGGGGCTGTAGCCGACGCCGAAGTGGACGGCGGCGGCCTGGTCGAAGCCGCGCTCGGCGAGGAAGATCCGGCCGGTGTCGGCCTCGGGGCTGGTGGCGAGCTGTTCCGCGTACCACTCGGCGGCGATCTTGTGCGCCTCGACCAGGCGGATCCGCTCACCGCGCTGGTGGGAGGGGTTGTACCCGCCCTCCTCGTAGCGCAGGGTGATGCCGGCCTGGCCGGCCAGCCGCTCGACCGCCTCCGAGAAGGACAGGTGGTCGACCTTCATCACGAACGTGATGGTGTCGCCGCCCTCCTGGCAGCCGAAGCAGTGGAAGAGCCCCTTGCTCGGGCTGACCTGGAACGACGGCGACTTCTCGTCGTGGAACGGGCAGAGCCCCTTGAGGTTTCCCCCGCCCGCGTTCCGTAGCTGGAGGTACTCGGACACCACGGCGTCGATCGGGACCGCGTCCCGTACCGCCTTCACGTCCTCGTCGTTGATCCGTCCAGCCACGCGGTGATTCTACGGTGGTCCACCGACAGTCATGGGGCACGGGCAGCGCCCCGGCCGGGGCGCGGGGCTGTGGCAGCCTGCGGCTCCGCCGTGTGGGCGCGAGCAGCCGCGCACCACCCGCACTCGCCCTCGCGCCCCGACCCCGCGGACGCCTAGGCGATCAGGCTCTCCAGTGGCACCTGTGGGTTCGAGAGCGCCTCCACGTCCACTGCGGCCCGGGACCGGATCAGCTTCTGGATGGGCTCAGTGACATCCCACACGTTCACGTTCATCCCGGCCAGCACCCGCCCCTCCTTCACCCAGAACGCGACGAACTCCCGCTTCCCGGCGTCCCCCCGGATCAGCACCTGGTCGTACGACCCGGGCGGCGCCCACCCCGAGTACTCCATCCCCAGGTCGTACTGGTCGGAGAAGAAGTAGGGCACCCGGTCGTAGGTGACGTCCCTGCCGAGCATCGCCAGCGCGGCGGCCGGCCCGCCGTTGAGCGCATTGGCCCAGTGCTCGACCCGCAGCCGGGTGTCGAAGAGGGCGTGCGGGAAGGACACGACGTCACCGGCGGCGTAGATGGAGGGATCGGACGTACGGAGCCGGGCGTCCACCGCGATGCCGCCGCCCTGTGACCTGTCGGCCAGCTCCAGCCCTGCGGCTTCGGCGAGGCCGACCCGCGGCGCCGCTCCGATGGCCGCGAGGACGTCGTGCGCGGGGTGCTCCTCCCCCGTGTCCGTGCGGGCCGCGAGGACCATCCCGTCCTGGCCGACGATCTCGGTGAGCCGCGCGCCGAAGTGGAAGCGGACGCCGTGCTCGCGGTGCAGTTCGGCGAAGAGGTTGCCCAGCTCGGGGCCGAGCACGCCGTGCAGCGGTGTCGGCTCGGGTTCGACGACCGTCACCTCCGCGCCGTACTCGCGGGCCGCGGCCGCCACCTCCAGGCCGATCCAGCCGGCGCCCGCGACGACGAGGTGGCCGTTGTCGCGGCCGAGGGCGGCGAGGACCCCCTTGAGGCGTTCGGCGTGGGCGAGGCGGCGCAGATGGTGCACGCCCGCCAGGTCGGTGCCCGGGATGTCCAGGCGGCGGGGCTCTGCGCCGGTCGCGATCAGCAGTTTGTCGTAGTGGACGAGGGTGCCGTCGTCACCGAAGCGGACGGTCTTGGCCGTACGGTCGATCGCGTCGACGGTCTGGCCGAGGTGCAGCTCGATGTCGTTGCGCGCGTACCAGGACGGTTCGTGGACGAAGACGCTGTCGCGCTCCTTCTTGCCGAGCAGATAGCCCTTGGAGAGCGGCGGGCGCTCGTAGGGGTGGTCCCGTTCGTCGCAGATCAGTATCACGCGGCCGGTGAAGCCCTCCGCTCGGAGCGTCTCGGCCGCCTTCGCGCCGGCGAGACCGCCACCGACGATGACGAATGTCTGATCCGCGTCGACCACTTGTTGCCTCCTGCCAGGGGGTCTGGGGATGGACCCCAGATGAACCTTGCGGATGTCGCCATATGCGAGCGTCCCGCACGGAGCGTGATGCGGGAAGAGGGAGTGACCCGATCGGGCCACAGAGGGTCACATCCGGGGGGTGCGCGTCGAGAAGAACCGTGACGAGGGCCCGAGGCGCAGAACGAGGAGGGACCACACCATTCGGAGGGACCGGTTCCATGTCGCCGGATCGGGCAAGTGGCCCCGACCGCACGGAACATGCGGGGTCAAATCGGCGAAACCGAACACGAGTTGCAAGGAAACCCTTCTCGTGATCCCTGCGGCTCGCTAGCGTCCCTCCCACCTCGTTCGCACATCCCTGGGGAAGGACCTCTGTGAACGCATCATCCAAGGCATCGCCTCGCTCGCGCAGACCCGTCGCGGCCATCGCCGCCCTCGCACTCGCGACACCGCTGCTGATCGTCTCCGCCGGAACGGCCGACGCCAACAGCAACGACAGCAAGCCGGCCAAGGACGCCAAGAAGCTCTCGCGGAAGCTGGTCAGGGAGTCGTCCACGAAGGACGCGTACAAGCACCTGAAGGCGCTGCAGGCGATAGCCGACGCCAACGGCGGCAACCGCGCGGCCGGTACGCCGGGCCACGACAAGTCCGCCGAGTACGTCTACAACGTGCTGAAGAAGGCCGGCTACAAGGTCTCGTACGACACGTTCGAGTTCGCCTACATCGAGACCCTCGCGGAGAAGGCGTCCGTCATCTCGCCGGCGCCGCGCGATCTCGGCATCGCGGCGATGACGTACACCAAGTCGACGCCGGTGGGCGGCATCACGGCCCCGCTGGCGGCCGCCGCGGTGGACGCCACTTCAGGCTGTGAGGCCGGTGACTACGCGGCCGGTGCCTTCACCGGCAAAATCGCCCTGATCAAGCGCGGCGGCTGCACCTTCGCGCAGAAGCAGCTCGTCGCCTCCGAGGCGGGCGCCGTCGGCGCGATCATCTACAACAACACCGCGGGTGCCCTCGCCGGCACCCTCGGCGACCCGGCGAGCGCGAAGATCCCGACTGCCGGCCTCAGCCAGGCCGAGGGCGAGGCCCTCGCCGCCGATGTCGCGGCGGGCGTGGTCACGGTCGGCTTCGAGGTGCGCCAGCTCCAGGAGAACCGCACGTCGAACAACGTCATAGCGGAGACCCGCGGCGGTGACGCGGACAACACCGTGTTCGTCGGTGCCCACCTCGACTCGGTCACCGCGGGCCCCGGCATCAACGACAACGGTTCCGGCTCGGCCGGCATCCTCGAGGTCGCCGAGGAGCTCGCCGAGAACCTCAAGTCGGGCAAGCAGCAGCCCAACAAGGTGAAGTTCGCCTTCTGGTCGGCCGAGGAGCTCGGCCTGATCGGCTCCGAGTCGTACGTCGAGCGGCTCACCGAAGAGCAGCGCGAGCAGATCAAGCTCTATCTGAACTTCGACATGATCGCCTCCCCGAACCACGCCCAGTTCGTGTACGACGGCGACGACTCGGACGGTGTGGGCGCGGGCCCCGGCCCCGAGGGCTCGGCCCAGCTCGAACGTGACATCAACCAGTTCCTCGACTCCAAGGGCGAGCCGCACGAGGGCACCGACTTCTCCGGCCGCTCCGACTACGGGCCGTTCATCGCGGTCGGTATCCCCTCCGGCGGCACCTTCACCGGCGCCGAAGGCATCAAGACCGAGAACCAGGCCGCGGTGTTCGGCGGCACCGCCGGCGTCGCCTACGACGCGTGCTACCACGCCGCGTGCGACGGTCTGAAGAACATCAACATGAAGGCGTTCGGCATCAACATCGGTGTCATCGCCAACGCGGTGGGCACCTACACCCACGACCTGAGCTCGCTCGCCAAGCCGGTCGACTCCGAGCCCACCACGGGCGGCGACACCAGCGGCGGCGGCCTCCACTCCGACCACGACGAGGTCGCGGAGTAACCAGCCGCCCACCAGCCGCCCACCCGTCGGCTCGCGTCGGCTCGCGTCGGCTCGCGCGGAAGATGTCCGGCCCGAACATCTCGCAGTGGATGTTCGGGCCGGAACTGCCTTGTCGAACAGGTGAGTCCGGGCGTGTACATCACCGAACAGAGCGCTGGGGCAGACGGGGATCCGACGGCACGGCCCGGTCCATCCGTCCATCCGTCCATCCGTCTCAGGAACGCCCCGCCAGACGCACGTGAAGGGAGCGTGCCGAGGCGTCGGTGAGGGACGCGATCTGGTCGACGATCACGCGCTTGCGGGCGCGGTCGTCGGGTGCCTGGTCGAAGAGCGCGCGGAACTGGGGCTCCAGCCCGTCCGGGGCGCGGGCGGTGAGCGCCTCGGCCAGCTCCGCGACCACGATCCGCTGGTCCGCGCGGAGCCGCTCCTGCTCGGCCCGCTGCATCACATAGCGGTCGGCGACGGCCTTGAGGACCGCGCACTCCAGGCGCGTCTCGTGCGGGACGACCAGTTCGGCGCTGTACCGGGTGAGGGGGCCGGTGCCGTACGCCTGCCGGGTGGCACCCTCGGCGGCGAGGCAGAAGCGGCCGATGAGCTGGCTGGTGGCGTCCTTCAGACGGGCCTGGGCGACGGCCGTTCCGTCGTAGCCGTGCGGCCACCACTCCTGGTCGAGGAGGCGGTCGAGGGCCTCGGCGAGTTCGGCCGGGTCGGTGTCGGCGGGCACGTACCGGCCGCGCGCGACCTCGAACACCGCCTGCCGTTCGGGCTCGGCGTGGAGGCAGTTGGGGTCGATGTGGCCCGCGTGGAGGCCGTCCTCGACATCGTGCACGGAGTACGCCACGTCGTCCGACCAGTCCATGACCTGGGCCTCGAAGGTGGTGCTGGTGCCGGGGGCGTCCTTGCGAACCCAGTCGAACACCGGGCGGTCGTCGTCGTAGACGCCGAACTTGGGGGACTTCCGGTCGGTGGGGTGGGCGCCGCGCGGCCAGGGGTACTTGGTGGCGGCGTCCAGGGCGGCGCGGGTGAGGTTGAGGCCGACGCTGACGAGTTCGCCGGTGGTCTCCGACCGTACGAAGCGTTTGGGTTCGATCCTCGTCAGCAGGCGCAGGGACTGGGCATTGCCCTCGAAGCCGCCGCAGTCCTCGGCGAACTCGTTCAGTGCCTGTTCGCCGTTGTGACCGAAGGGAGGGTGGCCGAGGTCGTGGGAGAGGCAGGCGGCCTCGACGAGGTCCGGGTCGCAGCCGAGGGCCGCGCCCAGCTCGCGGCCGACCTGGGCGCACTCCAGGGAGTGGGTGAGGCGGGTGCGGGGGCTGGAGTCCCAGGCGATGTTGCGCGTGCCGGGTGTGACGACCTGGGTCTTGCCGGCGAGTCTGCGCAGGGCCGAGGAGTGGAGTACACGGGCACGGTCGCGTTGGAAGGCGGTGCGGCCGGGGCGTTTGTCGGGTTCCGGGGCGTAGCGCTCCGCGGAGGGCGGGTCGTAGTCGGCCGGGGCGTCGTAGCTGGGGGGTGCGGTGCCTTCCATGATTCGACAGTAAGCGGAGGCTGTGACAAATGGGTGCCTACTCGTCTGCCGGGTTCTCCCGGGCGGCGGGTGCGGGTTGTTCGTGGCCGGTCGCGCCCACGCGGCGGAGCCGCACATCGATACGGCCCCGCACCCCTCAAGGGGCGCTCCTGCGGGCCGGGAGTTCCACAGCTTCTCTATGCCGACGCCAGCGCGGGCAGCGTCCTGGCCCCGGTTGCCAGGGACTCGTCGTAGCGGTGCAGGACCAGGCGAGCCATCGTCGGGTGGGCGCCCAAGGGGGCCGCGGCGATCCAAGGGGCGGCCTCCGCGCACTCCCTGGCGAAGCGGCCGGGGGCGGTGAAGTAGGAGGCCATGGCTATGCGGGTGCGGCCCAGGGCGGTGAGGGTGCGGACTGCGTCGGCGACGGTGGGGGCGGCGGCCGATGCGTAGGCCGGGACGACCGGGACGCCGAGGCGGTCGGCGAGGAGTTGGGCCGTGCGGCCGGTGTCCTCGGCCGCCTCGGGGTCGCGGGAGCCGGCGGCGGCGAGGATCACGGCGCCGGTGCGGCGGGTGGCGTCGTTCAGCCGCGTGCGCCATCCGGCCTCGACGAGGCGGGTGTGCAGGGCGTCCACGAGGAGGGGGTGCGGGCCGAGAGGGGCGGCCAGGCGGGTGCGGGCCTCGGCGGCCGCGGCCATCTCGGGGATGTCCTGCTTGACGTGGTAGCCGCGGCTGAGGAGGAGGGGGACGAGGACGGCTTCCCGGTCGCCGAGTGCGGCGAGGGTGTCGGGGAGCAGGGGCTCGTTCAGCTCGATGTGGCCGAGGTGCACGGCCAGGCCGGGGCGCTGCTCGCGGACGCGGTCCATGAGGGTGCGTACGGTCGCCAGGGCGCGCGGGTCGCGGCTGCCGTGCGCCACGAGGACCAGCGCGGGCGGGGCCTGGCGCCGGGTTCCGTTGCGGGAGACGAGGCTGAGCTGGGAGGCCAGCTGGTCACTGATCAGGTTCATGATGTGCGCCGTACTGTCGAGGTCCGCGTTCGACTTGCTCGTCGTCGCCGTCATGTACCGATGGTGCCGGGGGGAGGTTGCCTCCCCGTTGCACGGTGGTGACGGGTGTTTTCCGGCGGTTCACCGCACGCCTTGGAGGTGTGTGAACCGCCACGACCTGGCGTTTCGACTCGTTCGAGTGAAGCTTGTCACCCTGGGCGGTGAACCGGAGCGATGCTGATGACGTCTTCGTTGGTCGGAAAGGCGGGCACTGTCGGGCCCGTCGGAAACACCCAGGACACATATGGGTCGACGAACGGGGGTGGGCCGCCGTGAGGCGTGTCTGGCGGGTGATTCGGCTGCCGCGTACACGGACGGGGCGGCGGCGGGCCGTGCAGGCGGTGATGCTGCTGTGCACGCTGGCGCTGCTCCCCTCGACCTGGATGTTCACGGCGGCCGACGACCGACTGCGGACCACGGCCGACGTGCCGCGCACCGAGGTCGCGATGGTCTTCGGCGCGGGGCTGTGGCAGGGCGAGCCGTCCCCGTATCTCGCGCGCCGGCTGGACGCGGCGGCCGAGCTGTACCGGTCGGGCCGGATCAAGGTGGTGCTGGTCACCGGGGACAACAGCCGCGAGGAGTACGACGAGCCGGACGCGATGCGCGGCTACCTCACCGACCACGGCGTGCCCGACGACCGCATCGTCAGTGACTACGCCGGGTTCGACACCTGGGACTCCTGCGTCCGCGCCAGGAAGATCTTCGGCGTGGACCGCGCGGTGCTCATCAGCCAGGGCTTCCACATACGCCGGGCGGTCGCGCTGTGCCAGGAGGCGGGCGTCGAGTCGTACGGCGTCGGGGTGCAGGACCGACACGACGGGACCTGGTACTACGGGGCCACCCGTGAGCTGTTCGCGGCGGGCAAGGCCTCCCTGGACGCGCTCTTCGAGCCGGACCCCCGCTTCCTCGGTCCTGAGGAAACGGGGGTCTCGAAGGCGCTCGCGTCGGCCGGCTGACGGGACTTGTCCCGGGGCGGCGGGCGCACGGTCAGAACCAGTGCAGGCAGTGCGGGGGCCGCTCGGCGCGGAAGAGGGCGTCGGCGAGGGTGGCCGCACCCGGGCGGTGGGCCCGGATGTGTCCGGCACGCACAAGCGTGCTCGGGGCGGTGCCGCCGAGGTAGACCGAACCCAGGTCGCGCACGTCCAGGGACAGGTCGGGCTCCCGGTCCGTCGGAACGCAGTCGGCCTTGCCGTCCCGGACGGTCAGCAGGTAGCGGCCGTGCTCGCCGAGGAACGGGTCCTCGACGTCGAGGACGAGTTCGCCGTCCATGAACCAGCCGCGCGCCGTCAGAGCACGCGGGACGTCCAGCAGCCGCACCCAGAGCCAGTCCATGTCGCCGCTCACCTCGCCGGCGCGGAAGTCCGCGAGCTGCCAGCGCAGCGGGTGCTCGTGCGGGACCTGCTTGAACACGACCTGAGAGACCAGGTCGTGTCCGAGTACGAACCGGGCCAGGGCCGTGAAGACGGCGTCGTCGGTGGTGATGGTCTCGTCGACCGTCAGGGTGCCGGACTCGATCGAGTAGCTGGCGTACCCGTCCGGGACGCCGTCGGTGTCACGGTGAACGGCGACATAGCGCGGCGCCGGCGAGATCGGGGGCTGCCCCGCGCGCAGGGCCCACCAGCGGTGCGGCCGGGACAGCGCGCCGGGCTGTGCGCGGCGATACCGGTCGTAGACCTCTTCCAGGATCTCGCCGCACTCGGCACGCCGCAGCACCTCGACCGAGCCGTTGTCCGAGCCGGCCGTCGGCGCGCCGGCCACCGCGCGCGCCCGGGGAACGGCGAGGGCGGCCTTGTGGCGCGGCACCGTCAGCCGCGCCGTGCAGGTCGCCGGTCCGTAGCCGAACCTGCCGTAGATCGTGGCCTCGGAGGCCAGCAGTACGGAGAGGAACTCCTCACGGGCCCGCAACTCGGCGAGCTGATGCCGCATCATCGCGCTGAGCACGCCTTGGCGCCGGTGCGAGGGCAGGACGCCGACGGCGGTCACCCCGGAGGCCGGGACGATGGTCTCGCCGGGCAGGGTGAGCTCGAAGGAGTGTGCGGCGGCGGTGCCGACGGGCCGCCCGTCCGCCGTCAGGGCGAGCAGGCAGCGGTCCGTTTCGAGCGCCGACCACCAGAGCCCGCCGCCTTCGACCGGGGTTTCCGGGAAGTACCCGAACGCGGTATGGACTGTGTCGATGAAGACGTCAAAGTCCTCATCGGTCGTCAAACGGATCTCCATCGCCGCCGCAGCCCCCTCTGGATAACGGCACCACGACTCGTGGTGTCAGGCCACAGTGCAGCGTCGCCCCCGTGGCCAGGGCAAGCGAATTACGGCCGGTCCGCGGCTGGTCACGGCGCGCCCGGGTCCGGCCCGGCATCGAGGCGTGAGTCGCCGTGGGCGGCTCCGCGGCGCCGGGCCGGGGCCTTCACCGCGGCGCCCGGCCCCTCGCACCGGCGGCACCGGGCCCTCGCACCGCGGCGCCGACACCGGCTCCTCACGCCGGGTCCGGGCGCGCCGGGAGGTCCCCGTGCCGGTCGCGTAACGGGGAGCGTCCCGGCGCGTAACACGCCCGCCGCACGCTGAACGGTATGCAGAACTCCGCGACGCCCACCCACTGCCCGTACTGCGCCCTGCAGTGCGGAATGAACCTGACGCCCGGTGCGGACGGGTCCGACGGTGTCGTAGTGGTGACGGAGCGCGCGGACTTCCCGGTGAACCGGGGAGCGCTGTGCGGCAAGGGCCGTACGGCGCCGGCGGTGCTCTCGTCCCGGGTCAGGCTGACCAGTCCCTTGGTCAGAAGGGCGGGCGTCCTGGAACCCGCCTCCTGGGACGAGGCACTCGACCGGATCGCGGAGGGGCTCACCCGCACGCGTACGGAACATGGTCCGGACGCGTGCGGCGTGTTCGGCGGCGGCGGGCTCACGAACGAGAAGGCCTACGCGCTCGGCAAGTTCGCGCGGGTGGTGCTCGGCACCTCGCAGATCGACTACAACGGCCGTTTCTGCATGTCATCGGCGGCAGCCGCCGGGATGAAGGCATTCGGGCTCGACCGGGGTCTGCCGTTCCCGCTGGAGGACATCCCGAAGACCGGGTGTGTCGTCCTCGTCGGCTCCAATCTCGCGGAGACCATGCCGCCGGCGCTGCGCTATCTCACCGAGCTGAAGGAGAACGGCGGCAAGCTGATCGTCATCGATCCGCGCCGCACCCGTACGGCCGAACAGGCCGACCTGCATCTGTCCCCGCGCCCCGGCAGCGATCTCGCCCTGGCCCTCGGCCTGTTGCACCTGATCGTGGCCGAGGGGCGGACGGACGAGGAGTACATCCGCGAGCGGACGAGCGGATGGGAGGAGGCCCGGGCGGCGGCCATGGCGCACTGGCCGGAGTACGTGGAACGGATCACGGGGGTGTCCGTTCCCGAACTCCGCGAGGCGGTACGGCTGTTCTGCGAGCCGGAGCACGCGATGGTGCTCACCGCGCGCGGGCCCGAGCAGCAGTCCAAGGGCACGGACACCGTCGGCGCGTGGATCAACCTCACGCTGGCGACGGGCCGGGCCGGACGGCCGCTGTCCGGGTACGGCTGCCTCACCGGGCAGGGCAACGGGCAGGGCGGACGTGAGCACGGCCAGAAGGCCGACCAGCTGCCCGGCTACCGCAAGCTGGTCGACCCCGAGGCCCGGCGGCACGTCGCCGAGGTCTGGGGCGTGGACCCGGACAGCCTGCCCGGACCGGGCCGCAGCGCGTACGAGTTGCTGGACGCGCTCGGCGGCGACATCAAGTCGCTGCTGCTGATGGGCTCCAACCCGGTGGTGTCGGCGCCGCGTGCCGCGCACATCGAGGAGCGGATCAAGTCTCTGGACTTCCTGGCCGTGTGCGATGTCGTGCTGTCGGAGACGGCGGCGCTCGCGGACGTCGTGCTGCCGGTGACGCAGTGGGCGGAGGAGACCGGCACGACGACCAATCTGGAGGGCCGGGTGCTGCTGCGGCGGCAGGCGATCACCCCGCCCGACGGCGTCCGCAGCGACCTGGAGGTCATGCACGAGCTGGCCGACCGGCTGGGCGTGGAGAAGGGTTTCGCGACCGACCCCGAGGAGGTCTTCGAGGAGCTGCGCCGGGCCAGCGCGGGTGGGCTCGCCGACTACTCGGGGATCACCTACCGGCGGCTGGCGGAGGAGAACGGGGTGTTCTGGCCCTGCCCGACGCCGGTCATCGACGCCGACTCCGTCCCGTCCACCGACGCGCCCCCCGTCCCGCCCACCGAGGTGCACCCCGGCACCCCGCGCCTCTTCCTCGACCGGTTCGCCACGGAGGACGGCCGGGCGTGGTTCGTGCCCGTGACGCACCGGGCGGCGGCAGAGGAGCCGGACGCCGAGTACCCGGTGCTGCTCACCACCGGACGCGTGGTCGCCCAGTACCAGTCGGGCGCCCAGACCCGGCGGGTCGACGAGCTGAACGCCGCCGCGCCCGGCCCGTTCGTGGAACTGCACCCCCGGCTGGCCGAGCGGCTCGGCGCGGCGGAGGGCGACCCGTTGGCCGTGGTCTCGCGGCGGGGGCGTGCCGTGGCCCCGGCCCGCATCACGACCGCCATCCGCCCCGACACGGTCTTCATGCCGTTCCACTGGCCGGGCGAGGGCCGCGCCAACACCCTCACCAACCCCGCCCTCGACCCCACCTCCCGCATGCCGGAGTTCAAGACGTGCGCGGTACGGGTGGAGACGTTGGGGAAGTGAGGCCGGGACCGGGGACACGGCCGTGTTCGGGCCCGGACCCGGGAAGGGGCCCGGACCCGGGATGGGGTACGGACCCGGGATGGGGTACGGACCGGGGAGAGGCAACGACCCCGGGAGAGGGCCAGAAGACGAAGCGGGGTATCCGGTCTGCCTGAGCGGCGGCTCGGAGACCGTCATTACGGTTGTCGCGTCCTCGGTGTACTTTCCTGTCTCCTCGGCGGGCTCGGAGAGGTGGAGGGCTCCTCGTGCTCACGGCTCTCGTGGCGTCGGCGGGGCGGTAAGTGCGGTGCGGTCGGTGTGGGTGGTGCGATTGGTGTGGTTGATGCGGTCGTGAACAACATCGGCACCCGGCCTGCTTGAACATTCATGCTTTCCCGTACGTTGATCCCGTGTGGTTATCCCGATGCTTCGCAGAGGATGAGAACAGCGGACGCACAGCTCGCCGTGAACACTTGGGAGTACAGCCGACCCGGGGGGATCGCATGCCGCAGCACGACAGTCACCAATGGACCGACTCGTTCCCGTGGAGCCTCTCGTACCGCTGGGGCCACTCCGCGCTGACCGCCGACTTCGACCTGAGCGGCGACTCGCCCCGGCTGCTGCGCGTCCGCCACCCCGGCGAACCCGAACCGGGCCCCGAGGAGGTCAAGACCGACCCCGCCCTGCCTCTGGTCGACCTGGTACTGCTCGGCGAAGGGACCGGCTGGGCGAGACCCCGCTTCACCGGCACGGCGATCGGCGGCCGCCTGAGATACCGGGCGCACCACTCCACGGACGGCGCCACGCTCGACCCTGCGGCCGGCTCCGCGTCCGGCCCCGCCGACAGCGAGGGATGGCACCGGCTGACCTTCGAACTGCACGACCCGGCCAGCGGGTTGACCGCGTTCGTCGAGTACGCCTCACCCGACGGCATCCCCGTGCTGCGATCCCGGGTCCGGCTGCGCAACGACGGCACCGAGGCGGTCACCGTGCGCTCCGTCGGCAGTCTGCTCCTCGGCGGGCTCCCCTCCCCCGACGAGTTGTCCGTCTTCCGGGCACG
Organism: Streptomyces europaeiscabiei; assembly: GCF_036346855.1. NCBI lineage: Bacteria > Bacillati > Actinomycetota > Actinomycetes > Kitasatosporales > Streptomycetaceae > Streptomyces > Streptomyces europaeiscabiei. Next base: position 3,432,697 of record NZ_CP107841.1, read on the forward strand.
CAACGACTGGCTCGCGGAGTGCCGTTGGTACGCCGAACCGCTGCGGGACTCCGTGCCCGACATCAACCACGAGGTGCACGGCGGTAGCGGCCACGCGGCGGCACGCCTTGCCGGGCGCGGCAGTTGGCCCACGGACGGGCATCTCGCGATGGGCGCGCTCCAGCACCGTACGGACGCGCGCAGCTGGCTGTGGCAGATCGAGTCGGCGTCCAGCTGGGTCTGGGAGGCCGGGGAGTCGGCGGGCCGGACGTACCTCGCGCTCGGCGGCCCGACCCACGACGAGCACCAGTGGCGCGAAGTCCTGCAGCCGGGCGCCGAGTTCACGACCGAGTGGGCCGCGCTCGCCCTGGGCACCTGCTTCGACGGCGCCCTGGCCGCCCTGACCTCCTACCGCCGCGCCGTGCGCCGCCCCCACCCGGACCACACCCGGCTCCCGGTGGTCTTCAACGACTACATGAACACCCTGATGGGCGACCCGACCACCGAGAAGCTGCTACCGCTGATCGACGCGGCGGCGGAGGTGGGCGCGGAGTATTTCTGCGTGGACGCGGGGTGGTACGACGACGGGGAGAGCGGGGGGAGCGGCCTGTCGGGGGAGAGCGGGGGGAGCGGCCCGTCCAGGCAGAGCGGGGACAGCGGAGAGCGTGGCGAGGGCGGGGGAAGCGGGGAGAACGTCGAGTCGGAGAACCCCGACTCGCCCGGGGGCTGGTGGGACAGTGTCGGCGCCTGGCTGCCGTCGGCTCGGCGCTTCCCCGGCGGTGGTCCCGGCGCGGGTATCCGGGTCGTGATCGACCGGATCCGGGAGCGCGGGATGGTGCCGGGGCTGTGGCTGGAGCCGGAGGTCATCGGGGTCCGCAGTCCCCTCGCCGAGGAGCTGCCCGCCGAGGCCTTCCTCCGTCACGCGGACGGCTCCCGGGTGACCGAGCAGGGCCGCCACCAGCTGGACCTGACCCACCCGGTGGCCCGCGCCCACCTCGACGGGACGGTCGACCGCATCGTCGGCGAGTGGGGCGTCGGCTACCTGAAACTCGACTACAACATCACCACCTCGGCGCCCGCCCACCTCGCCCACTCCCGGGCCTGGCTGTCCTGGCTGTCCTCGGCCCTGGACCGCCACCCCGGTCTCGTCGTCGAGAACTGCGCCTCCGGCGGCATGCGCATGGACGGCGCCTCCCTCGCCGTGGCCCAGCTCCAGTCCACCTCCGACCAGCAGGACCCCCTGCGCTACCCGCCCATCGCCGCCTCCGCCCCCACCGCCGTACCCCCGGAGCAGGGCGCCGTCTGGGCCTACCCCCAACCGTCGTACACGGACGCGGAGATCGCCTTCACACTCGGCTCCGCGCTCCTCGGCCGCATCCATCTCTCCGGCCACCTGGACAGGATGACGGTTCATCAGCTCGGGTTGGTGCGTGACGCGTTGACGGCCTACAAGTCCATTCGGGCCGACCTGCGCACCGCTCTGCCCTTCTGGCCCCTGGGCCTCCCGGGCTGGACGGACGACTGGATCGCGCTGGGGCTGAGACCGCCGGTCGCGGGCGCGGCCCCGGTGTACGTGACGGTGTGGCGCCGGGGCGGAGCCCCTGAACGGTCGTTCGCGCTACCGCACCTGGCGGACGGGAACGGAGGGGGCGCGGGCGACGTACGGGTGGAGATCCTGCACCCGAGCACGACGACGGGAACAGCCGAGTGGGACGGAACGGCGCTCCGGGTGAGCCTGCCCGAAACCCGGTCGGTCCTGTTGCTGAGGCTGTCAGCCGCGCCCTGAAGGGGCGCGGGGCCGTGTGGATGTGCGGCGCCGCCGCGTGGGTGCGATCAGCCGCAGACACCCCGCACCCGCCGACACTCTCAGCCTCCCGAGCTCCCGGGCGCACGGCGGCGCCCTCCAGGCGGGCGGCACCAGTCCCCACCCTCGATCAGCTTCCCCCGCGCTCTCAGTCCGGCGGCGACGGCCGGCGCGGCGACGTACACCCAGGCCCGTACGACCGTGCCGTCGCCGCGGGTCGCCGCGCGTTCCACCCGCTCGTAGAGGTTCGCGGGGTCGCCCGGGGCGTACTCCTCCAACTCGTCCAGGATGCGCAGGAGTTCGGCGTACGACTCGGGCCGGGCCGTGACGAGTTCACCGGTCGCCGAGGCCCCTCCCCCGCCCTCCTCGCCGATCTCCTCCACGGCGTAGGGGTACCCGGGGCCCTCGTACAGCGCCATGCCGGGCATCCGGGCCGGCTCCTCGGTGAGGGTGCGGCCGCGCAGGAAGAGGTCGTGGTTGTGCTCGCCGGGGCGGAGCGTGCCGTAGACGAAGAAGGGGAGCACCGTTCTCCTCTCCAACCGGGTCGGTCTCTTCCGAGTCGGACGGACTCTTCCGAGTGGGACGGATATGGCGGGCGGGCCGGGGAGGCCCTTGCGGAAACGATTCTCACCCCCCGCCCGTAATGCCGTGGCCCGGGGGCGCGGTCGTGGCTACGCTCCACCGCTGTCCCCCGCCCACGGAACCTACGGAGATCCATGTCGTCGCCCCAAGGGAAACTGCACGCCGACGAGTTCGACATCGACGAGGCGCTCGTCCGGCGGCTGATCGCGGCGCAGTTCCCCGAGTGGGCCGGGCTGCCGGTCGCACCCGCTCCCGCCGCCGGGACGGACAATGTCATGTACCGCCTGGGGGACGACATGGTCGTACGGCTTCCCCGGAAACCCGACGGTGCCCACCAGGCCGACAAGGAACACCGCTGGCTGCCGCTGCTGGCACCGTGTCTGCCCCTCGCCGTACCGGAGCCGCTCGGCAAGGGGCGACCGGGTGAGGGATATGGGCTGCCGTGGTCGGTGCTGCGCTGGCTGGAGGGCGAGAACGCCTACGACGCTCCCGTCGCCGATCTCGGGTGCGCGGCCGGGGAGTTGGGCCGGTTCGTGGCGGCGCTGCGGAAGGTGGACGCGACGGGCGGGCCGGTGTCCTTCCGTGGTGGACCGGTGAGTGCGAACGACGACGAGGTCCGGGACGCGATCCGCGGGCTGGGGGCGGACGGCTCGGTGGACGCGGCGCTCGCCACCACCCTGTGGGAGGAGACCCTCCGGCTCCCCCAGTGGGCCGGAGCCCCCGTCTGGGTCCACGCCGACCTGCTGCCCGGCAACCTCCTCACCACCGCCGGCCGCCTCACCGCCGTCATCGACTTCGGCGGACTCGGCGTCGGCGACCCCGCCTGCGACCTGCTGCCGGCCTGGACCCTCTTCACGGGTGCCTCCCGCACCGCGTTCCGCGACACCGCCGACGTGGACGACGCGACCTGGGCGCGGGGGCGGGGGTGGGCCCTGTGCTTCGGGATCGTCGCCGAGCACTACTACCGCGACAAGGGGCACGTGCTGGCGGAGGTGGGGCGGCGGGCTGTGGGAGAGGTACTGGCGGAGTATGCGTGAGGAACGGATGGTGACGAGTGGCGTGCGGTGCGGACCGTCAGGTGCGGGCGTGAGGTGCGGGCGCGACGGGTGTGTGCTTCAGCGCCGCGCCTGCCACCACCGAGTGAGGATCTCGACCTTCAGGTCGAACTCCTTGTCGACGAAGGACGTCGGGGTGTGCAGCGTGATGCGGCGGCCGTCCGTGGTGTGGACGGTGATCTGGCGTACGCCGAGGACGCGACGGACTTCCAGGTGCCGGATGCCCGTCCAGGGGATCCGGCGACGCCGGGTACCGCGCACCACGAGGGCATCCTCGGCCAGGATCACCTCGTCGTTGCGGCGCAGGACCGCGACGACCACGGTGGCCGTCAGCACCCCCGAGAGACACTGCCGCAGTGTGTCGCCCGTCATCGGGTCGGAGGTCAGGGCGAGGCCCGCGTACAGAAGCGCTGTGCCGCCCAGGAGCCCCAGCAGGACGGGCAGGACGGCCTGGAGCATCCCCGGCTCGTACGTGATCGTCTCGTGCTCGCCGCGGTCGATGGGCGGGGGGCCTGAAGGCATGGTGTCGTGTTCCCGTGGGTCAGGGCATGGTGAGCGGGAGGCCGTCCGTGTAGCCGTTGGACGGCCGGGGGATCTTTTTGACGGTCCGGGCGTCGAGGGCCGCCTCGGCGGAGCTGGTGCCGAGGGTGCCGGTGGGGTGCCAGGTGCCGGTGAGGGTGACCCAGGTGTCGGCGGGCGGGGGCGGCGTGCCGTGGATGCGCACCTTCACGAACTGGGCGTCAGCGGCGCAGCAGCTGAAGATGACGCGGGTCAGGTACCAGTCGGCGATTCCGTCACCGCCGTCGTCGCCGTCCTCGCCGGAGGTCTCCTTGACGGGGGTGACGAAGCCGGTCATCCGGACGGTGCGGCCGTCGATGGCCCGGTCGCGGTCCTGCTGCACTCGGCGGGTGAAGTCGGTGAGGGTGATGGGAAGCGGTGAGGTCGTCGGCAGGGGGTCGAAGTCGCCCTGTTCGGTGACCGCGACCGCCTTGGGGGCCTCGCGGGAGGCGGTGTACGCGCCGATGGCCGGCGGGGCGTAGAAGAGCAGACTCAGGGCGGGGAGGAGCAGGAGCCAGGCGACTCGGGGCGGAGTGGAGTGGTCGTGACCGTGGTCGTGACCGTCGCCGTGGGCGTCCTGGCCACCGCGGTTGTCGCGGTCGTCCTGGCCACCACCGTCGTCGCGGTCGTCGTGGTCGTCCTGGCGACCACCGTCGTCGCGGTCGTCGTGGTTGACCTGGCCACCACCGTCGTCGCCGTCGTCATGGTTGTCCTGGGCGCCTCGGTCGTCGTGGCTTTCCCGTTCGTCTCTCCCGTCCCGTCTCCACAGTGACCAGGCCTCCGCCGCGCCGAGCACGAGCAGCAGCGCGCCCGAGGCGACGAGGAGGGGGTACATGCCCTCCTTGACGTATCTCAGGTAGTGGTCGGTGAGGAGGGTGGCGTGGAGGAGGCCCAGGCCGCTGAGGAGGAGAAGGAGCGCCTGCAGGGGTCGTTTCACAGCAGGACGGCTCCGATCAGGACGCTGCACAGGATCGCGACGACGACCGTCGCGGCGGAGAAGCGGACCGCGAAGGCCCGGCCGAAGGTGCCCGTCTGCAGGGCGATCAGCTTCAGGTCGACCATGGGTCCGACGACCATGAACGTCAACCGCGCGGTGGGTGAGAAGCCGGTGAGGGACGCGGCGACGAAGGCGTCGGCCTCCGAGCACACCGAGAGGAGGATGGCGAGCGCGGCGAGGAACAGCACCGACAGCCAGGGCGAGTCGGCGAAGGTGTCGAGCACGGTGCGCGGGACGAGCACGTTGAAGGTGGCCGCGGCCATCGCGCCGACGACGAGGAAGCCGCCCGCGTGCAGGAAGTCGTGCTGGAAGCCGGTCCGGAACTCGTTCCAGCGGCTCTGCCCGGTCCGGTGTCCCGTGTGCCGCGCGACCGGTTTGAGCCACTCCGCACGCCCCAGCCAGAGCCACAGCCAGCCCATCCCGGCGGCGGTGACGAGGGAGGCGAGCAGTCGGGCCAGCACCATTTCGGGGCTGCCGGGGAAGGCGATGGCCGTGGCGGTCAGGACGATCGGGTTGATCGCGGGCGCCGACAGCAGGAACGCGAAGGCCGCGGCCGGGTCGACCCCTCGGCGGATCAGACTGTGTGCGACCGGCACCGACGCACACTCGCAGCCGGGCAGGATCACCCCGGCGGCACCGGCGACCGGGACCGCGAGCGCCGGCCTTCTGGGCAGCACCCGGGTGAACACCCGAGCCGGTACGAACGCGTTGATGGCACCAGACAGGGCCGTACCGAGCAGCAGGAACGGCAGCGCCTGCACGGTGATGGAGAGGCACACGGTCCGCCACGCCTGCACGGCGGGTTCCTCCATCCACCGCCCCACGGCGAACAGCACGACACCGGGGACGACGGCCGCGCCGATGAGCAGCAGGGGCCAGTGCCGGGGCCAGGTGTGGTCGGGGGTGGCGTCAGGGTCGGCGCCGGCGTCAAGGCCGACGTCGGGGTCTGGGTCGGTGACGGTGTCGTCGCGAGCCGCCTCGTGGACGACCACGGGTATCTCCGGCTCGGCCGGCGCCCCCTCCGGCCCGGCCGTCACCGCCTCTTCGGCCGGTTCATCTGTCTTCTGCATGCCCACTCCGAATATCCGGACGATCGGGTCGAACATAGCGGGCGCTCCGGGCGGGGCGCCTCAGACCCCGCCCAGCAGGGACGCGAGGCCGTCGTCGAGCGCCGGTGCCAGGTCCTCGCCGCCGAGCGCGACGACGGCGTTCGAGCGGCGCAGGAAGCGGCGGAGCGTGGGCGTGTCGAAGCGGATCATGGCCATACCGTGCGGTGAACGGAGTTCCACGACCGTGTGGGCCGGGCCGCAGGGCCACAGGTGTACGTCGCCGATCCCGGCCGGGGCGGCCAGCCCCTCCGCCAGCAGGGTGCGGGCGAACGACCACGTCACATCCGCGTCGTCGGCGGAGGCGCCGGCCGGGAAGTCGATGTGGACGGCGAGGGGGTCGTCCGGGGTGTAGCGCAGGATGGTGCGTACCGGGACCTCCTCGTAGTCGGGTGTGATCAGGCGGGCGCGGGCGCTCTGTTCGAGAGCGGGGGGCGTGGGCATGGTGGGCTGCGCGGGGTGCATGAGCGATCTCCAGTTCGGGCACTTCAGGTGCTTCGGGTACCTCGGGCGGTTCAGGTACTTCGGGCGCTTCGGCTTCTTCATGTGGTTCAGGCTCTTCGGATGCTCGGATGCTGCGGGCTCGTGTGTTCGTCAGATGCTTCTTCGACCCCTCGGGCTTTCCGAGCCCATGGGTCTCATGCCGACACACCGACTCGACCGCGCCAAGGCCCTCTGTATTACGCCGCTTTCGAAGTTACCCGCTGTGATGCGTGTCACTTTGCGTGATTACTTGAGATTTTTGTCATCGCTGCATACAAAATCAGCCTCGTCCCATCAGCAGGCGACTGGAGAGCGTTCCTGCCATGACCGACGGCCTGTCTGCGTCCGCGACCGCCACGTACACCCGGATCTACGAGGAACAGCACCCACGCCTCGTCGCGTACGCGCGTTCCCTCACCAGGAACTCCTGGACCGCCGAGGACCTCGTCGCCGAGGCGCACTTCCGCGTGTGGCGGCGGCTTTCCGCAGGGCACGAGATCGACAACGTGCCGGCGTACCTGACGACGACGGTGCGGCACCTCGCGGCGGCGGCGGGCACCGCCACGCGGGAGACGCCGCTGGATCCGACGGCACCCGAGCGGGCCGAGGCCGATGTCCGGGTGGCCGATGGCGCCGACCCGGCCGAACAGGTCTCCTCCGTCGATCTGTTGGTGCGGGTGCTGGGCCAGCTGCCCGAGCGGTGGGTACGGGCGCTGTGGCTGGCCGAGGCGGAGGGCCAGCCGCTGGAGGCGGTCGGGCAGCGCATCGGCGCCAAGCAGGGCGCGACGGCGGTACTGCTGCACCGGGCGCGTGAGGGGATGCGTCAGGCCTTCCTGCGCGAGCAGCCCGGGTCGCCGATCGATCCGGCGTGCCAGGTTCGGTGGGGGCGCATGCCGGCGTACGTGCGCGGTACGGCGACCTCACGCCAGTCCCAGCAGTTGCTCAGCCACGTGGACGCGTGCGACGACTGCCGGGCACGGCTCGCGGTCCTGATGCGGACCAACGACCGGCTTCCCGCGCTCGTCGGTCCGGCACTCCTGGTGTTCGTCGTCGGCGGTGGCGGGGGCAAGTTGCTGCTCTCCCTCACAGCGGGCTCCGCCGGTACGGCCGCCGTGCTCGGTGGGGCGGGTGGGCATGGGGGTGGCCAACTGCTGCACGCGGTGCGGCAGGCCGCGACGGGTGGGGCGGGCGGGGCGAAGGTTCCCGCGGTCACCGCTGTCGGGGCGGCCGCCGCGGCTGCCGCCGTCGTGGCCGGCATCATCCTCGCGCCCCTCGACTCGGACGCGGTACCGCCCCGGCGGGTGCCGGTCGCCCAGGCCCCGGTGCCCGATCGGCCCGAGGCCCACTCACCCGAGGTCATCGACCGCCGAAGCGCCGTCACGGACGCCGTCGCCGTGGCCTCGACCGGCGCGGCGGACGCGCCCAGGGCCGACCCCGGCGGCCGCGACACCGTGGAGATTCAGGCGGCGGACGACAGGGGTGCCGGGGAGGAGCCGACCGTCGGGATCCCGGCGGGCGACGACACGACACCGGGGGACGAGACCGCGCCGGACACGGATCCGGATGCGCCGACAGGCGGCGGGGAGGCGAACAAGCCGGAGGTGACTGCGCCAGAACCGCCGGCCGAGGGAGGCCCGGAGTTGCCGGGCACCCCGGAGATACCGGACGAGGGAAGCCCGGAGGTGCCGAGCACCCCGGAGATCCCGTGGACGCCCGAGGCCCCGCAGGCACCGGAGCCCCCGGGCACCCCCGGGGGCGATACGCCCGTGAGTGATACACCGGCGGACGAGACTCCTGAACCGGTGACGCCGGGCGGGGGTTCGCCCGGGGCGGAGGAACCGGGGGCCGAAGAGCCGGGCGTGAATGCGCCGGAGGTCGAGGAGCCGGCGGCTCAAGAGCCGGGCACAGAAGAGCCCGGCACGGGACAGCCCGGGGCACAAGAGCCGGGAGTCGAAGAGCCCGGCACGGAAGAGCCCGGCATCGATTACCCCGAGGTCGATGGGCCGGGGGCCGAGGCGCCGGGGACCGAGGCGCCGGGGACCGAGGCCCCACCTGCCGAGAACCCCGCACCGGAGATCCCTGCCCCCGCCGAGCCCGCCCCGGCAGAGGAAGCGCCCGTAGAACAAGCGCCCGTAGAGGAGACCCCCGCTCCGCCGGAGCCGGTCGATCCTGCGCCGGAGACTCCCGCTCCGGTCGATCCGGCGCCGGAGACTCCCGCTCCCGTGGAGCCTGCGCCGGAGGCCCCGGCGCCCGGGGGCGGCTGCTGAGACCGGGACGGTGGCGAGGACGGTGACCGTGTCGCCTTCTCGCCCCACCGCGTTCGGCGAAGACCTGGCGGAGGTGTTCCGCGGCGCGCGGACCGCCCGCCATGCCGCGGGGACGAGGGACGAGGGCGACACGCAACACCGCCCCGGGCTTCACCGCCGCCGGAGCCACCGCCCGGACCGCGCCACACGCCCCCGGTCACCCGTTCACACCCTCGCCCGTCCCCTATTGCGTTCTCTTCTCCACCGCGCCCACCCCACCCCGGTGACCTGCCCAAACACCGACCCTCGCGCCCTCCGCCCCCGCCCTCCTGACACCCGTTCACATCATTTCTGACGCTCCATCAGGAAGCGCTTCGGCCGGTGTGCCACTTACCTCGGAAGGGACCGGAGGACTCTCGGAGGAGCCAGCGATGCGACGTACTGCCCGGCCGCTGACCGCAACCGCGCTCGCCGTCGCCGTCGCGGCCCTCGCCGCCGCACCCGCGTACGGCGGTGAGGGCACCGGCCGACTCGAACTGTCCCCCGCCGGTGTCGTCCCCGGCGACGAGGTCACCGTCCGTACGGCGGCCTGTGGTGCGGACGGTACGGCGACGGGGGACGCCGGCGCCGTCGGCGCCGGCTCCTTCCCGCTGGCTCCAGGCTCCGGGCAGCCGCAGCTCGACGGGCGGTTCGAGGTACCACCGAGCGCGCAGCCGGGGACGTACGAGATCGTCGCGACCTGCGTCGACGGTGGTCACCGGGTCACCGGCGACCTCGTGGTCTCGCTCACCGGCACACGCACCGCGCAGCCGACGTATCCGAGGGGAAGTGTGAAGACGGGGGTCGGTGGCGCACTCGGTCCCGACCCCGTGCAGACCGCGGCAGGCGTGGCGGCTCTGGCCGTCGCCGCCGCGGGCGGTACCTGGCTCCTGCATCGCCGGGCGAGAGGCGACGGGATCTGACGGACACCCTCCGCCGTCCGTCCGCCGGTACCGCCGTCCCCCCTCCCCTCCGGGCCCGACGCCCCTCGGCCCGGAGGGGAGGAACACGGGGAAGGGAAGACCCCCAGCGGGTCACATACGACGAAGGGCCGAAGAGGCAGGGACCAAGGGCCGCAGGGCGCCGAACCGACACCATCGGCGGACGCCCCGAACACCTTGAACACCCCGTACGCCCTGCACGGCCCGAAAGGAGGTCCCCGTGCGTCGGCTCGCCAATTCCGTCATAGCCGGGGTCACCGTGGTCGCCCTCTGTTCCGGCGCGTGGTTGCTGCGCAGCGGCACCGCGTCACACGCGCCTCCGCAGCCGTCGGCCGCGCAGGCCCACATCCGTTCGAGTACGTCGAGCGCGTCGGGTGCGGGAAACACCTCGGGCGCGTCGAGCCGTACCGGGTCGTCGGGCGCCTCCGGGGTCGACGAGCCGGTGGCCGTCCCGCTGCCGCCCTCCCCGCCCGACCGCATCCGCATCCCCTCCATCGGCGTGGACGCGCCGCTCATGGAGCTCGGCCTCACGCCCGTCGGCAGTCTCAACGTCCCGCCCGCCGAGAAGGAGAACCTCGCGGGCTGGTACGAGGCCGGCACCACCCCGGGTGCACGGGGAACCTCGATCGTCGCCGGCCACGTGGACAACGCCGACGGTCCCGCCGTCTTCTTCGGCCTCGGCGCGCTGAAGCGGGGCGCCACCGTCGAGGTGGACCGGCGGGACGGCGGGATCGCGGTGTTCACGGTGGATGCGGTGGAGGTGTACGACGCGCGGAACTTCCCCGACCAGAAGGTGTACGGGGCGTCGACGCGGGCGGAGTTGCGGGTCATCACCTGTGGCGGCGGGTATTCGAGGGCGACCGGCTACCAGGGCAACGTGGTCGTCTTCGCCCACCTCACGGGCAGCCGCGCCGGCTGACCACCGACCGGATCACCGGCCTGATCACCGGCGACCCTGCGCGCCTGCGACCGTCCCGGCATCGCTCACGCCGTCGCTCACGCCATCCACTGTTCGTACCCCATCTTCGAAACCAGCGTGAACACCACCGTCAGCAGGACGACCCGGACGAAGCCGCTGCCCTTCTTGAGGGCGGTCCGGGCGCCGACGGTGCCGCCGACGAGGTTGAAGACCGCCATCAGGGCCGCCAGCTGCCAGTAGACCGTGCCCTTCCAGGCGAACGTGGCGAGGGCGCCGGCGTTGGTGCAGCAGTTGACGATCTTGGCGGTGGCGGAGGCGGTGACCAGGTCGAGGTGGAGGACCGCGGTCAGGGCGAGGACCAGGAACGTGCCGGTGCCGGGGCCGATGAGGCCGTCGTAGAAGCCGATGCCGACACCTGCGAGGCCGATCGCGGCGAGGACGCGGCGCGCGGAGACCGGGCCCGTGGCGGGGGCCGTCGTGCCGAAGGAGGGGCGCAGGATCACGAAGGCGCCCACGGCGAGGAGGACGACCATGACCACCGGCTTCAGGATCTCGGTGCTCATCCCCGCGGCCACGAAGGCACCGGCCGTCGAGCCCGCCAGCGCCGCCAGACCGATCCGTACGGCGATCTTCACGTCGACGGGGGTGCGGCGGGCGTACGTCACCGCCGCGCCCGTCGTGCCGACGATGGCGACGGCCTTGTTGGTGCCGAGCGCGTACTGCGCGGCCGAGGCGCCGTTCGGCAGGCCCAGGAGGAGGGTGGGGAGGAGCAGGAGCCCGCCGCCACCCACCACGGCGTCGATCCAGCCGGCCGCGAGGGCGGCGAGGCAGAGGAGTACGACCATGGTCAGCGATATGTCGGGCATGATCGCGACCCTATGCGGTGGGATAGGTGTGCCGTCCATCGACCTGAGGATGTTCTGAGGTTCGGCACCGAGGGCTCCACCGGACGACACCCCGCCTCGTCAGCGCCCCGTCATCCCTTCCCCGCCGGACGACCCTCGTCCCCGGCGGACGCCCCTTTCCCCGCCTGTCGACCCCCGTCCCCGCCGGACGACCACTTCCCCACCGATCGTTCACCGTCCCCGCCGGACGACCACTTCCCCACCGATCGTTCACCGTCCCCGCCGGACGACCGCTTCCCCACCGATCCGCCACGGAAAGTGTTTCGGCGCCGCCCCGTCCCGCGGCCCCTGACGTGACCTACGGCACCGCCGCCCGGCGCGGTCGCCTCGCCGGGCGCTCCGCCCCGCTCTCCCGTATACGCCCGCACGACCCTCGTATCGCCAGGTCAACAGCGTGATCCCGGGCGTCCTCACACCCCACCCAGGCCTTCCGGAAACCCCTCACACCGCGCTCGGGGCCGCGGGGAGGGCAGCGTTCCTCGTGGGAAACAGACGCGATGCGGTCGGGTAACACCGGCACCGCACGCTCAAGGACATGACCTCGAATGAGCGTGTGGTGGTGATCGGCTCCGGCCTCGCGGGTGCACGTCTCGCCCGGCGGCTCGGAGAGCTCGGCATGCCCGCCACCCTGGTCGGCGAGGAGGAGCACACACCCTACAACCGGGTGCTGCTCGCCGAAGTCCTGGCCGGGCGGTACGCGCCCGAGGTCATCGCGTTGCCCGCCCCCGCCGAGCTGACGCACGGCCGGGTGGTCCGTATCGACCGCGAGATGCGAGCCGTACATCTCGCGGACGGTACGGAGATCGCGTACGGCAAACTGGTCCTCGCGACCGGCTCGAACCCGGTGCTGCCGCCGCTGCGCGGCCTCTGGGACCCGGAGCGGCACGAGTTCCCCGACGGGGTGCACGCCTTCCGGACCATGGACGACTGCCTGCGCCTGTCCAAGGCCGTACGGCCGGGCGTGCGGGCCGTCGTCATCGGCGGCGGGCTCCTCGGGGTCTCCGCCTCCCGCGCGCTCGCCCTGCGCGGCGCACAGGTCGTTCTCGCCCAGCAGGGCGAACGGCTGATGGAGCGTCAACTCGACCCGTCCGCCTCGAAGTTGGTCCGTCGGCACCTCGCCGACCTCGGCGTCGAGGTGCACACCGAGACACGCGTACGCGCCGTCCGCAGCCTCGGCGGGACCGTACGGTCCGTGTCGATGGCCGACGGTTACGCGCTCGACGCGGACCTGGTCGTCATCGCCTGCGGGGTCCACCCCCGCGTGGGTCTCGCCCAGGAGGCGGGACTCGCCGTGCACAAGGGCGTCATCGTCGACGAGGAGCTGCGCAGCTCCGACCCGCACATCCACGCGATCGGCGACTGCGCCCAGTTCGAGGGCACGGTGTACGGGCTCGCCACCCCGGCACTCGAACAGGCCGACGTGCTGGCCGAGTTGCTGGCGGGGAACACCGCCTCCCGTTACACCGGAACCCGCGCCCTGACCCGACTGACGCTCGCCGGAGCGGACTTCCTCGATCTCGCGGCGTTCGGCGAGCCCGAGCCGCTGCCCGGTGACGACGTCATCCAGCTCACCGACGCCACCCGCGGCACCTACCGCAAGGTCGTCGTCCGCGACGACCGCCTGGTCGGCGGGGTGCTCGTCGGCGAACTCGGCACCGTGGGCGCGCTCGCCCGCGCCTGGGAGGGAGCGGAGCCGCTCCCCACGAACGGCGCTCCCCTGCTCCACCTGCTCACCAACGATGGAGGCTCCTGAATGTCCGCCACCCTGGGGCCCACCCCCACGATCGTGCTCGTCGGCCACGGCATGGTCGGCCAGCGCTTCCTCGAGGCGCTCGCCGAGCGCGGCCTGACCGCCACGCACCGCGTGGTCGTGCTGTGTGAGGAGCCGCGCCCGGCGTACGACCGGGTGGCGCTCACCTCGTACTTCGCGGGCAAGACGCCCGAGGACCTGTCGATGACCGACATGGAGTTCATCGAGACGCACGGCATCGAGCTGCTCGTCGGCGACCCGGCCGAGACGATCGACCGCGAGGCCAAGAAGGTCACGGCCCGCTCCGGGCAGGTCTTCGAGTACGACACCCTCGTCCTCGCCACCGGCTCGTTCCCCTTCGTTCCGCCGGTCCCGAACAAGGACGCCAAGGGCTGCTTCGTCTACCGCACGATCGAGGACCTGCTCGCGATCGAGGAGTACGCGAAGACGGCCGAGACCGGTGCCGTGGTCGGCGGTGGTCTGCTCGGCCTTGAGGCGGCCGGTGCGCTGAAGGGCCTCGGACTCACCTCGCACATCGTGGAGTTCGCGCCCCGGCTGATGCCGGTGCAGGTGGACGACGGCGGTGGCGCCGCCCTCCTGCGCACGATCCAGGACATGGGCCTGTCGGTCCACACCGGTGTGGGCACGCAGGAGATCGTCGTCGGCGAGGACGGCGCGGTCACCGGCATGAAGCTCTCCGACGGCTCCGAACTCAGCACCGACCTGGTGGTGTTCTCCGCCGGTGTCCGCCCCCGCGACCAGCTCGCCCGCGACTGCGGTCTGACGGTCGGCGAGCGCGGCGGCATCAGCGTCGACGAGCAGTGCCGGACCGTCAACGACCCGCACGTGTTCGCGATCGGCGAGTGCGCGCTGGCCTCGGACGGCCGCGTGTACGGGCTGGTGGCCCCCGGCTACGAGCAGGCCGAGACGGCCGCCGCGACGATCGCCGCCGACGAGGCCTCGTTCACCGGCGCCGACCTGTCCACCAAGCTGAAGCTTCTCGGCGTCGACGTGGCCTCCTTCGGTGACGCGCACGGCGCGACCGCCGACTGCCTGGACGTCGTGTACTCCGACTCCCGCTCGGGCGTCTACAAGAAGCTGGTCATCGGCCGCGACGGCGAGCTGCTCGGCGGCATCCTGGTCGGCGACGCGGAGGCGTACGGCACGCTGAAGGCCTTCACCGGGTCCGTCCCGCCGGTCTCGCCCGAGTCGCTGGTGCTGCCCGCCGGCGCCGGGGAGTCGGTCCAGCTCGGCCCGACCGCGCTGCCCGACGACGCGATCATCTGCTCCTGCAACAACGTCCGCAAGGGCACGATCCGCGGTGCGGTGACCGAGCACAACTGCACCACCGTGCCCGAGGTGAAGAAGTGCACCAAGGCCGGTACGACCTGCGGCAGCTGCGTCAAGGTTCTCGGCCAGCTGGTCACGGCCGAACTGGAAGCCGGCGGTGTCGTCGTCGACAAGGGCCTGTGCGGCTGCTTCTCGCAGACCCGCGAGGAGCTGTACGAAATCGTCCTCGCGCTGCGGATCAACACCTACCAGCAGCTGCTGGACCGGTACGGGCGGGACGAGGCCAAGGGCGGCGACGGCTGCGAGGTCTGCAAGCCCGCGGTCGGCTCGATCATCGCCTCCCTCGCCCCGACCATCGGCGTGAGCGGCTACGTCCTGGAGGGCGAGCAGGCGGCCCTGCAGGACAGCAACGACCACTTCCTGGCCAACCTCCAGAAGAACGGCTCGTACTCCGTCGTCCCGCGCATCCCCGGCGGTGAGATCACCCCCGAGGGTCTGATCGTGATCGGCGAGATCGCCCGCGACTTCGGTCTCTACACGAAGATCACGGGTGGTCAGCGGATCGACATGTTCGGCGCACGCGTCGAGCAACTGCCCATCATCTGGGCCCGGTTGGTGGACGCCGGCTTCGAGTCCGGGCACGCCTACGGCAAGTCGCTGCGGACCGTGAAGTCCTGTGTCGGGCAGACCTGGTGCCGCTACGGCGTCCAGGACTCGGTCCGCATGGCGATCGACCTGGAGCTGCGCTACCGGGGGCTCAGGTCGCCCCACAAGCTCAAGTCGGCGGTCTCCGGATGCGCCCGCGAGTGCGCCGAGGCCCAGTCGAAGGACTTCGGCATCATCGCCACCTCCAACGGCTGGAACCTCTACGTCGGCGGAAACGGCGGCGCCACCCCTCGCCACGCGGACCTCCTGGCCCAGGACCTCGACGACGCCGAACTGATCAAGCTGATCGACCGGTTCCTGATGTTCTACATCCGCACCGCGGACCGCCTGGAGCGCACCTCGACGTGGCTGGAGCGGATCCCAGGCGGTCTGGACCACGTCCGGGACGTGGTCGTGGAGGACTCCCTCGGCATCTGCGAGGAGCTGGAGTCCCTGATGACGGACCACGTCTCGCACTACGCCGACGAGTGGGCCTCCACCATCAACGACCCCGAGAAGCTCGCCCGGTTCGTGTCCTTCGTCAATGCCCCGGACACCCCGGACCCGGTCGTCGGCTTCGTCCCCGAACGCGACCAGATCAAGCCCGACCTGCCGCTGCTGTCCATCGGCCTGCGGCCCGCCGATGTCCTGGAAGGAAGCGCCCAGCGATGACCCTCGCTCCCGAGAAGACCGATGTGAAGGTCCAGCTGCGGCTGGCGGACGGCTGGTTCACGGTCTGCGACCTGACCCTGCTGATCCCGGGCCGCGGCGTGGCCGCCCTGCTCCCCGACGGCAACCAGGCCGCGCTCTTCCTCGACCGCGCGGGCAGGCTGTACGCCGTCGACAACCGCGACCCCTTCGGCGGCGCCGCCGTCCTCTCCCGCGGCCTCACCGGCTCCCACCAGGGCCGCCCGTTCGTGGCCTCCCCGCTCCTGAAGCAGCGCTTCGACCTGGCGAGCGGGGAGTGCCTGGACGACGAGACGGTACGGATCACGGCGTACGAGGTGCGCGCCGCGTAGCGTTCGCCCCGGGCCCTCACCCCTGCTGTGGCGCGCGAGCCGTACGAGGCTACGGTTCGCGCGTCACGACTTCGGCTCGTGTCTCACGACTTCGGCTCGTGTCTCACGACTTCGGCTCGTGTCTCACGACTTCGGCTCGCGTCTCACGCTTTCAGCTCGTCGCGTCTCACGCCTTCGGCTCGTCGTGTCTCACGCCTTCGGCTCGTCGTGTCTCACGCCTTCCGCTCGCGTCTCACGCTTTCAGCTCGTCGTACGTGACCCCTGTCAGCTCCTCGGAAGCCGTCCAGAGGCGTTCGCCGGCCCGGTCGTTGCGGGCCCAGGGCGCCCGCTTGGCCGGGCCCGGCGCGCCGCGCCACATCAGGAAGGACGGGCCGATGAAGGAGTCGGGGCGTACGTCGGGCGCGGTCGCCGCGTACAGGGTGGGCAGGGCGCCCGCTTCGGCGGACTGGGCGAGGATGCTGTTGCCTACGCGCATGAAGCGCTCAACGCCCTTGCGGCCCTCGGCGGTGGCTCCGGCCGTCTGGAGATTGGTCGCCGCGTAGCCGGGGTGGGCGGCCGCCGCGACGACCTCCGAGCCGTTGGCGGCCAGCCGCCGGGCCAGTTCATGGGTGAAGAGCAGGTTGGCGGTCTTGGAGCGGCCGTAGGCGACCCAACGTCCGTACCGGCGCTCACTGTTGAGGTCGTCGATGTCGATGTTCGCCCTCAGGTGCATGGTGCTGGAGACGGTCACGACCCGGGCGCCCGGTGTGGCCAGGAGCATGGGCAGCAGCAGACCGGTCAGAGCGAAGTGACCGAGGTGGTTGGTCCCGAACTGCGTCTCGAAGCCGTCGGCCGTGCGACTCTGGGCCACGGCCATCACGCCCGCGTTGTTGACGAGCAGATCCAGCCGGTCGCTCGCGCGCCCGTACGCCTGCGCGAAGTCCCGTACGGAACCAAGGTCTCCGAGGTCGAGCCGCATCAACTCGACCCTGGCGTCCGGGACTTCGGAACTCATCCGCTCCAATGCGGCGGCGCCCCGCTCCGGGCTGCGGCAGGCGAGGACGACGTGGGCGCCGCGGCGGGCCAGTTCCCGGGCGGCGGCATATCCGATGCCGCTGTTGGCGCCGGTGACGACGGCGGCGCGGCCGCGCTGATCGGGGATGTCGCCCGCGTTCCAGCCTGCCATGACGCCGCCTTCCCGATGCGTTCCTCAGCCGTTGTCAGCGTAGTCCCGCCGGGGGTGTTGCGGGAGGTGTGACGGCTGCGGGTCCGGTGGGGGCTGGTCGCGCAGTTCCCCGCGCCCCTGAGAGGCAGGGGCTGCGCCCCTGCTTCTCAGGCCCGCAGGCCCGTCGTCTTCAGGCCCGCAGGCCCGTCGTCGTTCAGGCGCACGGGCCCGTCGTCGTTCAGGCCCGCAGGGACTGCTGGCCTTCAGAGGTGCGGGGCCGTCGTCGTTCAGGCCCGCAGGCCCGTCGTCGTTCAGGCGCACGGGCCCGTCGTAGTTCAGGCCCGCAGGGACTGCTGGCCTTCAGAGGTGCGGGGCCGTCGTCGTTCAGGCCCGCAGGGACTGCTGGCCTTCAGAGGTGCGGGGCCGTCGTCGTTCAGGCCCGCAGGGCCTGCTGGCCTTCAGGGGTGCGGGGAACTGCGCGAGAAGCCCCACCGGACCAGCGCCCGCCCACGAACCCCCGTCCTTTCAATCCGCCCAGTCGCGCCCCCGGCGCAGCAACGGCGGTGGAGAATCCGGCACGCCCGGCATGGGGCGAGTGTCGAGATAGAACCACTCGGCGGTGGGCCCGGGCCCACCCCCGGACACCGACGGCATCTGTCCCATACCCCCCACCGCCGCCGTACCGACCGTCGCGTAGTCCCACACCTCCGCCGGATCCAGCTCCACATCCGGCACCGGCACCGGCACCGGCACCGGCATCGGCATCGGCATCGGCTCAGCCGCCGCAGGCACCCGCGTGCCGGTGTCGGTGAGGTCCGGCATCAGCAGTTCCACCCGCAGCCCCGCTCCCCGCTGCTGCGCCACGAACTCCTCGACCTGGCTGCGGCACGCATGGTCGAGGTGGGTCACCCCGAGCAGATCGAGGCGGATGCGCGGCTTGCCGGAGGCGGCCGCGCTCTCCAGCGCGTCGATCAGCTTCGGCAGCCGCAGGAACGTCGCGTTGCCCGCCATGACGACCTTCGCCGTGTCGTCCTCGATGTGCTGCCGCACGACGGTCTGCGACATGCGCAGCGCGGCCAGCACGACACCCGCGGCCAGCCCGAACAGCACCCCTTCGAGCAGCGCGGTCGCCGTGATGACCAGCGTCGTCAGCGTCATCACCGCGAACTCGCCCCGGTCCTGCCGCCACATCTTCGGGAACTCGTCCGGCGCGAACAGCTTCCACCCGCTGTGCACGAGGACACCCGCGAGCACCGAGATCGGGATCAGTGCCAGTACCTGCGGCAGCAGCAGCGCGAAGGCCAGCAGCCAGAGGCCGTGCAGCGTGCGGGACAGGCGGGTCTTGGCTCCGGCCTGGACGTTCGCCGAGCTGCGCGCGACGACCGCCGTGATGGGCAGCGCGCCGAGGATTCCGGCGATCGTGTTGCCCGCGCCCTGGGCGATGAGTTCGGTGTTGTAGCGGGTGCGCGGGCCGTTGTGCATCCGGTCCACGGCGGCGGCGGTGAACAGGCTCTCCGCCGAAGCGATCACCGTGAACGTGAGGATCGCCGTGATGATCCCGGCACTGGCCAGCCCGGACAGCTGCTCCGGCCCGGGTACGTCCACGGACGCCAGCAGATTGCCGACCTGGAGCGTCTTCACCTCGACGCCCGGCAACGATGCGACGGCGATCCCGATCCCGACGGCCACGAGCGCGGCCGGAACCTTCTTGACCGGCCCCGGCGCCTTCTTCCACAGGAAGCTCAGCACGATCGTGACGCCCCCGAGCCCGGCGGCGATCAGCGCCTGCGGGTTCGTCACGGTGTCGGCGATCAGCCCGGGGACACCCGCCATGTTCTCCAAGGGGGTGCCCGGCGCCTTGGAGTCGGACATCGGGTACAGCTGGCTGAACATCAGCGGCAGGCCGATGCCCGCGAGCATGCCCTGGACCACGGCGAGGGAGATCGCCTGGAACATCCGGCCCAGTTTCACCAGGCCCAGCACGATCTGGAGGATGCCGGAGAAGAGGACGATCACGCCGAGCATCGCGACGCCGAACTCCATGACCGTCTCCGCGACGAGCGCGGCGAGACCGGCCGCCGGTCCGCTGACCTGGAGCGTGCTGCCACGCACGGCGCCGACCACCAGACCGCCGATCACCCCGGAGATGATGCCCAGCTCGGCCGGCACCCCGGAGGCCACGGCCACGCCGATACAGAGCGGCAGCGCGACGAGGAAGACGACGAGGGAGGCGGTGATCTCGGTGCCGAAGTCGATACGACCGCGTGGGGCTCCGGCGCGGGTGCCCTTGGGCCCGTTCTGTTCCCGCGAACCGCCGCTGTAGTCAAGCGTGTCGGGAGCGCGGTCGGGCATGTCGGCCGTACCGGTCTGCCTGAACCGCTCGGCCATGCCCGCGATATCGGCCATATCGGCCTGACTGTTCCTGACCGCTCGGCGGGCGCCCCCCGCGTGACGTCGTCCGTGTGCGCCGCTCATGAGTCGTGCACCTGGAAGTCCCCGTCCGCGTCCAGTTCGTGGACCTTGCCCGTGTCGATCTCGTAGTACCAGCCGTGCAACCGGAGCCGTCCGGCGTCGAGCTGCTGCCGGGCGACGGGGTAGTCGCGCAGGACGGCGAGCTGGTTACGGATGTTGAGCTGGACGACCTCGGTCAGGGCAGGGTCCTCGGACGACGAGGTGGCGTCACGAGCGGTGTCCACGCCGCGTTCGCCGAGTACCGGTGCGAGCGCGGGCCGCGCGTGGTCGAGCCAGGCGTCCACCCTGGGCAGGCCGGACAGGTCGGCGCCGTACGTCAGTGCGCCCATCGCGCCGCAGTGGGAATGACCACACACCACGATGTCCTGAACGCCGAGCACCTCCAACGCGTACTCGATGGTGGCGGCCTCACCGGAGGCGGCCCCGTACGCGTCGTGCGGCGGCACGATGTTGCCCGCATTTCGCAGCTCGAATATCTCACCGGGTCGCGCCCCGGTGATCAGGGCGGGAATCACCCGCGAGTCCGAGCAGGTAATGAACAGCGCCTCGGGAAATTGTCCGACGGCGAGTTTCCGGTATTCATCGCTCTCGAAGTCGACCCGTCGCTTGAACGACCGGGCGCGATCCAGCAACGCCTTCATCCTGCCTCCCTGAAGTGGCTCCGACCAGCTCTTTCGACCGTAGAGGGGCGATGACCAGAGGAAGGTTAAGCGAACACTAAAGCGACGCCAGATTTTCCATAGATTTCAGCCAGACACCCCTTCGCCGCAGGTCGGGTGACCGAATACAAGCGATTTCTGAGGGTCATTTCACAATGCTCCGGATTCCCTGCACGTTCGTGTTCGGTCTCTTGTAGCGTGGCGCCCCACAGCACGGGTCTCGTGTTGTCCCGACTTTCTGGAGAGACAGGCGGCCATGGGCGTACGAGTGCTGCTCATCGAGGACGACGAGACGATCGCCGAACCGCTCGCCGACGGGCTGCGGCACTTCGGCCTGACGGTCCACCACGTGGCCACCGGCGCGGACGGGTTGAGAGGTCCGCACGGCGACGTCGTCCTGCTGGACCTCGGCCTGCCCGACATGGACGGCATAGACGTCTGCCGCGGGATCCGCCGGACCTCCGACGTCCCCATCATCATCCTCAGCGCGCGCGGTGAGGAGGCCGACCGCGTACTGGGCCTGGAGCTCGGCGCCGACGACTACCTGGCGAAACCATTCAGCATCCGAGAACTGGTCGCCCGGATACGGGCGGTGTCGCGACGCCATCAGCGACCGGGGGGCGGGGCCGTGCCCGGCGTGGTGGCGGGGGTTGTGGTGGCTGAGGCGGGGGCCGGGGCCGACGTCGAGGGCGGTGCTGGAATCGGGGTCGACGCCGGAAGTGGGGCGTACGCACAACGGCCTCCTTCAGCACAGGAGTTGGCGGTACGGCGGGAGTCGGCCACCGGGGGCGGCCTCGGTGTTCCTGCCGGTGTCGGGGGCCGGTCCCGGATCGGCTTCGGGACCGGGAGCGACTTCACGGCCGCGAGCGATTTCGGGGGCGGCAGCGATCGCGGGGCGGTGGACGACCTCGGCGCGGGGGACGTTCTCGGGGCCGTGGGGTCCGGCCGCGCCGGAGACGGCGGGTCGGGTCGCACCGGCCTCGGGGACGCCGGCGACGGGGCCGGTGTCGGCGACGGGGACGCGGGCCGCCGTAGGGCCGGTTTCGGCGTGGGGGCCGACGGGTCGGAGTACGACTGGTCTGCCACGTACGAGACGCCGCCCCAGGGGGAACCGGCGCACGGGGCATCCCGTCATGGCGCGTCGCCTCATGGCGAGTCGACCCATCGCGCACCGGACTACGAGACATCGGCCCACACGGCGCAGTCGCAGGCAACCCCCGCGCACGGAACACCGATGAGGGGAACGCCCTTCGAAGGCACCTCCGCACACGGAACCCCGACCGCCCCCGGCGACCCGGCGTGGGGAAGCCCGGCGTTCGGCGGCACCCCCGCGCAGGGCACGCCCCCGCACGGCTCGCCGATGTACGGGACCCCAGCGCATGGCAGCCCCGCCTTCGGGAGCCCGGCGTACGGAACCCCAGCGCATGGCAGCCCGGTCTACGAACAACCGCCCGTCTACGAGCCCCCCATGTACGAGCAGGTCCCGCCGCAACCGCGTACCCCCGTCGGCCCGGCCGCCGACGACGACGGCTCGGCTCCGCCGCCGCCCGGCCCGCTGGTCGTGGACCGGCGGACCCGGCAGGTGTGGGTGGGTGAGGTGCCGGTCGCGCTGACTCCGAAGGAGTTCGAACTGCTGGCGCTGCTCACCGAGGACCCCGGCGCGGTCTACTCCCGGCAGCAGATACTCAACCGCGTCTGGGACGACCACTACCATGGCCCGACCAAGACACTGGACGTCCATGTCGCCACCCTGCGCCGCAAGTTGGGCGACCCGGCGTGGATCCAGACCCTGCGCGGTGTCGGCTTCCGACTGGCCGTACGCACCCCCGGGCAGGCGCCGGGCCCGGGCCAGGGCCAGGGCCAGGGCCAGGGCCAGCCCCAGGGTCGCGGGCAAGGGCCGGGGCCAGGCCGGGGCCGCGGTCAGGGATCCGGGAGGCATCGCACACCCGAGGCCAGGGCGTCGTGACCCGGCGCCTGCTGCTGAGCTACCTCAGCCTCGCCGCCCTGGTCCTGCTCGGCCTGGAGATCCCGCTGGGCTTCGTCTACTCCCGGGCCGAACGCGAGCGGATCGTCAACTCGGCCAACGACGAGGCCGAGTCGGTGGCCGCGTATGCCGCGCTGTCCCTCGCCGCCGACCGCCAGGACGAACTCGTCGAACGGGCCAGGCACTGCGCCGAGCGCATCGGCGGCAAGGTCGTCATCGTCGACGCGGACGGGAAACTGCTCGCCTCCTCGCACTCCCTGTCCGACGACGAGGAACAGGCCCTCTCGTCCCAACCCGAGATCTCCGCCGCGCTCCGCGGCCGCGCCACCACGGACGTACGCACGACGACGACCGGCGGCGTCCACTACCTGTCCGTGGCGGCTCCGGTCGGCCACGCGGCGGCGGACACCGGCGCCGACGCGGACACGGACACCGGCTCGATCACAGTCGTCGGCTCGACCACGACCACGACCACAGCCACAGCCACAGCCACAGCCACAAGGACGGTGACAAGGACAGGGGCAGGGACCGGCTCCGACTCGGGCGCGCTGACGCAGGGCGCCGTACGCGTCACCCTCCCGACGACCATGGTGCACGCCCGCGTGTTCGCGGTCTGGCTGCTGCTGGCGCTCGCCGGACTCGCGGTGCTCACCGGGGTGGCAGCGGTGGCGTTCGCGTTCGCGCGCTGGACGGGGCGCCCCATCCGCCAGTTGGAGGAGGCCACGCACCGGCTGGCCGAGGGGGGCGCGGCCACCAGTGTGGTGGTCACCTCGGGCCCGCCGGAGGTACGGAGTCTCGCGGCGGCCTTCAACACGACCGCCGCCCGCCTCGAACACCTGCTGGCCTCCCAGCGGGCCTTCGCCGGCGAGGCCTCGCACCAGCTGAAGACCCCCTTGGCGGCGCTGCGGCTACGGCTGGAGAACCTGGAGCCGGACATCGCCCGGCACGCCCGGCCGAGCCTCGACGCCGCCGTCACCGAGACGGACCGGCTGGCCCGGATGGTCGAGGGGCTGCTGGCGATGGCCCGCCTGGAGGAGGCGGCGGCCATCCCGGCCCAGGTCGACCTGGGCACGGTCTGCGCGGAACGGCACCGTACGTGGGGGCCGTTGTTCGAACGCGAGGGGGTCTCACTGGTCCTCTTCGCCGGGGTGGTCGGGCCGGTGACGGCAGTCCCCGGAGCCGTGGAGCAGATCCTCGACAACCTCCTCTCCAACGCACTGCGCGCCTCCCCCGCCCACAGCACGGTCACCATGGAGCTACGGCTCCTCGTCCCCGCCCGCCGGGCGCTGCGCGACGCCCGGCCCAGCTGGGTCGACCTCCACGTCACCGACGAGGGCCCCGGCATGACGCCCGAACAGCGCGCCCGCGCGTTCGACCGTTTCTGGCGCGCCCCCGGCGCCCCCAAGGGTGGTACCGGTCTCGGTCTCTCGCTCGTCCAGCGCCTCGCGCACGCCAGCGGCGGAGAGGTGGCGCTGCGGGAAGCGGGCACGGGTGGGCTGGACGCGGTGGTCCGCCTTCCGTCGGCCGAGCCGCCGGTTCACCCCCACGGCCACGGCTTCGGAGGGCGCCCGGGGCAACGCCGCCGGGAGGCTCCGCCGCTGCCCGCCTGAGTGGATCGCCCGCCCAAGAGTCGGGGGTGGCGCTTGTACGGCGACGGCGGGTCGTACGTGGCTGATCGCGCGGTTCGCCGCCGCCCCCTTCGGGGCCCTCGACCCGCCCGTCCGTGTGCGTCACTCACACGCCGTCCCTGTGCGTCAACCATGCACCATCCATGCGCGACCCATGTGCCATCCGTGAACGCCGCCGTAGAGTCATGAGTTGTCCATGCTCCGTCAATCACGCTCCCGTAAGTTCCCTCACCGCGCGACCCCGCCGCCGACCGGCAGGCGGGCCGGTCAAGGTACCCCTTGGAGCGACAGTGGAACGTCGTACTCTCCTGCGCGCGGCCGTACTCGGCGGCACATCGACCGCCTTCGGCGGGACCCTGTGGCGCGGTGCCGCGTACGCCGCGCCCGCCCAGCCCGGCGCGGGCCCGTACGGGGCCCTCGGTTCGGCGGACGCCAACGGCATCAGGCTCCCGGTCGGCTTCACCAGCCGGGTGATCGCCCGCTCCGGCCAGACGGTCCCCGGAACGTCGTACGCCTGGCACAACGCCCCCGACGGCGGCGCCTGTTACGCGGACGGCACCGGCTGGATCTACGTCTCCAACTCGGAGATCAATCCGTCCGGCGGGGCGAGCGCGGTGCGGTTCTCGTCGACGGGCGCGGTCACGTCCGCGTACCGCGTCCTGTCCGGCACCCGCCAGAACTGCGCCGGCGGCAGGACCCCGTGGAACACCTGGCTGTCCTGCGAGGAGGTGGACCGGGGGTACGTCTACGAGACCGACCCGTGGGGCACGACGGCGGCGGTCCGCCGGGACGCGATGGGCCGTTTCAAGCACGAGGCGGCGGCCGCCGATCCGGTCCGCCGGGTGGTCTATCTGACGGAGGACGAGACGAACGGCCGCTTCTACCGCTTCGTCCCCACGACCTGGGGCGACCTGTCCTCCGGCACCCTCCAGGTCATGGTCGCCGGCACCGCCGCGTCCGGCTCCTACACCTGGGCGAACGTCCCCGACCCGGACGGCTCCCCCACGACCACCCGCGCCCAGGTCTCGGGCTCGAAGTCCTTCAACGGGGGCGAGGGCTGCTACTACGCCGACGACACGGTCTGGTTCACCACCAAGGGCGACAACCGTGTCTGGCAGCTCAACCTCGCCGCCGGCACCTACGAGTTGGCGTACGACGACTCCCTGGTCACCTCCGGCACGGCTCCCCTCACCGGCGTCGACAACATCACCGGCACCTCCTCCGGCGACCTCTACGTCGCCGAGGACGGCGGCACCATGGAGATCTGCCTCATCACCCCGAACGACACCATCGCCCCCTTCCTCCGCATCGACGGCCAGTCCGCCTCCGAGATCACCGGCCCCGCCTTCTCCCCCGACGGCCGGCGCCTCTACTTCTCCAGCCAACGCGGCACGAGCGGTAGTTCATCGGGCGGAATCACCTACGAGGTGACGGGCCCGTTCCGAACCTGATGGCAGGGACATAAACGATTAGCACATCGAATGCCCCACCTCCGCAAAAAAGAAAATCACAGAACCCGCAGACATCTCAGGAACCGTAGAATCCGCAGACATCGCAGACACCGCAGAAAAGGACTCGAACTCACTGTCGCCCCAGACTTGTTCGATTCTCCTTCTGCTAGGTTCAGCACGTGGTCATGCCCAAAGAATTGGGGCCGGAGAGCCTCGAAGTCGGCGCTCGCTCGCGCAAGGTTCTCCTGGCGGCCTGCGGTACTCGCGGGGACGTACAACCCTTTCTCGCATTGGCCGTGGCGCTGCGTCGGCACGGCCATCACCCGTTATTGGCCGCCCCCTCCTCCTATGCGGCCGACGCCGCCGCCCATGGCGTCGATTTCGCCGCGATCGACGACGGCCCCACCCGCATCCTCGACGAGACGGCGACCCGCAGGATCATCGACAACGGCCTCGTGGGTGTACGCGGCAAAGTCGCGGCCGCACGGACCGTCGCCCGCCTCAAGCACCTGCTCATCGCCCCGTTGCGGGACGTGGCGGCCATCGCCCACGACCACGGTGACGTGGCGGCCGTGGTGCATTCGGCGGCGTTCCCCGTCCAGCATGTGGCCGACATGCTGGACGTACCCGCCTTCGTCGTGGCGCTGCAACCCGGCTGGATCCCCACCGACATGTTCCCCTGCCAGCTGATGCCGCTCCCCCGAGTGCCACGCTTCCTCAACCGGAGCACATACACCCTGGTCACAGCGGCCCAGCGGTCCCGTGAAGTGGAGCGCTGGCGGACGGCCGAACTGGGCCTGGCCCCTCGCCGCCACGGTGCACGGCGGTGGCTGCGGGACCCCGCGGGCCGACGGCGCCCCGTCCTGCAGTCGTTCAGCCGACACATCACACCGACCGACCCGGCGTGGGGTGACGCCGTACGCACCACGGGTTTCTGGTACCTGCCCGCCCGCCCCGACTGGACACCGTCCAGGGAGCTGACCCGCTTCCTGGACGAGGGGCCGCCACCCGTCTACATCGGCTTCGGCAGCATGACCGGCACCCGGGCGCACCGCAACAACGCGCTGGTCACCGAGGCGATCCGCCTCGCCGGTGTTCGGGCCGTGGTCGCGACCGGCTGGGGCGGCATCGCCGCGGCGGCAAGCGCATCCGGCCCCCCGTCGCCGAACATCCTGATGATCGAACAAGCCCCGCACGACTGGCTCTTCCCCCGTACGGCCGCGATCGTCCACCACGGCGGCCCCGGCACCGTCGGCGCCGCCCTCGCCGCAGGCCGCCCTCAGGTCCTCTGCCCCCACATGGGCGACCAGACCCACTGGTCCGCCCGCATGCGTGCCCTGGGTGTGGCCCCCGCTCCCCTCACCCCCCGCACCCTCACCGCACACCGGCTCGCGGAAGCGATCGGTACGGCGGTGACGGACCGAAGCCTGCGACACCGGGCAAGTGAGATCGCGCCCCTCGTCCAGGCCGAGAACGGTGTCGACGCAGCGGTGGATTCGCTCCTGTCCCACCTCGCCTGATCCCCAGAATTCCCCTCGCCTTCCCCCCACAGGTCACGAGCAGAAAGCCCCCGAGTGCTGCAAATCCCTTTCTCCGACGCCACCATCGAGCCCGGAACCGTAATCTCCTGGTCCCTGCGCACGAAGCACTCCTCCCAGGACGGGCAGAATTCCACTTGCACATCAGCCTCGTTCAACCAGGACAAGCACCACTCCTCGTCCGAAGCGACCCGGAGTACGAGCGACGGAATCGCCAGCTCGATCACGGTCACCTTCGAGATCGAGGGCCGACTGGACACCGCCTCCCTGGAATCCGCGCTCCTTCTCCTCGTACGGCGCCACGAAGTGCTCCGCAGTGAGTTCCAGCGCCTGGCAGGTGACCTGAACTGCACGGCACTGGCGCCCGAGTCCATCGTCCTGGAGGCGGAGGAGGTCGGTCACTTCTACACCGGGGACGACCTGCACACCCACCTCGACAAGACGTTCAAGAGCATCGACACACTGTCCTGGCCGCTGTTCCTCATGGGCGCGGTGGTCCGGGAGACGAGCGCGACCGTCTACCTCTGCTTCGACCACATCGTGTGCGACGGCCTGTCCATGCCCGTCGTCGTGAACGAACTCCAGACCGCGTACACCGCTCTCACGGCCAAACGCTCTCCGCAACTCCCCTCCGCGGGCAGCTACTTGACCTTCGGCGACGACCAGCGTCGCCGCCATGCCTCCCTCCGTCCCGACGACGACCGTCTGACGTACTGGAAGGACTTCATCCACGGGAACGGCGGCTTCTTCCCCAGGTTCCCCTTCGACCTGGGCGTGCCGGGAGACCACCTGTACCCCCTCGTGAACCGGGCCCTCCCCCTCCTGGACGCTCACCGGACCGACGCGCTGGCCGCGGGCGCCCGCGCGTCAGGAGGCAGTGTCTTCACGGCAGTACTGGCGGCCGCGGCGACGGCCCAGCACCGTTTCGGGGGCCCGGGGATCTACCGGGGCCTGCTCCCCATCAGTGAGCGGACGGACGAGGGCGCAGGGAAGGCCGGAGGAACCCCGAACCCGTGGCAGCACTCCATCGGCTGGTTCGTGAACACGATGCCGATCGAGTTCCAGGTGGGTGAGGGCGGCACGGACCACGCGACCACGATCGCGCGGGCCCGCACGGCGTACGGCGAGTTGCAGCGGCACGCCGACATCCCCTTCGTACGGGCGTGGGAGTTGCTCGCCCCGGAGACCTTCTCGCTGCACCACTGGCCGTTCCCGGTGAACTTCTTCTCCTACATCGACTTCCGAAGGACCCCCGGAGGCCTCCAGCACCCGCTCTGGAACCCGACGTTGCATGTCTGGGCAGCCCGCGGCAACGGCATCAGCCACTGGTTCCACCGCACCGCCACCGGCCTCCACGTCAACATGCTGCACGTCGACACCCCCCAAGCACATGAGATCAGTGACGCGCTCCACGACGAACTCGTACGGGTCCTGCTGGAGATCGCGGGCGAACGCAGCGCGGAGCCGGTGTCCATCCCACGGCCGTCCCGGGGGGCGACGACCGTGAGGAGCTGACCTGTGAACCATGACTTCGGCTGCCGTTTCGGCTATCGGAACTCGTGCACGACCTCGATCTCGCCCACGATGTGCGCGTTGAACTCGGCAAGCTCCTCCGCCGGCACCCACAACTCGAGAATCGTCTCCCCGCCGGCCTGCCGCACCGGATACCGCCGCAGGAACTCCGCCTCGACCTCGAACCGCGTGACGTACCCCGCCCCGTCATGCTTGACGTTCCAGTCCCGAGCGATCTTCACCGCGTACGCCTCGATGAGCACCGGATAGAAGATCGGCTGCTCGGGAAGGCGAGGAGGCCAGGCCCGCCACCCCGACTCCCGCACCAGTTCCAACTCCACGGGCCCGGTGGGCCGCCACAGTGTCGTCGTCTCTCGCTGCCTGCTCACGGAATCGGTTCACTCTCCGGACACACGGCAAACCGCGGGTTCGGCCGGCCGGGGGAACGACGGTATCCAGGGACCGGCACACGGGCCACAGAGTTGTCGCCGGCGCGAAAGGGGCGGCGCCCCCGCACGGGCGCCGCCCCTTTCACACATCACCACCGCCGCCGCCCTCAGTCCCGCCGGATCAGCTCCGGATCGATCCGGCGCCCGACGAGGGGCAGCGCACCGACGGCGGCCACGGCCACCGCGCCCAGCGCGCAGGCCGGCAGCGGCGGAATCCCGGCCCCGTCCCAGTAGATGGCACGATCTTGAAGCACAGGAGGACACAGGAGGGCACAAGAGGACACAAACCACCCCAAGCCGAAAGGGCGGCACCCCCCGCACGGGGTGCCGCCCTCTCCTCGTGATCCGGAACCGCCGCCCATCGGTGAGGGTCGGTCGGGGACAAGCGGCGGTTCCGGGGTTCGGGGTCGCGGGGTGAAGCCCGCGGTGACCCGGTGGTGGTCTAGCGGTGATCGCTCCCCGTCGACTGCGAGGCCGCGCGCCCCGCCTCCAGGCGGGCGACCGGGATGCGGAACGGGGAGCAGGAGACGTAGTCGAGGCCCACCTCATGGAAGAAGTGGACGGACTCCGGGTCGCCGCCGTGTTCGCCGCAGACACCGAGCTTGAGGTCGGGGCGGGTCGCGCGGCCGGCCTCCACGGCCAGCTTCACCAGGGAGCCCACGCCGTCCTTGTCGATCGTCTCGAAGGGGGAGACTCCGAAGATGCCCTTCTCCAGGTAGGCCGTGAAGAAGGACGCTTCGACGTCGTCGCGGCTGAAGCCCCACACCGTCTGGGTCAGGTCGTTCGTGCCGAAGGAGAAGAACTCCGCCGCCTCCGCGATCTGGCCTGCCGTCAGGGCGGCGCGCGGCAGCTCGATCATCGTGCCGATCGACAGCTTCAGGGCCACGCCCGTCGCCGCCTCGACCTCCGCGATCACCGCGTCCGCCTCCTCGCGGACGATCTCCAGCTCCTGGACCGTGCCGACGAGCGGGATCATGATCTCGGCGCGCGGGTCGCCCTTCGCGTTCTTGCGCTCGGCCGCCGCCTCCGCGATCGCCCGTACCTGCATCGTGAACAGGCCGGGGATGACCAGGCCCAGGCGCACGCCCCGCAGGCCCAGCATCGGGTTCTGCTCGTGCAGGCGGTGGACGGCCTGGAGGAGGCGGAGTTCGTTCTCGTGGGGCTCCTGGCGGGACTCCGCCAGGGCCACGCGGACCGACAGCTCCGTGATGTCCGGGAGGAACTCGTGCAGCGGCGGGTCGAGGAGACGGACCGTCACCGGGAGGCCGTCCATCGCCGAGAAGAGTTCGATGAAGTCCTGCTTCTGGAGCGGGAGCAGCGCCTTCAGGGACTCCTCGCGCACGGTCTCCGTGTCGGCCAGGATCAGGCGTTCGACCAGTTCACGGCGGTCGCCGAGGAACATGTGCTCCGTACGGCACAGGCCGATGCCCTGGGCGCCGAAGCGGCGGGCGCGCAGCGCGTCCTCGGCGTTGTCGGCGTTGGCCCGGACACGGAGACGGCGCTTGCGGTCCGCGAAGGCCATGATCCGGTGGACCGCCTCGACCAGTTCGTCGGCGTCGTTGGCGCCGGCGTGCATCCGGCCCTCGAAGTACTCCACGACGGGGGACGGGACCACCGGGACCTCGCCCAGGTAGACCTTGCCCGACGAACCGTCGATGGAGATGAGGTCGCCCTCCTCCACCACATGGCCGCCGGGGACCGTCATACGGCGTCGCTTGGTGTCGACCTCCAGCTCCTCCGCGCCGCACACGCACGTCTTGCCCATGCCGCGCGCGACCACGGCCGCGTGGGACGTCTTGCCGCCGCGCGAAGTGAGGATGCCCTCGGCCGCGATCATGCCGTCGAGGTCGTCGGGGTTCGTCTCGCGGCGGACCAGGATGACCTTCTCGCCCGAACGCGACCACTTCACGGCCGTGTACGAGTCGAAGACCGCCTTGCCGACCGCCGCACCCGGGGAGGCGGCGATGCCTCGGCCGACCGGGGCGACCTTCGCCTCCTCGTCGAAGCGGGGGAACATGAGCTGCGCGAGCTGGGCGCCCGTCACCCGCTGGAGGGCCTCCGCCTCGTCGATCAGGCCCTGGTCCACCAGCTGCGTGGCGATGCGGAAGGCCGCGCCCGCCGTGCGCTTGCCGACGCGGGTCTGGAGCATCCACAGCTGGCCGCGCTCGATGGTGAACTCGATGTCGCAGAGATCCTTGTAGTGGTTCTCCAGGGTCTCCATGATCTGCATCAGCTGGTCGTACGACTTCTTGTCGATCGACTCCAGCTCGGCCAGGGGGACGGTGTTGCGGATGCCCGCCACCACGTCCTCGCCCTGGGCGTTCTGGAGGTAGTCGCCGTACACGCCCTGGTGGCCGGAGGCGGGGTCGCGGGTGAAGGCGACGCCCGTGCCGGAGTCGGGGCCCAGGTTGCCGAAGACCATCGAACAGACGTTGACCGCCGTGCCGAGGTCGCCGGGGATGCGCTCCTGGCGGCGGTAGAGCTTGGCGCGGTCGGTGTTCCAGGAGTCGAAGACCGCGTGGATGGCGAGGTCCATCTGCTCGCGCGGGTCCTGCGGGAAGTCCCGGCCGGCCTCGGTCTTGACGATCTTCTTGAACTTGGTGACGAGCTTCTTGAGGTCGGCCGCCTCCAGCTCGGTGTCGACGACGACCTTCTTGGCCGTCTTCGCCGCCTCCAGCGCCTCCTCGAAGAGGTCGCCGTCGACGCCGAGGACGGTCTTGCCGAACATCTGGATGAGCCGGCGGTAGGAGTCCCAGGCGAAGCGGTCGCCGCCGGCCTGCTTGGCGAGGCCCTGGACCGACTTGTCGGAGAGGCCGATGTTGAGAACCGTGTCCATCATGCCGGGCATCGAGAACTTCGCGCCGGAGCGGACCGAGACGAGGAGCGGGTCGTCGGCCTGGCCGAGCTTTTTGCCCATCTTCTCTTCGAGGGCCGTGAGGTGGGCGCTGACCTCGTCACGGAGTGCCGCGGGCTCGTCGCCGCTGTCGAGGTAGACCTTGCAGGCCTCGGTGGTGATGGTGAAGCCGGGGGGCACGGGGAGACCGAGGTTGGTCATCTCGGCGAGGTTCGCACCCTTGCCGCCGAGGAGGTCCTTGAGGTCCTTGTTTCCTTCGGTGAAGTCATAAACAAACTTCACGCCCTCAACGCTCTGAGCTACGTGGCCTACGTGGGGATCTTTGTTTTCCGACACAGGTCCCAACTCCTTGAGGACGCGGTGGCTGCCCTGACGGCGAGGAACATACCCAGATCGAAGGCCCCTGGGTACGTCCACTTGCGCGTCATGCGCCTGTAACCACCCGTCCGCCAGGAGATCGAAAGTCAAAGCTTGGCAAGGAACGACCCCGGGATGCGTTCACCTCTTGAACACACCCACCCCCAACAGGGCGCCGCAGCGCTCACATGAGCAGCAATCCATACAGCTGAGTTCGCCCGATGAACGATCAAAGGGTGGCACCGAGTGCCACCCCTTGAAGTCGCGGAACCGCCCGCAATTCGCTCATCTGAGCGCAACCCCTATCAGGGGTGGCGAGAATCACGCGGTTTCAGGGGCCCGGATTTCACCATGCGGACCGGTCCTCGGGACGGAAACACGCCCGTCACACGGGTCAGGAACGACCGCCCGCCGCCACGCGGACCGGGCGGGACCACCCTCCCGCCACACCGCTCACCCGTCACACGGACCGGGAAGCCGTCCACCCGTCACGCGGACCGGAAAGCCGTCCACCCCTCACACGGACGGGGAAGCCGTCCACCCGTCACACAGACCGGGCAAGGCCATCCACCCCTCACACAGACCGGGCAAGGCCATCCACCCCTCACACAGACCGGGCAAGGCCATCCACCCCTCACACAGACCGGGCAAGGCCGTCCGCCCGGCTCACACCCCCAGCGCCACCAGCCGCGCCTCGGCCCGCTCCGGCGCGTACAGGTACTCGACGACCAGCGCGCCCGCCCCGACCAGGCCCGCCCGCTCCCCCAGCCTGGAGGTCACCACGTCCAGGTGGGCCGTGGAGCGGGACAGGGCCCGCTGGTAGAGCAGTTCGCGTACGCCCGTGAGGAAGGGGGTTCCGGCCAGATCCCCGGCGATCATCAGAACGCCCGGGTTCAGCAGGGTCACGACCGTCGCCAGGACGTCCCCGACGACCCGGCCCGCCTCCCGCGCGAGCGCCGTCGCCCCGGGGTGCCCGGCGGTCAGCAGGTCCCGCACGTCCGATCCCGAGGCCGCCGGAACCCCTGCCTCCGCCAGCCGTCGCGCCACGGCGCCGCCGCTCGCGACCGCCGCGAGACAGCCGTACGAGCCGCACTTGCACAGCGCGTCCGCGCCCTGCGGGACCCGGATGTGGCCGATGTCGCCGGCGCCGCCGTCGATGCCCCGGTATATCGAGCCCCCGACCACCACACCCGCGCCGATACCCGTGGACACCTTGACCAGTGCGAACGCCGAGCAGTCGGCGTATCCGGCGCGCTGTTCGCCGTACGCCATGAGGTTGGCGTCGTTGTCGACGAGGACCGGGACACCGACCGGGCCGGCCGCGTGTTCGGTGAAGGCGCGGGCGAGGCGGCCTCTTATGTCGTAGCCGTCCCAGCCGGGCATGATCGGCGGCTGGACGACACGGCCGGTGTCGGTGTCCACCGGGCCGGGCACGGCGAGACCGATCCCGCAGACCGCGTCCGCCGGGCGGCCCGCCTTCTCCAGCAACTCGGCGAACCAGCCGCCGAGTTCGTCCAGCACGGCGTCGGGGCCCTCGTCGATGACCAGGGTGCCGGTGTGTTCGGCATGGATCTCGCCGGTGAGGGAGAGGACGGCGGCGCGGGCGTGGCGGGTGTCGAGGTCGGCGGCGAGGACGAGCGCGTGTGCGTCGTCGAACTCCAGGGTGATGGAAGGGCGGCCGCCGAGCGGGGAGTCGACGGGGCCGCCGACGCCCTCGCGGAGCCAGCCCGCGCGGAAGAGACGGTCAAGGCGCTGGCCGACGGTCGCCCGGGACAGGCCGGTGGCCTGCTGGAGCGCGCCACGCGTGGTGGCCCGGCCGCTGCGGACCAGCTCCAGCAGATCTCCGGCACCGGCATGACTGCCCACCTTCACGGCCCTTCTGCTCATGCCGCCATTGTCGCGGCCCCTCGGGGATTCATTCCCGCGCACCCTCTTGCGTTCACCAACTCTGCATTACATATTGAGTTTTGCGTGTTAAGTAGACGTAACCCTACGGTAGCCACTGCCGAACCGGTCGGCACCTTGTCCTCAGGGAGCCCTGCGTGGACCGCACCACCCAGCTCACCGCCCGTCGACCGGGCACCGCCGCGCACGTCGGCGGCGACGTATACGATCCGGCCGCACCGGCGGCGGTGACCGGATCGGCCGGTTCGCTGCACCGTGCGGCGGCGGAGGTGCTGGCCGCCAACTGGACGGGCCGGTCCACGGTGCCGTCGCGCAAGCTGTATCCGCACCAGTGGTCGTGGGACTCGGCGTTCATCGCGATCGGGCTGCGTCATCTGTCGCCGCTGCGGGCGCAGACCGAGCTGGAGACGCTGCTCGCGGCGCAGTGGGGCGACGGACGGATCCCGCACATCGTCTTCAACCCCTCCGTACCGCTCGACGCGTACTTCCCGAGCCCCGACTTCTGGCGCTCCTCGACCGCCGGGCGCGCCGCGGGCGCCCCGTGCTCCACGCAGACCTCGGGCATCGTGCAGCCGCCGGTGCACGCGCTGGCGGCGTGGCTGGTGCACCGGGCGGACCCCGGACTGTCCCGGGCGCGTGGCTTCCTGTCCCGGGTGTATCCGCGGCTGGCGGCCTGGCACCGCTATCTGCTGCACCGCCGCGACCTGGGCGGGGGCGGACTGACGTCCGTCGTCCACCCCTGGGAGCAGGGCATGGACAACAGCCCCACCTGGGACGCGCCCCTCGCCCGCATCACCCCGGCCCCAGCCCGCTCCTTCCGCCGGGCCGACCTCGACCACGGCGCGGCCGAGGACCGGCCGACGGATCTGGACTACGGGCGGTACGTGCGGCTGGCGGCGGACTACCGGGACGCCGGGTATACCGACGGACAGGGCGGGTTCGCCGTCGAGGACCCGGCCTTCAACGCCCTCCTCATCACCTCCGAGCACGCCCTCGCCCGCATCGCCAAGGAGTTGGGCGCACCGGGGACGGCCCGCCACGAGCGCGCGGAACGCCTGACGGCGGCGCTGGTGGAGCGGCTGTGGGACCCGGCGGAGGAGATGTTTTTCTGCCGGGACGTCACCACGGACGCCCTCCTCCCCGAGCGCGGCGTCTCCGGCCTCCTCCCCCTCCTGCTCCCCGGCCTCCCCCGCGACATCACGGCCGCCCTCGTCCGGACGGTCCACGGCCCGCACTTCGGGCTCGGCGACGCCACCCGGCTCGTGCCGTCGTACGACCTGACCGGCGAGGCGTTCGATCCGCACCGGTACTGGCGTGGGCCCGCGTGGTTCAACACGAACTGGATGCTGGAGCGGGGGCTCAGGCTGCACGGGGAGCGGGGGCGGGCCGACGCGCTGCGGACGGCGTTGCTGGAGACAGCGGAGGCGTCCGGGTTCGCCGAGTACGTGGACCCGTACACCGGCGAGGCCTGCGGAGCGCTCGGTTTCGGCTGGACCGCCGCGCTCGCCCTCGACCTGCTGCACCAGGACGACCGGGACCACGGCCACGATCGCGGCCGGCGGGACGAGCATGGGCAGCACCTCGACGGCCATGAGCGGCACCACGGACCGAACGACGGACCGAACGACGGACCGCGCCACGGACCGAACGACGAACGGCACGACGAACGGCATCACGACAACGAGGTCGTGTTCGGCATGAGTGACCAGGGAGGGGACCGGGAATGACGGACCGGCATCACCTGCTCGTGCGCGGCGGGACGTTCGCCGCCGTGAGCGACGGCGGCGACATCAGCGGGGTGCGGGGCGGCAGTTCACCGGACGGGCTGTTCGTCCGGGACGCCCGGCATCTGAGCCGGTGGCAGCTGACCGTCGACGGCGCTGTCCCCGAGACGCTCACACCGGTCGCCGACGGCGACACCGCGCGCTGTGTGCTCGTCCCCCGGGGCGGCCGCCAGGAGCCGCCCGCATACACGCTCTTCCGCGAACAGGCCGTCTCCGACAGCGCGTTCGTGGAGACGCTGCGCGTCACCAGCAACCGCCCGGTGGCGACGACCGTCCGGATCGCGATCACCGCGGACGCCGACTTCACCGACCAGTTCGAGCTGCGCTCCGACTTCCGCACCTACGCCAAGAGCGGCGTCGTCAGGAAGCGTGAGGTCCTCGACGACGGTGTGGAGTTCAGCTATCGGCGCGGCGAGTGGCGGTCCTGTACGACGGTGACGGCCGAGCCCGCTCCGGACAGTGTCGAGGAGACCGGGACAGGGGCGCGGCGCCTCGTCTGGGCCCTCGATGTAGCACCACACGGTTCGGTGGAGCTGACCTGCCGGGTGATGGCGCGGCCGCACGGCAACCGGCGGGCGCTGCGGGTACCGCGCTCACCCGCCGCAGTGCAGGACCAGCTCCTCGCGCTGGAGGGCGAGTTCATGGAGGGCGTGGCCTTCCCCACCGGCTGGCCGGAGCTGGCCGCGGCCTGTGCGCGCGGCCTCGCCGATCTCGCCGCCCTCCAGGTGCCGGCGACCGGCCCGGAGGGCGAAACCCTGCGCGTACCCGCCGCCGGAGCACCCTGGTTCCTCACCCTCCTCGGCCGGGACGCCCTGCTGACCTCCCTCTTCACGCTCCCCTACCGACCGGAGCCGGCCGCCGCCACGCTGCTCGCACTCGCCGCGGCCCAGGCGACCGAGGTGGGCGTGGACTCGGTGGCCCAGCCCGGCAAGATCGTGCACGAGGTGCGGCACGGCGAGCTGGCGCACTTCGGGCAGGTGCCGTACGGGCGTTACTACGGTTCGGTGGACGCGACCCCGCTGTTCCTCGTCCTGCTCGGCGCGTATGTGGAACAGACCGGGGACGTCACGCTGGCCCGCCGCCTGGAACCCCACGCGCGGGCCGCGATCGGCTGGATGCTGGACCACGGCGGGCTCACCTCGCGCGGCTATCTCGTCTACCGCGCCGACCAGGGCGGTCTCGCCAACCAGAACTGGAAGGACTCCCCCGGCTCGATCTGCTCCGCCGACGGCAGCCGGCCCGCCGCCGGCCCCGTGATGGCGGCAGGCGCGCAGGGCTACGCGTACGACGCGCTGCGCCGCACCGCCGTGCTGGCCCGCACGGTCTGGGAGGACGAGGTGTACGCGGCGCTCCTGGAACAGGCCGCGAGCGACCTCCGCGACCGTTTCCAGCGGGACTTCTGGATGCCCGGACACGGCTTCCCCGCGCTGGCGTTGGACAGCGAGGGCAGGCAGGTCGACGCCCTCGCCTCGGACGCGGGGCATCTGCTGTGGTCGGGGCTGCTGGACAAGGAGTACGGGAAGCTGGCCGGGCGACGGCTGCTGGAGCCCGACTTCTTCTCCGGGTGGGGTGTGCGGACGCTGGCCTCCGGGCAGCCCGCGTACCACCCGCTGTCGTATCACCGGGGGTCGGTCTGGCCCCACGACAACGCACTGATCACGCTGGGGCTCGCGCGGTACGGGCTGCACGACGAGGCGCGGGCGGTGGCCTCCGGCATGGTCGACGCGGCGACGGCGGCGGGGCATCGGCTGCCGGAGGTGCTGGCCGGGTACGGGAGGGACACGCATCCGGAGCCGGTGCCGTATCCGCACGCGTGTGTGCGGGAGTCGCGGTCCGCGGCGGCTCCCTTGGCGCTGTTGACCGCGGTGGGCGGAGCGTAGTCGCTCCGCTGGGTGAGCTGTTGGGCGCCGTTGGGGTGGTGGTGATTGGCGGGGTGCGGGTGCGTCGTGGCTGGTCGCGCAGTTCCCCGCGCCCCTGACAAGCACGGGGCTACGCCCCTTGCCTTCGGCCCACAGACCCGCCAAAAGCCGCCTGCCTCCGTCTCCGTCCAAGCCCATCTGGGGGGCGCAATCGCCGTTGAAGAGCGGGCGTTCCGCGGCCCGCAAGTACGTCGTGGCTGGTCGCGCAGTTCCCCGCGCCCCTTACGGGGCCCGGAGGCCCGCCAGCAGCCTTCCCGCCGTCCGCCTCGCCTCCGCCTCCGTCCATGCCCACTCGGTGGTCGTGGGGCGGTGGGTCGTCCAGGTGTCCCAGTAGCTGCGGATCTTGCCGTAGCGGTCGGCCACCAGGACGTGGGGGAGGCTGAGGAGGAGGGCCAGGACATGACCGTGCAGGCGGTCGGTGACGGCGACCCGGCCGGCGGTCAGCAGACGGCAGCCTCGGGCCAGTTGGAGGCGGGCGAGGCCGTCGTAGGCGGCGAGGAGGGCGGGGACGGCGCCGGGCGGGTCGCCGGAGCCGGCCCGGCACAGGGCGCGGGCCCTGCCTCGCCACAGCGCCTCCTTGGCCTGCCGCCAGTCGAGGTCGGCGCCCTCCCGGGCCCAGTCGAAGACGTAAGGGCCGCCCTGCTGCCCGCGGAAAGCGCCCGGCCCGGCCGGTGGGCCCTTCGCCGATTCCTTGTCCTCCCGGGCCAGCCAGACGACGTCATGGGCGACCGTGCCGCCGGCCAGCGCGTCCGGCGGCACGGCGAAGGCCAGGTCGGGGGCGAGCAGCGCGGGGGCCTCGAAGACCGTGCGGCAGCGGTGCAGGCTGTGCCGGTCGCGCAGCAGCAGCGTGAGGTCGGGGTGGGCGTCGAACACGCGGCGGGCGCGGGTGAGGTTGGTGTGGTCCGTGAAGTGCACGGACTGGGGCAGCTGGACGATCCGGCGGTCCGGGAAGTCGCGCAGCACCCGTTCGCGCAGGAGCTGGCTGTCCTCCCACAGGTCCCCCAGGTTGCCGCCGCCCGTCAGCATGATCGGGCCGTCCGGGAGACAGGCCGCCAGGTGCCCGGGGTCGTACGACATCAGGTCGCAGGCGTAGCGGACCTCGGCCCCGAGCGCGCCGAGCAGCGCGCGCTGGCCAAGCCAGATCGCGCTGTCGCCGACGTTGGAGTTCAGCGGGGCGCCGATGACCGCGCACCGGGTGCCGGCCGGCACCAGCCGGTCCAGGACGGTGAGGACGTACGAGACGTAGTGGGCGCAGTGCGGGACGTAGGCCGGGGGCGGGGCGTACGGGGCGGGGGGCCGGGAGGGTTTGCCCGGCTGCGCCGGCGGTTTCCGCGCCGGCCGCTTCGAGGGCCTCCTCGCCCGGTTCGCCGCAGGCTTCTTCGGTGTCTCATTCGCTCCGCACACCGAAACGCACTACCCGGACATTTCCTACTCATTCCGAGA
Source organism: Streptomyces europaeiscabiei (assembly GCF_036346855.1). Classification (NCBI taxonomy): domain Bacteria; kingdom Bacillati; phylum Actinomycetota; class Actinomycetes; order Kitasatosporales; family Streptomycetaceae; genus Streptomyces; species Streptomyces europaeiscabiei. The sequence goes on from NZ_CP107841.1 coordinate 3,472,114, forward strand.
TGACGGAAACCGGCCGCACAACGACCGGAAAAGCGGCAGAACAGGGCAACCAGTCCTCCAGGCAAGCCCGTTGCTAACCCCCGGACGTGTCCAGCTCGGCTTCCTCGCCCACGCCCGCGCAGTCGTACGGGTCCTTGAGCCAGCCGTCCGGCAGGACGACGCGGTTGTTGCCGGAGGTGCGGCCGCGCGGGCCGTCCGCGCCGGTGGGCCAGGGCTGGTCGAGGTCCAACTCGTCGAGTCCGGTACGGAGTTCGGCGAGGGAGGAGGTGATGGCGAGACGTTTGCGCATCTCGGAGCCGACCGCGAAGCCCTTCAGGTACCAGGCCACGTGCTTGCGGAAGTCGACGACACCCTTGGACTCGTCGCCGATCCACTCGCCGAGCAGGGTGGCGTGCCGGACCATGATGTCGGCGACCTCGCGGAGGGACGGCGCCGCGATGTCGTCCGTCCGGCCCTCGAAGGCCGCGACCAGGTCCGCGAACAGCCAGGGCCGCCCCAGACAGCCGCGCCCGACGACCACCCCGTCGCAGCCCGTCTCCCGGACCATCCGCAGGGCGTCCTGGGCGGACCAGATGTCGCCGTTGCCGAGGACCGGGATCTCGGGGACGTGCTCCTTGAGGCGGGCGATGGCCTCCCAGTCGGCCGTGCCGCCGTAGTGCTGGGCGGCCGTGCGGCCGTGCAGGGCGATCGCGGTGACGCCCTCCTCGACGGCGATGCGGCCGGCGTCGAGGTAGGTGATGTGGTCGTCGTCGATGCCCTTGCGCATCTTCATCGTGACCGGGAGGTCACCCGCGCCGCTCACGGCCTCACGGAGGATCGCGCGCAGCAGGTGCCGCTTGTACGGGAGGGCCGAGCCGCCGCCCTTGCGGGTCACCTTCGGGACGGGGCAGCCGAAGTTGAGGTCGATGTGGTCGGCGAGCCCCTCCTCCGCGATCATGCGGACGGCCTTGCCGACGGTCGCCGGGTCCACGCCGTACAGCTGGATCGAGCGCGGCTTCTCGGTCGCGTCGAAGTGGATCAGCTGCATGGTCTTCTCGTTGCGCTCGACCAACGCCCGCGTGGTGATCATCTCGCTGACGAACAGGCCCTTGCCGCCGCTGAACTCCCTGCACAGGGTGCGGAAGGGCGCGTTCGTGATGCCGGCCATGGGGGCCAGGACGACGGGCGGGGTGACGGCGTGCGGACCGATCCGCAAGGAGGACACGGGCGTGGACATGGCCCCATTGTCACGCACATGGACGCATGCCCGCGATTCATTAGTTAGGCGCACTATTGAGTCGGGCGTACGATGGTCCGCATGCCCGAGCTCAGCCGCCGCCACCGTCTGCTCGTGCTCGCGATCTGCTGCACCAGCCTCCTGATCGTGAGCCTGGACAACACCGTCCTGAACGTCGCCCTTCCCTCGATGCAGCGCGACCTGAACGCGAGCCTCGCGGGCATGCAGTGGACGATCGACGCCTACACCCTGGTCCTGGCGGCCCTGCTGATGCTGGCCGGCTCCACCGCGGACCGGCTCGGCCGCAAGCGGGTGTTCATGGCGGGCCTGGTCGTCTTCACGGCCGGCTCGGTGCTCTGCTCCCTCGCCCCGAACCTCGAATCACTGGTCGCCTTCCGCATGGTGCAGGCGGTCGGCGGCTCGATGCTCAACCCGGTCGCCATGTCGATCATCACCAACACGTTCACGGAGCCGCGCGAGCGGGCCCGTGCGATCGGCGTCTGGGGAGCGGTCGTGGGCATCTCGATGGCCGCGGGGCCGATCATCGGCGGCGTCCTCGTGGACTCCGTCGGCTGGCGCTCGATCTTCTGGATCAACCTGCCGGTCGGTCTGGCCGCGCTCCTGCTGACCTGGCGGTACGTCCCCGAGTCCCGCGCCCCCAAGCCCCGCCGCCCCGACCCCGTCGGACAGCTCCTCGTCATCACGCTGCTCGGCTCCCTCACGTACGCGATCATCGAGGCGCCGACCGCGCCGCTCGCCGAGACCCTCGCCCTCGGCGGGGTCTGTCTCGCCGCGCTGCTCGGCCTCCTGCGGTACGAGCCCCGCCGCGAGGAACCCCTCGTCGAGCTGCGCTTCTTCCGCTCGGCGCCGTTCAGCGGGGCGACGGTGATCGCGGTCAGCGCGTTCGCCGCACTCGGCGGTTTCCTGTTCCTGTCGACCCTGTACCTGCAGAACGTGCGCGGCCTCGACGCCCTGCACGCCGGTCTGTGGATGCTCCCGATGGCGATCCTGTGCTTCGTCTGCGCGCCGGTCGCCGGACGGCTGGTCGGCAGCCGGGGGCCGCGGCTGCCGCTGCTGGTCGCGGGGGTGGCGATGACCACCAGTGGGGTGCTCTTCGCCGCGTTCGAGGCCGAGACCGGGAACGTCACCCTCGTCATCGGCTACGTCCTCTTCGGCCTCGGCTTCGGCTTCGTCAACGCGCCCATCACCAACACGGCCGTGTCCGGGATGCCGCGCGCCCAGGCCGGTGTCGCCGCCGCGGTCGCCTCCACCAGCCGCCAGATCGGCCAGACGCTGGGCGTCGCGGTGATCGGCGCGGTACTGGCGGCGGGCATCGGCTCGTCCTCGTACGCCGACTCGTTCGTGTCGGCGGCACGCCCCGCCTGGTGGATCGTCGCGGCGTGCGGCTTCGCCGTCCTGGTGCTGGGAGCGCTGACCACCGGGGCATGGGCCCGGGGCACCGCCGACCGGACGGCCGAACGGCTGGAGTCGCCCGAGGTCCGGCAGGCCGCCCCGGCTTCTGGCTGACCACCGCGCCGGACCGGACAGGCCGGCGCAGGACGGGAACGGGAACGGGAACGGGCCAGAACCCGGAGGGCGCACGCTTGCTTCCCATGGACCGGATCCGGGCGCTCCTGAGAGAGTGCGACGACCCCCACCACCTCGAACGCCCCCGGGACTTCGACCCGAAGACCTCGGCAGGCAAGTTCGCCGATCTCGCCCGCGCGGTCGGGGAACGCTTCGGGTCTTCCTGCCGGAGTGGTCTGCACCAGGACTCCAGTGCCTACGGCCTGATCTCGGTCCCCGTGGAGGCGACAGGCCTCGGCCGGCCCCTGCGGGTGACGCTGAGCAACTTCGGCCACTTCGTCATCGCGGAAACGGGCGACTGGTCCGAGCCCGATCCCACGCGGGGGCTGACCGAGGAGGTCGTGACCTGGCTCGACGAGGTCTGTACGGCGGCAGGGTGCGTCTTCGTGCCGCTCACGCTGCTCCAGGAGCCCTATGACGGGCCGTCCCTACCGGTCGGCCCGGAGATCCCCGCCGAGACATGGGCGGGGATCTCGGCCATCGGCGAGGACGACGGCGAGGACGAGGCGGAACCGCCGGTGGTCTGGGCGGAGCGGTATTTCACGTACATGTGACCCGAGTTGTGGGGTGTGCCCCGGGCGCGGGGCGCCGACCGCCGGGCGAACTCAGCGAACTCCCCGTCCGACTTCCCCTGTTGATGTTGGTCTTGCTGCACACTCCTCACGGACGCAGATCCCCGAAGCACGGACGCAGATCCCCGAAGTGTCGACTGGAGACCGGCCTCATGCAGCAGATCAACACGAGCAAGGTGAGCCGCTGGGACCAGCACGGACGGGAGCACATAGTGCGGGTCCAGCGCTCGGGAGTGCAGCGCACGATCAGATGCGACACCTGTGGCTGGCGCAAGGGCGCGCAGTTCCTGCCCTGGCTGAAGGCCGAGGAACACCTCGCCGAGGCGCACCAGGCGACGGTGGACCCGGCGGGCTCGTAGTCGCCCTCGGCAGTCAGGCCAGTTCGTCGAGGGCCTCGGCCACCTGGTCCATCACCCGCCGCCAGTGCGCCCGTTGACGCTCACGTTCCTCGGCGCTCGCCATGCGTTCCTGGTGGAAGACGAGTACGGTCCGGCCGCCGCCGGCCGCCGAGACGGCGACCTGGACGGTCGTCTCGCCGTAGGTGACGCGGATGCGGTCACCGGGCCGGTAGCCGCGCACCTCACCCGTGTCGCCCGCGTCGGTCTCGTACGCGGTGCCGCGCTCGGGAGTGAGCCGCGCCCCGGCCCCGAGCCACAGCTCCAGCCCGCGCGGTCCGCTGATGAACTCCCATACGGCGGCGGGTGACTGGGGCAGGGTGCGGGAGACGCCGACTTCCCACCCGGCGCCCTTGGTGAGTCCGGTGGATCGCATGGTCATGAGGATCACCCTTTCTCGTGGACTGCTGCTCGACCGGACCGCTACTCGACCGGCGCCGCCCCGGAGCGGCGCACGCGGTGGGCGCGGACCTTGTGGCGGTTGCCGCAGTGCTCCATCGAGCACCAGCGGCGGCGGCCGGGGCGGGAGGTGTCGACGTAGAGGAGGTAACAGCGGTCGCCGGCGCACATGCGGATCCGTTCCGCGTACGGCCCGGTGAGGAGGTCGACGGCGTCGCGGGCGACCGTGGACAGGAGCTGCGCCCCGGTCGCCGTACCGGCGGCCCAGCCCCGGGCGCCGTCCGCGCCGATGGCGGGGGCGAGCGGCGGTCGGGCGGCGGCTTCGTTGACGAGGTCGAGATCGACGGTGTCGGCCGGGGCTATACCCAGCTCGGGGAGGCCGCCGCCGACGACGCGGGAGACGACCGTACGGGTCAGCGCGTCGCGCAGCCCCCGGGCGTACGCCACGTCGCCCTCCGTGACACGCAGGGCGAGCGGCGTGGGGGTGAGCCGGGACTGATCGACCCATTCGACCAGGTCATCGGGGGTGTGCAACACCTCGTAGCGCGTCAGGGCGCCCGGACCTCCGGTGACGAGCAGCTCCAGGCAGAGGGCGCCCGGATCGAACCGGAAGACGTTCCCGGAGTAGGACCTCAGCCGGATGCCCGACACTCCCGACACCCCCTTCGAAGTCGATGCCCTGGACGACAAAGCCATGTAACCAATATAACCGGTTACATGACTGCCGCACTGAACTGGAAACTGGTCGTGGACACGCGGGACGCCCAGCCCCTGGCCGACTTCTGGGCCGCGGCGCTGGGGTACGAGGTGGAGGACCCGAGCACACTGGTCACCCATCTCCTCGCCACGGGCGACCTCCCCGAGACCGCCGTCACCGAGCACAACGGCCACCACGTCTTCCGCGGCTACGCCGCGGTCCGCCACCCCGACGACCCGTACGACCCGTTCACCGGCATCGGCAAGGGCCGCCGCCTCCTCTTCCAGGACGTCCCCGAACCCAAGACGGCCAAGAACCGCCTCCACATCGACATCCACGCCGGACCCGGCGGCCTGGACGCGCTGGTCACCCGCCTGGAAACCCTGGGCGCCACCCGCGTCGAGGAGTTCGACAGGGGCCCGGCGGGGCACTGGTGGGTGATGCGGGATCCGGAGGGGAACGAGTTCTGCGCGGCGTAGGCGCGGCCGACCGCTCCCCGCCCTGCCGTGCACTCCCCTGCCCTCCCCTGCCCTGCCGTGCCCTGCCGTGCCCCCGTTCCGGGGTGGGGGCACCCATCGACCCCCACCCCGGACCCGTCAGCCCTGTCGCAGCGGGATCGCCAGGTCCATCACCTGCCGCTTCTTCGGGAAGCCACCGGTCGGACTCGCCTTCCCCGTCAGCAGGTCGACGCTGAACACCTGCGCCCCCGTCACCGCGTATCCGGCGTTCACGCCGCTCCTCGTCGAGCTGTAGATGTCGAACCCGGAGTCCGGCGGGGTGTCGACGCCGAGCCTGCCGGTGGGGGCGAGGTTGCCGGCGTTGGCCGGGGACTGGACGGCGACCTGGTCCTGGGCGGTGTCGAGGTCGAAGAGGGTGGTCGCGGTGGTGGTGTCGAGGTCGTTGTTCGTGTACGCCGCCCCGGTCACCCCCTGGGCGGTGGCGCCGGCCGTGGCGGGCGGGACCGGCGGGTTGCCGAGGGTGCCGTCGACCGCCGTGGTGCCCGCGGCCGGGGCGCCCTGGGGGTCGTCGAGGTTGTGGCGGAGGTTCTGGCCGGTGTCGCTGATGACGCGGAGCCGGTTGGCGGCGGGGTTGAAGTCGACGCCGTACGCCTTGCCCTGGAGGGCGGCCGTGAGCTGGGAGACCTTGGTGGCCTTGGCGCCCACCTCGCGGATCGTGTAGATGCCGCCCTTGTCGCCGACGCCGTACAGCTTGTTGTTCTGGACGCGGTAGTCGATGCCGACGAGCCTCGTGTCGCCCTTGAGGCCGCCGACCTTGCCGAGCGGGACGGCGGCGCCGGGCCTGTCGACGCGGAAGACGACGAGCCGCTGGTCGGCGGTGAGACCGATGGCCTTCAGGCCGCTGGGCACCTTCGCCCCGCCCACCGGGCTGCCGCCCTTGGACTCGATGCCGGCCACTGCGTCGCCCTCCGAAGCCCCGGACGACCCCGCCGACGCGGACGATCCGCCCAGCGCCCCCGCCCCGACCGCGCCGACCGTCCCGATCGCCACCGCCATCGTGATTACGCCGATGATCGCTTGCTTGCGCATGTACGCCCCCGTGAAGATGCGCGGACCCGCCCCATGCGGGCCGTATGTCATCTCGTTCGGAGCGGCGGTCGGGGTGGATTGGTGCCCGGGCAGGATATTTCTCCCTTCGTTCCGGAAATTCCCCATGACGCTCCGTTGGACACGGCTCACCCCTTCTCGGAGAATTTGGGTTGTCGGCGCACAGTCACCTCCGCGCCGCCCGAGGAGGCGCCATGACCATCCGTATCGCCACCTTCAACGCCGAGAACCTCTTCCAGCGCCCCAAGGCCTTCGGTCTCGCCGACGAAGAGCGGCGCAAGAAGATCCTGGAGGACTTCGCCACTCTGGTCTCCCTCCTCGACCGTGATCCCTACACGGCCCCGGACAAGCGGAAGATCGCCGCACTGCTGGAAGAACACACCTACAACAGCACCCGGGCCGAGCCGCGTTCGATCATCGTCAACGAGCCCCGCGGTGGCGCCAAGTTGCACACGACGAGCAAGGGCGCGGACGACCGGACCGTCGTCAAAGTGATCGCGAACGGCCGTTCTTCATGGGCTGGTTGGGCCGAACTCGAGCGGGGCGACATCCGGCGGATCGCCGTGGAGAACACCGCCCGGGTGATAGCCGAGGTCGACGCCGACATACTGCTGACGGTCGAGGTGGAGGACCGGCTCACGCTGGACCGCTTCAACACCCAGATCCTCAACACCGAGATCCTGGGCGCCTCGTCGGGCGCCCGCCCGTACCCCTACAACCTGCTGGTCGACGGCAACGACAGCCGGGGCATCGACGTGGGCATCCTCAGCCGCTTCCCCGTCCGGTCCGTTCGCTCGCACATCTTCGACGGGACCGAGAAGGGCGGCGATCCGGTCTTCAGCCGGGACTGCCCCGAGTTCGAGATAGAGCTACCGGGCGGCGACTCCCTGTGGGTCCTCGGCAACCACTTGAAGAGCAAGGGCTTCGGCACGGCCAAGCAGAACGACGAGAAGCGTCTGAAGCAGGCCAAGGAGGTCAGGAAGATCTACCGGGAGGCACTCAAGCGCTCGGCCCACGTCGTGGTTGCCGGAGACCTCAACGACTTCTTCGACAGCCCGCCGATCATGGCCCTGCGCCGCGCCGGCCTGAAGGAAGCGATGACCCACAGGAGCTACGAGGGAACCCCCGGCACCCACGGCACCGGCAACTCCCCCGAGCAGAAACTCGATTACCTCATGTTCTCCCCAGAGCTGTGGGCCCGGGTCCAGGGCGTCGACGTCGAGCGGCGCGGCGGTTGGGCCCCGAGAACCTTCGAGTCGTTCGAGACCGTGACATCGAAGATCACCAGGGCCTCGGACCACGCGGCTCTCTTCGCCGACCTGGACCTGTAGAAACGCCGAGTTCCCCGCACCCCGTAAGGGGCGCGGGGAACTGCGCGACCAGCCACGGACAACCCGCGGCCGGTCGATCACCCAAGCCAGGCGGACGCGAACCCGGTTCCCACCATCACGCGCCGACGAGCCGACCCGCGAGGTATCCCTCGATCTGGTCGAGAGACACCCGCTCCTGCTTCATCGAGTCCCGCTCACGCACGGTCACCGCGTTGTCGTCCAGCGTGTCGAAGTCGACCGTCACGCAGTACGGCGTACCGATCTCGTCCTGGCGACGGTACCGGCGCCCGATCGCACCCGCGTCGTCGAAGTCGATGTTCCAGTTCTGCCGCAGCGCCGTCGCGAGCCCCTTCGCCTTCGGGGACAGCTCGGGGTTGCGGGACAGCGGAAGCACCGCCACCTTCACCGGCGCGATGCGGTGGTCCAGCCGCAGCACCGTGCGCTTCTCCAGCTTGCCCTTGGCGTTGGGCGCCTCGTCCTCGGTGTACGCGTCGAGGAGGAACGCCAGCATCGTGCGGCCGACACCGGCCGCCGGCTCGATGACGAACGGCGTGTACCGCTCGCTCGATTCCTGGTCGTAGTACGACAGGTCCTGGCCGGAGGCCTTGGAGTGGGCGGAGAGGTCGTAGTCGGTGCGGTTGGCGACGCCCTCCAGCTCACCCCACTCGTTGCCGCCGAACTGGAAGCGGTACTCGATGTCGGCGGTGCGCTTGGAGTAGTGGGAGAGCTTCTCGGCCGGGTGGTCGTACCAGCGCATGTTCTCCTCGCGCATGCCCAGGCCGGTGTACCAGTTCCACCGCTCCTGCATCCAGTACTCCTGCCACTTCTCGTCCTCGCCCGGCTTGACGAAGAACTCCATCTCCATCTGCTCGAACTCGCGGGTGCGGAAGATGAAGTTGCCGGGCGTGATCTCGTTGCGGAAGGACTTGCCCATCTGGGCGATGCCGAACGGGGGCTTGCGGCGCGAAGTGGTCTGCACCTGGGCGAAGTTGGTGAAGATGCCCTGGGCGGTCTCGGGGCGCAGGTAGGCGACGGAGCCGGTGTCCTGGGTGGGGCCGAGGTGGGTGGAGAGCAGACCCGAGAACTGCTTGGGCTCGGTGAACTGGCCCTTGGTGCCACAGTTGGGGCAGTTAACGTCCGCGAGGCCGTTCTCCGGCAGGCGGCCCTTCTTCGCCTCGTACGCCTCCTCCAGGTGGTCCGCGCGGAACCGCTTGTGGCAGGAGGTGCACTCGGTGAGCGGGTCGGAGAAGGTGGCGACGTGGCCGGAGGCGACCCAGACCTCGGGGGCCAGGATGACGGACGAGTCGATACCGACGACGTCCTCGCGCGACGTCACCATGTAGCGCCACCACTGACGCTTGATGTTCTCCTTGAGCTCGACACCCAGCGGTCCGTAGTCCCAGGCGGCCTTCTGGCCGCCGTAGATCTCGCTGCAGGGGAATACGAAGCCTCGGCGCTTGCTCAGGCTGACGATGGTGTCGATCTTGTCGGCGGCCACGGTGCTCTCTTCATTACGACGACGGGCGACGAAGCGCTGCGCTCCTGGAGGGAAGCGAACGCGCTTCAGAGCGAATGCCTCAGGTTACCGGCGGGGCCTCCCCTCCGATCAAATCGGTTCGGAGACGGAGACGGCGAGAGCCGGACAAAGGCCTTACCAAGGGCTTACCACCAGGCTTGTTGACAATCGTTTCCAGATAAGATGAAAATGACTGTCATGAACGTAGTACGACGACGACTCCTGATACCCGCGGCGGCGACCGCGGCCGCCGCCCTGAGCCTCACCACGCTCTCGGCCTGCTCCACCGACAGTGCCGCCGCCGGCAACACGGACAAGTTCGACGTGGTCGCGTCGTTCTACCCGATGGCCTTCCTCGCCGAGCAGATCGGCGGGAAGTACGTGAACGTCACCAGTCTGACCGAACCCGGCCAGGAGCCGCACGACCTGGAGATCAGCGCCAAGCAGACCGCCGCGCTCCAGGAGTCGGACGCCGTGCTCTACCTCAAGGGTCTGCAGCCCTCCGTGGACGACGCGGTCGCGCAGTCCGAGCTGAAGACGAAGATCGACGCCGCCACACTGACGGCCATGGAACACCACGGCAACGAGGTCGGCGGCCACTCGGAGGAGCACGACGAGCACGAGAACGAGGAACTGGCGGGCAAGGACCCCCACGTCTGGCTCGACCCCGTGAAGTACGCGGAGATCGCCAAGGGCGTCGGTGCCGCCTTCGAGAAGGCCGACCCGGACCACGCGGACACCTACAAGACCAACACCGAGGCCCTGGTCGAGAAGCTGGGCGCGCTGAACGACCAGTTCGAGAACGGTCTGAAGACCACCGACACCAAGGTCTTCATCACCACCCACGCCGCCTTCGGCTACCTCGCCGAGCGCTACGGCCTCACCGAGGAGGCCATCTCCGGCCTCGACCCCGAGTCCGAGCCGAGTGCCGCGCGGGTCAAGGCACTTGAGAAGATGGCGAAGGCCGACGGTGTGACCACCGTGTTCTACGAGACACTGGTCAGCGACAAGACCGCGAAGACCATCGCCGCCGACGCGAACCTCAAGACGGACGTCCTCGACCCGATCGAGGGCATCACCGAGAAGTCGCGCGGCAAGGACTACTTCTCGGTGCAGGAAGCCAACCTCAAGGCGCTCCGGACCGCCCTGGGAGCCAAGTGATCACTCGGAGGCAGCAGGCATGACCGAGCCCGTCATCTCGCTCCGCGGCGTCCGCGCAGAACTGGGCTCGCGCACGGTCCTGCGCGGCATCGACCTCACCGTTCACCGCGGTGAGGTCGTCGCGCTGCTCGGCGCCAACGGCTCCGGCAAGTCCACCGCCGTACGCACGGTGATCGGGCAGGTGCCGCTCAGTGACGGCGAGATCGAGCTGTTCGGCACCCCGCGCCGCCGCTTCCGCGACTGGCGGCGCCTCGGCTACGTGCCGCAGCGCACGACGGCGGCGGGCGGTGTCCCGGCGACGGTGACGGAGATCGTGGCCTCGGGCCGGCTCTCCCGCACCCGCCTCGGCATCCTCCGCAGGGCCGACCACGAGGCGATCCGGCGTGCCCTGGACATGGTCGGCATGGCGGACCGCGCCAAGGACTCGGTGAACGCCCTCTCCGGCGGCCAGCACCAGCGCGTCCTCATCGCCCGCGCCCTCGCCTCCGAACCCGAGCTTCTGATCATGGACGAGCCGATGGCGGGCGTCGACCTGGCCAGCCAGGAGGTGCTGGCCGCGACCCTGCGCGAGCAGGTCGCGAAGGGCACGACGGTGCTGCTGGTCCTCCACGAACTGGGTCCGCTGGAGCCGCTGATCGACCGCGCGGTGGTCCTCCGCGACGGCTGTGTCACCCATGACGGCCCGCCCCCGAAGGCGGTCGGCCAGCACGCGCTGCCCGGCCACGACCACGTCCACCCGCACGCGGCACCGGGCACGGAGCCGGTCCGTACGGGCCTGCTGAGCTGAGAAGGCAGACGGCATTCACGATGGAAATCCTCGACTACGCCTTCATGCAGCGGGCCCTGCTCGCCGCCGTCCTCGTCGGCATCACCGCCCCCGCGATCGGCATCTACCTCGTCCAGCGCCGCCAGGCCCTCATGGGCGACGGCATCGGCCATGTCGCGATGACGGGCGTGGGCCTCGGCTTCATGCTGTCGTGGTCCCCGGTCTGGATGGCGACACTGGTGGCCGTGGTGGGCTCGGTGCTGATGGAGCTGATCCGCTGGTACGGCAGGACGCGCGGCGACATCGCCCTCGCCATGCTCTTCTACGGCGGCATGGCGGGCGGTGTGATGCTCATCAACCTCGCGCCCGGCGGGACCAACGCCAACCTGATGTCGTTCCTCTTCGGCTCGCTGTCGACCGTGTCACAGGAGGACATCACCGCGATCTGCATCCTGGCCGCGTTCGTGATCGTGATGACACTGGCCCTGCGGCGGCAGCTGTTCGCGGTCAGCCAGGACGAGGAGTTCGCCCGGGTCACCGGCCTGCCCGTGCGCGCGCTGAACCTGCTGACGGCGGTCACGGCGGCGGTGACCGTGACGGTCGCCATGCGCGTGGTCGGCCTGCTGCTGGTGTCCGCGCTGATGGTCGTCCCCGTCGCCGCCGCGCAGCAGCTCACCCGCAGTTTCGCGGCCACTTTCGCGATCGCCGTGGCCATCGGGGTGTCCGTGACGATCGGCGGCGCGGTCACCTCGTACTACCGGGACGTACCGCCCGGCGCGACGATCGTGCTGCTCGCCATCGCCGTGTTCATGGTGCTCACCGCGCTGGCGACACCGCTGGCCAGGCGGCGCGCGAAGGCCCTGGAAGCGGCCGCCGGCGACCCGGCGGTCTGTGTGATCCCGAAGCCCGGCGAGGCCGCCGGGGCGGAGGTGGTCAGGGACACGGTTCCGGCCAGCCGGGGCTCCGTCGAGGGGTCCGCGGGCTGACCGGCGTCCGCCCGTAACTCATCGGGCCCGCGCGGACTGGCACAATGGCCCCCGCAAGACCGCTACGCGAGGAGGCAACGGTGACGACCGCCGGACCCGTACGAGGTCGTTCCACCCGACAGCGGGCGGCTGTGGCCGCAGCACTCGACGAGGTCGACGAGTTCCGCAGCGCGCAGGAACTTCACGACATGCTCAAGCACAAGGGCGACTCGGTCGGGCTCACCACCGTGTACCGCACGCTGCAGTCCCTCGCCGACGCGGGCGAGGTCGACGTCCTGCGCACCTCCGACGGCGAGTCCGTCTACCGGCGCTGCTCGACCGGCGAGCACCACCACCACCTCGTCTGCCGTGTCTGCGGCAAGGCCGTGGAGGTGGAGGGCCCGGCGGTCGAGAAGTGGGCCGACGCGATCGCCGCGGAACACGGCTTCGTGAACGTCGCCCACACGGTGGAGATCTTCGGCACCTGCGCGGAGTGCGCGGCGAAGACCGCGTAGGCCGGGCCGGCATCGAGCCTGGCCCCGGCTTCGGCCCCGGCTTCGGCTTCGGCTTCGGCTTCGGCTTCGGCTTCGGCTAGGCCTTGCGTCCGAAGCAGCGCTCCAGCTCGTTCAGTTCGTAGAAGGGGCTGTTCTTCGAGACCGGACGGCAGCCGCTCTTGAAGGCGGTCTCCTTCTCGTTGTAGAGCATCCGGACGAGATAGGTGGAGCCTCTCTTGAAGACGTCCCACTGGATGTTCGCGCCCAGCGGCGCCACGTTCGCGCCGCGCCAGGGGCTGTCGGCGTAGGTGTACGGCTTCCCCGCGGTCGCGGCCTCGGTGCTGCCGGGCAGGCCCATCAGCGCGGCAAGCGGAATGATCTCCTCGGCGTGGGTGAACCGCAGCTCGGCGCCCAGGTCGCTCGTCCCGTCGCGCTTGGCCTCGACCTGCTGGAAGAAGTCGTCGAGCAGGACGTTCGCCATCCCGTAGGTGATGTCGCTGCCGGCGAAGCTCGGGCCCTTCTCGTAGAAGTCCTCGGCGTCGCCGAGGTAGCCGAACCAGTCGGCGTCGCGCCGCGCGATGTACCGGTCCAGGTGCCAGCCCTTGCCTCCGGGGCTCTCCTCGCTCATCGCCGGGGCGATGGCGTAGAGGTTGTAGACGGCCTCGGCGGCGTCGACGGCGCTGCCGGTGGAGGCGAACTCACCGGCGGCGATCCGCCGCACGAACGCCGGCTTGAATATCTTCTTCAGGACGTTCTTGGCGGCGCGGGCCGTGGCCGGCTGGTCCTTGATGCTCTCCAGCGTGTCCGCCAGCCGCCGGTCGTTCGCCAGCCAGGTCTGGTAGGCGGCGCCGCCGGAGGACTTGTGGAAGTACAGCAGGTCCTTGTCGGTGCGGGCGGGGCCGATGAGCGGCTTGACGGCCGGAGCGGCGTCGCCGAGGGCGGTGGCGAAGGTGTTGCCGCTGTCGACGGCCCGTCCTTGCCCGGAGCTGACCACGTCGATCTTCTCGGAGCCCTGGGCGATCCGCCGGAACAGCCCCGGCAGCCGCTTCTCCAGCCGGGTGGCCGTGTCACGCATCTCCTGCCTGCCGCGCCCGCTGAGGTTGCCGTACCCGACCTTCGCCATGGCGGCCTGCAACGCACGCACCCTGGGTCCGAACTCCCGCCCGCGCGCGGTGAGTTGCCCCTCGCTCGACGCCTTGTCCCACAGCGCGAGGATCAGGTCGCCGTCCGAGCTGTCGGTCGCGGAGCGCGAGCCGTGCCGGGAGACGTTCTCCGTGAACACCGGGACGAAGCCCTCGGGCGCGCTCCGGTAGGAGCGGGCCTTCTGCTGCGGCGCGTACGTGGCCTTCGTCCCGTAGGAGAGGGTGGTGGCCGAGGCGTGTCCGACGGCGGCCTGCGCCGACAGCGGGGCGACCAGCAGGGCACTGAGCCCGAGGGCCAGGGCGGGGGCGGTGCGTCTCATGGTGGGACCGTTCCGTCATGGGGAGACTGTGAAGCCTGGGGAGGCTGGGGAGACTGTGAAGCCTGGGGAGGCTGGGGAGGCTGGGGAGGCTGGGGAGGCTGGGGAGGCTGGGGAGGCTGGGGAGACAGGGTGATCACCGGGGATCTCCTGCATGGTCCGCGGACGACATGAACGCGCCATGGCGGAAAAGTATGGTTCGCCCCAAGCGCCTCACTGGCGTGCGCCAAGCGCGCAGGCCGGGCCGGGCCTTCGCACGGGAGCCGGGTGGGGCGGCAGCCGGGTGGGGCCGGACCTGCGGCGCATCGCATCCGGGTACGGCCGTCGCACCGCATCCGGGCAAGGCCTTCGCACCGCGCTACAGCCGGGTGAGACCTTCGCGGTCGAGGACGGCGCGGAGCCGGTCGGCGTCGGCCGGGTTCGTCAGGCCGCGCTTCGGCAGCACGGTGAGGCGGGGCGCGTGGGCCCCGCTGAAGAGGACGAAGGTGTGCGGGGTCTCCGCGTACCGGGACACCTGTGACCAGCGGGCCGGGTGTTCGGTGCCGTGGTCGTGCTCGACGGTCACGCCCCACAGGTCCAGCACGGTGCGGTGCAGCCCCCGGGCCGCCGCCCGCCGGTGGAGGAGGCGGGCCTGGAACCGGGGCAGCAGGACGAGGCCGACGACCGCCGCCACCGGCATCACGAGGACCTGGGCGTCAGGCGTACCGCCCGACGCCAGGGCCAGGACCGTGACGAGCGCGCCCGCCCCGGCCGAGAACAGCAGCAGCCCCTGTCCCCACCGGCCAACGGCCGACGCACGCGTGGACGCGCGGACCGCCTCGCGGAAGTCCCCGACCGTCGCCCGGTACACCAGCTCCACGTTCTCCCCACCGGCCTCGGCCAAGGGTCAGTCCTCCGTCCGGCCCTCCATCGCGAGCAGCTCCTCGTTCGGGATGGCGCCGCCGAAGCGGCGGTCACGGGAGGCGAACTCCACGCAGGCGCGCCACAGATCGCGGCGGTCGAAGTCCGGCCACAGCACGTCCTGGAAGACCATTTCGGCGTAGGCGCTCTGCCAGAGCAGGTAGTTGGAGGTGCGCTGCTCACCGCTGGGGCGCAGGAAGAGGTCGACGTCCGGCATGTCCGGGTAGTAGAGGTACTTCGCGAAGGTCTTCTCGTTGACCTTGGAGGGGTCCAGCCGGCCCGCGCGGATGTCTTCGGCGAGGGCCTGCGCCGCGTCGGCGATCTCGGCGCGGCCGCCGTAGTTCATGCAGAAGTACAGCGTCAGCAGGTCGTTGTCCTTGGTCTGCTCCTGGGCGACCTGGAGCTCCTTGGCGACCGACTTCCACAGCTTGGGCATACGGCCCACCCAGCGGACCCGGACGCCGAGCTCGTCGAGCTGGTCGCGGGTCTTGCGGATGAAGTCGCGGTTGAAGTTCATGAGGAAGCGGACCTCGTCGGGCGAGCGCTTCCAGTTCTCGGTGGAGAAGGCGTAGAGCGAGATGTTGCGCACGCCGATCTCGATCGAGCCCTGGAGGACGTCGAGCACGCGCTCGGCGCCGACCTTGTGGCCCTCGGTGCGCGGCAACCCGCGCTCCTTGGCCCAGCGGCCGTTGCCGTCCATGACGATCGCCACATGCTTGGGGACCAGCTCGCCGGGGAGCTTGGGCGCGCGGGCGCCGGACGGGTGCGGCGTCGGTGCCTTGTGCTCGCGGCGCTGACGCCCCAGGAACCCGCGTACCACCATGTGCTTCTCGTCTCCTCTGTGATGCTTTACGACTCTGCGGTGCTTGACGACTCTGTCGCTTGACGACCGTGCCGTTCGACGACCGTGCCGTGTTGACGACTCTGTGCTGCTTACGACTTTTCCACGTACCGGAGCGAGCGCAGGCCGCGCTCCAGATGCCAGTGCAGATAGGCGGACACCAGGCCGCTGCCCTCCCGGACGTGCCGCGGCTCGCTCGCGTCCGCGGTCTCCCAGTCTCCCGTAAGAAGCGCGGCGAGCAGTTCCAGCGTCTGCGGCGAGGGTACGACGCTGCCGGGCACCCGGCAGTCCACGCAGACCGCCCCTCCGGCGGCGACGGAGAAGAACCGGTTCGGGCCGGGCATGCCGCACTTGGCACAGTCGCTGAAGCTGGGGGCGTAGCCGTTGACGGCGAGCGAGCGCAGCAGGAAGGCGTCGAGGACGAGGTGCGGCGCGTGCTCGCCGCGGGCGAGGGTGCGCAGCCCGCCGACGAGCAGCAGGTACTGCTGCACGGCGGGCTCGCCCTCGTGGTCCGTGAACCGCTCGGCCGTCTCCAGCATGGCCGTCCCGGCGGTGTAGCGGGTGTAGTCGCTCACGATGCCGCCGCCGTAGGGAGCGATGGTCTCGCTCTGGGTGCACAGGGGCAGCCCGCGTCCGATCAGCTCGCTGCCCCGCGCGAAGAACTGCACGTCCACATGCGAGAAGGGTTCCAGCCGCGCCCCGAACTTCGACTTCGTCCGCCGCACCCCCCGGGCCACCGCCCGCACCCGTCCATGACCACGAGTGAGCAGCGTGATGATCCGATCCGCTTCACCCAGCTTCTGGGTGCGCAGGACGACTCCGTCGTCGCGGAACAGGCTCATGCCGCCCATTCTCGCCTACGGTCACCCCTTCAAGGGACCTCGCCCCGGCTGCGGGCGTTCTCGTACGCGGTCGCCGCGCGCAGCCGTTCTATGGTCGTGGCGGCCCGTACGGCTTCGGGGGCGCAGTCCCATTCCCTCCCTCCGCCGACCGGCCGCAGCTGTACGTACGGGCCCTCGTGGCCCATGACCCGGCCGACCCTCCCGGTGCGGATATCGACCGCGTAGGTGCCGATCGTCGGCTTCTTCCCGTTACCGCTCACCGCAGGGCCGCCGCCGAAATGCCCGGTTCAGGAAGAACAATTCCTGCCTTTCCGGCCGTCTGCCGCAATTCCTCCACCAAATCCTCCGCCTCTTCGACGCACCCGCCGAGTACCGTCCCCCGGACCCTTCTCGCACTGCTTTCACGGTGCTCCCCCACACCATCGGATTTCACTCTTCGCATCTCCCTGGTGACCTGCCGTGTCTAAACTCGGCGGGAGTCTGTCCTGTACAACTTCGGGGCGGCACAAAAGCGTTGGGCCTTGGTCGATGAACCCGGACGGCGTGTATACAAATGCGGTGCATTCGTCGCGTCCCACCGACCCGCTGACCGCCGTCACCGACCCTCCGCTGCGACCACTGCCGGAGCGGGCCGTCGCGCTGCTGCGGAGCCTCGACGCCCCACCCCGGCTCGTGGCACATCTGCGGCTCGTGCACGACGTGGCGTACGACCTGGTCGACTGGGTGGAGCGGCGGTACCCGGAGCTGCCGTTCGACCGTCCGGCCGTGCTCTTCGGGGCGGCCACGCACGACATCGGGAAGACGGCGCACATCGAGGAGCTGTCGGGCCCAGGATCCGCACACGAGGAGGCCGGGCGCCGACTGCTCCTGGAGCACGGCGTCGAGCCGGAGTCGGCGAGGTTCGCGGTGACGCATGCCGCGTGGGCGGAGCCGGGGATCGGCACGGAGGACCTGCTGGTCGCCCTCGCGGACAAGGTGTGGAAGAACAAACGGGTCCGGGAGCTGGAGGACCTCGTGGTCGGGCGGCTGGCCGAGGTGAGCGGCAGGCCCGCCTGGGAGGAGTTCTTGGCCCTCGACGCCCTGCTCGACCCGCTCGGCGCGGACGCGGACCGGCGACTGGCCTTCCAGGCCGACCATCCCGTACACCCGTAGGCCCGTACACCCGTAGGCCCGTACACCCGTACACCCGTACACCCGTACACCCGTAGGCCCGTACTCCCGTAGACCCCACGACTCCCGCGCCACATCGTCGCAGGGGGTCCTCACAGCATCGTCACAGGTGGTCCTCACATACATGGGGAATCTCCGCGTCGTCCACCTAAGATTCCCTTTGGTTCCCCCGTTTTCCGACAACTCGCCGACGCATCATGCGTCATGGGAAACCACTCGGCGTACATGAGCGTCGAACGTTGCGTGAGCAACCGCTGTCCCGGCGGTCCGACAGCACGGAAGATGGGGACCCGTGGAGCTGGAATTCCGACTGCTCGGCCCGGTCGAGGCGTGGCACGGTGACAGACCCCTGCGGCTGGGCGGGCCGAAACCGCGTGCACTGCTGGCCGTGCTGCTGCTGCGGGCCGGGCAGGTGGTGCCCGCGGACGCGCTGGTGGACGTGATCTGGGGGGACGAACCCCCCGATACCGCGCGGGCGCTGGTGCAGACGTACGTGTCGGCGCTGCGGCGGGCCCTGCCCGCCGAGGTGGCGGAGGCGATCGAGACCCGGCCGCCGGGGTATGTGATGCGGCCCGGGGTCGGGCGGGTCGATGTGGCGGAGTTCGAGGCGCGCACGGCGGACGGGCGGCGGGCCGCCGCCGACGGGCACCACACCGAGGCCGCCCTGCTGCTGCGGCAGGCCCTGCAGCTGTGGCACGGACCGGCACTCGGCGGCGTCGGCGACGCGCTGCGGGGCGAGGCCGGCCGGCTGGAGGAGGCCCGGCAGGCGACCCTGGAGGAACGCATCGCCGCCGAGCTGGAGGCCGGTGGGCACGAGGCGGAGCTGGTCACCGAGCTGACCGCGCTGGTCGGGGCCCGTCCGACCCGGGAGCGGCCGCGCGGGCAGCTGATGCTGGGCCTGTACCGGCTGGGCCGGCAGGCCGACGCGCTGGCCGTCTACGCGCAGGGCCGGGCCGTGCTCGCCGAGGAGCTGGGGCTCGACCCGGGCCCGGAGCTGAACCGGCTGTACGAGGCCATCCTGCGGGCCGACCCGAGCCTGCTCGCCTCCACGACCACCACCGCCGCTCCGCAGCCCGCCGCCGCACCCCGGCCCGTGTCGCTGCTGCCGCCCGCCATCGGGGACTTCACCGGGCGGGAGGAGGAACTGGCGCGGGTCGTCGCGGGGCTGACCGGCGCACGGGAGGCGATGCCCGTCGTCGTGGTGTCGGGGGCCGCCGGGGTGGGCAAGTCCGCGCTCGCCGTGCAGGCCGCGCACCGGGTGGCCGGCGAGTATCCCGACGGGCAGCTCTACGCCGAACTGCACGGCTTCAGCGAGCCCGTGCCGCCCGCCGAGGTGCTGGGCCGGCTGCTGCGGGCACTGGGCGCCGACCCGCCCGAGGACACGGCCGAGCGCGGCGACCTGTTCCGCAGCCTCGTCGCCGGGCGGCGGATCCTGCTGGTCCTGGACGACGCGAACGGCGAGGCCCAGGTGCGGCCGCTGCTGCCGGGCAGCGCCACCTGCGGGGTCCTGGTGACCTCACGGGCCCGGCTCGGCGGGCTCGTCGGGGCCCGGCGCACCGACCTGGACGTCCTGGACGACGTGCGCGGCCTCGAACTGCTCACCAGGGTCACCGGCCCGGAACGCACCCCGGACGACCCACGCGAACAGGCCGCGGCGCGACGCATCGTGGAGCTGTGCGGCGGGCTGCCGCTGGCCCTGCGGATCGCGGGAGCCCGCCTGGCGACCCGGCGGCACTGGACGCCCAGCGTGCTCGCCGAGCGCCTCGCCGACGAACACCGCCGCCTCGACGAGCTGTCCGTGGGCGACCTGGAGGTACGGGCCGGCCTCGGCCTCAGCTACCAGGCGCTGGACGAGTGCGCCCGCCGGGTGCTGCGCCGGATCGCCGCCCTGGGCTCGGCGGACGTCGCCGTGTGGACGGTGGCCGCGCTCTCCGGCATGCCGGAGGACGAGGCGGAGGAGAACCTGGAACGCCTCCTGGACGCCCAACTGATCAACTGCCCGGGCACCGACCAGGTCGGTCAGCCCCGCTACCGCCTGCACGACCTCGTCCGCGTCTACGCCGCCGAGCGTGCGGAGGCCGAGGACCCCGTCGGCGACCGCACGGCGGCGGTGGGGCGGGCGTTGACCGCCGGTCTGTGGCTGATGGACCGGGTGACGGAGGCGGCGCCCTCGGGTGCTGTGATCTTGAGGCAGGGTTTCAGGCGAGCGCCCCTGAAGGGACGCGGGGAACTGCCCGAGCAGCCACGAACGACCGGCAGCCGCGAAGCGGCCGAGCACACCTCCCCGGTGGGCGAACAGACCGCCCGCCGAGCCCTGGAAGACCCCTTCGCCTGGTTCGACGCGGAGGCCGACACCCTCACCAACGCGGTCGAGCGCGCGGCAGCGATGGGCCTGCACACCCTCGCCTGCGAAGCCGCAGCAGCCCTCTGCTCCTCCTCGTTCGCCATCAAGAACCGCTTCGACGCCTGGTGGCGCAGCCACGACGCCGCCCTCGCGGCAGCCCGCCGCGCCGAGGACCGCTCGGGCGAGGCCCTGCTGATCATCGGCCTGGGACAACTCCGCTACGAGCAGGACCGCATCGCCGAGTCCCAGGAGTACTTCCGCACGGCGGAGCGCATCTGCACGGAACTCGGTGACGTACGCGGCCGTTCCGCCGCCCTCGCCGGCCTCGGCAGCGCCTGCCGCGAGGTCGGCGAACTGCGTGACGCGGAACGGGCCCTGACCGACGCGGCCGACGGCTTCCGGCGGGTCGGCGACGACACCGGGGTCGGGGTCGCCTGCCGGTACGGCGGTTCCGTACGCCTCGAACTCGGTGACCAGAAGGGCGCGTTCCCGCTGCTCGACGAGTCGCTGCGGGCGTACCGGCGGCTCGGCAGCCGGCGCGGTGAGGCCCTGGCACTGCGCACGCTCAGTCTGGTGCACCGCTCGCTCGACGCGTACGAGGAGGCCGCGCGCGTGGCCGAGCAGGCGCTGGAGATCCTGCGCGCCCTCGGCGACCCGCACATGGCGGCGTACGCCCTGCGGGCGCGGGCCAAGGCCCGGCTGCGGCTGGGGCACACCCGGGAGGCGGAGGCGGAGCTGCACGAGATCCTGGAGGTCTGCCGGGTCCACGAGGACCGCTTCGGCGAGGCCCTGACACTGCGCACGCTCGGCGAGTGCGCACTGGCGGACGGCCGGCTGGCGGACGCGGAGGGGCTGCTGACCGCCTCAGCCGCCCTCTGGGGCGTCCTCGCCCTGCCCCTGCCCCGGGCCCGCGCCCTGCGCAACCTGTCCGTCGTACGGGCCGCGCTCGGCGATCAGGCCGGCGCCGACGCGCTGCGGGCCGAGGCCATGGAGGTGTTCAACGCCTGCGAGGCCCGCGAACGGCACGAGCCATGGCCGTGGGTGTGACCCGGGTGATCCAGGTGATCCGGGACCGGAGGGCCGACGCCACGCCGGTGGCCGGGCGGCGGGCCCGGAGCTGCCGCCAGGTCGGCTTCGGGCAGCGGCCCTTGGGCGAGACGTTGGTGAACTTCCCGTAGGGGACGAGCCGTGGGGACAGGCCGATCTCGACCCAGTGGGCCTTGCCGGAGGAGAGGTCCCAGCCGTCGTTGGGGATGCGGACGTGATCGGCGCGGTGGTCCTTGTCCTGGCTGGTGATCTGGAGGACCTCGACATGGCGGAGCCGGGGCCGCATGACCACGCAGTAGTGGGGCAGTTCGTCGGCCGACTCCCGGAAGGGCACCACGGCGTGCCAGATCTCGCCGGGGGCGGGGCGGCGCCGGCCGCCGTTGAACCCGCCGCCGTCCCACCAGCGCACCGCCCGGTGGTAGAGGAACGCGGCGAGCCCGGACGCACCGCTCAGCGCAATCGTCGCCGAGTCGAACCGGGTCTCCGCCCAGAGCACGGCCGCGCGGCTCGCGGCGAGCACGACCGCCGCGTGGCAGAGGTAGGACCACCACGGGCTGGGCCGGGAACGTCTGGTGAACGCGGCCAGGCCCAGCGCGACCGCGACGGGGACGCCGTACAGGACCGCGTACTGCTCGGCCGTGGGCGGTGGCAGCGGGGGGTCCTGGGCGGCCATCAGGTCCGGCACGGCGATCGGCAGCGCCAGTGCGTAGCCGACCGTGTTCCACACCACCAGCAGCAGATAGACCTTGACGGCCATGCCCAGGCACGACGTGTTGGTGCGACGGGCCACCGGATCCTCCTGTTCACCTGTGGAAGATCAGCATCCGTGCGGGGAACGCGGCCCGGGATCCGTGGAATTGCGTACCCGGTTACGTAATGGGACCGCGTTCCCTGCCGGCGGTGGGCCCCGTCGGTTGCCGGTCGGCCAGGCCGAAACCCGCTTGCGGCGGACTTGCAGAGAACTTCCAGCGGAGTGCGCCATTCTCGGTGTTCTCGGGGGAGCAACGGATCGGCCGGGCGACCACCGCCCGGCCGGTCCGCTCACCGGAGCGCACAGGGGACGGACCGGTGGGAACGTGACAACAGTGGGTTCGGAACAGCAGGACGGGCTGGGGGAACACCCGGGTCCAGGCCGCAGACCACCACTCAAGGGGGGAAGCCCCCGGGGAGGGACATCAGGGGATCAGGTCCCTCCCCGGGGTGCTGCCACGCACCCCGACGCCTCACACCTCCGGCCCGGTGGAAGACGACGCATGCCTTCGATCATCCTGATGAGCGACCCTCTGGTCGCCGGTGTACCGGTCCAGGAGTGCGGTGAGCCCCTCGTCGACCTGAGGGAGCTGCCCTTCGTGGTGGTCGACTCCCGTCAGGCCGACTCCGAGGGGGCGTACGCGCACCTGCGCGAGGGCGTCGCCTGGCGCCTCGCCCGCGCCGCCCGGCTGCTACCCGACGGGTTGCGGCTGCTGGTCACCGAGGGGTACCGGCCGCTCGCCCTGCAGATCGAGTACTTCGAGGCGTACGCCGCCGAGCTGCGCCTGGCCAACCCCGACTGGACCGAGGAGCACCTCCGCGTCCAGGCCAGCCGTTCCCTCTCCCCGCCGGAGATCGGGCCGCATGTCGCGGGCGCCGCGGTCGACCTGACCCTGTGCACCGCCGCCGGGGAGGAGCTCGACATGGGTACCCGTCTCGACGCCAGCCCCGAGGAGAGCGACGACGCCTGCTACACCGACGCGCCGAACATCTCCGACACCGCCCGCCGCAACCGCCGCACCCTGAGCGCGGCCCTCACCACGGCCGGGCTGGTCAACTACCCCACCGAGTGGTGGCACTGGTCGTACGGGGACAGGTACTGGGCGCTGATGACGGGCGCGCCGAACGCGCTGTACGGGCCCGCGCGGATCGGTCCCTAGCGCCGCGGCACCAGCCCGGCGGCACCAGCCCCGGCGGCCCGCCAGGCGTCCGTGGTTCCCCGCCCTCGCCGTCCCTACCCGTCCCATCCCCGAGGGCTGCACCCCGTCCCCCGTCGTCGCCCCGGCGGCGAACCCGTAGCGGGGGTCAGGGGCAGCACCCTGCGGATGGGGCGGGCAGGGGTGGCGGGGGCTGAGTCATGTGCGGGACGGGGATGGTCACCCGCTCAGCGGTGCAAGGGGAAGTACTGGCGGGGTGTCACGCCCACGATCCGGTGGAACGCCGCGACGAAGGAGCTGGCCGAGGCGTAGCCGACGCGGTGGGCCGCGGACTCGATGGGCAGGCCCTCCGCGAGGAGCGGCATCGCGGCCCGCATCCGGGCCTGTTCGCGCCACTGGCCGAAGGTGAGGCCCGTCTCGACGACGAAGAGGCGGGCCAGTGTGCGGGCACTGGCGCCGACCTGGGTGCCCCAGGAAGCGAGGGGGCGGGGGTCGGAAGGGTGCGCGGTGAGGGCGCGGGCCACCTCGCGGGCCCTGGGGTCTCGGGGTTCGGGGGCGGTGACGCTGGTGACGGGGACGGGGTGCAGGACGTCGAGGAGGACGGCCTCCGCACGGGCGCGGGCCCCGGCGGGCAGGTCCGTGCGGAGAAGGTGGTCGACGAGCGCCTGGAGCAGCGGGCCCACCGCGACCACGGTCGGCTCCCGCCAGTCGATGCCGGGGCAGCTCGCGGGGTCCACGTACGGGCTGCGCATCACCGTGTCGCCGGCCGACTCGGTGGTGTGGGGGACGCCTGCGGGGATCCACAGGGCGAGGGTGGGCGGCAGGAGCCAGGAGCCCCGTCGGGTGGTGACCCGCAACAAGCCCTTCGCCGACCAGGCGAGTTGGTGGACCGCGTGCCAGTGCCGGGAGAAGGCGGTGCCGCGTGGCATGGCGAAGTGACCGATGAAGATCGCGGTGGGGTGCGGACCGTGCAGCATGGCGGGTGGATTCCGCTCGACGTCCGGACCGGCGTCCCACCGGACACCGGCCGCCTCCCGCTCATCGGCCCGCGCACCCCGCTGTCCGTCTGGCGACATGGGACGGCAGCCTAGCCCGTGGTGGACACAGGAGGGCCGGGCCTAGCGTCGGCGGTATGCCGATGAATCAGATGCACCAGAGGATCTGCAGTTCCGAGAAGTGGGCACTCAAGACCCGGGAACGACTGCTGCCCTGGGCGCTCCACGGGGTCGAACTGGGCACGGACGTCCTGGAGATCGGGCCGGGTTACGGCGCCAACCTGCGTGTCCTCGTCGAACAGGTGCCGCACCTGACCGCCGTCGAGGTCGACGCGGAGACCGCCCGGCTGCTGGACGTCGCCTGGGGCGAGCGGGCCCGGATCGTGCACGCGGACGGGGCGGACATGCCGCTGCCGGACGCGTCGTACGACTCGGTCGTCTGCTTCACGATGCTGCACCACGTGCCGAGCGCCGAGCTGCAGGACCGGATCTTCGCGGAGGCGTTCCGGGTCCTGCGCCCCGGCGGCACCTTCGCCGGCAGCGACAGCCAGTCGAGCCTCCGCTTCCGGCTGGTCCACTTCCGCGACACCATGAACGTCGTCGACCCCGCGACCCTGCCCGCGCGCCTCACCGACGCGGGCTTCACGGACGTCGCCGTGACCGTGCACGAGCAGGGCGGCAGCCTCCGCTTCCGCGCCCGCCGGCCGTAGCCCCGCCGCCTCTCGGCCGGTCAGGCCCCGAACCGCCGTACGTACCGCCGCTGCCAAGGGGTCTCCACCGCGTGCCGGTCGTAGTGCCGGCGTACGTACGCCACGGCCTCCTTTGGCGGTACGCCGTCCAGCACCGCAAGACAGGCCAGCGCGGTACCGGTGCGGCCCCGGCCGCCGCCGCACGCGAGTTCGACCCGGTCGCCGGTCGCCCGGTCCCAGGCGTCCCGCAGCACCTCCGCCGCCTCCGCCCGGTCACCGGGCAGCCGGAAGTCGGGCCACCGCAGCCAGCGGGACGCCCAGGGGACTTCGGGCGGCTCCTTGCCGAGGAGGTAGACGGCGTAGGTGGGGACAGCGCCGTCCGGGAGCGGGTGGCGGAGCCCCCGGCCGCGCACCAGCCGCCCGGAAGGCAGCCGCAGTACACCGGAGTCGTCCGTGTCCCAGGGATCGATCGCTTCCGCCATGGGCCCAACCTAACCCCCCGTCCCTTCTCGGACGACGTCAGCGCGGAGATCATGCCCGACTTCGAGGCCGCGTCGGCCCCACGACACCGCTGCCGATGCCACCATCCTGTACGTACGGGAGGCGGAGTCGACGCATGACCCGGTCCCGCCCAGGCGGTGTCCGGGCCGGCTCCCGGCGAGCGAGCAGTACGCGATACGCGATGCCTAGCACCGAGGGAGCCACGATGACCGTCCCCGCCCCGCTGACCGGTGTCATCCCGCCCGTCTGCACACCCCTGACACCGGACCGCGAGGTCGACGTCCCCTCGCTCACGCGGCTGGTCGACCATCTCGTGGCGGGCGGTGTGGACGCGCTGTTCGTGCTCGGTTCGTCGTCGGAGGCGGCGTATCTGACGGACCCGCAGCGGCGGCTGGTCGTGGAGACGGTGGTCGGTCATGTCGGCGGCCGACTCCCCGTCCTCGCCGGGGTGATCGACATGACGACGCCCCGCGTACTGGACCACGTCCGCGCCGTGACCGCCGCCGGAGCCGAGGCCGTCGTGGCGACCGCCCCCTTCTACACGCGCACCCATCCTGCGGAGATCTCCCGCCACTACCGGCTGCTCGCCGCCGGCTCCCCCGTCCCGGTCTTCGCCTACGACATCCCGGTCGCCGTCCACTCCAAGCTGCCCGCCGACGTGGTCCTGGAGCTGGCGGCGGACGGGGTCATCGCCGGCCTGAAGGACTCCAGCGGCGACCTGGCCGCCTTCCGTACGGTCGTCACGGGCGCCCGCACCGACGCCGCCATCACCGGCTTCAGCGCCCTCACCGGCTCCGAACTCGTCGTCGACGCCGCCCTCGCCCTGGGCGCGCACGGTGCGGTGCCGGGGCTGGCGAACGTCGACCCCGCCGGGTACGTCCGCCTCGACCGCCTCTGCCGCGCCGGGGACCGGGACCGGGCTCGCGCCGAACAGGAGCGCCTGTGCGCCCTCTTCGGCATGACCGGCGTCGGCGCCCCCACCCGCATGGGCGCCGGCTCCGCCGCCCTCGGCGCCTTCAAGACGGCCCTCCACCTGCGCGGCGTCATCGCCTGCCCGGCCACGGCGGAACCACAGGTACCGCTGTCGCGGGCGGAGACCGAGCAGGTCGGCAAGTACCTGGCGGCGGCGGGGCTGCTGTAGGCGGGCCCCGCACTCATGGTCCTCGGGACACGGCGTGCTCCCCGAGGCGCGCAGAAACCGCTCGACTCGTGTGTCCGGGCGTTCACCGGACTCCCGGCGCGAGGACCCGCACAAGGCTTGTGAAACCGCCGCCGCCGACTACCGGAGGACCGCTACGACGGCGTGCGCGCCGTCTCCAGGAGCCGGGTCACGTCGTCCGAGCAGATCGTCAGGGCCGCGCCGACCGTGGCCAGCGCGTCCCGCTCCGCCGGGGTGTACGGGCCGTCCGCCAGGGCGATCCGCGCGCCCTGGAGGAGGATCGCCTCGCGGCCGGTCGGGGCGAGGTGGGGTGCGAGCGGGTCCAGGGCCTCGTGGAGCTCTATGGCGAGGCCGGGGCCGCAGGGTTCGCCGTATACGCGGCCCGTGTCGGCGGCCAGGGCCTCGACCAGGGCGCCGAGCTGGTCCTCGGTGCAGTCGTCGAACCCGGCGGAGCGGACGGCGCCGGCGGCGACGGTCAGCGCTGTGCGGGAGCAGGCGCCGCCGGCCGCGAGGACGGCCAGGGCCACCGTGTGGACGGCGTCGCGGAGCATCGCGGAGAAGCGGGTGGTGGTGGGGTGGTCGAGGACGTCCGTGGCGTAGTGGTGGCGGCAGGCCGCGCATTCCACCACGGGGCCCGTCTCGCCGCGCGGCAGGACGGGGACACCGAGGAAGGTGAAGCGGCGGCGGCCGGTGAGGCGTTGGTAGTTGCGGTCGCCTCCGCAGCCCGGACAGAAGAACTCGCCGTCACCGACGCCCGTCCACGCGATCCGGGTGCCCATGACACGCGACAGGCCGGTGGCACGGCTGGTGTACCCGACGCGGGCGAGCGCGGCGGCACCGCCGATCGGGTCCCGTCCTGGCAGCACGTCGCACCTCCGTCACTCCCCCACACACGGCCCCTTGGGCGCGGGAGGTGACCCCTCGGCAACATCGCCGCGCTTGCGTGATGTTAGCCACATTGGTGAGGCGCAGTCAGTACTCCGGACGAGGCCTACCCGCGACCCGCACAGGGTTTGGCCGGTAAACGACGGGCCCCGCCCGCCAAAATTCGGCGAACGGGGCCTTCAAACCGCCGGTCAGGCTGGTCAGCGAGCCGCTCGGTTGACGGCGGAGACGACCGCCTTCAGTGACGCACGCGTCGTGTTCGCGTCGATACCGATGCCCCACAGAACCTTGTCCTCGATGGCGACCTCGATGTACGAGGCGGCCTGCGAGGAGGCGCCCTCGCTCATCGTGTGCTCCTGGTAGTCGAGCAGCCGCGCGTCGATGCCGATGCCCTGCAGCGCGTGGAAGAACGCCGAGATCGGGCCGTTGCCGGTGCCGACCAGGGTGGTCTCCGCGCCGTCGACCTCGGCCTCCACGGTCAGCGTGTCCACGCCGTCCTTGTCGGTGGTCGACTGGTTGTTGCGGACCTGGACCCGGCCCCACGGGTTCTCGGGGTTCGGCAGGTACTCGTCCTGGAAGACCGCCCAGATGTCGCCGCCGGTGACCTCGCCGCCCTCGGCGTCGGTCTTGGCCTGGATGAGCTTCGAGAACTCGATCTGCATCCGGCGCGGCAGGTCCAGCTTGTGGTCGTTCTTCAGGACGTAGGCGATACCGCCCTTGCCGGACTGCGAGTTGACCCGGATGACGGCCTCGTAGGAGCGGCCGACGTCCTTGGGGTCGATCGGCAGGTACGGGACCGCCCACTCGATGTCGTCGACGGTCCTGCCCTGCTCCTTCGCGGACGCCTCCATGGCGTCGAAGCCCTTCTTGATGGCGTCCTGGTGGGAGCCGGAGAAGGACGTGTAGACCAGGTCGCCCACGTACGGGTGGCGCGGGTGGACCTGCATCTGGTTGCAGTACTCCCACGTGCGACGGATCTCGTCGATGTCGGAGAAGTCGATCTGCGGGTCGACACCCTGCGAGAACAGGTTCATGCCCAGGGTGACCAGGTCGACGTTGCCGGTGCGCTCGCCCTGCCCGAACAGACAGCCCTCGACGCGGTCGGCGCCTGCCATCAGCGCCAGCTCGGCCGCCGCGACGGCCGTACCGCGGTCGTTGTGGGGGTGGACGGAGATGACGACGTGCTCGCGGCGGGAGAGGTTGCGGCTCATCCACTCGAAGCGGTCCGCGTGTGTCGACGGGGTCGAACGCTCCACCGTGGCGGGCAGGTTGAGGATGATCTCGCGGCCCGGACCGGGCTGGTAGACGTCCATCACCGCCTCGCAGACCTCCAGCGCGAAGTCCAGCTCGGTGTCGGTGAAGATCTCGGGGCTGTACTGGTAGCCGAACTCGGTCTCCGGGCCCAGCAGTTTCTCCGCGTACTCCATCACCAGCCGCGTACCGTCCACGGCGATCTGCTTGATGTCGTCCTTGGAGCCACGGAAGACGACCCGGCGGAAGACGGGGGCGGTGGCGTTGTACAGGTGGACGGTCGCGCGCTTGGCGCCCTTCAGGGATTCGACGGTCCGCTCGATCAGGTCCTCACGAGCCTGGGTCAGTACGGAGATGGTGACGTCGTCGGGGATGGCCCCCGGCTCCTCGATGATCGACCGTACGAAGTCGAAGTCCGTCTGGCCCGACGCCGGGAAGCCGACCTCGATCTCCTTGTAGCCCATCTTGACCAGCTGGTCGAACATCCGGCGCTTGCGCTCGGGCGACATCGGGTCGATCAGGGACTGGTTGCCGTCGCGCAGGTCCGTGGAGAGCCAGCGGGGGGCGGCGGTGATCCGGTTGTTCGGCCACGTGCGGTCGGGGATGTCGACCTGCTCGTACTGCCCGTACTTGTGGATCGGCATGGACGTGGGCTGCTGGCGGTTCGCCATGATTGCGTGGGCTCCTCGATGGTCCGACAAGGACGGCCGACGCAACGCCAAAGCACCGCGGGGAGGGGGTCGGCCTCGACTACAGGCCCTCGCCGCGGCAGCTAAGGAGAAGCAGCCCGAAACGCATGATGCTGCGCAGCCTAGCCGAGTCCTGCTCAGTGCGGGGGGCTGTATCAGTATGCGGGACCGGGGCGCCAAAGGGGGCAAAAGGTGCGCAAGGCCACAGCGGGGGCGATGAGCGTCCGCAAGGGGCGCGGGGTCGCGCGGATCCGCGGCTCCACCGCATGGGCGCGGGAAGCCCCGCCCACGGGGAGCCCGGACTCAACCCTCAGTAACACGAAGGCAACGAAACGCAACCCATACGGCGACATTTCACCAATCATGGTTGCCCCTAGTGACACGCCTTTAACGGAGTGCAATCGTGCGAACCATGACGACCAACGGGGGCCACGAGCCCGTCTTCTGCACCGTCGTACCACCCCATGTCCTCGACAAGCTCTCCCGGGCCGAGGACCCGGCGCTCGCCAACGCCGCGCGCAAGACCCTGGAGCGCGACGCCTTCGAGCGCACCCACCGCCGCCTGACCACGGTCATCGGAGCCCCGGCCATCGCCGCGCCCGCCGGGGCCGAGGCGGGCACACCGCACCGCACGATCCACGACGCCCGCCACGGCACGGACCTGCCCGGCAGGAAGGTGCGCGGCGAGGGCGAGGAGCCCGGCAAGGACGCCACGGTCAACCGCGCGTACGCGGGCCTGGGTGCCACGTACGAGCTGTTCTGGAAGTCCTTCGAGCGCGACTCGATCGACGGCAACGGGCTGCCCCTGGACGCGACCGTGCACTACGAGCGCGACTACAACAACGCCTTCTGGAACGGCGAGCAGATGGTGTTCGGCGACGGTGACGGCGAGATCTTCCTCGACTTCACCATCCCGATCGACGTCATCGGCCACGAGCTGAGCCACGGTGTCACCCAGTACACGGCGAACCTGACGTACTTCGGCCAGCCGGGCGCTCTCAACGAGTCCATGTCGGACGTCTTCGGCGCCCTCATCAAGCAGTACACGCTCGGCCAGACCGCCGCCGAGGCCGACTGGCTGATCGGCGCGGGCCTGCTCGCCCCGCGCGTCACGGGCACCGCCCTGCGCTCGATGAAGGCCCCGGGCACGGCGTACGACGACGACGTCCTCGGCAAGGACCCGCAGCCGGCGACCATGGACGACTACGTCCGCACCGGCCGCGACAACGGCGGCGTCCACATCAACTCCGGCATCCCCAACCACGCGTTCTACCTCGCGGCCACCGCCCTCGGCGGCTACGCCTGGGAGCGGGCCGGACGGATCTGGTACGACGTCCTCACCGGCGGCGAACTGAGCAAGCAGGCCCTCTTCGTCGACTTCGCCACGCTCACGGTGAAGGCCGCGAAGGACCGCTACGGCCAGGGCGACGAACTGACGGCCGTGCTGAAGGCCTGGGAACAGGTGGGCGTGCGGACGCTGTAGTACCGGGACCGGGCATCGCGGTGCTGTGGTTCGGGCCCGATCCGTACTAGACATGACCCATGCGTATCGAAGTGCGGCGCACGGGCGGTTTCGCGGGCATCGAGCGGCACGCGGTGGTGGACACCGCCGGGCGGCCCGATGCCCAGGAGTGGCAGACCCTGGCCGAGCGCGCGCTCGCCGCCGGCCGGGGCTCGCCGCCGCTGGGGGTGCCGGACGGTTTCGCGTACGAGATCACGGTGGACCACACCACCGTGTACTGCGCGGACCCCCGGCTGACGGAGGACCAGCGGGAACTGATCAGAAGGGTGCTCAAGGAGGGGGCGTGAGGGGCCCCTCAGCCGCGCCGGGGGCGCGTAACGGGCACTTCACCCTCGGGCGTTGACTTCCGTTACCAGTGGTACGGATGATCCGCCCATGGCGACGAACCCGATACCCCAGTTCCCGGCAGACTTCCTGTGGGGCGTCTCGACCTCCGCGCATCAGATCGAGGGGGCCGCCGGCGAGCGCGAGCCGTCCGTGTGGGACGCCTTCACCGCCGGGACGGGGCACATCAAGGACGGCTCGACGGCGGCGGTGGCCTGCGACCACTACCACCGCTACCCCGAGGACGTGGCCCTCCTGCGCGACCTGGGCGTGGGGGCGTACCGCTTCTCGATCTCCTGGCCCCGGGTGAACGCTCCGGGCGGACTCGACTTCTACGACCGCCTGGTGGACGAGCTGGCGGGCGCCGGCGTACGCCCCGTGCCGACCCTCTTCCACTGGGACCTGCCGTCGTCGCTGGAGGAGGCCGGCGGCTGGCTGAACCGGGACACCGCCGAGCGGTTCGCCGAGTACGTCGCCGTCGTGGCCGCCCGGCTCGGCGACCGCGTCACCAAGTGGATCACCCTCAACGAGCCCGCCGAGCACACCCTGCTGGGCCACGCCCTCGGCACCCACGCGCCGGGCAAGCAGCTGATGTTCGACGCGCTCCCGGCCGCCCACCACCAGCTGCTGGGCCACGGCCTGGCCGTACGGGCCCTGCGCGCGGCCGGAGTCACGGACATCGGTATCGCCAACTCGCACGGGCCGACGTGGGCGGCGTCGGAGGAACAGGCGGACGTCGAGGCGGCGGGCTTCTACGACCTCCTGCTGAACCGCCTGTTCGCGGAGCCGGTCCTGCTGGGCGAATACCCGGAGGGCATCGGCGAGCTGATGCCGGGCACGGACATCGGCTCCGACCTGAAGATCATCTCCGAGCCGCTCGACTGGTACGGCGTCAACTACTACGCGCCGACCCGCGTGGGCGCCCCCGAGGGCGCGGACATCGAGTTCGGCGGCATCACCATCCCGGCCGAACTCCCCTTCACGGTCAAGCAGATCGAGGGCGCCCCGACGACCGACTTCGGCTGGCCGGTCGTCCCCGGGGGCCTCACCGAACTCCTCACCACCTTCCGCGACCGCTACGGCGACCGTCTGCCCCCGATCGTCATCACCGAGAACGGCTGCTCCTACGAGGGCGTCGACGACCAGGAACGCATCGCCTACCTCGACGGCCATGTGCGCGCCCTGCACGAGGCGGCCGAGGCGGGCGTCGACATCCGCGGCTACTTCGTGTGGTCCCTGCTCGACAACTTCGAGTGGGCCGAGGGGTACGCACGCCGGTTCGGCCTGGTCCACGTGGACTTCGAGACGCTGGAGCGCACCCCGAAGGCGTCGTACGCCTGGTACCGGGACCTGCTGCGTGCCCAGAGCCGGGGATGACGACGACACGGCCGACGGACGCCCTCTCCGAGCCCGGCATGGGGGTCCCCCCGGTTTGAGCGAAGTCGAAAACCGGGGGAGGGTCGGCGGGGGCTGGACCTCCGCCCTGGCGCTGGCCAACGGGGCGATCTGGGTGGGCTGGTACGGCCCGCTGCAGATCCTGCTGGCCTCCCAGGCGGAGGACTTCGCGCCCGGTGCCGGCATGTCGAAGGAGACGATGCTGGCGTGGGTGACCGGCGCCGGTGCGGTCGTCTCGCTGCTGGCCACGCCGCTGTTCGGGGCGCTGTCGGACCGTACGACGTCCCGCTGGGGCCGTCGTACGCCCTGGATCGTGGCGGGGTCGGCAGGCGGGGCGGTGTCGCTGTTGCTGCTCGCGGGCGCGGGCGGGCTGTGGACCATGGTGGCCGGCTGGTGTCTGGTGCAGCTGACCCTGAACGCGTCCTGGGCGGCGGTCACGGCGGCGGTCCCGGACCGGGTGCCCCGGCTCCAACGGGGCTCGGTGGGCGGCTGGTTGGGGGCGGCTCAGATCCTGGGCGTGGTCGTCGGCACCGGGCTGGCGACGCTGGGCGGGGGTGTCGGTGCGGGGTACGCGGCGTGCGCGGTGTTCACCCTGGTGGGCGTGTTGCCGTACGTGCTGGGGCACCGGGATCCGCGGTTGCCGGCGGCGGTCCGCCCGGTGTGGTCGTGGCGGGGGTTCCTGGGAGGCTTCTGGCTGAGCCCGCGGCGGTACCCGGACTTCGCGTGGGCGTGGCTGACGCGTTTCCTGATCAATCTGAGCAACAGCATCGGCCTTCTCTACCTGCTGTTCTACCTGCGGGACCGCGTCGGGTATCCCGATCCGCAGGAGGGCGTGCTGATCCTCACGGTGGTGAACGCGTCGACGCTGCTGGCGACCGTGGTGGTCTCCGGGGTGTGGTCGGACCGTGTGGGGCGGCGCAAGCCGTTCGTGTACTGGTCGGGGATGGTGATGGCGGCCGCGACCGGCATCATCGCCCTCTGGCCGACCTGGCCCGGCACGATCGCCGCCTCGGCCCTCCTCGGCCTGGGCTTCGGGGTGTTCACCTCGGTCGACTTCGCCCTCATGACCGATGTCCTGCCGAAGGCCCTCGACCGGGGCAAGGACCTGGGCGTCATGAACGTGGCCAACTCCCTCCCCCAGGTCGCGGCCCCGGTCATGGCCGCGCCGATCGTGACGTATCTGGGCGGCTACCGGGCGCTGTACCTGGTGGCGGCGGTGATCGGGCTGGCGGGGGCGGTGTTCGTGGGGCGGATACGCGCGGTGGAGTAGGGCTCCCGGGCGGAGTGCAACAGACGGCGGAGTACGGCCGCTCACTCCGGCGAAGGGCGGCCGCTCACTCCGGCGGAGTGCGGAAGATCACGCGTTTCACAGCCGGTGCACAGACAACGGATCCGTCCTTTCACCCGTCTTCAGTGCTGACCACGCTCGCCCCCGAAGGGACGCACTGTGCCTACGCGTTCAACCAGACCATCCCGAACCCGCCCCGCACGACAGGCGATAGCCGTGCTGGCCGTGTCCGGCACACTGCTCGCGACGCCCTCGCTGGCGGCGCCCTCGGCGTTCGCGGCCGGGGCGCCCCCGACCGACCTGCGCGTGGACACGAACCGGGACGGGAAGGTCGACGTCACCGGCACCACCGACACATCCGGCGAGAACGGCTGGACCGTCGCCCGGGGCGCGCTGATGCTGCCCAACATCGACGACGACACCAAGCGTTGCCCGGCCACCGGCCCGAACGGCAAGCCCCTCTCGGACGCCAAGCTGGCCGCCTGCAACGACGCCTCAGACACCAAGGTGAACGGCACCGCCGACGCCGCCGACCTGGCCCGTGTGCGGTCCGTACCGATGGCGGGCGTCCCCGCCGGGGCACAGGGCACCGTCAAGGTCACGGCGGGCGCCGCGCAGACCCGCGTGTTCGTCAAGCGGGGCACCAAGTGGGAGCCGGTCACCGCCAAGACCCGCCTGACCCGGGCCGAGCTGAAGGCCGGCGTCGAGTTCGGCGTCGAGGCCCGTGACGTGATCCGGGACGCCGCGAAGTGGGACGGCACGGCCCGGGTCCGGCTGACCGTGAAGTCCTCCAAGGGCACCACCGCGGACTCCGTCACCCTGCGCGTGGCCCCACTGCTGACCCACCACCACCTGCAGAACGCCCAGCAGATGCTGGTCACCAAGATCTCCGGCGGCAACTACGGCAAGCTCAACCGCGCCTTCCGCGAGGGTCTGGACAAGGCGGCCAAGAGCGCCGGGATCACCCGGCCGACGGTGAACTTCACCAAGTACGGCGACATCTGGGCGCAGGACTTCGTCGAGCCCGCGTACGTCAGCATGACCGGCACGGACGGCAAGCGGCAGTCCATGCGCGTGATGCTGCGCTCCGCTCAGCTGGACCGGGAGGCGGGCCGGGAGCTGTTCGAGAAGATGCGCGGCCCGAACATCGGTGCCGTGCAGGTGACGGGCGCCAAGGACTCGGAGGAGTGGACGCTCAACTCCATGGGCAACCTGGAGACCATCCCGCCGTACGCGCAGGGCGACCGCTCGTACCCTGCGGGCCGCATCATCATGGGCCAGCGCCCGGACACCGGCTCCAAGCCGGCGAAGGTGATGCGGACGTTCCTGAAGTCGCAGGGCCTTCAGGACCCGCTGTTCCTCGACACGTCCTGGCTGCACGTCGGCCACGTCGACGAGTTCGTGCAGTTCCTGCCCGCTGACACCCCGCGCGGCTGGAAGATCGCGATCGCCGACCCCGCGGCGGGGCTGAAGCTCCTGCGTGACGCGAAGGCCGCCGGCCACGGCTCGACGAGCATGTTCTCCCTGCCGAACGTCCCCTGGGAGAGCATCTCCGAGGCCCTCGCCTCCAAGAACCTGGTCTCCGACAACAACCTCGCCACGCGCCGCATCGAGGCCAACCTCACGGTGCTCAAGCGCGAGACGGGCGTCACGGACGCCGAGATCGTCCGCGTCCCTGCGCTCTACACCCAGGGCAGGGAGATGGCGGGCGAGTCGCAGTCGGGCGGCGACGAGAAGATCCGCCTCCCCCGACTGACCCGCCTCGGCGCCGGCACCGAACTCCCGGACGTGGCACGGGACTACGGCCAGCAGCGCCGGCTCGACGACGCGGAGGCCGACACGGGCGCCTTGACGCCCGACAGCTCGGCGGCGGCCTCCCCGGCGGCCCCGGCGCCCTCCGTCATGACCAGCGCCTACGTCCCCGGCGCCGTCAACGGCATCGTCCTCAGCCGCACCCACTACCTCGCACCGCGCCAGTGGGGCCCGGTCATCGGCGGCAAGGACATCTTCACCGAGGCCGTGACGGCCGCGTACACCGGCGCCGGCATGAAGGTGTCGTACATCGACGACTGGGAGACGTACCACCTCGGCATGGGCGAGATCCACTGCGGCACCAACACCCTGCGGAACACGTCGGCGGCCTGGTGGACGCGCTAGCCTCCAGCGTCACCTGACCCCGCACGACAGGAGCCGCCGCCCCGGAGCACCGGGGCGGCGGCTCTTTCACGCCGGACCCCGGTCCCGCAGGTCCTCCAGTCGTACGAGCGCGTCACGCGCCGCATCCCGCTGTTCGCCGGTGAGCGGCACCGCCTGCGCCTGTACGAGCGCGGCCGTCGCCGTCTCCTCGTCCCCGAGCCGCACGGCGACATCGGCACGCAGCACGAGCAGCCGCACCAGCAGTGGTTCCGCCGGCTTCTCCCCCGCCGCCAGCACCTTGTCGACGACCCTCGCCGCGCCCGCCGGATCGTCCTTCGAGTCCGCCAGCAGGGACGCCAGGTGCAGGGCCCGCGCGAAGGTGTCCTCCGGGGCGGGCCGGTGACTCTGGTCCTCACTCGTAGGCTGCCCGACACGCACGCAGTTGCCGCCCGGATCGGTCATCAGGAACTGCCGCATGCCGTACGACATGTCCTTCAGCGGTCCGAGACGCGGCAGCCCCCGCGTCGGGATCCGCCCGTACGCCTCCTTGAGACCGGCCCGGAACGCCGCGTACAGCGCGTCGACGTCGTCCGTGCGCACGTAACACGTACTGAACGACGCGGCCGGCTCGTACCGCTTCATTCCGAAGAACTGCAGCTCGATCCCGCCCCTCACCACCACGGCGTACGGATTGGGGCTGCGCTGCTGGAAGGCGACCTCGAAGCCGAGGGCCTCATAGAAGTCGAGGAGGGGTGGGAGACTCTGACACGGAAGGATCGGAATCGTCTTCTCGCCCATACCCCCACCCTAGTCAAATTTGACCAGAAAGGGCGACCCTTTAGAGGGCCAGCCGTGCCCAGCTGATGGCCGAACGGTCAGAACCCCAGCTTCCGCAGCTGCCGGGGGTCCCGCTGCCAGTCCTTCGCCACCTTCACGTGGAGGTCGAGGAAGACCGGGGTGCCGAGGAGGGCCTCGATCTGCTTGCGGGACTTGATGCCGACCTCCTTCAGGCGCTTGCCCTTGGGGCCGATGATGATGCCCTTCTGGCTGGGGCGCTCGATGTAGACGAAGGCGTGGATGTCGAGGAGGGGTCTGTCGGCGGGGCGGTCCTCGCGGGGGATCATCTCCTCGACGACGACGGCGATGGAGTGCGGAAGCTCGTCACGGACGCCCTCCAGAGCCGCCTCGCGGATCAGCTCGGCGATCATGACCTGCTCGGGCTCGTCGGTGAGGTCGCCCTCGGGGTAGAGGGCGGGACCCTCCGGGAGGAGAGGGACGAGCAGATCCGCCAGCAGGTCCACCTGCTTGTCGGCGACGGCCGAGACGGGCACGATCTCGGCCCACTCGAAGCCCAGTTCCCTGCCGAGCTGGTCGATGGCGATCAGCTGCTCGGCGAGCCGCTTGCTGTCCACCAGGTCGGTCTTCGTGACGATCGCGATCTTCGGCGTCTTCTTGATGGACGCCAGTTCCTTCGCGATGAAACGGTCACCGGGGCCGAGCTTCTCGTTCGCGGGCAGGCAGAAGCCGATCACGTCGACCTCGGCCCACGTCGCGCGGACGACGTCGTTCAGGCGCTGGCCCAGCAGCGTGCGCGGCTTGTGGAGACCCGGGGTGTCGACCAGGATCAGCTGGGCCTCCGGAC
Organism: Streptomyces europaeiscabiei; assembly: GCF_036346855.1. Lineage (NCBI taxonomy): Bacteria > Bacillati > Actinomycetota > Actinomycetes > Kitasatosporales > Streptomycetaceae > Streptomyces > Streptomyces europaeiscabiei. The sequence continues at coordinate 3,509,764 of NZ_CP107841.1, forward strand.
GGTGCACGATGCCCCGTACGGTGTGCCGCGTCGTCTGCGGCTGGTCGGCCGTGATCGCCACCTTCTGGCCGACCAGAGCGTTCGTGAGGGTGGACTTGCCCGCGTTGGGGCGGCCCACGAAGCAGGCGAAGCCGGCACGGTGGGCGGCCTCGGCCGGCTGCTCGGATGACTGGGTACGGACGCTCATGGCGCCCATTCTCCCTGATCATCAGAGCCGCGCCGCACCCAGCACGGACCGTGAGCTTTCCGAAACCCTCACGCAACGAAACGTCACGGAAACACACCTGTACACGTCCGGAAACGCACGCCGGTGACCCTCTGACGAGCCCCCGCCCCGCCCGAGAAAGGCCGTGCCGACCGTGACCCTCGCCGCGCCCCTCGCCGCGCCGATCGCCGCGCCCCTGGCCGCACCGGCCATCGACACCGGCGACACCGCCTGGCTGCTCGCCGCCACCGCCCTCGTCCTGCTGATGACCCCCGGCCTGGCCCTGTTCTACGGCGGCATGGTCAGGACGAAGAGCGTCCTCAACATGCTGATGATGAGCTTCGTGTCGATCGCCCTGGTCACGATCGTGTGGCTGGCCGTCGGATATTCGCTCGCCTTCGGGGACGACGCCTTCGGCGGCCTCGTCGGCGACCTCGAACACGTCGGCATGAGCGACCTCGGCCCCGCCAGCGTCCACGGCACCGTCCCCACCCTCCTCTTCGCCACCTTCCAGCTGACCTTCGCGGTCATCACGGCCGCGCTGATCAGCGGCGCGATCGCGGACCGGGCGAAGTTCGGGGCGTGGCTGGTCTTCGTGCCGGTGTGGGCGCTGCTCGTATACGTTCCGGTCGCCCACTGGGTGTGGGGGCCGGGCGGCTGGATCCTCGACGACCTCGGCGCCCTCGACTTCGCGGGCGGCCTGCCCGTCGAGGTCACGTCGGGCGCCTCCGGACTGGCGCTGTGCCTGGTCCTCGGGCCGCGGCTCGGGTTCAGGAAGGACGCCATGCGTCCGCACAACCTGCCCATGGTGATGCTGGGCGCGGGCCTGCTGTGGTTCGGCTGGTTCGGCTTCAACGCCGGCTCCGCGCTCGGCGCCAACGGTCTGGCCGCCGCCGCGTTCCTCAACACCCTCGCCGCCGGCTGCACCGGCCTCCTCGGCTGGCTCTTCGTCGAGCAGAAGCGCGACGGCCACCCGACGACGCTGGGCGCGGCCTCCGGCGCGGTCGCCGGTCTCGTCGCCATCACGCCGTCCTGCGGCTCGGTCTCGCTGCTCGGCGCGCTGGTCATCGGCCTCGCCGCCGGTGTCGTCTGCTCCTACGCCGTGGGCTGGAAGTTCAAGCTGAACTACGACGACTCGCTCGACGTGGTGGGCGTCCACCTCGTCGGCGGCGTCATCGGTACGGTCCTGATCGGCGTCTTCGCCGTCGAGTCGATGACCGGCGGGGCCGAGGGCCTCCTCTACGGCGGCGGGCTCGCCCAGCTCGGCAGGCAGCTGGTGGCCGTGGCCGCCGTCGGGGCGTACGCCTTCCTCGTCACGTACGGCATCGGGAAGCTGATCGACAAGGTGCTCGGCTTCCGTGCGGACGAAGAGCACGAGCACACCGGTCTCGATCTTACGGTGCACGCCGAGACGGCATACGATCACGGCGTCCTGGGCCACGGCGCCCAGGTCAGCGCGTCCGTACCGTCCACGTCCTCCACGTCCTCCACGCAGAAGGCCAGGGCCCAGGCATGAAGCTCATCACCGCGATCGTCAAGCCGTACCGCCTCGACGCGATCAAGACCGCGCTGCAGGAGATGGGCGTGCACGGTCTGACCGTCAGCGAGGCCAGCGGCTACGGTCGGCAGCGCGGCCACACCGAGGTGTACCGGGGCGCCGAGTACCAGGTCGACCTCGTCCCCAAGGTCCGGATCGAGGTCGTCGTCGACGACGCCGACTCGGACGCCGTGATCGAGACGATCGTGAAGGCCGCCCACACCGGGAAGATCGGCGACGGCAAGGTGTGGGCGCTGCCGGTGGAGACGGTCGTACGGGTACGTACGGGCGAGCGGGGTCCCGACGCGCTCTGAGCCGTCCGCACGGGCGGAGCCGGCATGAGGGGTGGTGCCGCCGGCGGGCGGCACCACCCCTCACCCGTGGCTCAGGTGCGTGCGGCAGGTCAGTCGAAGACGAACGGCCCGGGCGACTGTGCCGCGCCGGCCGTGCACGTCACGGGGAACCCGAAGATCACCATCTGCAGCGAGCCGCCGAAGGCCTCCAGGCTGTCGCCGGGGGCGACGGTGCCGGTGAGGGGCCCGACCTCCACGCCGTCACCGGCGGCCAGCGCCGGGTTCTCGGTGCCGGTGAAGGCGACGGTGCCGCCGCTCGCGTTCACGAGGGTGAGCGTGGACTGGATGGAGTCCTCGGCGAGGGCGATCGGAGCGGTGATCTCCTCGGAGGTGACGGTGACGGTGGCGGAGGTGCCGTCCTGTGTGGCCGTGAGCGTGGCCACTCCGGAACCGCCGATCGTGCAGGTGGCGTTGATCGTCGCGACGTCAGGGGTGACGGCCACGGCGGTGGGGGCGAGCGCGAGGCCGGTGACGGCCAGCGTCCCTGCCGCGAGCGCCGAGCCGACTCCGAGTCGTATGCGTCTCATCGAGCGAATTCCCTTCCCTGGTACGGGATGTGGCACGGGGCCTGGGGGAGCCCCGTACGTCCCGGTACGGGCGTTGCCATGTGGGGGCGGTGCAATGCGCGGCCGCGCGGCGGAATGTGACAGTCCGCCAAGAGAACGGCTCCATTGAGACGCGAGCGGCCCGAGATTGCAAGAGATGTTCTGCCGGTTGCGGCAGGGGGCGGCGAAAGTGGCCGAAGCCGATCGCCGGCCGGGCCGGCCAACTCTGCGGCGAGGCCGTGATGTTGAACCGATCTGTCCCGCGCCGCACGGTTTCGCCGACACCCCGGCCCGGGTGTCCACTCGCGCACGCATGATTTTTCACCCAGCCCGGAGGGCTGTTACCGGCCGTAACACTCTGCGGCGAGCGACTCCCGGCACGGCACGGCCAAAGATCACTACCCTGTACTGGTGCTCACATACGACGAGTTGACGGGCCCGGAGCGTGAGCTTTGGGACGCGTTCCCGGAGGGGCGGCGGGTCGATCTGCGCACGGGGACGCCGGAGAACGACCGGGTTGCCGGGGGCGGGGAGTGGGGGCCGGAGCGGACGGTTCGGGCGGCGGTGATCGTGGCGCTGTTGCTGGGCGCGAACGCCGGACAACCGGGCGCTGTGGCATGCCTGAAGCTCGCCGGGGCTCGGACAACCGGGCGGCTCGACCTGGCCGGCGCGCAGATCGCCCACGCCCTCTGGCTGGAGGACTGCTGGTTCGAGGAGGCGGTGAATCTCCTCGGAGCGTCGACGCAGACACTCGTGCTCACGGGCTGCCGGATACCCGGGCTCGAAGCCGATTCGGCCCGGGTGGAGGGCAACGTCGACCTGCGACGCTCCGTCGTGGAGAGCGGCACCCTCTCCCCCTTCACCCCCGAGGGCACCGCACTGTCACTCACCGACGCCAGGGTGACCGGCGGACTACTCCTCAACGGGGCCGAGTTGATCGCACCCAACGGGTGGGCCCTGTCGGGCGGTGGCCTCACCATGGAAGGGGGCATCTTCTGCCGGAACGGGTTCGTCGCACACGGCGAGGTCCGGCTGGTCGGGGCACAGTTGCCAGGAGCGCTGGTCATGCAAGGAGCCCGACTGGAAGGGCCCGGCCCGCGTGGCGTGGTCCTGACCCTCGACAACGCCGTGGCCTCGACGCTCAAGCTTTCCGAGGGATTCACCGCGAACGGCACCGTGAGACTGCGGGGCGTTCAGGTCACGGACAACCTGACCTTCGACGGAGCCTTCCTGAACGGGGCGCCAGACGGCGACGCCCCCGCCCTGCTCGCCATGCGTATGCAGGCCACCGACTTCGATCTCACCCTCGCCCGGCCCCCGTCCGGCACCGTCGACCTACGGGGCGCTCAGGTGTCGTACCTCCACGAGAACGAGCACAGCTGGCCGGAGAGGGTGGAGCTGGACGGCTTCGTCTACGGCTCCATCAAGACGGCGGAGGCGAACGGCGACCGACGGGAGGCCGTGGGCGACCGGGAGTCGGTGGCCCGCCGGGTGGCCTGGATACGGAGCAGCCCCGGCTACAGTCCCCAGCCCTACGAACAGCTGGCGGGCTGGTACCGCAAGGCCGGCCACGACGACGACGCCCGCCGCGTCCTCCTCGCCCGACAACGCCACCGGCGTCGCACGCTCGCCCCGGCAGCCCGTATCTGGGGCCACCTCCTCGACGTCACCGTCGGCTACGGCTACCGCCCCTGGCTGGCCGGCGTCTGGCTCCTCGCACTGACCCTGCTGGGCACGACGGCGTTCACCACCGACTCTGCCACCGCGGTGAAACCGGGCGAGGGCGCCCCCTTCCAGCCGTTCGTCTACACCCTCGACCTGCTCATCCCCATCGGCGGCCTGGGCCAACGCACCGCCTGGTACTGGACCGACGGCACCCTTCAGTCGCTGGCCTACACCCTGATAGCCGTCGGCTGGATCCTGACCACGGCCGTCATCGCCGGGGTGACGCGCACACTGCAGAAGAACTAGCGGGGCCCCTCGTGGCTTCTCGGTGGCCCGGCCCTCAGCCCGCCGTCACCGTCGCCCGTACCGTCCCGTCCGGGCCCGCCAGCAGCACCGGTGTCCCGGGACCGCCAAGGTCCCGTACGGCGGCCCGGTCCTCGTCGGAGAGGGTGCCGGCGTCGGTCACCACGGCCGCCGCCTCCAGGGACTTGGCGCCGGATGCCACGGCCATGGCGACGGCAGTGCGCAGCGCGCTCAGCCACAGGGAGTCGAGGGCGACGGTTCCGGCGACATACGTACGCCCCGTCTCGTCCCGCACGGCCGCCCCCTCGGGCACCCCGTTGCGGGCCCGCGCGGAACGGGCCAGGGTCACGATCTTGCGGTCCTCGGGGTCGAGCGCGCTGCTGTCGGTCATGAGCCGAGCATACGGAGACCGGGTGGGCCCACCACGCCACGGGGTGCGTTCAGGGGCGGTCGAGGCGGAGCCGCTGCGCGCGAGGCAGGCCCGCCACCACCAGGTCGTACGAGTCCTCGATCAGTTCCCTGGTCAGGGGGTCGGGGAGGGCGCCGTCGACGGTCACCGTGTTCCAGTGGCGCTTGTTCATGTGATAGCCGGGGGCGATGAGGCCGGGATGCTCGGCGCGGAGCCGTACCGCGTCCTCGGGGTCGCACTTGAGGTTGACCCTGAGGGGGCGTTCGCCCGTCCAGGTCAGGGCGAACATCTTGCCGAGGACCTTGAAGACGGAGATCTCGGGACGGAAGGGGAAGTCCTCGACGGCCTCGTTGAAGGACAGGCAGAAGGCGCGCAACTCCTGTGGGGTCATGGGGACTTCACTCCGGCTTCGCCTCCTCCTCCGGCGGCCCGGCGGGGCCGACCGGCTCCACCAGCACCGTGATGATCTTGTTGCGGCGGCCGGCCGCTGCCTCCGCCGTCAGACGCAGTTCGCGCTCGTCCGGCAGGGCGACGACCGAGGAGGCGCCGGCGATGGGGACGCGGCCCAGGGCCTTGGCGAGGAGGCCGCCCACGGTCTCCACGTCCTCGTCGTCGTAGGAGTCCAGGCCGTACAGCTCGCCGAGGTCGGTGATGTCGAGGCGGGCGGTGACGCGGTAGCGGTCCTCGCCGAGGTCCTCGACCGGCGGGATTTCGCGGTCGTACTCGTCGGTGATCTCGCCGACGATCTCTTCGAGGATGTCCTCGATGGTGACGATGCCGGCGGTGCCGCCGTACTCGTCGATGACGACGGCGACGTGGTTGCGCTCCTGCTGCATCTCGCGGAGCAGGTCGCCGGCGTTCTTCGTGTCGGGGACGAACACGGCGGGGCGCATGGCCGTGGACACCAGTTCGCTCTCGGCGTCCCGGCTGATGTGCGTCTTGCGGGCCAGGTCCTTCAGGTAGACGATCCCGACGATGTCGTCCTCGTTCTCACCGGTGACCGGCATGCGCGAGAAACCGGACCGCAGGGCGAGGGTGAGGGCCTGGCGGATGGTCTTGTAGCGCTCGATGGCGACCAGGTCGGTGCGCGGGACCATCACCTCGCGGACGAGGGTGTCGCCCAGCTCGAAGACCGAGTGCACCATGCGGCGTTCCTCGGCCTCGATCAGCGACTCCTTCTCGGCGAGGTCGACCAGCGCCCGCAGCTCGGCCTCGGAGGCGAACGGGCCTCTGCGGAAGCCCTTGCCGGGGGTCAGCGCGTTGCCGATGAGGATGAGGAGGGACGGGATCGGGCCCAGGACGCGGGCCAGCGGCAGCAGCACGTACGCCGCCGCCGTGGCCGTGTTCAGGGGGTGCTGACGGCCGATGGTGCGCGGGGAGACACCGACGGCCACATAGCTGACGAGGACCATGACGCCGATGGCGACGGCCAGGGCCTCCCAGGTCGCGTCGAACTGCTGCAGGCAGGCGTACGTGACGAGCGCGGCGGCGGCCATCTCGCAGGCCACGCGCACCAGCAGCGCGAGGTTCAGATAGCGGGTCGGGTCGGCCGAGATCTGGGCGAGCTTGGCGCTGCCGCGCCGCCCGGACCGTACGGCCTCCTCGGCCCGGAAGCTGGAGACGCGCGCGAGGCCCGCCTCCGCGCAGGCGGCGAGCCAGGCGACGACGACCAGGGCGACGGCACCACTGACGAGGGTCGCGCTCATGAGACGGTCGGTGCCGGAGAGGGGCCGGTGAAGCCCTTCTCCGCGCGCCAGCCGTCCACGATGGCGGCCTGCAGGCCGAACATCTCGGCCTTCTCGTCCGGTTCCTCGTGGTCGTAGCCGAGCAGGTGCAGCACTCCGTGGACGGTGAGGAGCTGGAGCTCCTCGTCCATGGAGTGCTGCGTGTCCGCTTCCTTGCCCTGCTTCTCGGCGACCTCGGGGCAGAGCACGATGTCGCCGAGCAGGCCCTGCGGCGGTTCGTCGTCGTCCTTCGACGGCGGACGCAGCTCGTCCATCGGGAAGGACATGACGTCGGTCGGACCGGGGAGGTCCATCCACTGGATGTGCAGCTGTTCCATGGCGTCGGCGTCCACCACGATCACCGACAGCTCGGAGAGGGGGTGGATGCGCATCCGTGTCAGCGCGTAGCGGGCGATGTCGAGGATCGCCTGCTCGTCGACCTCGGTTCCGGACTCGTTGTTGACGTCGATCGACATGGTCGTGCTGGTCTACTTCCGCTTGTCACGGGCGCCCTTGCGGGTGCCGTTCTCCGTACCGTTCTGGCTGTCGTACTTCTCGTACGCGTCGACGATACGGCCGACCAGCTTGTGCCGTACGACATCCTGCGAGGACAGCCGGGAGAAGTGCACGTCGTCGAGGCCCTCCAGGATGTCCTGGACCTGGCGCAGACCGGACTTCGTTCCGTTGGGCAGGTCGACCTGCGTCACGTCACCCGTGATCACGATCTTCGATTCGAAGCCGAGGCGGGTGAGGAACATCTTCATCTGCTCGGCCGAGGTGTTCTGGGCCTCGTCGAGAATGATGAAGGCGTCGTTGAGCGTGCGGCCTCGCATGTACGCCAGGGGCGCGACCTCGATCGTCCCGGCGGCCATGAGCCTGGGGATCGAGTCGGGGTCGAGCATGTCGTGCAGCGCGTCGTACAGCGGGCGCAGGTAGGGGTCGATCTTCTCGTAGAGCGTGCCGGGCAGGAAGCCCAGGCGCTCGCCGGCCTCGACCGCCGGACGGGTCAGGATGATGCGGTTGACCTGCTTGGACTGCAGGGCCTGGACGGCCTTGGCCATGGCCAGGTAGGTCTTGCCGGTGCCGGCGGGGCCGATGCCGAAGACGATGGTGTGCTTGTCGATGGCGTCGACGTACCGCTTCTGGTTGAGCGTCTTGGGGCGGATGGTGCGGCCGCGCGAGGACAGGATGTTCTGCGTCAGGACCTCGGCCGGGGTCTCCTGGCCGTCGCTCTTCCCGTTCTCGCTCGCCCTCAGCATGGCGATCGAGCGTTCCACTGCGTCCTCCGTCATCGGCTGTCCGGTGCGGAGCACCAGCATCATCTGGTCGAACAGGCGCTGGACGAGAGCCACTTCCTCCGGCTCGCCGAGTGCGCTGATTTCATTGCCCCGGACATGGATGTCGACCGCCGGGAAGGCCTTCTCGATCACACGCAGGAGGGAGTCGCCGGAACCCAGCACGGTCACCATGGGGTGCGCCGCGGGGACGGTGAACTGTGCTCTCGCCTTGCCCTGCGCGGAGCTGGGAGCTGTGGGTGTCTGAGTCATGGGCCGGCTCGTAGGCCGCACGTCCTCCTTGGGGCGACTCGCAGGTGGTGGCCTGCGCTTGTGACCCAAGGGTACGCCGGGGGACTGACAGGGCCGTAGGGCTTTTACGGGAGAGCTGGGGGCTCGTCGTCGTGCTCCTCGGGCCGCGGGTCGGTCGCGGCCGGTCTCGGCCGGTCGCGCCCACTCGGCGGAGCCGCACATCGGCACAGCCCCGCGCCCCTGAAGGGTCTGCGCCCCTTCAGCGCCAGATCGGCGCCCCGGCCCCTCCCGGGGTCGTCGTCTCGATCTTCGTGCGGATCTCTCGCATCACGTCCACGATCCGGTGCTCGTGTTCCGGGGTCAGTCGGGCCACCGGTACCGAGCAGCTGATGGCGTCCTCGGCGGGGGTGTCGGTGCGCAGGGCGAAGCCGAAGCCGATGATGCCCGGGACGCCTTCCTCCCGGTCCACGGCGTAGCCGCGGGCGCGGATGCCGGCGAGGTCGGCGGCGAGGGCGTCCCTGGTGGTGTGGGTGCGGGGGGTGAGCGCCTCGTAGGGGCCCTCGGGGAGGTCCGTGTCGGGGCGTTCGGCGAGGAGGGCCTTGCCGAGGGCGCCGGCGTGGGCGGGGAGGCGGCGGCCGACGCGGCTGATCGTGCGCAGGTACTCGTGGGACTCGCGGGTGGCGAGATAGGCGACGTCCGTGCCGTCGAGACGGGCGAGGTGGATGGTCTCGCCGAGGGCCTCGGACGCCTCGTCGAGGTAGGGCCGTACGGCGCGTACGCGCGGGTCGGAGTCCAGATAGCTGGTGCCCGTGAGCAGGGCGCGGATGCCGATGCCGTAGAGGGAGCCGGTGGTGTCCGTGCGGACCCAGCCCCGGCCGATGAGGGTCTGCAGCAGGGCGTACATCGAGCTGCGCGGGACCTGGAGTTCGTCGGCCAGTTCCTGGAGGCGTGCGGGCCGGTCGCCGCGCGCGGCCAGCAGTTCCAGCAGGTCGACCGTGCGCGCCGCCGACTTCACCTCGCGGACGCCCCCGGCGCCGTCTGTCTCCGACATGTGCCGATCGTAAGCGGGGCGGCACCGGCCCCCTTGACGCCCTTTGTTCATCTATCTAATCTCTGTCTTCATACATAGATGGCTTTCAGGCAGAGACGGTCTCTTCGGTCTCTTCGGTCTCTTCACAGGAAGACGATGCGCGTGGCCCTCGACACGGACCCGGCAACTGGCCCGGCAGCGGATCCCGGCGCGGACACGGTCCGGCGGCTGCGGCACGGCATGGCGAACGGCGTCCTGTCGTTCCCTCTCACCAGCTTCCACACCGACGGCTCCCTCGACCTCGACGGCTTCCGCGCACATCTCGACGCGCAGGTGGCCTCCGCTCCCGGCGCCGTCTTCCCCGCCTGCGGCACCGGCGAGTTCTTCTCGCTCGACGAGGATGAGTACCGGCAGGTCGTGACCGCCGCCGTGGAGGTCACGGCGGGCCGGGTGCCCGTCGTCGCGGGCATCGGCTACGGATGGGCGCAGGCCGTACGGTTCGCGCGGATCGCCGAGGAGGCGGGCGCGGACGCACTGCTCGTGCTGCCGCACTATCTGGTCGCCGCCCCGCAGGAGGGGCTGGTCCGGCAGCTGGAGGAGATCGCCTCCCGCACCCGGCTGCCCCTCATCGCCTACCAGCGCGGCCAGGTCGCCTTCACCACCGCCTCGCTCCGCCGGATCGCCCGCATCCCGAACGTCGTCGGACTCAAGGACGGCCACAGCGACCTCGACCGGCTCCAGCGCCTCACCCTCGCCGCACCCGAGGGCTTCCTCTTCTTCAACGGCGCCGCCACCGCCGAGATGCAGGCCCGCGCCTACGCCGCCGTCGGCGTCCCCGCCTACTCCTCCGCCGTGCACGCCTTCGCGCCCGAGATCGCCGGCGCCTTCTTCGGTGCGCTGCGCCACGGTGACGACCGGGCGGTGGACAGGCTGCTCCGCGAGTTCTACGTCCCGCTCGTCGAACTGCGCGACCGCCGGCCCGGGTACGCGGTCTCACTGGTCAAGGCGGCGGCCCGGCTGCGCGGCCGCCCCGTCGGCCCCGTACGCGCCCCGCTCACCGACCCCTCGCCCGCCGACCTCGCCGACCTGGAGAAGCTCCTGGCCGGCGGCCTGGCCCTCGTCTCCGTTCCCACCCCCGCGGAGTCCGCCGTCCCGACCGTGACCGCCGTCCCGACCGTAGGAGCCGCCCTGTGACCGCGCCCCGCGACCTGACCGTCGACCTGACCGTCACCGAGGTCCGGCTGACCCCGATCCTGGTCGCCGACCCGCCGCTGCTGAACACACAGGGCGTGCACCAGCCGTACACCCCGCGGCTCATCGTGGAGGTCGTGACCGCCGAGGGGACCACGGGCGTCGGCGAGACCTACGGCGACACCAAGTACCTGGAGCTGGCCCGGCCGTTCGCGCAGAAGCTGGTGGGCCGCCGGGTCAGCGATCTGAACGGGCTGTTCGTCCTCGCCGACGAGATGGCGGTCGACGGGTCACGGGTCTCCGGGCAGGTCGACGTGGGCGGGCTGCGCGGTGTCCAGACCGCCGACAAGCTGCGGCTGTCGGTCGTGTCGGGGTTCGAGGTCGCCTGTCTCGACGCGCTCGGCAAGGCGCTGGGGCTGCCCGTGCACGCGCTGCTCGGCGGCAAGGTGCGGGACACCGTGGCGTACAGCGCGTACCTCTTCTACAAGTGGGCGGACCACCCCGACGGCGTCGCCTGCGAGAAGGACGACTGGGGGGCGGCCGTGGACCCGGCCGGGGTCGTGGAGCAGGCCCGGAAGTTCAAGGAGCGGTACGGGTTCACGTCGTTCAAGCTGAAGGGGGGCGTGTTCCCGCCGGAGGAGGAGATCGCCGCGATCCGTGCGCTGGCCGAGGCGTTCCCCGGGCATCCGCTGCGGCTGGACCCGAACGGGGCCTGGTCCGTGGAGACTTCGCTGAAGGTCGCGGACGAGCTGGCGGACGTACTCGAGTACCTGGAGGACCCGGCGCTCGGGACGTCCGCGATGGCCGAGGTCGCGGCGCGGACGGATGTGCCCCTGGCCACCAACATGTGCGTGACCACCTTCGCGGAGATCGAGGAGGCGTTCACGAAGGGCGCCGTGCAGGTCGTCCTCTCCGACCACCACTACTGGGGCGGGCTGCGCAACACCCGTGAACTGGCCGCCGTCTGCCGTACGTTCGGCGTCGGTGTGTCCATGCACTCCAACACCCATCTGGGCATCAGCCTGGCCGCGATGACGCATGTGGCGTCCACCGTGCCCGACCTCCACCATGCCTGCGACTCGCACTATCCGTGGCAGTCGGAGGATGTCCTCACCTCGCGACTCACGTTCGAGGACGGGGCGGTACGGGTGTCGGACGCGCCGGGGCTCGGGGTCGAACTCGACCGGGAGAAGCTGGCGTTCCTGCATCGGCGGTGGCTGGGCGATGACGGGGCGCTGAAGGACCGCGACGACGCGGCGGCGATGCGGGTCGCCGAGCCGGGGTGGGTGACGCCGACGGTACCGCGCTGGTAGCACCGCGCGTTTGCCGGCGGGGTGCGGGTCCGGTGGGGGCTGGTCGCGCAGTTCCCCGCGCCCCCGAAAGACCAGGCCCTGCGGCCTGAAGGCAACGGGCTCGCCGGCCTGGGAGGCAACGGTCCTACGGGCCCGAAGGGCGACAGGCCTGCCGACCTCAAAGGCCACGAGCTGCGGACCTCAAAGGCAACGGCCTCGCGGGCCTGGGAGGCAACGGCCCTGCGGGCCCGAAGGGCGACGATCCTGCCGGCCTCAAAGCACGGGGCGCAGCCCCTGCTTTTCAGGGGCGCGGGGAACTGCGCGACCAGCCCCCACCGGACCCGCACCCGCCAGAATCCCTCCGGAACCGAGCTGGAAGGCGAATCAGCGGGGTCAAAGGGGCGGCAGCCCCTGGAGACGGGCCCCACACCCGCACAACGCACCGGGGCGCACCCCGGCGTGACCCGCACCCCCCGCGGAGCGTTTGGTGCAGACTGGCTGGATCCGCACCACGCCAGGGAGCACATCGTGACCGCGTTCAAGGGAGAGCGACCGCACCGGCCCCAGGTCGACCCGCTGAGGTCCCTGAGAGCACCGGACGACCCGCCCTGGGACGTCTATCTGACAGGCACCGTCTTCCTCGACATCATCTTCACCGGGCTCGACTCCGCCCCGGTGCGCGGGACCGAGTCCTGGGCACGCGGGATGGGGTCGAGCCCCGGCGGTGTCGCGAACATGGCCACGGCCCTGGCCCGGCTGGGCCTGAAGACCTCCCTCGCGGCGGCCTTCGGCGACGACCACTACGGCGAGTACTGCTGGGACGCCCTGGAGCAGGGCGAGGGCATCGACCTCTCCACCTCCCGTACGGTCCTCGGCTGGCACTCCCCGGTCACGGTCTCCATGGCGTACGAAGGCGAACGCACGATGGTCTCGCACGGCCACGCGGCGCCCCCGGAGCAGTCCGAGGCGGAGAACCCGCCCCACGCCCGCGCCGCCGTCGCCTCCCTCACGCCCGGCGTACGCGCCCCCTGGATCGAGCGGGCCGCGAGCGAGGGCACCCGGATCTTCGCGGACGTCGGCTGGGACGAGACCGGCGCCTGGGACCTGGCGGGGCTCGCCGATCTCGCCCACTGCGAGGCGTTCCTGCCCAACGCGCAGGAGGCGATGCGGTACACCGGCGCGGAGTGCCCCCGGGCCGCCGCCCACGCCCTCACCGACCATGTGCCGGTGGCCGTGGTGACGCTGGGCGCGGAAGGCGCGTACGCGGTGGACGGCAGGACCGGAGAGACGGCGGAGGTGCCGGCGATCGCCGTGGAGGCCATGGACCCGACGGGCGCGGGCGACGTGTTCGTCGCCGGCTTCGTCACCGGCACCCTGGCGGACTGGCCCCTGGCGGACCGGCTGGCCTTCGCGGGCCTGACCGCCGCGCTGTCGGTGCAGGAGTTCGGGGGGTCGTTGTCCGCTCCCGGCTGGGCCGAGCTCGCCGCGTGGTGGCGCCGGGTGCAGTCCCTGGACGGCCAGGACCCCGCGGCCCTGCGCCGGTACGCCTTCCTCGCGGACCTCCTCCCGAAGGACCACGTCAGCCCCTGGCCGCTGCGCCGGGCAGTCCCCACGATCGGCTTCCGCCGCTCCGCCTGACGGCCCGCCGCCCGACACCTCGGGGGCACATGTCACTGCCGCCTGAGAGCTCGGGGGCGGGGGTTGTCGGGCGGGTGCGGGTTCGTCGTGGTGGCCCGCGCACACTCCCGCGCCCCTGAAGACCCCGGGGCGCGCCCCATGCCGTCAAGGGGCGCGGGGAACTGCGCGAGAAGCCCCACCCGCCCGCGGCCGAAGTACCCGCCCAGCAACCCAAAAATCCCCACTGCTACCCAGCAATCCCCGCCCCAAACGCGGCGTGATACTAATTCTCCGCGCGCCCCTGTCCGTCGACAGCCAGCCGCCCAACCCCCTCATCGAGCTCATCGAGCCGCACCTTCGCACGTCCAGGAACGCCCGTGTCCCCCCGCACCACCACCCCACCCTGGCCCCTCGTCGCCCTTTTCACGGCCGGGTATCTCGCCGCGTACCTCCTGCCCACCACCGTGGGCAGACTCGACGCGGCCCTCCCCCTCACCACCACCGAGGCGGGCGCCGTCGGCAGTGCCCTGCTGCTGGGTTCGGCCACGGCGGGCTTCACGCTCGCCGCCCACGTGGCACGGCTCGGCCCCCGCCGCCTCGCCCGCGTGGGCCTGCTGCTCGCCGCCGCCGGCTACGGCACCGCCGCGCTCACCACGGCCCTCCCCGCGGTGGTCGCGGGCGCGGTCCTCGGCGGCTTCGGCTCCGGTACGGCGACCGCCGTGGCCGCGACCGGCATCGCCGCGCAGAGCGACCCGCACCGGGTGTCCACGCAGGGCCTGCTGAGCGTCTCGGCGCTGGCCGGCACGCTGTATCTGACGATCCCCCGGCTGGGCCCCGGCCACGGCCTCCCACTCGCCGCCCTCGCCCTCGCGGCCCTGCTCACCCTCCCGGCGACGGCCCGTCTCGCGGCCCCGGTGGCAACGACCCACGTCGCCCGTGAACGGGGCCCGCTGCCCCACCTCCGCCACGGCATCACCCTCGCCGTCACGCTCGCCCTGTGGTCCCTGGCGCAGAACTCCCTCTGGGGTGTCAGCGGCCGGATCGGCACCACCCAGGCCGGGCTCACCGAGGTCACCGTCGGCGCGGTCTTCGCGACGGCGCTCGGCGCGGGCCTGCTCGGGGTGATCGGGGCGAGTGCGCTGGGCGCGCGCTTCGGCCGCGCGCTCCCCATCGGCGCCGGCACGGCGCTCATCGCCGGCTGCATCGCGCTCAGCGCCACCGCGAGGGACCTGCCGACGTTCGCGACGGGCGAGATCGCCTGGAACACCCTCTACCCGGTCGTCCTGTCGTACCTCATCGGCCTCGCCGCCTCCCTCGACCCGCGCGGCCGCTGGGCGGTCCTCGTCGGCTCCGCGTCCTCGCTCGGCACGGCCGCCGGCCCCCTCGTCGGCAGCCTGCTCGCCGCCCATGTCGGCTACCCGGCGATGGGCGCGCTCCTGGCCGTGGGCCTCCTCCTCATCACGGGCCCCATGACCCGGGTGGCCCTGCGCACGACCACACCCACGACGGAGCACGCCCGCTACCGGGAGCAGGCGACCGCCGAGCAGCCGCAGTACCGCCCGGCGGCCTGAGGCACCGCGCTCACCCGAACTCGTACGCGTCCACCTCGGCGAGGTACCGGGCCCGCCGCTCCTCGTCGTGTTCCAGGAAGGACGCGGTGAACGAGTTGCGGGCCAGTTCGCGCAGCCGGTCCTCGCCCAGGCCGAGCCGCTGCCGGACGGCGTCGAAGTTGTCTCCGGCGTACCCGCCGAAGTAGGCCGGGTCGTCGGAGTTGACCGTGCAGAGCAGGCCCGCGTCGAGCATGGCGGGCAGCGGGTGGTCGGCGAGGGTGTCGACGGTCCGCAGCCGGACGTTCGACAGCGGGCACAGCGTCAGCGGGACGCGGTCCCGCACCAGCCGCTCGACGAGGGCGGGGTCCTCCATGCACCTCAGTCCGTGGTCGACACGTTCGACACCGAGGACGTCGAGGGCCTCGGTGATGTACTCCGGCGGCCCTTCCTCCCCCGCGTGCGCGACGCGCCGCAGGCCCAGCGCGGCGGCCGCCTCGTACACCTCACGGAACTTGGCCGGCGGATGCCCGACCTCGGCCGAGTCCAGCCCGATCCCGACGATCCGGTCGAGGTACGGCTTCGCGGCCTCCAGGGTGTCGAGGGCCGACGCCGCGGACTCGTCCCGCAGAAAGCACATGATCAGCTGAGTGGAGACCCCGTGTGTCTCCTCGCTCCTCCGCAGTGCCCGCCACAGCCCCTCGACGATCGTCCCCATCCCGACGCCCCGCGCGATGTGGGCCTGCGGATCGAAGAAGATCTCCGCGTGCCGTACGCCCTGGGCGGCGGCGCGGGCCAGATAGGCGTCGGCGAGGTCCGCGAAGTCCTGTTCGGTGCGGAGCACGGCCATCAGCTCGTAGTACAGGTTCAGGAAGGACTGCAGATCCTCGAACTCGTACGCCTTGCGGAGCTCCTCCGTGTCCGCGTACGGCAGCGCGACCCCGTTCCGGGCGGCCAGCGCGAACGCCAGCTCCGGCTCCAGGGTTCCTTCGATGTGCAGGTGCAGTTCAGCTTTGGGGAGGGACATCAAAGCATCGTACGGCTGCTCTACCGCCGTTTCGGAAGCGCAACCCGCATCAGGTCGTGCGCCACGGTCAGCTCCCCCTCGAACCCGGCGGCCCGCGCCTGCCGTTCGAACTCGGCGGGCTCGGAGTACCGCTGGCTGAAGTGGGTCAGCACCAGATGCCGTACGCCGCACTCCCGGGCCACCGAGGCGGCCTGACCGGCCGTCAGATGCCCGTGATCCACTGCGAGTTGAACGTCCTCGTCGAGAAACGTGGACTCGATGACGAGCATGTCGGCCGCGTCGGCGAGGGCGTAGACCCCGTCGCACAGCCGGGTGTCCATGACGAACGCGAACCGCTGTCCGCGCCGCACCTCGCTGACGTCGTCGAGACGGACGCCGTCGATCGCGCCCTCCCGCTGGAGCCGCCCGATGTCCGGCCCCTTGATCCCGCGCTCGGCGAGCCGCTCGGGCAGCATCCGCCGCCCGTCGGGCTCGACGAGCCGGTACCCGTACGACTCGACGGGGTGCGAGAGCCTCCGCGCGTCGAGCGCGTACGACGGCCCGGCGGCCAGCGCCCCGCCCTCCCCGTCGACCGGTGCCTCGATCAGCGGGACCGTCTCCCGGTACGCGGTGGCGTACCGCAGCCGGTCGAAGAACCGCTGCCCGGAGCGCGGGTAGTGCGCGGTGACGTCGTGGGGCACACGGTCGAGGTTGATCCGCTGGATCACCCCGGCCAGCCCCAGCGAGTGGTCCCCGTGGAAATGGGTGACACATATGCGGTTCAGGTCGTGCGCGGCGACCCCGGCGCGCAGCATCTGCCGCTGGGTGCCCTCGCCCGGGTCGAAGAGCAGTCCTTCCGCGTCCCAGCGCAGCAGATAGCCGTTGTGGTTGCGGTGCCGGGTCGGGACCTGGCTGGCGGTGCCGAGGACCACCAGTTCACGTACGGACACGGCCCGTTATCCGGGGGGCCACTGCAGGCCACGACCACCGACGACGTGGGCGTGCGCGTGGAACACGGTCTGGCCTGCGCCGCCACCGGTGTTGAAGACGACCCGGTAGCTCTCCAGCTTGTCCTCGTCGGCGACGGCCCGCGTCTCGCGGAGGACGTCCGCGGCGAGTTCCGGGGCGGCGGCGGCGAGTGTCGCGGCGTCCGCGTAGTGCGCCTTCGGAATGACCAGGACGTGCGTCGGTGCCTGTGGGTTGATGTCCCTGAACGCGACCGTCGTGTCCGTCTCCCTCACGATCGTCGCCGGTACGTGCCCTGCCACGATCTTGCAGAACAGGCAGTCGTCCTGCGGCTCCCCAGCCATCCATGCCTCCAGCCACTGGTGTGATCGCCTACCGGGGCATCGTAGCGAGGTGATTCCGCCCCCGCCGCCCTTACCCATTCCCGTCCCCAGGGGCTGCGCCCCTTCGACCCCCGTCCGCGGGTTCGTCGTGGCTGTTCGCGCAGTTCCCCGCGCCCCTGAAAAGGGTCGCGGGGAACTGCGCGAACGGGTCCGGGGCGGAGCCCCGAGGGACGGGACGGGCAGGGGCGGCGGGGGCGAGGAAGAACTACGCCTCGGGCAGCGGCGGTGCCACCTTCGCCGGAGTCTCCTCAAGGCCCGCCAACGCGATCCGGATCGCCTCGTCCAACTGCGGATCCCGCCCCGCCGCGTGATCCTGCGGCGCCTGCACGACCTCCACGTCCGGATCGACCCCGTGGTTCTCGACCCCCCACCCGTACCCCTCCAGCCAGAAGGCGTACTTCGGCTGCGTCACGAGCGTCCCGTCCACCAGCCGATACCGGCTGTCGATCCCGACGACACCGCCCCACGTCCGCGTACCGACCACCGGCCCGATCCCCAGAGCCTTGATCGCCGCGTTGACGATGTCCCCGTCGGACCCGGAGAACTCGTTGGCGACGGCGACGACGGGCCCCCGGGGCGCGTCGTCGGGATAGCTGGTCGGCCGCATCCCGCGCGGCAGGTCCCATCCGACGATCCGCCGCGCGAGCTTCTCCACGACGAGCTGAGACGTGTGCCCGCCCCGGTTCTCCCGGACGTCCACGACGAGCCCCTCCCGGGCCACCTCGACGCGCAGGTCGCGGTGGAGCTGGGCCCAGCCGGAACCGACCATGTCGGGCACGTGCAGATACCCGAGCCGGCCACCGGACCTCCCGTGGACGTAGGCCCGCCGGTCCGCCACCCACGCGTGGTACCGCAACGGCTCCTCGTCGGAGATGGGCACCACGACGGGATGCCGGAGATCCCCGCCACCGGACGGCAGGACGGTCAGCTCGACCGCCTTGCCCGCCGTGCCGACGAGCAGCGGTCCGGGCCCGGCCACCGGGTCGACCGGCTGCCCGCCCACGGCGACGATCGCGTCCCCGGCCCGCACGGCCACACCCGGCGCGGTGAGCGGCGAGTGCGCGTCGGGGTCGGAGGTCTCCGACGGCAGCACCCGGTCGATGCGCCACAGCACGGACCCCTGCGGGCCGTCCTCGTGCCGGGAGACGTCCGCCCCGAGCAGCCCCTGCCGCCGGTCGCCGGAACCGCCCCGGCCTCGCGGGGTGACGTAGGCGTGCGAGGTACCCAACTCGCCCTGCACCTCCCACAGCAGGTCGACCAGGTCGTCGTGCGTGGCCAGTCGGTCGAGGACCGGACGGTACCGGTCCAGGACGCCGTCCCAGTCCACCCCGCCCAGGTCCGGGCGCCAGAAGTTGTCCCGCATGAGACGGCCGGTCTCGTCGAACATCTGCCGCCACTCGGCGGCCGGGTCGACGGTCCGGCGTACGCGCGAGAGGTCGACCGTGATGTTCGTGTCGCTCTCGTCGTCGTTCGAGGCACGCCGGTCGCTGGGGACGACCTTGAGCTTGCCGTCGGTCCACAGCAGGACCCGCTTGCCGTCGCCGCTGACGGTGAAGTGGTCGGCGTCGGAAGCGAGGTATTCGAGGCGCCGCTGCGCGAGGTCGTAGCGCTCCAGGGAGGACTTCGGGTCGGGGTCGTCGGGCGTGGCCCGGGAGTGGCCGAGGACGCCGGTGACGGGGTGGTGCAGCCACAGGACGCCGTCCTTGGCGGCGCGGAGCGTCGAGTAGCGGGCGGCCTCGACCGGGAAGGGGACGATCCGGTCGGCGAGCCCTTCGAGGTCGATCCGGGTCGCGGGGGCGCCCTCGCTGTCCGGGGTCTCGTCCTTGTCGGGCGCCTCGAACGGCCTGCCGTGGCGCTGCGGCCCGAAAGGGGACGGGGTGGTCGCGGCGAGCGTGATGAGGTGCGGGCGGGCCCCGCTGACGAAGTGGAGGTCGAAGACGTGTTCGTCGTAGACGGGGTCGAAGGCGCGGGCGGAGAGGAAGGCGAGGTGCTTGCCGTCGAGCGTGAACGCCGGTGAGAAGTCCTGGAAGCGGAGCGGGGTCGCCTCGGTGACGGAAAGGTCGGCCGTGTTGGCGAGCTTCAGCTGGCGCAGCGGGCGCGGGCCGGGATGCGACCAGGCGAGCCAGGCCGAGTCGGGCGAGAAGACCAGGCCGGTCACCTCGCCGTCCTCGCTGCGGTCGACCTCGCGGACCTCTCCGGTCTCCCGTTCGACGAGCAGGACCCGGCCGTCGTGCGTGGCGACGGCGACCCGGCTGCCGTCGGGCGCGACGGCGAGCCCGAGGACGCGGCCCAGCTGCCCTGCGGCGAGCCGGCGCGGGGTGGCGCCGGGGCCGACGCCGGTCGCCGGGGCGAACTCCAGCGCGTCGTCGCCCTCCGCGTCCGTCACCCACACCACCCACTCCTCGCCCTCCACCCGGAAGGTGCGCGGCAGTCGGGCCCGTACGCCCTGCTCGGCGGCGAGCGCGCGGGCGGGGCCGGAACGGTGGGTGATCCAGTGGACGGAGCCGCGTACGGAAACGGCGCTGCCCCGGGCCGTGTGGTCGGGCGAGGCGGAGCCGAACCAGCGGGAGGCGTTCGCCGGGAACGGCTGGAGGTCGACGCGCTGTCCACCGAGCCGAATGTCCAGCCTGCGCGGCTCGGCCCCGTCCAGGTCGTCCAGCAGCCACAGCTCACCGGCGGACGTGTACACGACCCGGGTGCCGTCGGTGGCCGCGTGGCGGGCGTAGAAACCGTCGACCGGTGTGTGCCGCCGCAGGTCCGATCCGTCGGCGAGGGAGGAGTACAGCGCTCCGACGCCCTCGTGGTCGGACAGGAACGCGATCCGGTCCCCGACCCACAGCGGGTACTCGATGTTTCCGTCCAACTCGGCGTGCAGCCGTACGAATTCACCGGCCGGCCCGGTGCCCTCGGTGTCCTTGCCGTCCTCGGCCGCGCGGTCGATCCACAGCTTGCCCGCCGTGCCGCCCCGGTACCGCTTCCACCAGGCGGCCTCGCGGCCCATCGGCGCGGACAGCAGCACGGTGGCGGGGCCGTGGGCGACATCGCCGACCGGCCCGTACGGGAGGGTGGTGGCCGGGCCGCCGTCGAGCGGGACGGCGCGCGCCCAGCTCCGGCGGAGGCTGGCCTGGCCCTGGGTGCTGAGCGCCAGGACCTGGCCGTCGGGCGTCCACCCGCGCACCTGGGTGCGCCAACTCCCCCAGTACGTCAGGCGCTTGGCCGATCCGCCGTCGAGGGGCGCGACATGCACCTCGGGCGCGCCGTCCCGCGTGGAGGTCCACGCGACGGTGGTGCCGTCCGGGGAGATCCGCGGATGGTTCACGGGCACGTTGTCCGCGCTGACCCGCCAGGCACGGCCGCCGTCCAGAGGCGCGACCCACACGTCGTCCTCGGCGGTGAAGGCGACCAGGTCGCCGTGCAGGTGCGGATACCGGAAATACGCGAGCTGAGTCACCCGGTCACTGTAAGCAGCGTTCGGACGGATTGGGAGGGGTTTGGATCATGTCCCTCGCGCCGGGCCTCACTTGCCCTCGGGCAGGCACGCCGGGTCCTTCTGGCACCAGATGGTCTGGGTGACGGTGACCGTCACGGTGGGTCCCGGCCGGTCCGGGTCGGGCGACCCGGGTGCCGGGTCGGGGGCGTCGCAGTTGCCCAGCACGTCGACGTGGAACCACTCCTTGCCGCCGACCTTCGCTCTCAGGTCCCCGCGGACGCACCTGCCGTCGACCTCTTTCGTCACCTTCCCGGTGAGGGAGATGTCCCGGCCTTCCTTGTCCTCGCCCGTGCAGTCGACGTTCGCGACGGTGTTGGCGGAAGCGGACGGCGACCTGGACGTCTTGCCGTCGTCCCGTGTGCCGCCGTCGCCGTCGTAGGACGCCGTGCAGGTGAGCCACTGGACGTCGAGACCCTGCCGCTCCAGTTCCCTGGTGCCCAGCTGGTCCGTCGTGAACGCGACCGCGCCGGTGTTGAGCCCGCCGCCCTCGCAGGCGACCAGGCCCAGGACCGCGCCGATGCCGAGCCCTGCTCCCAGCAGGAGCCGGCGCCCGCCTGTCCGGTATGCCCTGACCCGCCTCCATGGCCCCATGCACGGCAGCCTGCCACCGCCCGCCGCGCGACGGAAGACCGCATGCGGCCATGCTGCCGGGAGGAGTGAACGGGTGCGGAGGTCGTCAGCCGCGCAGCAGCAGCCATTCCTGCAGCTCCACCAAGTTCCCCTCGGGGTCCTTGAGATGGGCCACGCGCATCCGGTCGGTCATGGGTGCGGGCCCGTGGAGGAGCCGCGCGCCGCGCGCGGTGATCTGCTCGCAGTACGTGTCGAGGTCGTCGACCCGCAGGACGACCAGCGACCGGTGCCCGTTCGCCGCGTCGGCCAGCTCCCCGAGCACCTGCGCCATCATCGCCCGGTCCTGCAGGGCGATGCCCGCGGACCCGACCGCCGGACTGAACTTCTCGTACGGCCCCTCGGCCGCCCCGGACTGCGGCTTCAGCCCGAGGACATCGGCGTAGAAGCGGTAACAAGCGGCGAAGTCGGAGACGAGCAGCCTTACTTGTGCGAGTTCCACGATGCTCCCAGGGGTTTCGGGGACGGCGGTCGGGACCGGGCCGGTCAGGACCAGCGTCCGGTTCTGCCCAGCAGCAGCGCCCCGGCCGCCGTACCGGCGGTCGATGTGCGCAGCACACTGGGTCCGAGTCGATACGCCCCCGCGCCCGCCTCGCCGAAGAGCGCCAGCTCCTCGGGCGACACGCCCCCCTCGGGCCCCACGACGAGCACGATCTCCCCGGCCGTCGGCAGCTCGGCCGTGGCCAGTGTCCCGTCGCCGCTCTCGTGCAGTACGGCGGCGAAGTCGGCCTTCGCCAGCAGCGCCGCGACCTGCTTGCTCGTGGCCGCGTCCGCGATCTCGGGGAACCGCACCCGGCGGGACTGCTTGCCCGCCTCCCGCGCGGTGGACCGCCACTTGGCGAGGGCCTTCAGTCCCCGCTCGCCCTTCCACTGGGTGATGCAGCGGGAGGCGGCCCAGGGCACGATCGCGTCGATGCCGACCTCGGTCATGGTCTCCACGGCCACTTCGCCCCGGTCGCCCTTGGGCAGCGCCTGGACGACGGTGACACGGGGCTGCGCCGGGGGCTCCTCAAGGATGGACCCCACGTCCATGACGACCAGCCGGTCCTTGCCCTCGGCGGCCTTCACCGAGCCCTCCAGCCACCGGCCCCGCCCGTCGGTGAGGATCACGTCCTCGCCGGGCCGCAGCCGCTTCACCGAGACGGCGTGCCGCCCTTCGGGGCCGTCGAGCACGATCTCCGATCCCCGGCCGTCGAACCGCTCCACCACGAACACCGGCGCGGTCATCGGCCCTCGCTCCCGGTCCGGCCGCCCTGCCCGCCGACCTGCGCGGAGGCCTGCTCGGCCTGCGCGGCGGCGATCTCGGCGGCCAGCACCTCGACCAGTTCCCCGGCCGGCAGGTCCCGGGCCATCCGGTGCCCCTGCCCGGCCCACAGCGCCATGCCCTGCGCGTCCCCGGCCTTGGCGGCGGCCTTGCGCAGCGGCGAGGTGAGGTGGTGGACCTCGGGGTAGGCGACGGGCGCGTACGGGCCGTGCTCGCGCATGAACCGGTTGACCAGACCGCGCGCCGGGCGCCCGGAGAAGGCGCGGGTCAGCTCCGTGCGGACGAAGAGGGGATCGGTCAGCGCCTGCTTGTGCACGGCGTGCGCGCCGGACTCGGTGGTGGCGAGGAACGCCGTGCCGAGCTGGGCCGCGGTCGCGCCCGCCGTGAGGAGGGCGGCGATCTGGCCGCCGCGCATGATGCCGCCGGCCGCGACCATCGGCAGCGCCACGGCCTCGCGGACCTGGGCGACCAGGGAGAGCAGGCCGATGCCTGCGCAGTCCCGCTCGGGGTCGTCCCGGTGTGTGCCCTGGTGACCGCCCGCCTCGACGCCCTGCACGATCACGGCGTGGGCCCCGGACCGTTCCACGGCCTGTGCCTCCTCCGCCGAGGTCGCGGTGACCAGGGTGAGCGTGCCCTTGCGGGCGAAGGACTCGATGATCTCGGGGGTCGGGCAGCCGAAGTGGAACGACACCACCGGCACGGGGTTGTCCAGCAGCACCGCGAGCTTGGCCTCGTAGCCGTCGTCGCGCCCGCTGTCGGGGTCGCCCAGCTCGGCGTCGTACCAGGTGGCCTCACCGGCCAGCTGCTCCGCGTACACCTCGACGGCGGCCGGCTCGGCATACTCCGGCTGCGGCATGAAGAGGTTCACGCCGAAGGGGCGCGAGGTGAGCGCCCTGAGCGCCTTGATCTCCTGGTACATCCCGTCGGCCGTCTTGTACCCGGCGGCGAGGAACCCCAGCCCGCCCGCCTCGGACACGGCGGCGGCCAGCCGCGGCACGGACACACCGCCCGCCATCGGGGCCTGCACGATCGGCAGCGGGACGAGATCGGTCAGTGCGGAGGACATGACGGCATGTTGCCATGTCCACCGGACTTCGCCGAATCGGGGAAGGGTGCGGGCCCCGGCCCCGTAAGGGACGCGGGGCTGTGACATGTGCGGCTCCGCCACGTGGGCGACCGGCCACGCATCACCCGCACCCCGGCGGACAACCGGTCAGCGCCCGTTGAACGCGTCCTTCAGCCGCGAGAACAGGCCCTGCTGCCCGGGCTGGAACTGCCCCGTGGGCCGCTCCTCACCCCGAAGCACCGCCAGCTGCCGCAGCAGCCCCTCCTGCTCCGGGTCGAGCTTCGTCGGCGTCTGGACCTCGACGTGGACGATCAGATCGCCTCGGCCGCCGCCCCGCAGATGCGTGACGCCCCGCCCGTGCAACGGGATCGACTGCCCGGACTGCGTCCCGGGCCGGATGTCGACCTCCTCGAGACCGTCCAGCGTCTCCAGCGGCACCTTCGTGCCGAGGGACGCCGCCGTCATCGGGATCGTCACCGTGCAGTGCAGATCGTCGCCGCGCCGCTGGAACGTCGAGTGCGGCAGCTCGTGGATCTCGACGTAGAGGTCACCGGCGGGACCGCCACCGGGCCCGACCTCGCCCTCACCGGCGAGCTGGATCCGTGTGCCGTTGTCGACACCGGCCGGGATCTTGACGGTGAGCGTCCGCCGCGACCGCACCCGCCCGTCGCCCGCGCACTCGGGACACGGGTTGGGGACGATCGTGCCGAACCCCTGGCACTGCGGGCAGGGCCGGGAGGTCATGACCTGACCGAGGAAGGACCGCGTGACCTGCGAGACCTCACCACGACCGCGACACATGTCACAGGTCTGGGCGGTGGTCCCCGGGGCCGCGCCCTCGCCGCTGCAGGTCGTGCACACGACGGCCGTGTCGACCTGGATGTCCTTCGTCGTGCCGAAGGCCGCCTCGTCGAGGTCGATCTCCAGCCGGATCATCGCGTCCTGGCCCCGGCGCGTACGCGACCGAGGACCCCGCTGCGACGCCGTACCGAAGAAGGCGTCCATGATGTCCGAGAAGTTACCGAAGCCACCGGCGCCGAAGCCGCCCGCGCCGCCGCCCGCCTGGGACAGCGGGTCGCCGCCGAGGTCGTAGACCTGCTTCTTCTGCGGGTCCGAGAGCACCTCGTAGGCGGCGTTGATCTCCTTGAACCGCTCCTGGGTCTTCGGATCGGGGTTGACGTCCGGGTGCAGCTCGCGCGCGAGCCTCCGGAACGCCTTCTTGATCTCGTCCTGGGAAGCGTCGCGGCGCACGCCGAGCACGGCGTAATAGTCCGTGGCCACTCAGGACTCCGCCAGGATCTGTCCGACGTACCGTGCCACCGCTCGTACCGCTCCCATCGTTCCCGGATAATCCATGCGCGTAGGTCCGACCACGCCCAGTTTCGCTACCGCCTCGCCGCCCGAACCGTAACCGACGGAGACGACGGACGTGGAGTTGAGTCCCTCATACGCGTTCTCATGACCGATGCGTACGGTCATGCCCGAATCCCCGGCCTCGCCAAGCAACTTGAGGAGGACGACCTGCTCCTCCAAGGCTTCCAGAACGGGCCGGATGGTGAGGGGGAAGTCATGTCCGAAGCGGGTGAGATTGGCGGTACCGCCGATCATCAGCCGCTCCTCGCTCTCCTCGACGAGTGCTTCCAGCAGGGTGGAGAGCACCGTCGTGACCGTGCCCCGGTCCTCGACGTCGAACGCCTCGGGCAGGTCCTCGACCAGCCTCGGCACGTCGGTGAACCGGCGGCCCGCGACCTTGCTGTTGAGCCGGGCGCGCAGATCCGCGAGTGACGTTTCTCCGAACGGCGCCGGGCAGTCGACCAGCCGCTGCTCCACCCGTCCCGTGTCCGTGATCAGCACGAGCATCAGCCGGGCGGGGGCCAGCGACAGCAACTCCACGTGCCGCACCGTCGACCGTGTGAGCGACGGATACTGCACGACGGCGACCTGCCGGGTGAGCTGCGCGAGCAGCCGTACGGTTCTGGCCACCACGTCGTCGAGGTCGACGGCGCCGTCCAGGAAGTTCTGGATGGCGCGCCGCTCGGGCGGGGTCATCGGTTTGACGCCGGCCAGCTTGTCGACGAAGAGCCGGTACCCCTTGTCGGTGGGGATGCGGCCCGCGCTGGTGTGGGGCTGGGCGATGAAGCCCTCGTCCTCCAGCGCCGCCATGTCGTTGCGGACGGTCGCCGGGGAGACGCCCAGGTTGTGCCGCTCCGTGAGCGCCTTGGAACCGACCGGCTCCTCGGTGCCCACGTAGTCCTGGACGATGGCGCGCAGCACCTGGAGCCTGCGTTCACTGAGCACCGCGCACACCTCCAGCTCGCTCTCCTGTGGCTCTCCCTTGGCACTCACCCCGGGCGAGTGCCAACACTCCCCGCCCAGTGTACGGCGGTGGGGTACGCCCCCGGCAAGGCCGGTCCAGCCATGTCGTGCCGACGTGTACCGACCTGTCCGACGATGTCGGGCCACTTCCTACCGGCGAGTTCGGCGACCGTCGACGCCACCCGGACCGCCGGCCGGCGGCACATCGGTGGCCACGTCACCCTTCGGCCTGCCCGCGGCCGGTCCGAAGCCTTCCCGCCGGCCTCCCCCGGCGCCCTCCCTCACCCGGCACGCGGGGAGCTACAGCTAGCGTCGGCGCATGACGGTGACTTGGGAAGAGTGCGGATGGCAGGGATTGACGCCCCGGGTCGGACGGTGCCGCCTTCCCGGCTGGGACTGCACGGTCGGACTGGTGGTCGGGGACGGTTCGGCCCTCATGATCGACGCGGGTTCGAGCCTGCCGGAGGGCGCGCGGTTGCGCACCGAGGCGCGCCGACTGCTCGGGGGCGCCCGTGTGACACATCTCGCGCTCACCCACCCCCACTTCGACCATGTCTTCGGGGCGGCGGCGTTCACCGGGGTGGAGGTCTTCGGCGCGATGGGCGTCGACGGCGTCCCGACCGGTGCGTGCGACGCCCTCCGCGCGGACGCCGTGCACCACGGCCTCCCCCCGGCGGACGCCACCGAGGCCGCCGACCTCCTCGTACGCCCCCACCACCACGTCTCCGGCGAGTGGACGCTCGACCTGGGCGGCGACGTCCGGGTGCTCCTGGCGAACGTGGGCCCGGGGCACACGGGCCACGACCTGGCCGTCCTGGTCCCCGGGACCGCGCACGGCCGCCCCGGGGTCGTGTTCTGCGGGGACCTGGTCGAGGAGTCCGGCGAACCCCAGGCGGGCCCCGACGCGGTCCCCTCCCGCTGGCCGGCCGCCCTGGACCGGCTCCTGGAGCTGGGCGGCGAGGACGCGTTGTACGTGCCCGGCCACGGGGCGGTGGTGGACGCGGCGTTCGTACGGGCCCAACGGGACGCGCTGGCAGGGCGCTTCGGCGTGTCCTAGCCGGTCGCGGTGGACCTCGGTCGGCGCGGGCCATGGCCTGTCACCGGACATCGGCAATCAGCCATCAGCCATCGGCGTGTCGCGCTGAGCGGGGGACATCCGGGCGCGGCTTCTCCTATCGTCATCCGAATGCGCCAGTACTCACCCGACCTGACCCCTCCCTGGAAGAAGCCCAAGCCGGCCCCCGAGGTCCCGGCCGACCCCGGTCTGGTCGTCGAGGAGCCCACCACCGGCTTCTGCGGCGCGGTCGTGGGCTGCGAGGCGGGCACGGTGACGCTGGAGGACCGCTTCGGCAAACACCGTGTGTTCCCGCTGGAACCCCGGGGCTTCCTCCTTGAGGGCCGGGTGGTGACCCTGGTACGCCCCTCGTCCGCGGCCCCCGTCCGCCCCTCCCGCACGGCCTCCGGCTCGGTCGCCGTACCCGGCGCCCGCGCCCGCGTGGCCCGCGCCGGCCGGATCTACGTCGAGGGCCGCCACGACGCCGAACTCGTCGAGCGGGTCTGGGGCGACGACCTGCGTATCGAGGGCGTGGTGGTGGAGTACCTGGAGGGCGTGGACGACCTGCCCGCGATCGTCGCCGAGTTCGCCCCCGGACCGGACGCCCGTCTCGGGGTCCTGGTCGACCACCTGGTCCCCGGCAGCAAGGAATCCCGTATCGCCGAGTCGGTGACCAGCGACCACTCGCTCGTCGTGGGCCACCCGTACATCGACGTCTGGGAGGCCGTGAAGCCGTCGTCGGTGGGCATCACGGCGTGGCCCCGCGTGCCGCGCGGCCAGGACTGGAAGACGGGGGTGTGCCGGGCGCTGGGGTGGCCGGAAAACACGGGTGAGGTGTGGCAGCGGCGGATTCTGTCGCGGGTGCGGTCCTATCGGGACCTGGAACCCGAACTGCTGGGCCGGGTGGAGGAGTTGATCGACTTCGTCACGGTCGGCGAGGGTGCGTGACGTCGGCGGGGTGACTTCGGCGGTGCGTGACGTCGGCGGTCAGCCCTCTCCGCGCCTTGCCAACCGCTCCCGGTGTCCCGCCCGGTCGGGCTGCCCCGCGTACGGCAGCGGCTGCGCCACCAGCCCGAACCACAGCTCGGGCGCCCACTGGCTCAGGGCCTTCTCGTAGGGCTTGAAGGAGTGGGGGAGGTGGATGCGGTAGCGCAGCCGGGGCAGACCGGGCCGGAGCGGTTCCGTGTCACGGACGAACTGCCACAGCAGCGGGTCGTCGCGGTCGATCTCGCCCCGGGGGCACAGTTCGACGGTGAAGGTCCGGTGGTAGTAGATACCCACCCCGGCGAGCGAGTCCCAGCGGATCAGGGCGATCTCCTTGCCCCGGATCCACCAGAATCCCGTCGCGTCGAAGGCCATCATCCACCGGCGGGTCCGCCAAGTGGAGACGACCGGGATGGCGAAACCCACCGCGACCAGCATCAACAGCACGCCAACCCAACCGGTGCCGAGGATCCCGTCGCGGCTCAGACCACGGACCACCGCCATCACGCCGAACCCACCGGCATTGAGCACGATGAGACCGAACGGCAGGAGCGACAGAAACCGCCGCAGACCAAACCGCAATATCGTCGCGTCCGCAGCCGGCGCTCCCCCAGAGATCATGGGGCGGGACCCTATCCGAGGGACTACGCCCCCACCAGAGCCGTAGCCGTCTCGGTCCACCAGCAGTCTCAGTCCACCAGGTCGCGCACCACCGCGTCCGCAAGCAACCGCCCCCGCAGCGTGAGCACCGCGCGCCCCTCCTCGTACGGCGCCGCCTCCAGCAGCCCGTCGGACAGAGCGCGCCCTGCCGCCGCCAGGCCTTCCTCCCGCAGCAGCGACAGCGGGCAACCCTCCCGGAGCCGCAGCTCCAGCAGGATCCGTTCGACGCGGCGGTCCTCGTCCGCCAGCAGCTCCCGCCCGGCCCCCGGGGACCGACCCGCCGCCAGCGCGCCCGCGTACGCGCCCGGGTGCTTGACGTTCCACCAGCGCACGCCGCCGACGTGGCTGTGGGCGCCCGGCCCCGCGCCCCACCAGTCGGCGCCGCGCCAGTACAGCTCGTTGTGCAGGCAGCGGCCGGCCGCGGAGGTGGCCCAGTTGGAGACCTCGTACCAGGCGAAGCCGGCGGCCGAGAGCATCTCCTCGGCGATCAGGTAGCGGTCGGCGTGGACGTCGTCGTCCGTCATCGGGACCTCACCGCGACGGATGCGCCGGGCGAGCTGCGTGCCTTCCTCGACGATCAGCGCGTACGCCGAGACGTGGTCCGGTCCGGCGCCGAGCGCGGCGTCCAGGGAGGCCCGCCAGTCGTCGTCGGACTCCCCCGGCGTGCCGTAGATCAGGTCGAGGTTGACATGGTCGAAGCCCGCCGCGCGGGCCTCCGCGACACACGCCTCCGGGCGCCCCGGCGTGTGCGTGCGGTCGAGGATCTTCAGGACGTGCTGCCGGGCGCTCTGCATACCGAAGGAGAGGCGGTTGAAGCCGCCCGCCCGGAGGGTCTCCAGATAGGCGGGGTCGACCGACTCCGGATTCGCCTCCGTCGTCACCTCCGCGTCGTCCGCGAGGCCGAACTCCTCCCGGATCGCCCCCAGCATCCGGACCAGGTCGTCGGCGGCCAGCAGCGTGGGTGTGCCGCCACCGACGAAGACCGTACGGACGGGGCGCGGGTCGTCGCCGAGGACCTTGCGGGCGAGGCGGATCTCGTCGACGACCGTGTCCGCGTAGTTGTCGCGGGAGGCGAGGACACCGCCGGTACCGCGCAGCTCGGTCGCGGTGTAGGTGTTGAAGTCGCAGTAGCCGCAGCGGGTCGCGCAGTACGGGACGTGCAGATAGAACCCGAGGGGACGCTCGGCCGCGCCGGCCAGGGCGTGCGCGGGCAGCGCCCCGTCGTCGGGGACGGGCTCACCGTCGGGGAGTGCGGAAGGCATGCCCTCCATTGTCCAGCACCGGCCGACCCACGAAATCCGTCACTTTCTGTCACCTTCCGTCACGCCGCTGTCGCCTTCCGTCACACCGGCGTTCGGTGCTCCGCTCTCGTCATTCCGCTACGTCACCCCGCTACGTCACTCCGCCTGCAACACCAGCAGCGCCAGATCGTCGTCCGGCGGGCGTTCCCCGAACTCGTGCACGAGTCGTCGGATCCGTTCGGCGATCAGCTGGGCGTCGAGCCCGGCGCAGTCGGAGAGCACTGCGGCGAGACCGTCCCCGTCGTCGAACATGTGCGGGCCGTTGCGCCGCTCGGTGACCCCGTCGGTCACGCAGAGCAGCGTGTCTCCGCAGCGCAGCTCGAACGTCTCGGAGATGTACTCGGTGTCCTCGATCACCCCGAGCAGCGTCTGTGGCTCGGCCACGGCCCGTACGTCGCCGCCGGGGCCCAGGAGCAACGGCAGCGGGTGCCCGGCGGAGGCGAGGGTGCAGCGGACCCCGCCCTCCACGGGGACGAGTTCGCCGTAGAGGAGGGAGAGGAAGCGCGTCTGCGGGCCCTCGGGGTCGACGAGGCCGGGGTCGCCTGCCGTGACCAGGGCGCGGGCGGCTGCGTCCGCCGCCTCGGTCGCGTCGTCGAGGAGGAGCTGGTTGAGGCGGTCGAGCACGTCCGCGACGCCGTATCCCTCGCGGGCGAGCAGCCGCAGCCAGGGCCGGGCGAGGCCGATGACCACCGCCGCCTCGGGGCCCTTGCCCTGCACGTCGCCGATCGCGAAGCCCCAGCGGCCCCGGCCCGCCGGGAACAGGTCGTAGAAGTCGCCGCTGGGCCCGCCCTTGTCGCACGGCTCGTAGACGAGCGCGCTCGACACACCGGGGATCTCGGCGACCGCGCCCGGCAGCAGTCCGCGCTGCAGGACGCGGCTGATGGTGGCCTGGCGGGCGTACTGACGGGCCGCGCCGATGGACAGCGCGATCCGTCGGCTGAGGTCCTCGACCAGCCCGGTCACCTCGTCCGGGAAGCGGAGCAGTCCGGCCCGGCCGATGACGAGGGTGCCGAGCGGCCGCCCTCCGGCGATCAGCCGGTAGGCAAGCGCGGCCCCGCCTTCACCCGCCTCCACCACCTCGCTTTCACCCGCCTCCGCCGCCTCGCCTTGGCCCTCCTCCACCGGCCCGCCTTGGCCCCTTGGCGCGCCGCTCCCGGAAGCCGTTCCGGTCCCCGAACCCGATTCCGTCCCCTCATCCGTCGCTTCGATCCCCGACCCCGTGTGAGGCCACGGCACGGGCACCGCCCGCGACCTCACCGACTCGGGCAGCCTCGGTGGATCCTTCTCCAGGGCCCGGCGCAGTTCCTCGATGCGGTTCTCGCTGCCGTGCCAGACGCGGGCGAGCCGTGGCGCCGGGCCGAGCGAACCGTCGCCGCCGCGCCAGCCCAGCCCCTCCTCCTCCAGCCACACCGCGCACCAGTCGGCCAGTCTCGGCACCAGCAGTTGTCCGGCGAGCGCGGCGACCAGATCCTCGTCCAGCTGGCCGGCGAGCAGATCGGACGCCTCGGCGAGGAAGGAGAGCGCACCCCGGTTCAGCCACTCCCGGTCATGCTCCACGCCCCGCCGGGGCATGGGGGCGACCAGATCGACCGGGCCCACGCCGAGTCCGGGGCCTGCCTCACCGGCGTAGCCGGAGTAATCGGCGTACGCCCGCGCGCCTTCGAGCGCCGGCGCTTCAGCAGCACCGGCGTACGCCCGCGCATCCCAGCTCTCGCCCCCTTGAATCTCTTGAACCCCCTGGATCCCCCGGACCTCTTGGACCTCCTCGGTCCCCTCGCTCCCCGCAGCCCCCGAGCCGCCTTCGCCCCCCGCGCCCCCCTCATCCCCGCCGTACGCCTCGAACGTGCCCTCCACCGCCATCGCCCCGTCGACCGACAGCCGGGCCCAGACCGTCTTCACGCCGGTCCGATAGGTGATCCCCCAGGCTTCGGAGAGCGCGGCGACCAGACGCAGGCCACGTCCGTACTCGGCAGCCCCGTAGGGCCGTTCGACGAGGTAGGGGCGTTCGGCGCCCTCGTCCCGTACCGTCTTGGAGGGGTGGTGGTCCGAGACCTCGACGAGCAGCCACCCGGCTGCGGCAGGGACGTCGCGGCCGAGACGGCACAGCAGTTCGACGTCCGTGCCCGCGTGGACGACCGCGTTGGTGACCAGTTCACTGACCACCACGAGCACGTCCTCGACGAGGCGGGCGGAGAGGGCGGCGGCACCCGGTAGGTCGAGCTCGGCCCATTCCGCGAGCGCGGCGCCGACGAAGCGCCGGGCGGCTCCCGGCGCGAGCGGACCGCTGGGAAGCGACAGGTGCGCCGCCGCGCGCCGGTCGAGCCCCGCGTACGCGGTCGCGGCGTACAGGGACTCGGACCCGACGCGCGCCGGCGTATCAG
The DNA here is from genome assembly GCF_036346855.1 of Streptomyces europaeiscabiei. NCBI lineage: Bacteria > Bacillati > Actinomycetota > Actinomycetes > Kitasatosporales > Streptomycetaceae > Streptomyces > Streptomyces europaeiscabiei. The sequence continues at coordinate 3,542,206 of NZ_CP107841.1, forward strand.
AAGCGCAGGACACGATGTCCCGTTGCGTCGGAATGGCCCCCACTGAGCGGCTCCCTGAGAAAGTTCGGACGAATAGGCCTCAGGCGGCACGGCCAGAGTGACAGACTGACCACGCCCATAAGCGCCGAGTTACCGAAGTGGGCCACCATGAGTGAGAACAGTGCTACGCGGGTGCTCGAAAACGGCCAGAAAGACAGCCGAACGGACGGACTGATCCGGGCATCCGATCTCCGCGCGCTGATCGCGGCCATGACCGCCGCCCGCGACGGCAGCTTCACAAAAGTCCCGGAGGCGGGCCCCGCCCCGGTGGCGGAGCTGTGCGCCCTGTTCAACCAGATCATCGACCGTAGCACCCACTTCGGCACCGAAGTACAGCGTGTGCGGCGGGAGTTGGTCCGCCACGGCCGCCTCGACGAGCGGCTCTCCGCCAGTCCTGGCCAGGGCGCCTGGGCGACCCGTGTCGACGACGTGAACCAGACGCTCGACGCCCTGGTCGCCCCCGCCGCGAACGCCACGCGCGTACTGGACGCGGTGGCGGGCGGCGATCTGACCCAACGCGTCGACCTGCACGACGGCAACCGCCAGCTCCGGGGCGATCTGAGGCGGTTGGGCCGTGCCGTGAACAAGATGGTCGACCAGCTGTCGCTGTTCACCGGCGAGGTGACCCGGGTCGCCCGCGAGGTCGGCACGGAGGGTCGGCTCGGCGGCCGGGCCAAGGTCCGTGGTCTGTCGGGAAGTTGGCGGGACGTGACGGAGGCGGTCAACACCATGGCCGCCCGGCTGACCGCACAGGTGCGTGACATCGCCCTGGTGACCACCTCGGTGGCGCGCGGCGACCTCACCCGTACGGTGACCGTCGAGGCGACCGGCGAGCTGCTGGAGCTGAAGCTCACCGTGAACACGATGGTGGACCAGCTCTCCGCCTTCGCGGACGAGGTGACGAGGGTCGCCCGCGAGGTCGGCACCGAGGGGCAGCTCGGGGGCCGGGCCCAGGTCCGGGGCGTCTCCGGGGTCTGGAAGGACCTCACCGACAACGTCAACTTCATGGCCTCGAACCTGACTTCACAGGTCCGCAACATCGCCCAGGTGACCACCGCCGTCGCCAACGGCGACCTGAGCCAGAAGATCACGGTGGACGCGCAGGGCGAGATCCTGGAGCTGAAGTCCACCATCAACACGATGGTGGACCAGCTCTCCGCCTTCGCGGACGAGGTGACGAGGGTCGCCCGCGAGGTCGGCACCGAGGGCAATCTCGGCGGCCGGGCCCAGGTCCGGGGCGTCTCCGGCGTCTGGAAGGACCTCACCGACAACGTCAACTTCATGGCGGACAACCTGACCTCGCAGGTCAGGAACATCGCCCTCGTCTCCACAGCCGTCGCCCAGGGCGACCTCGGCAAGAAGATCACGGTCGAGGCGAAGGGCGAGATCCTCGAACTCAAGTCGACGATCAACACGATGGTGGACCAGCTCTCCGCCTTCGCGGACGAGGTGACGAGGGTCGCCCGCGAGGTCGGCACCGAGGGCAACCTCGGCGGCCAGGCCCAGGTCCGGGGCGTCTCCGGCGTCTGGAAGGACCTCACCGACAACGTCAACTTCATGGCCCTGAACCTGACTTCGCAGGTCCGCAACATCGCCCAGGTGACCACCGCCGTCGCCAACGGCGACCTCTCCAAGAAGATCACCGTCGACGCGCGCGGCGAGATCCTGGAGCTGAAGGACACCGTCAACACGATGGTGGAGCAGTTGCGCGCCTTCGCCGACGAGGTGACCAGGGTCGCCCGCGAGGTCGGCACCGACGGCGCGCTCGGCGGGCGGGCCCAGGTGCTGGGCGTGTCGGGTGTCTGGCGTGACCTCACCGACAACGTCAACTACATGGCGGACAACCTGACCTCACAGGTCAGGAACATCGCCCAGGTGACCACGGCCGTGGCGAACGGCGACCTCTCCAAGAAGATCGACGTGGACGCGCGCGGCGAGATCCTGGAGCTGAAGACCGCCATCAACACGATGGTCGACACCCTCTCCTCCTTCTCCTCCGAGGTCACCCGGGTCGCCCGCGAGGTCGGCTCCGAAGGCCAACTCGGGGGCCAGGCAAGGGTCGAGGGCGTGTACGGCACCTGGAAACGTCTGACGACGAACGTGAACGAACTCGCGTCGAACCTGACCACCCAGGTCCGTGCGATCGCCGAGGTCGCCTCCGCCGTGGCCCAGGGAGACATGTCCCGCTCGATCACGGTGGAGACCCAGGGCGAGGTCGCCGAGCTGAAGGACAACATCAACCTGATGGTGGCCAACCTCCGCGAGACCACCCGCGCGAAGGACTGGCTGGAGTCCAACCTCGCCCGCCTCGCCGCCCTGATGCAGGGCCACCGCGACCTGATGGAGGTCGCCGACCTGATCCTGCGGGAGCTGACCCCGCTGGTGAACGCCCAGTACGGCGCCTTCTACCTGGCCGACCCCGACGAGGACGGCGCGGCCCCGCTCCCGGTGGCGCCCACCAAGGGCCTCGCCTTCATCGCGGGCTACGGCGCGGCGCAGGGCGCGACCGTCGAGACCGGCGGCCTGCCCGTGCACGGCCTCGTCGCGCAGGCGGCCCGCGAGAAGAAGCGGATCCTGGTGGAGGAGGCCCCACCGGGGTACATCAAGATCAACAGCGGTCTGGGCGAGGCCTCCCCGTCCAGTGTCGTGATCATCCCGATCCTCTTCGAGGACAAGCTCCTCGGCGTCATCGAGCTCGCCTCCTTCTCCCGTTTCTCCGACGTCCACCTGGCGTTCTTCGACCAGTTCGTGAACACCATCGGCGTCGCCATCAACACCATCATCGCCAACTCCCGCACGGAGTCCCTCCTCGGCGAGTCCCAGCGCCTCGCCATGCAGCTCCAGGAACGCTCCGACGAACTCCAGAAACAGCAGGCGGAGTTGCAGCGCTCCAATGCCGAACTGGAGGAGAAGGCCGCACTGTTGGCCACCTCCTCGCAGTACAAGTCGGAGTTCCTGGCGAACATGTCCCATGAACTCCGGACCCCGCTGAACTCGCTCCTGATCCTGGCGCGGCTGCTCTCCGACAACCCGGACGGCCATCTCACCGACCAGGAGGTGCAGTTCGCGAGCACGATCCACCGCTCCGGCTCCGACCTCCTCCAGCTGATCAACGACATCCTGGACCTGTCGAAGATCGAGGCGGGCCGGATGGACGTACGCCCGAAGCGTCTCCCGCTCATCAAGCTCCTGGACTACGTCCACGCCACGTTCCGCCCCCTCACCCTCGACCGGGGCCTGGCCTTCGAGGTCACGGTCGGCGAGAACGTGCCGCGTGAGATGTACTCGGACGAGCAGCGTCTCCAGCAGATCCTGCGCAACCTCCTCTCCAACGCGATCAAGTTCACCGCGTCCGGCCGGGTCGAGCTGACCGTCAGCCGCGTCAAGGACCCCGACCACCGCCTCACCCGCGAGGACCACGACGAGGTGATCGCCTTCGCGGTCTCCGACACCGGTATCGGCATCGCGGCCGAGAAACTCCCGGTGATCTTCGAGGCGTTCCAGCAGGCCGACGGCACCACCAACCGCAAGTACGGCGGCACCGGCCTCGGCCTGTCCATCAGCCGCGAGATCGCCGGCCTGCTGGGCGGCCGCATCATCGCCGAGAGCGTCCCCGGCCAGGGCTCCACCTTCACGCTGTACGTCCCCGTCTTCAGCCCCGGCCACGGAGTGACGGGCCCCACCGCCGAGGAGCCCGGCAGCCTCGTACCCGAGCAGCTGACCATCGAGCCGTACCCGGCCGCCCACGACAGCGACGACACCTGGCCCGCGCCCACCAAGCTGGAGGCGTGGAAGGCGGGACGTGCCGGTCAGGTCCTGCCCGGGCGCCGGGTGCTGATCGTCGACGACGACATCCGCAACGTCTTCGCGCTCACCCATGTCCTGGGCCGCGTCGGCATGACCGTCCTGTACGCGGAGAACGGGCGCGAGGGCATCGAGACCCTGGAGCGCAACCCGGACGTCGAACTCGTCCTGATGGACATCATGATGCCGGAGATGGACGGCTACGAGACGATCTCCGCCATCCGCCGCACCCCGCGCTGGGCCGGCCTGCCCATCGTCGCCCTCACCGCCAAGGCGATGCCCGGCGACCGCGAGAAGTCCATCGCCCGCGGGGCCAACGACTACGTACCGAAGCCCGTGGACGTCGACCGACTGCTCACGGTCGTCTGCGCGGTCCTGGACCCGGAGGGCTCGGAGAGCCCGGCGGATCCGGCGGACCCGGCACCCGAGAAACGCACCGACGAGAACGAGGCACCTTCACCATGACCACTCAGGACCGGACCGACGGACGCGCGGGCATCCTCCTCGTCGACGACATGGAGGACAACCTGATCGCCCTGGAGGCCGTCCTGGGATCCCTCAACGAGCCGCTGGTACGGGCCCGTTCGGGCGAGGAGGCCATGAAGGCCCTCCTCCGGCAACGCTTCGCCGTCGTCCTGCTGGACATCCGCATGCCCGGCATGGACGGCTTCGAGACCGCCGCCAACATCAAGCGCCTCGACCAGACCAAGGACGTCCCGATCATCTTCCTCACCGGCACCGACGCGGACGCGGGCTACACCTTCCGCGGCTACGCCACGGGCGCGGCGGACTACGTGACCAAGCCCTTCGACCCCTGGGTGCTGCGGGCGAAGGTGAGCGTCTTCCTGGATCTGCACCGCAAGACCCGGCAACTGGAGAGCGTGCTGGCGGGGCACCAGGAGCTCACGGAACAGGTGGACTCGAAACTGGCCGCCCTGCAGAAACAACTGTCCGAATCCACTCCGGACCTGCCGGAGGTCCGAATACAGCTGCAAGACCTCCGAGCCCTGGTGACAAGGGACCACGGCAGCCGCTCCTGAGGGGCGCGGGGAACTGCGCGACAAGCCACGACGATCCCGCAGCCGCCAAGCAGTCCCCGCCACCCCCGCAGAAGGCGCTACGCCTCCCGGGCCCCCGCGTACATGTCCTCGATAAGGTGCTGGTACTCCTTCTCCACCACAGGCCGCTTCAACTTCAGGCTCGGCGTCAGCTCACCGTGCTCGACATCGAGATCCCGCGGCAGCAACCGGAACTTCTTGATCGTCTGCCACTTCTGCAGGCCCTCGTTGAGCTGCTTGACGTACCCCTCGACCATCTCGACCGTCGCCGGCGCCGCGATGATCTCCTCGTACGACTTGCCTTCCAGCCCGTTCTCCGCGGCCCAGCCCCGGATGGACAGTTCGTCGAGGGCGATGAGGGTGGTGCAGAAGTTGCGGTCGGCGCCGATCACCATGACGTTGGACGTGAACGGGCACAGCGCCTTGAACTGCCCCTCGATCTCGGTCGGCGCGATGTACTTGCCACCGGACGTCTTGAACAGGTCCTTCTTGCGGTCGGTGATCCGCAGATACCCGTCGGGCGACAACTCCCCGATGTCACCGGTGTGGAACCACCCGTCGGCCTCCAGGACCTCCGCGGTCTTCTCCGGCAGCCCGTGGTAGCCCTCCATGATGCCGGGGCCACGCAGCAGGATCTCGCCGTCGTCCGCGATGCGCACCTCCGTGCCGGGCAGCGGCTTGCCCACCGTGCCCGTGCGGTAGGCCTCGCCCGGGTTGAGGAAGGAGGCGGCGGAGGACTCGGTGAGGCCGTAGCCCTCCAGGATGGGGATGCCCGCGCCGGCGAAGAAGAAGCCGATCTCGGGCGCCAGCGCGACCGAGCCGGAGACACAGGCGCGCAGCCGGCCACCGAACGCCTCGCGCAGCTTCTTGTAGACCAGCGCGTCGGCGACCTTGTGCTTGGCCTCCAGCCCGAACGGGACGGACGCGGTACCGGTGCGCCGGAAGTTGTCCTGACTGACCTTGGCGTACTCGCGGGCGACCCCCGCCGCCCACTGGAAGATCTTGTACTTGGCCGGACCGCCCGCACGCGCCTTGCCGACGACGCCGTTGTAGACCTTCTCGAAGATGCGGGGCACGGCGGCCATGTACGTCGGCTGCACGACCGGCAGATTCTCGATGATCTTGTCGACCCGGCCGTCGACGGCGGTGATGTGCCCGACCTCGATGTGACCCGAGAGGAGCACCTTGCCCATGACGTGGGCGAGCGGCAGCCACAGGTACTGCACGTCCTCCGGTACGAGCAGACCGGTCGCGCCGATGGCCTTCGCCATGTACGCCCAGTTGTCGTGCGGCAGACGGACACCCTTGGGGCGGCCCGTGGTGCCCGAGGTGTAGATGAGGGTGGCGAGCTGGTCCTTGGTGATCGCGCCGACCTTCTCCTTGATCAGGTCGGGCTTCTTCTCCAGGTACGCGGCGCCGCGCTTCTCCAGCTCGGCGAGGGAGAGCACCCAGTCCTCCGAGAGGTCCGCGCCCTCGGGGTCGATGACGATGACATGCGTCAGCTCGGGCAGCTCGGCCTTCTTCTCACGGGCCTTGGCGAGCTGCGCGGCATCCTCGGCGATGAGGATCCGGCTGCCGGAGTCGGACAGGATGTACGCGGATTCCTCGGCGTTCGTCTGCGGGTAGACCGTGGTGTTGGCCGCGCCCGCGCACATGATGCCGAGGTCGCAGAGGATCCACTCGATCCTGGTGGCGGAGGACAGGGCGATGCGCTGCTCCGGCTCTACGCCCAGCTCGACGAGCCCGGCCGCGATGGCGTTCACCCGTTCGGCCGCCTGCGTCCAGTTCAGCGACTTCCACTCCGAGGGGCCCTGGCCGGAGGCGGGCGGCACCGGATAGCGGAAGGCCTCGGCGTCCGGCGTGGCCGCCACGCGCTCCAGGAAGAGGGCCGCCATGGACGGCGGACGGTTCTCGATCAGGGTCTGTGTGTCGCTCACGACATCCTCCGGGGCACGCGACAGTGCGGCTGGCTCATGGACTGTGCGGCTGGCTCAAAGCGGCTGTTGTTTAACTCGCGAGTAACCATCGAGTGGTGATCAGGGTAGAGCGCGGTTGGCCGGTTCGTAAGGGGCGGCGGGCAGTCACTTTCCACCGAGAACGACCTTACGAACACGTACCGACATCCCCCGGACGACCTGCGGGCCCGTCGCGCGAAACGCGACAGGCCCGCATCATGCCCGAGTTTCCGGGGGTAACAGCCCTCACCCCGCGATCGTCCCGGCGGTCGCCGCCGGTGGCTACTTCTTGCCCTTGCCGCCGCCGGCGCTGTCGTCGCTGGACAGGACGGCGATGAAGGCCTCCTGTGGAACCTCCACAGAGCCGACCATCTTCATCCGCTTCTTGCCTTCCTTCTGCTTCTCCAGCAGCTTCCGCTTACGGGAGATGTCACCGCCGTAGCACTTGGCGAGGACGTCCTTGCGGATGGCGCGGATGGTCTCGCGGGCGATGACACGAGACCCGATGGCCGCCTGGATGGGCACCTCGAAGGCCTGCCGCGGGATCAGCTCGCGCAGCTTGGCGACGAGCCGCACGCCGTACGCGTACGCCGCGTCCTTGTGCGTGACCGCCGAGAAGGCGTCCACCTTGTCGCCGTGCAGCAGGATGTCGACCTTGACCAGGCTGGAACTCTGCTCACCGGTGGGCTCGTAGTCCAGCGACGCGTAGCCGCGCGTCTTCGACTTCAGCTGGTCGAAGAAGTCGAAGACGATCTCCGCGAGCGGGAGCGTGTAGCGGATCTCGACGCGGTCCTCGGAGAGGTAGTCCATGCCGAGCAGGGTGCCGCGCCGGGTCTGGCACAGCTCCATGATCGACCCGATGAACTCGGAGGGCGCGAGGATCGTGGCGCGTACGACAGGCTCGTACACGGCGTCGATCTTCCCCTCGGGGAACTCGCTCGGGTTGGTGACCGTGTGCTCGGCGCCGTCCTCCATGACCACGCGGTAGACCACGTTGGGCGCGGTGGCGATCAGATCGAGCCCGAACTCGCGCTCCAGCCGCTCGCGGATCACGTCGAGGTGCAGCAGGCCCAGGAAACCGACGCGGAAACCGAAGCCGAGGGCGGCGGACGTCTCCGGCTCGTACACCAGCGCGGCGTCGTTGAGCTGGAGCTTGTCGAGGGCGTCGCGCAGCTCGGGGTAGTCGGAGCCGTCCAGCGGATACAGGCCCGAGAAGACCATCGGCTTCGGGTCCTTGTAACCGCCGAGCGCCTCGGTGGCCCCCTTGTGCAGGGTGGTGATCGTGTCACCGACCTTGGACTGGCGGACGTCCTTCACGCCGGTGATCAGATAGCCGACCTCACCGACACCGAGGCCGTCGGCCGCCTTCATCTCGGGGGCCGAGACGCCGATCTCCAGCAGCTCGTGGGTCGCGCCGGTGGACATCATGCGGATCCGCTCGCGCTTGTTGAGCTGACCGTCGATGACACGCACATAGGTGACGACACCGCGGTAGGAGTCGTACACCGAGTCGAAGATCATGGCGCGCGCGGGAGCGTCCTGGACGCCGACAGGGGCGGGGACCTCGGCGACGACCCGGTCCAGCAGCGCCTCGACGCCCAGACCGGTCTTGGCGGAGACCTTGAGCACGTCCTCGGGGTCGCAGCCGATGAGGTTGGCGAGCTCCTCGCTGAACTTCTCCGGCTGGGCGGCCGGCAGGTCGATCTTGTTCAGTACAGGGATGATCTTGAGGTCGTTCTCCATCGCCAGGTAGAGGTTGGCGAGGGTCTGGGCCTCGATGCCCTGAGCCGCGTCGACGAGGAGGACCGTCCCCTCGCACGCCGCCAGCGACCGGGACACCTCGTACGTGAAGTCCACGTGCCCGGGGGTGTCGATCATGTTGAGGATGTGGGTCCTGCCCGGTTCCTCGGTCGGGGCCCAGGGCAGTCGGACCGCCTGGGACTTGATCGTGATGCCGCGCTCGCGCTCGATGTCCATGCGGTCGAGGTACTGAGCACGCATCTGCCGCTGATCGACCACTCCGGTCAGCTGGAGCATGCGATCGGCGAGCGTGGACTTGCCGTGGTCGATGTGCGCGATGATGCAGAAGTTGCGGATCAGAGCCGGGTCGGTTCGGCTCGGCTCGGGCACATGGCTAGGGATCGCGGGCACGCAGGGTCCTGATTCTTGAGGCGTCCGCAGCCGTCTGCGGTCTCGGGTCGGATCGGATCTAGCGGGTCTATACGTAGGCACCATGGTCCCACGGGCGGAGAGCGGCGACCGGTTTGGGCCGACCGGCGGGCTGCTGGTAGCGTGGGCGGCTGTGTCTCATGCCCTCTCAGCAGGAGGCACACCCCAAGAAAATCAAACGGTGTCCGAGCCATGTGCGGCGTGTCCTGCATGACCTCCATGTCCTCGTACACCTGTAGCTGAAAAGGCTCATTCGTGGCGAACATCAAGTCCCAGATCAAGCGGAACAAGACCAACGAGAAGGCGCGCCTTCGCAACAAGGCCGTCAAGTCGTCGCTCAAGACCGCGATCCGCAAGGCCCGCGAGGCCGCTGCCGCGGGTGACACCGAGAAGGCCACCGAGTACCAGCGCGCTGCCGCGCGTCAGCTCGACAAGGCCGTCTCGAAGGGTGTCATCCACAAGAACCAGGCCGCCAACAAGAAGTCGGCGCTTGCTTCCAAGGTCGCTGCCCTCAAGGGCTGAGCTCCACCTTTGATCTGATCGCCGGCTGGACCAGAGCGGGCCCTCTCTCATCCGCTCCCACCCGGCACCCCGGACCCGTACGCGGCCTGCGTTCGCCACGCGGGTATGGGTCCATCCTCTTGACCCGAGGCCCCGCCTTCGCCCCTTCCCCGGGGTGGGGGCGGGGCTTCCGGCATGTGGGAGGGGACGACCGCACGCTCCTCAAAGCCGAGGCGACCGCACGCTCCTCAAAGCCGAGGGGAACCGGGGGGCTCCTGGGGGCTGGGGGAACCCCGTGTCTTTGAGGGGCGCGGGGAACTGCGCGACAAGCCACGACGCTCCCGCACATACCCACTCACCGCTACTCCCCCTCCTTCCGGGGTCGAAGGGGCAGCGCCCCTGGAGGATGGGACGGGTAGGGGCGGCGGGGGCGAAATACTCACCCCCGACGAGACCGCGCCGCCCGCGCGATCGTCACGACCGCCTTCTCCAACGCGTACTCGGGATCGTCCCCCCCACCCTTCACCCCCGCATCCGCCTCAGCCACCGCCCGCAACGCCACGGCCACCCCGTCCGGCGTCCACCCCCGCATCTGCTGCCGCACCCGATCGATCTTCCACGGCGGCATCCCGAGCTCCCGCGCGAGATCTCCCGGCCGCCCACCGCGCGCCGATGACAACTTCCCGATCGCCCGCACCCCCTGAGCCAACGCACTGGTGATCAGCACCGGCGCCACCCCCGTCGCCAACGACCACCGCAACGCCTCCAAGGCCTCCGCCGCCCGCCCCTCGACGGCCCGATCCGCCACCTCGAAGCTCGACGCCTCGGCCCGCCCCGTGTAGTACCGCCCGACCACGGCCTCGTCGATCGTCCCCTCGACATCCGCGACCAACTGCGACGCCGCGGCCGCCAGCTCCCGCAGATCACTCCCGATCGCGTCGACGAGCGCCTGGCACGCCTCCGGCGTGGCGGACCGCCCGAGCGTCCGGAACTCCCCCCGCACGAACGCCAGCCGATCCGCCGGCTTCGTCATCTTGGGGCACGCCACCTCCCGCGCCCCCACCTTGCGCGCCGCGTCCAGCAGCGCCTTCCCCTTCGCACCGCCCGCGTGGAGCAGCACCAGGGTGATCTCCTCGGCGGGAGCCCCCAGATACGCCTTCACGTCCTTGACCGTGTCGGCCGACAGATCCTGCGCATTGCGCACGACCACGACCTTCCGCTCCGCGAAGAGCGACGGACTCGTCAGCTCGGCGAGCGTGCCGGGCTGCAACTGGTCCGAGGACAGGTCACGTACGTCCGTGTCGGCGTCGGAGGCCCGGGCAGCGGCCACCACCTCCCGCACGGCACGGTCGAGCAGCAGATCCTCCTGGCCCACGGCGAGCGTCACGGGAGCGAGGGGATCATCATTCACACTCTTCTTGGCCATCCCGAACAGCATCCCACGGCCCACTGACAACCCGACCCGCGTGGCAGCCGCGCCCCGCAAGGGGCGCGGGGAACTGAGCGAGCACCCCCACCGACCCGCAGCCGACGAACGACCGGAGGGGCACCCGGCGCTCCCAGCGGAGCTACGGCTCCTCCCGCCACCCCTCCCACTCCCCCACGAACTCGTCCAACGCCACCGGATCAAGCCGCCCCCGTTCGTCCCGCAACACCAACAACCACTGTGCGTCCTCGGCGTCGTCCTCCCCCGCCAGCGCGTCCCGCACCAACTGCGGCTCCTCGTCCAGCCCGAACCGCTCACCGAGTGCCTCCGCCGCCTCCTCGGCCGCGTCACGATCGGGCAGCACCAGCACATGTCTCACATCGCTCACGCCTCCATTTTCCGCCATGCTCACCCTGGGTCCCGCCCCCTCGCCCCTGTCCCGCTGCCCTGTCTCCGTCCTCTCCCCCCTCCCCCCGCCCCCCGCCCCGCCCCGCCCCCACCCCTCCTAACGCCCCCCGCTCCCCTCCCTCACCTCCGGCACCCGCCCCAGCTCCATCCCGAACCGGTCCCGGTACACCGCCAGCACTTCCCTGTCCGTCGCCAGCTCGGTCACCGCCCGGTCGCCCTCCGCCGAGGTGACCGTGAGCGTGCGACCGCTGAGGGTGATGCGTCCGCCGTCCTCGGCGACCCGGGAGCAGACGAGGGACCGGGTGAAATGGGAGGCCGGCGAGGTGCTGTGCCACCAGGCGCCCGCCGCGAAGTCCCCGAGCACTCTCGGCCGCACCTCCAGCCGGTACTGGGGCTTGCCGTCCCGGAACACGTCCAGGTCCCCGAACTCCCGCCCCCCGCTCTCCCGGTCCGCCTCGGCCACCCGGAACGTGCCGCCCGGATCCGCCTGCTCCCCCCGCCCACCGAACTCCAGCGGATAGTGGCAGTGCGTCCCGAACCCGACATCGGCCAGCCAGTCGCCCCCGTCCACCGTCCGCACCCGCAGCGCGAGATGGTCGTACGGGATACCGAGCCGCTCCTCGTCGCCGTACACCCGCGCCGCGAGCAGCGTCACATCGAACCCGAGCGCCGCGAGCAGCGCCCCGAACAACCCGTTCAGTTCGAAGCAGAAACCGCCCCTGCGCTCCCCGACCACCTTGTCCAGCAGCCGCTTCTCCTCCAGGACGATCTCCTCTCCGAGGTGGATCGACAGGTTCTCGAACGGCACCGTCCGCAGATGGCGCAGGTGCAGTTCACGCAGCACGTCGACGGTGGGCCAGGCCGGCTGCTCGGCTCCGAGACGGCGAAGGTAGGCGTCAAGCTCTGCGGTGTCCATGCCGTCAGTCTCTCGCCACGAGCAACTCCTTCGCCGTACCCGCGACGGCGATCGCGCCGTCCTCGTCCGTACGCAGCACCGTGGCGCCCCCGGCCCGCAACGCCGCGACCGTACTGGGTGCCGGGTGACCGTAAGGGTTGTCCGCGCCCACTGAAATCAGGGCCAGCCGTGGGGCCATCGCGCGTATCAGACCCGGATCCTGGTAGGCCGAACCATGGTGGGCGACCTTCACCACATCCACGGCTTCCAGTGCCGCGGCCTCCGGGGATCTCGCCAGCTCCCGCTGGCCGGGGGGTTCCAGGTCACCGAGGAGCAGCAGGGTCAGCCCGGCCGAGCGGACGAGCATGGTCACGCTGGCGTCGTTCGGCCCGTCCGGTGCGGCGGCGTCGCCCGGCGGCCACAGCACCCGCCAGGTGAGACTCCCCGTGCGCCGTTCCTCCCCGGCCACGGCCCGCGTCAGCGGGATCCGCCGGGCAGCCGCCTCCCTGCGCACGAACTCGGCCTGGTCCGCGGGCTCCTCGAACCCCGTCGCCGCGATCGCCCCCACCGAACGTCCCCTCAGCACTCCCGGTAGCCCCACCACATGGTCGGCATGGAAGTGGGTGAGCACGACCAGCGGGATCCGGCTGATGCCGAGTGCCGTCAGGCAGCGGTCGACCAGCACCGGATCGGGACCGGCGTCCACGACCACCCCGGCACCGTCGCCCGCCGCGAGGACGGTGGCGTCGCCCTGTCCCACGTCGCACATCACAAAGCGCCAGCCCGGCGGCGGCCACCCCGTGATCACCCTGGTCAGCGGCGGTGGCTGCACCACGACCAGCAGAAACGCCACCAGACAGGCTCCCACCAGCCACGGATGGCTGATGAGCCGCCGCCCGACGAGAACGACGACCACGGTGACGAGGACCAGCAGCAACGCGCCGGTCCAGCTGCCCGGCCAGTCCACTCCCGCGCCGGGCAGCGACGCCCCGGTGCGGGCGATGTCCGCGATCCAGCCGGCGGGCCAACTCGCGCACCAGGCAAGGCACTCGGCCACGGGCATCGCCACCGGGGCCGTCGCCAGTGTGGCGAACCCCAGCACCGTGGCCGGGGCCACCGCGAACTCCGCCAGCAGGTTGCACGGCACCGCCACCAGACTCACCTTGGCCGACAGCACGGCGACGACCGGCGCGCACACCGCCTGCGCGGCTCCCGCCGCCGCCAGCGCCTCGGCCGGACGCGGTGGCACCCGGCGCCGCTGGAGCGCGGCACTCCAACGCGGGGCGAGAGTGAGCAGGGCGCCGGTCGCGAGAACGGACAGCAGGAAGCCGTAACTGCGGGCCAGCCAAGGGTCGTACAGCACCAGGAGCAGGACCGCCGTCGCCAGCGCCGGGATGAGGGACCTGCGACGCCCCGTCGCGATGGCCAGCAGTGCGAGCGAACCGCAGGCCGCGGCCCGCACCACGCTCGGGTCCGGCCGGCACACGATCACGAAGCCGAGCGTCAATACACCGCCGGCCAGTGCGGTCGCCCGCAGTGGAATCCCGAGCCGGGGCGCGAGCCCCCGTCGCTCGGCCCGCTGCGCCAATCCCGGCGGCCCGATGAACAGGGCCAACAGGATCGTGAAGTTGGCGCCGCTGACGGCGAGCAGGTGCGTGAGGTCGGTCGCCTTGAACGCCTCGTCCAACTCGGCCGGGACCCGCGAGGTGTCCCCGACGACGAACCCCGGCAGCAACGCCCTCGCGTCCGCGTCCAGCCCGTCGGTCGCCTCCCGCAGCCCCGCACGCAACCGCCCCGCGAGCCGCTGCACCGCGCTCGCCTCCTCCAGCACCACCGGTGCCCCACCGCCCCGCACCCGCAGCACGGCCGCCACCCGGTCTCCCCCGACCATGGCTGGCACGACCTGCGCCACCACCCGCACCCGGGTGGACGGCAGAAGCGAAAGCCAGGACGCCCGACCGGACCGCCCCGCCACGTCGACCATGACCAACACCGGTGTCCGCGTGTCCACGACCGTCCCGTCCGGGCTCTGTACACGTCGTACCTCGGCCTGGAGGAGCACGGCGGCAGGGGCCGCGTGGTTGCCCTTGATCCGGGGGCGGGTGAGCCGTGGGTCGGACGTCAGCTCGACATCCGCGGTCACACGGGCGTACCGCTCGGCCAGTGCGGGGACGGGCCCCCGCCTCAGATCAGCCCCGTGCAGCCCGGCCGAAGCGGCAGCCGCTCCGGCACACAGCAGCACAGCGGCGACGGACACCTTCGTCCAAGCCCCGGCCCCACGCCCTACCCACCCTCGCCCCTGCCCCTGCTCGTGCCCGTGCCGTCGCCCCTGCCCCTGCCACGGGAACAGCAGGGCCAAGCCCACGACCAGACAGACCACGACCACGCCCGTGACCCACCCGGGCGAGGCGTGCACCATCAGCGCCGCCGTCCCCCAGGCGGCCAGCGCCGGAGGCACCAGACGCAGATCCGTCGGTCCCTCCTGCCTGGGGTGGGCGTCGCCGAGCCGGGCACCGGAGGCCGCGTGCACGGCGGCCCGCAGCGGAGCGACCCGCACACCGGCCGCCGCCGACACCCCCTCGTCCGTCGCCGTCATGGCCGTACGAGATTTCGCAGGTCGGCGAAGCGGCGGTCGCCGATGCCGGTCACCTCGCGCAGTTCGTCGACCGAGCGGAAGCCGCCGTGCCGGGTGCGGTAGTCGATGATGTGCTGGGCGAGGACGGGGCCGACGCCGGGCAGGGTGTCCAGCTGGTCGGCGGTGGCCGCGTTGAGGGAGACGGGGGTTGTGGGCGCCGCCCCGGTCACGGCTCCCCCGGTCACGGCCGCACCACCCCCGCCCGCCCCTGCCCCGGGCGCCGCGCCCGGGGCAGGGGCGGGCACCGGACTCCCGACCAGGACCTGTTCCCCGTCCACGAGGAGTCGGGCGCGGTTGAGGCCGTCGGTGTTCGCACCCCGCCGCACACCGCCCGCCGCCCGCAGCGCGTCGGCGACCCGGGAACCCGCCGGCAACCGTTGGATCCCTGGTCTGCGCACCTTCCCGCCGACGTCCACCACGATCGAGGGCCCGGCAGTCGAAGCCACCGCCCCGGCCGAGTCGCCCGACACCGCCGCCCGGCCGTTACCGGGCTCACCGAACGAGGCCGGCGGCCCCCCGGAAGCCCCCGGGGCGCCCGCCCGCACCACCTCGGGCGCACTCACCGGCTGGGTCCGGCCCGCCCAGAAGTGCTGTGCCGCGAACACCGCCGCGACGACCAGCACCACACTCAGCGCGACCACGCTCTTCCGCTCGATGCCGCACCGCACCTGCAACCACAACGGCAACCGCTCCCGCACAGCCGGCCCCACCCGCTCCCGCCACGCACCGCTCGCTTCACGATCGACAGAGCTGTCGTCAGCGCCACTCCCGCCGAGGCCTCGCCCAGCCGCGACGCCCCCGCCCAGGAGGTCACCGGCACCGTCGGCCCGCCCCACGAACTCGTCCACAGCACCGTCCACGGCAAGAGCACCGGAGTCGACCGCCCCCTCCGCAGTGAGCGCGCGGGAGCCACGAGCGCTGACGGCCCCCTCCTGGACAAGAGCTCCCGGCCCCGCGGCCCCCTCCCGGGCCACGCCGTCCCCGACCCCCGTCCTGCCCCTGGGCGGACCCGGCGGCCCATGCCCCGACTCCCGGGGCTCCCTGGCCCTTTCGGGGAACAGGGCCTCCGCGCGCAGACGGAGTGTCTCCGCCGAGGCCCGGCGGCGTGCGGCCCTGCCCCTCTGCCGTCGAGGGCGGTGCCGGGCGCGCCCGTCGGAGGACGGGCCCCGGCCCGGACCGCTGGTGACCGTCGCAGTACGTGAACGTGATCGAAGTGCCATGCGACGAGGATCGGGTAACCTCACCGACTCGCGATGATCTTGCTCGATTCCCGTGGATTACTGCCTGGTTGTGGATAACTCCGTCACCTGCACGAGCGACGGAACCCGCGTGAGCCGACTCACCGGGGCGAGACGACGACCCCCAACAACCCAGGCCCCGTATGCGCCCCGATCACCGCCCCGACCTCGCTGACATGCAGATCGGCCAGCCCGGGCACCCGGTCCCGCAGCCGCTCCGCGAGCGCCGAGGCCCGTTCGGGCGCGGCGAGGTGATGGACGGCGATGTCGACCGGCGCGCCCCCCGCCCGCTCGGCGACGATCTCCTCCAGTCGGGCGATCGCCTTGGAGGCCGTGCGGACCTTCTCCAGCATCTCGATGCGACCGCCGTCCAGCTGCAGCAGCGGCTTGACGGCCAGCGCGGAACCGAACAGTGCCTGTGCCGCGCCGATCCGTCCGCCCCGGCGGAGATAGTCCAGGGTGTCGACGTAGAAGAAGGCGGACGTTCCCGCGGCCCGCTTCTCGGCGGCCGTGACGGCTTCGTCCACGGTGCCGCCCGCCTCCGCGCACTGGGCGGCTGCCAGGGCGCAGAACCCGAGGGCCATCGCGACCATCCCGGTGTCCACCACCCGCACCGGCACGGGTGCCTCGCGCGCCGCGAGCACGGCCGCGTCGTACGTGCCCGAGAACTCGGCGGAGAGATGGAGGGAGACGATGCCCGTGGCGCCCGACTCCGCGATCCTGCGATAGGTCTTGGCGAACAGTTCGGGGCTGGGGCGGGAGGTGGTGACGGGCCGTCGCTTCTGCAGCGCCTGGGCCAGGGACCGCGCCGAGATCTCGGTGCCCTCGTCGAGCGCCTGGTCGCCGAGGACCACGGTCAGGGGAACCGCGATGATGCCGTGCCGCTCCATCGCCGGCGGCGGCAGGTAGGCCGTTGAATCGGTGACGATCGCGACATGGCGGGACATGAGCTGGAGGTTACCCGCCGAGCCCCGCCGACGGCAGCCCGGCCCCTCTCACCTGTGACCGTACGGAGCGAGCCGAACGGGCCGGCCGGATCAAGTCGTGCTTTCCGGACGGGGCTTCTTCTGCCACGGGTACGTCGGCCGCGCACTCGGCGGGGCGATCGCAGGCTTGGGCGGCTCCTCGCCACCACGGGACTCACCACCACGGGACTCGGCGGCGCGCGACTCGGGAGTCTCCTGCCAGGTCTGCCCCGTGGAGGCGGTGGCCTCGGGCTTCGGTGCCTCGGGCCACACCGAGGCGGGTTCCGTCGTCCAGTGCCGCAGCGCGCCCGCCTCGACGTCGATCTGCGCGCTGAGCGTGTCCAGGTCGTCCTCCGCGAACTTGCGGGCCCGGTCGTGCGCCGCCCAGCGCAGCGAGTCGGCGGACTTGACGACCCGCTCCGTACGCTCGCGCAGCGCGGGCAGCCGCTGGGCCAGCTTGCTCCGGTCCGGCTCCGGCTCCAGGCGCCGCAGCTCGTCGTCCAGCTCCCGGCCGTGCTTGCTGAGCTGCTCGAAGAGGGCCAGGGACTCCTTCAGGGACTCGTCCTCGCCCACCCCCGCCTGCAACGCCTCCTGGGTGGCCCGCATCGACGTGCGCAACTTCAGCCGCAGATCGGCCAGTTGCCCCGCCGGTCCCGGCTGGGCCAGGCTTCTGGCGCGCAGGGTGGTGTCCTCGACGGTCCGCTTGGCCTGCGTGATCGTACGGTCCACGCCGCGCTTGGCCGCGCCGACCGCCTTCACCGTGGCGTATGCGCCCAGCACCACGAACAGCACGAAGAACAAGGCGACGACTGCGATGACGGCTTCCACGACGCGCTCCTTCTCCGACCGGCACGGCATGTGCTGCGGCGCTCTTCCACGGTAAACGCAACAGGCAGGTCCCTAGTTCCATCGGAACCCGGAACCTGCCCGTAGGGGACACCCCTGAACCACTACCCGACGGCGGCCGTACGACTACCCACAGCCACCACCCGGCCGCCGACGGCCGTCCCACGGCATCGCCTCGCTCACGTGACGATGTTCACCAGCTTCGGCGCCCGCACGATCACCTTCCGGATCGGCGCCCCGGCCAGCGCCGCGACCACCTTCTCGTCGCCCAGGGCCACCTTCTCCAGCTCCTCCTCGGAGATGGCCGGCGACACCTCCAGGCGGGCCTTGACCTTGCCCTTGATCTGGACGACACAGGTGACGGCCTCGTCGACGACGTACGCGGGGTCGGCGACGGGGAAGTCCCTGTGCACGACCGAATCCGCGTGCCCCAGCTTGCGCCACAGCTCCTCGGCGATGTGCGGGGCCAGCGGCGCGACCAGCAGGACCAGGGCCTCGGCGACGGAGCGGGACACCGGGCCGCCCACCTTGGTCAGGTGGTTGTTCAGCTCGGTGACCTTGGCGATCGCGGTGTTGAACCGCATGCCCTCCAGGTCCTGCCGTACGCCGTCGATGGCCTTGTGCAGCGCGCGCAGGGTGTCCTCGCCGGGCTCGGCGTCCACCACGGTCGCCTCGCCGGTGGCCTCGTCGACGACGTTGCGCCACAGCCGCTGCAGCAGCCGGTACTGGCCCACCACCGCGCGCGTGTCCCACGGCCGGGAGACGTCCAGCGGGCCCATCGCCATCTCGTACAGCCGCAGCGTGTCCGCGCCGTACTCCGCGCAGATGGACTCCGGAGTGACCGCGTTCTTCAGGGACTTGCCCATCTTGCCCAGCACGCGGCTGACCTTCTCGCCCTCGTAGAAGAAGGCGCCGTCGCGCTCCTCCACCTCGGCGGCCGGCACCGCGAAGCCACGGCTGTCGCGGTAGACGAAGGCCTGGATCATGCCCTGGTTGAACAGCCTGTGGAACGGCTCGGCCGAGGAGACGTGCCCCAGGTCGAACAGGACCTTGGACCAGAAGCGCGCGTACAGCAGGTGCAGCACGGCGTGCTCGGCGCCGCCTACGTACAGGTCGACACCGCCGTGCGGCTGCCCCTCGCGCGGGCCCATCCAGTAGCGCTCGATCTCCGGGTCGACCAGCTTCTCGGAGTTGTGCGGGTCCAGGTAGCGCAGCTCGTACCAGCAGGAACCGGCCCAGTTGGGCATGGTGTTGGTCTCGCGGCGGTAGGGGCGCGGGCCGCGGCCGTCGCCCAGGTCCAGCGTGACGTTCACCCAGTCCTCGTTGCGCGACAGCGGCGTCTCGGGCCGGGTGTCGGCATCGTCGGGCTCGAAGGTGCGCGGCGAGTAGTCCTCGACCTCGGGCAGCTCCAGCGGCAGCATCGACTCGGGCAGCGGGTGGGCGACGCCGTCCTCGTCGTAGACGATCGGGAAGGGCTCGCCCCAGTAGCGCTGGCGGCTGAACAGCCAGTCGCGCAGACGGAAGTTGACGGTGCCCCGACCGATACCGGACCGCTCCAGCCACTCGATGATGCGCGTCTTGGCCTCGGCGACACCCAGGCCGTCCAGGGACACACCCTCACCGGTGGAGTTGATGATCTTCGCGTCGTACGACCCGAAGGCGTCCTCCCAGGTGGAGGTGTCCGTGCCGCGGCCGTCGGTGGGCTCGACGATGCAGGTGATCGGCAGTTCGAAGGCGCGCGCGAACTCGAAGTCACGCTGGTCGCCCGCCGGGACGGCCATGATCGCGCCGGTGCCGTAGCCCATCAGGACGTAGTCGGCGATGAAGACCGGGATCTTCTCGCCGTTGACCGGGTTGGTCGCGAACGAGCCGATGAAGACACCGGTCTTGTCCTTGGCCTCGGCCTGCCGCTCGACATCCGACTTCGAGGCCGCCTGCGCGCGGTAGGCGGTGACGGCCTCGGCCGGGGTCGCATGACCGCCGGTCCACACGTCGCGGGTGCCCTCGGGCCAGACGTCCGGGGTGAACTTGTCGACCAGCGGGTGCTCGGGGGCCAGGACCATGTAGGTCGCGCCGAACAGGGTGTCGGGGCGGGTGGTGAAGACGGTGATGTGCTCGCCGTCGATGGGGAAGTCGACGCGGGCGCCCTCGGAACGGCCGATCCAGTTGCGCTGCTGCAGCTTGATGGCCTCGGGCCAGTCCAGCTCGTTCAGGTCGTCCAGCAGCCGGTCGGCGTACGCGGTGATGCGCATGTTCCACTGGCGCAGCTTGGCCTTGAAGACGGGGAAGTTGCCGCGCTCGGAGCGGCCGTCGGCGGTGACCTCCTCGTTGGCCAGCACGGTGCCCAGTCCGGGACACCAGTTGACCGGCGCGTCGGAGGCGTACGCCAGGCGGTACTCGCCCAGCACGTCGGCGCGTTCGCCGGCGCTCAGCGCGCTCCAGGAGCCGCCCTCGGACAGCGCGCGCTCACCGGACTCGAACTGCGCCACCAGCTCGGCGATCGGGCGGGCCTTCCTCGCCTCGTCGTCGTACCAGGAGTTGAAGATCTGCAGGAAGATCCACTGGGTCCACTTGTAGTAGTCCGGGTCGATCGTGGCGAACGACCGGCGCTTGTCGTGGCCCAGGCCCAGCCGGCGCAGCTGGGACTTCATGTTGTTGATCGCCGCTTCGGTGGTGATCCGGGGGTGCTCACCGGTCTGTACGGCGTGCTGCTCGGCGGGCAGGCCGAAGGCGTCGAAGCCCAGGGTGTGCAGGACGTTGTGGCCGGTCATCCGCTGGAAGCGGGCGAAGACGTCGGTGGCGATGTAGCCCAGGGGGTGGCCGACGTGCAGACCCGCACCGGAGGGGTACGGGAACATGTCCATGATGAACTTCTTGGGCTTGGCGGCCTGCTCGGCGTCGCCCGCCAGGTCGCCGCTCGGGTTCGGCGCGGCGTAGGTGCCCTCGACGTCCCAGAAGTCCTGCCAGCGTGCCTCGATCTCGGCCGCGACGGCGGCCGTGTAGCGGTGCGGCGCGGCCTCCACCGATACACCTGTGGCGGCGGGGTTCGTCTCGCTCATGATCCTCAAAGCTCCATCGATCGTCTCTGCCAGCGGCTGTGTCGTCAGGAAACGAAAAATCCCCTCGCACAGGAGGGGACGCCGCGCCGATTCCGACCACGCCGTTCATCGGCGGTCGGGACTGATCAGCGCGGCTCACTAAGCAGAAGGCGTACGGCACGCATGGGCTCAGGGTACCGCAGCCCCCACAGCCGCCGCGACGAGGTTCAGGCCCGCCGACAGCCCCCGCCGAGTGCCCCGCAGCACCGTCGATGGACAGGAACCAGTGGCGTGTCAGCCACGCGATCCGGCCAAATAAGTTGAACTTTATTCAAAACTTACTCCGCGTAACAACCACTAACGGGCATCACGGATGTGAGATTGGCCCTTCATAACGACGCAATAACTGAAACCTCGTACCGCCCGGTATTGGCACCACTTACAGTTCGACGACGGGACCGCTTTCCCGAACTGTTCGGAGTTGCCCCCATGAACCCTCGTCGCAGTAACAGCTCGCTGCCCCAGACCGGCCGGTCGGCCTACGGGATAGCCACGGCTGCCGCTCTGCTGCTGATACCCGTAAGCGTGCTGGTCGGAGGTGACGCATACCGGGAGTTCCTCGACTTCGGAGCGGGCGTTCTCTCGCTCGTCTCGTTGACCCTCTCGGTGCTCTGGGGGCTCGTCGCCCAGGACCGGACCCTGCTCACCGTGCGCCAGCGGATCATCGGCCAGGCCGTCCACCGAACGACCGCCATCGCGTCGGTCGCCTTCCTGGTGCTGCATGTCACGGTCAAGCTGGCGCTGAACCACGTCTCCGCGATCGCCCTGTTCCCCTTCGCCCTCGGCGTGACGGGCACAGGCGCCCTCATCGGCTTCGGCGCGACCGCCGGGTCAATGATGATCTTCGTCGCCATCACCGGCGCACTGCGAAGCAACTTCGCCTCCCCGGCGCCGGTCGCGGCACGCTGGCGCGCGATGCACATGATGGCCTACCCGGCCTGGTGTTTCGCGCTCGTGCACGGACTCTACGCGGGTCGCGAAGCGAAGCCGATCTTCGTGATCCTCTACTCCGTCGGCCTCGTCGCCGTCGCCGCCGCCCTGCTGCTGCGCTCCGCTCCGCGCCAGGTCAAGCGCGAGGTGGTCGAGCGCATCGCCGGCATCCTGGGCACCGACGGCCAGCGCCCCCCCGAGGTCGACGAACTCGTGAAGTCCCGCTCCGCCCTGCAGGGCCTCGACGAGCAGGGCGGCCGACGCGAGGGCGGACGGCGCGACCAGATGCGCGACACCGGCCAGTTCCCGCTGCCCGGCTTCGGCGGCGGACAGGGCGCGAACCCTGCGCTCGGCGACCCGCTGGTGCCCCCGCAACGCGCGGCCGCCTCCGCCGACAACGGCCCCGGCTTCGCGGCCGCGTACCGCGCGGTGTCGATGACCCCGCGCGCCGCGGAGCCCACGGCGCCCTATCTGACCCAGCAGCAGCCGCCGTTGGACATGCAGCCCACGCAGGCCATGCCCCGCATGGACGACGGCGCCGGCACGGGCACACGCTGGCCGGCCCCGTCCCCGCCGCCGGTCGGCGAGGCTCCCCCGTCGTCGTACGACCCGATGCAGGACACCTTCGCCGGACAGCCGTTGGGCGGGCAGACGTACCAGGGCCAGGCCTACCCGGGCCAGACCTACCAGGGCGAGACGTACAACACGGGCGCTTCCGAAACTTCCTACGGAACGGCTGAGACGAACGCCCCCTACGGCACGTACAACCCGAACGACACGTACAACAGCGGTCCCGCCACTGAAACGCTGCCCGGCTACGACGACTACAACCAGCCGGGCTCAGGCGAACCCTGGAACGCGCCTTCCGGAGGATATAAGTGAACGAGGCCCTTCCCGACGTCCCCGAAGTCCGAGTGGTGGGGCTCCCCCAGCTCACCTCGGGCTTCGACCTCGTCGAGAGACTCGACCTCCCCATGCACCTGAAGGTGCACGGTCCGCTCGAACCGATGGGCGGCGAGGCTCTCGCCCAGTTGTCCGAGCGGATCAACCTGAAGGGCAGGGGCGGCGCGGGCTTCCCGTTCCACAAGAAACTGCGGTCGGTCGCCGAGTCGGCGATCAAGCGCGGCATCCGGCCCGTCGTGGTCGTCAACGGCAGCGAGGACGAACCCGCCTGCCGCAAGGACACGGTCCTCATCAACCGTGCCCCGCACCTCATCCTGGACGGCGCCCTGCTGGTCGCCGAGGCCCTGGGTGCCCGTCAGCTCGTCATCGGGGTGACACGTGAATCCACCGAGCGATCGATGGAGGCGGCCCTCGCCGAGCGCGGGCTGAGCAACCGGCGCGGCGCGGCCATCCGCGCGAGCGTGCAGCGCAACCCGGTCCGCATGGTCACCGGCGCCGCCGGCTCGCTGATCCGCTCCATCGACGGCGGCCCGCCCATCCCGCCGGGCCGCAAGACCAGCGCGTCCAAGAGCGGTGTCGGCGGCGCGCCGACGCTGCTCTCCAACGCCGAGACCTTCGCCCAGCTCGCCATCGGCGCCCGCATCGGCTCCGAGCGGTACGGCAACACCGGCCTGTACGACGAGCCGGGCACCGTCATGCTCACCGTGTCCGGCGCGGTCGCCCGCCCGATGGTGATCGAGGCGCCCACCGGCGTGCCGCTGCGCTACATCCTGCAGCTCGCCGGCGCGCCGCCGGTCCCGCAGGGCGTGCTGACCGGCGGCTACCACGGCAAGTGGATCGACGCGGCGACGGTCAACGAGGCGGTCGTCTCGCGCAACTCGCTGGACGCGGTGGGCGGTGCGCTGGGCGCGGGCGCGATCCTGCCGATCAGCCAGGACACCTGCCCGCTCGGCGAGTCGCTGCAGGTCGCCAAGTGGCTCGCCGAGGAGAGCGCGGGACAGTGCGGTCCCTGCTACCTCGGCCTGCCGGCCGCCGCGCGCGGTATGGAGGACATCCTCAACGGCGGCGGTCCGGCCGCCCTGGAGGCCCTCAAACAGGTCGCGAAGAACGTCAAGCGGCGCGGCGCGTGCTCGCACCCGGACGGCTCCGCGATGTTCCTGGAATCGACCGTCAAGGCGTTCACGGACGACCTCGCCGCGCACGTCCTCGGCAACGGCTGCGGGCGCCCCGTGGAAGGTGTGCTGCCGCTCTTCGAGGGCGGCAGGATGCCGACGGGCATCCCGGGCGGCACGGCCGAGGAGGAGACCGGCAGCCGTCAGAAGATCTTCGTCGACTGGACCCTGTGCAGGGGCCACGGCCTGTGCGCCGACATCCTCCCCGAGGTCTTCCAGCTCGGCGCCGACGGCTTCCCCACCGTCGCCCAGGCGAAGGTCCCCCAGTACGCCGAGGCCAAGGCCCTCCGCGCGGTGCGCCGCTGCCCTGCGCTCGCCCTGCGCCTGGAGGAGGACAACCGCGCCTCCGCCCCGTCCCGCAACCTCCCGGTCCTCTCCCAGGGCCGTGGCCGCCGAGCCCTGGGCAGCGGTCGCTGAAGCACGCCGAAGGGCGGGGCACCCTGCAGTGGGGTGCCCCGCCCTCCCTGTTCCGTTCTCTCGCTTCTTCTCCGTCGCCGTCGCTCGCGTCGCCAACAACGCGAAGACCCCGTCCACTTGGACGGGGTCTTTTCTGTGGAGCTAAGGAGAATTGAACTCCTGACCTCCTGCATGCCATGCAGGCGCTCTACCAACTGAGCTATAGCCCCTTGCCGTGCTGCCCACCGGGTCTCCCTGGCGACGACGCCAACATTACCGGTCCCCCGCGCGCACCACCAAATCGATTCCGCCGAGTGCGAATTACAGGTTGATTTGGGGTGAATGTCGGATACCGAAGCATCCGCCACGCCTCCACCGTCACACCCCTGTCCACGGCCGCCGTCACGAGGGCGCTGCGGCACCCGTGGCGGCCCTGCGGCAGGCGGCTGCCGGGTAGGGGCGCCGAGTTGGCGCTCAGGCCGTCACGAACGAGTAGAAGCGCTTGAGTGTGCAGTGCTCTTCGAGGAGCCGGCCGTAGATCGGCTCACCCTCCAGTTCGCGGTACGTCTCGATGGGGTCGCCTTTTATGATCAGCGCCCGTGCGCATTCCTCGCACCAGTACTGATAGTCGGCGTTGACGGGCTCCATGTCGCGGACGATGGGCGTGCCGCTGCCGCACCAGTCGCACTTTCTCCTGTGTGCACCCATCGATCAGCTCCAGCTGTGGCCGCAGGCCGTGCACACGTAGGAGATCCCTCCGTTGTCACCGAGGACTTGGGCCACGTGGAGCGAGCCGCAGGTAGGGCAGAGGAGGGTGGTCCTACTCCGCATCACCACCGCTACGGAAAGGTCGTGGACCCTCCCGCGGATGCTCGCAGGCATCGCTTCTCCCTCCCGTCGGGCCGCGCCCCCTTCCGGCCGTTTGATTCTGCCACGGCCGGACCAATACGGTCAGCGACGCCTTCGTACCAGTCCGGGCAAGCAGCGGGAAAGAAGGTCGTCCGCAGAGGTATACGCCTCCGGGGCGGTGCGTGCTCAAGAAGGGACGCAGGTCACACACGAAAAATCCCGCCCCCTTGCGGGAACGGGATCTTCTGTACCGATCTGTGGAGCTAAGGAGAATTGAACTCCTGACCTCCTGCATGCCATGCAGGCGCTCTACCAACTGAGCTATAGCCCCTTGCACCACGCGGTGAAACCGCGTGTTGTTCCGGCCCCGCTCGGCGGGGCGAACAAGAAGAACTTTAGCCTGCGACCAGCCGGAAAGTGAAATCCGGGCCGCGGCCCCGGTACGAGGCCGCGAACGGGACTCAGTCGTCGTCGCCGAGCACCGGCTCGGGCAGCGTGCCGGCGTTGTGCTCCAGGAGCCGCCAGCCGCGGGCGCCCTCGCCGAGGACGGACCAGCAGCAGTTGGAGAGGCCGCCGAGACTTTCCCAGTGGTGCGGCTCCAGGCCGAGGAGGCGCCCGATGGTGGTGCGGATGGTGCCGCCGTGGCTGACCACCAGGAGAGTCCCGTTCTCCGGGAGCTTGTCGGCGTGCCGGAGCACCACGGGGGCGGCGCGGTCGGCGACCTCGGTCTCCAGCTCGCCGCCGCCGCGGCGGACGGGCTCGCCGCGCTTCCACGCGGCGTACTCCTCGCCGTGCCGGGCGATGATCTCGTCGTGCGTGAGCCCCTGCCAGACGCCCGCGTAGGTCTCGCGCAGGCCCTCGTCGTGGCTGACTGCCAGGCCGGTGAGCGCGGCCAGCTCGGCGGCCGTGTCGGCGGCCCGCCGAAGGTCGGAGGCGACGATCGCGTCGGGCTTGAGGGAGGCGAGCAGCCGGGCGGCTCGGCGGGCCTGACCGAGACCGGTCTCGGTCAGCTCGACGTCCGTGGTGCCCTGGAAACGGCGCTCCACGTTCCACGAGGTCTGGCCGTGCCGCCAGAGGATGAGGCGGCGGCCCCTCCCCTTGCGGACGGCCGTGTCGCCGCCCGCGGTCACCGCAGCTCCCCGTCCAGCTCGGCCTCCTCCTCGGCGGCGCGCAGCTTGGCGTGCTCAGCGCCCTTGCCCCTGGTGGCCTTGGCGTCGGCGGGCAGCTCCAGCTCGGGGCAGTCCTTCCAGAGCCGCTCCAGGGCGTAGAAGCCACGCTCCTCGCTGTGCTGGACGTGGACGACGATGTCGACGTAGTCCAGCAGCACCCAGCGGGCCTCGCGGTCGCCCTCGCGGCGGACCGGCTTGGCGCCGAGCTCCTTGTTCAGTCGCTCCTCGATCTCGTCGACGATCGACTTGACCTGGCGGTCGTTGGGCGCGGAGGCGAGCAGGAAGGCGTCCGTGATGGACAGCACATCGCTGACGTCGTACGCGATGACGTCGTGCGCGAGCTTGTCGGCGGCCGCCTGTGCGGCGGTGGTGATGAGCTCGAGAGAGCGGTCGGTGGCGGTCACTACACGGCTTTCGGTCGTCGGTCAGGAACCCTCACGGGCTACCCCAAGGGTCTCACGGCCCACCGACCCCGCCCCACGTGTTAATCGATCAGGCCCCGGGGCCGCGCCGATGTGGCGGCTCCGGGGCCTGATCGCTGATCATGCCGGTCCGATCAGCCCGTGGTTCCCGTGGTTCCCGTGGTTCCCGTCGTCCCGGTCGCCCCCGTCGCGCTCGTCGTCTCGTAGTTCTGGCCGAGTACGACGGAGACGTCGGCGTTGGAGGTGGTCTCGCCCTTCTTCACGGCGCCGGCCGGGAGGCCGAGGGTCTTGGCGACCTCGACGGCGTCCTGTTTGCGGGCCGCGTCGGAGTAGGTGACCTCGGAGGTCGCCCGGGCGGTGGCGGTGGCGCCGGCGTCGAGGAAGGTGTAGCCGCCGTTGAGGACGACCACGCGGGCCTGTTCGGTGGCGTCCTTCACACCGGTTGCGTTGCGGATGCCGACCCGGACGGCGTCCCCGGCGTCGGGGCTCTTCGCGGCGCCGCCGAGCAGGTCCTTGACCACGCTGTCTGAGTCCTCCGCGCTGAGCGTGCCGTCCTGCTGCACGGGCAGCGACTCGGTCCGGTAGTCACCGCCCTTGGCGCGGTCGGCGAGCTTGGCGAGGAAGGTGCCGAGGTCCTTGTCGCTGAGCGAGGGGTCGAGGATCTGGGCCAGCGTCTGCACCGTGACCGTGGCGGCCTGCTCGTCGGAGGACAGCTTGCGCAGCACGCCCTGCATGACCTGCCCGAACCGCTTCAGCTGCGCATCCTGCGACTCGCCGGACGCCCGGTAGGTGGCGTAGGCGACGGCCATCTTGCCGCTGAGGGTCTGCGCCTTGCCCTTGGTGACGAGGGGGGCCTCGGTCTTCTTCTTGGCCTCGGGGTCGGGCACGTTCGCGTTCGTGTCGATGTCGATGTTGCCGACGAGACCGACGAGGTTGTTCAGATACGGGGTGTCCAGCCGCCAGGTGCCCTCGATGTCGGTTCCGAGGACGGTGTCGAGTGCGTCGCGGGTGCCGGAGGAGCCGTCGTCCTCGACGGACTTGGCGAGGGTCGTCGTGGTGCCGTCGTCGCCGGTCAGGGCGAGGGCGTTGGGGAGCAGGACGGTGGCGCCCCGCTCGGTGGTGGCGTTGTCGACGAGCAGCGCCGTGGAGGTGCCGCCGTTCCTGGTGTCGTGCAGATGGACGACGACCACGTCCCGCTTCTGGGCGGCCGCGGAGGTCGTGGTGCCGGTCTGCTCGTCCGAGGAGGCGCCGGGCAGCATGCCCGCCCACCACATGTAGCCGACGCCGCCGACCGCGACCAGGGCGAGGACCACGACCAGGGCGACCAGCCGACTCTTGGCGCGCCGCTTGGCCTCCTCGCGGCGCTCCGTGCGGTTCTCGGTGAAGTTCAGCCAGTCGATGACATCCTCGGAGTCGCCGTCGGGCTCCTCGACGAAGGCGAACTGCTCGGTGCGGAAGTCCCGTTCGCCGGTGTCCCGTTCGCCGGTTTCCCGTTCGGACGGGTCCCGCTCCGGGAAGGTGTCACCGGTCCGGGGCTCTCCCTGCTCGGCGGTCTCCGGCGGTGCCGGCTGCTGCGGGATGTAGGCGGTCTGCTCGGCGACGGAGGCCTGCGGGCCGGTGGCCGCGGTCTGCCCGTAGGGGTCGTACGGGTCGTAGGCGGGCGCCGGTGCCTGCTGGCCCGAGTCGTAGTCCGTGCCGTACCCCTGCGGGTGCTGCTGCTGGACCTGGCCGGTCGCGTACGGGTCGTAGCCGTAGCCGTAGCCCTGGCCGTACTCCTGGGGCTGCTGTGTCCCGTAGGGGTCGTACGCCTGTTGCTGAGGCACCTGCTGGGCGGGCGCCGGTCGGTACACCGGCTGCCCGTACTCGTCGTAGCCGACGAGTTCGTAACTCTGGTCGCCTCCGTAGCCGGCGTCGTATCGGTCGTTCACCGGTGCCCCTCTCGGCTCACTCGCCTCACTCGCCGCGGTACAACTGCCGCTTGTCGATGTAGCGCACCACACCGTCCGGCACCAGGTACCAGACGGGATCGCCCTTGGCGACTCTCGCACGGCAGTCTGTGGAGGAGATGGCCAGTGCCGGGACCTCGACCAGCGAGACCCCGCCCGCGGGCAGGCCCGGGTCGGTCAGGGTGTGCCCCGGACGGGTGACCCCGATGAAGTGCGCGAGGGAGAAGAGTTCCTCGGCGTCGCGCCAGGTGAGGATCTGGCCGAGCGCGTCGGCGCCGGTGATGAAGAAGAGGTCGGCCTCGGGGTTGAGCTCGTGCAGTTCGCGCAGGGTGTCGATGGTGTAGGTGAGGCCCTTGCGGTCGATGTCGATGCGGCTCACGGAGAAGTGGGGGTTCTCGGCCGTGGCGATGACCGTCATCAGATAGCGGTCCTCGGCCGCCGAGACCGAGCGGTGGGACTTCTGCCACGGCTGGCCGGTCGGCACGAACACGACCTCGTCGAGGCCGAACTGGGCGGCGACCTCCTGGGCCGCCACCAGGTGCCCGTGGTGGATCGGGTCGAACGTTCCGCCCATGACGCCGAGACGGCGTCGGCCGGGCTCCGACGGGCGGTATCCCTGTGCGCCGGAGGCGCCTTCGGCCTGGCCGTCCGGGGTGTCGTACGCCTGGTCCGCCGCCTTGTCGTGCTCCGGACCGGTAGGCATTTCCTGCTCTCCCATGCGTGGAGAGCCTACCGGCCCGGCCGACGCGTGCCGTTCGAACGTCTTTTTGCGCGGATTAGCGATCGCGGTTGAATCGCGTGGTGATCCACAGCAGCAGCATCAGGGCGAAGAAGGCTCCGCCGCCGGTCAGGTAGGGGCTCAGGCTCTCGTGGTTGCCGGCGTGCTCCCCGCCGCCCTCGGCGGCGAAAGTGACCAAGTCGGCAGCGGTGCTGTGGAAGCTCATCGTCGGCGTGACCTATCCGGTGGTGGGATCGGGATGGAGACCCGCCCATCGTAAGCGGGAGCCTCGGCCGCGATCACGTCGACTCCGCCCAGGAGTGAACGCGGGCGCCGCCGGGCGCGTACTTCGCGTACGAGCAACCGTTCGCGTGCGCCGTACGTCCTTCCCGTCGGCGGGCGTCAGTCGTCCCGCTTGTATCCCCGCAGAAGGAACCACGCCATCAGGACGGAGCCCAGGACCATCACGATCAGCACCACACGCAGCAGGTTGCCTGCTCCCTGTTCCTTCGCGGCCAAGTCCGCGGCCTCGGTGAGCCAGGCGGACGCAGGCAGGTGCGGGAGATGCCCCATGAGATCGCTCCTTACGGTTGATGCCCTGCCACGGTAACTCCGCCTAGGCTGGTCCTCGCTTCGGGGGCAACTTGGGCAAACAGACGCATGGGGGAAACATGCCGGACGACAGCCACGAGCAGCACGGGCACGAGAACGTGCCGAGCAGGCAGCGCAGGCGCTTCGAGGGGATCTCCTCCCGGGCGTACGAACACCCCGCGGACCGCTCGGCGCTGGTGGCGCTGCGCAAGCTCAGCGGCTTCGACACCGTGTTCAAGGCACTCAGCGGTCTGCTGCCGGAACGCAGCCTCAGGCTGCTGTTCCTGTCCGACTCCGTACGGGTCTCGGACCAGCAGTTCACCCACCTCAACGACATGCTGCGGGACGCCTGTTACATCCTGGACCTGGAGAAGGTCCCGCCGATGTACGTGAACCAGGACCCGCAGCCGAACGCGATGTGCATCGGCCTGGACGAGCCGATCATCGTCGTCACCACCGGGCTCGTCGAGCTGCTCGACGAGGAGGAGATGCGGGCCGTCATCGGGCACGAGGTGGGCCACGCGCTCTCCGGCCACTCGGTGTACCGGACGATACTGCTCTTCCTGACGAGCCTCGCCCTGAAGATCGCCTGGATCCCGCTGGGCAACATCGCGATCATGGCGATCGTGACCGCGCTGCGCGAGTGGTTCCGCAAGTCGGAGCTGTCCGCCGACCGCGCGGGCCTGCTGGTCGGCCAGGACGTCCAGGCGTCGATGCGCGGTCTGATGAAGATCGCGGGCGGCAACCACCTGCACGAGATGAACGTGGACGCGTTCCTCGCGCAGGCCGAGGAGTACGAGGCCGGGGGCGACCTGCGCGACTCCGTCCTCAAGATCCTCAACGTGCTGCCCCGCTCGCACCCCTTCACCACCGTGCGCGCGGCCGAGCTGAAGAAGTGGGCCGAGTCCCGCGACTTCCAGCGGGTCATGGACGGGCACTACCCGCGGCGCAGCGAGGACAAGGACACCTCGGTGACCGACTCCTTCCGTGAGTCGGCCACGCACTACACGAGCAGTGTGAAGAACTCCAAGGACCCGCTGATGAAGCTGGTCACCGACATCGCGGGCGGCGCGGGCGATCTCGGCGGCCGGGTCCGGCGCGGCTTCGGCGGCTTCGGCAACGGCAGCGGCGGCACGGCCACCGACACCGACCCGGGTCAGGGCGGCGGCACGGACACCGCCCAGGAGGACAGGCGCCGGGACGACGAGTGACGCACGGCTACCGCCACGCCTGACCACAGGAGGAGCTCGCGGCTCGTGTGTTCCTCGGCTGCGGGTGGTGGGGCTTCTCTCGCAGTCCCCGCGCCCCTGAAAGACACGGCCCCTGCGGGCCGCAGAAAGCCAGGGGCGCAGCCCCGCTTTTCAGGGGCGTGGGGAACTGCGCGACCAGCCCCCACGCACCCGCATCCGAAGAACACGCAGAAGCGGGGTCAAAGGGGCGCAGCCCCTTGAGGATGGTGCGGGGGCCGCGCCTCACACCTTCGGCTGGGCACTCTCCGCGAGGGAGCCGCACAGGGCGGTGGCGGCGCCGGTGCCGTACGGGTCGGTGCCGGCGGACGGGCCGCCCTCCTTGGCCGTCTGCCCGGCGAGAAGCGGGCGCAGATGGTTCGTGGCGTCGTCGGCGCAGGCCAGCGGTCCGGCCTGAACGTAGGAGACGACGACCTCGACCTGGTGGGTGCGCAGGTCGTCCTGGTCGAAGCGGAAGTGCAGCTCGCGCCGGACGGTGAACAGCGAGGCCTGCCCCGCGGTCCTGTCGCCCGGTGGCCTCAGCGCGTACACGAGGGTGTGGGCGGCGACGACCTCCAGGGTGCCGGAATCGAACTCGGCGGCCTGGAGGGTGCCCTGGACACGGATCTTGCGGTCGGCGAGTTGCGCGCGGGACGGGTCGAAGCGGACCAGCCAGCCGGTGGGGGCGTGCCGTCCGTCGGCCGCCGGATGATCGAAACTCTGTTCGAATTGGTCGAGCTGTTCCGAGTCGAGCAGCCGCCGCACGGGCTGGACGGTGGTGCCGCCGAGCACCTCCGGGTCGAGCGCGGAGGCGACCAGGTACTCCTTGGCGATGGTCAGCGCGGAGACGACCTGACTGTCGGTGAAGTGTTCGGTGCGCCGGGTGGCCGGCATCGTGATGCCCTCGGCGCCGATGCGGAACTGGGCGGCCGGGCTGTGCGCGTACAGCGTCTCGGCGTCCTGAGCGCCGGGCACCGCGGACTGCGGGGACAGCGGGATCACCGTCATCCGGAGCGGCTCGGTGGGCTTCGCCGCCGGGGTGTCGTACGGATGGCGGACGCCCATGTAGATCGCGGTGCCGAAGGCGAGGGCGACCAGGAGGACGAGGACCAGGGCCTGCCGGGAGAGACCGCGGCGCATGGGCGGGCGGCGGCGGACGGCGGGGGCGTGGTCGGAGAGGCGCTCCTGGGCGGAGAACTCCTGAAGGCGGGCAGCACGGACGAACGATTCGTCGAAGACGACGGATCGGTATTCGTCCTCGCCACCGCCGGGGGCGCCCTCGGGAGTCCCCTCAGGTGGGTTTCCAGGCCCGCCCATACAAGGAGAGTAGGTCTCCGGGGGCCTCGGTAAACGCGCTGCCACACGACAAGTTGTGACAGGTCCTCACCAGGTTCACACGGAAGCGGCGAACCGCCCTCCAGGGCTCGCGCGAGGCCGTGTCAGGGCGTGCGGGGGTCCGCCGACACCACCGGCTGGGAGAAGTCCGCCGAGGCGGAGGGCCTTGTCGGGGTGAGCGGTTCGACGCCGGTGGTGGCGGGAGGCGGGACCGGGTCGCCGCGGCCGGTGGAGGCGCCCCGGTAGACCGCGGTGAAGGCCAGCGCGACCATGCCGACACCCATCACGAGGGCGAGGATCCAGGCGACGGGCCGGTGCCAGCGGGTCTGCTTGCCGTACGGCCTGCCGTAGGCCCCGTCGGCGCCGTAGCGGCCCTCCAGGACGTCGGGGTCGTCGAGGTCCTCCAAATCGTCATCGCGGCCGTGCCCGAAATCCGTGCCGAAGCCGTCGTCGTAACGGTCGTCGTCACCGCGTGCGTTTCTGGAGTGCGCCCGGCGGGCTTCGGCCTCCTGGGCCGCGGCACGGGCCTCTGCCGCTGCGAGCAGACGTTCGACCGCGGTCGGCTCGTGCACCGCGGCCGCCCGTACGAAGTCCTCGTCGAAGACCACGGAGGCGAACTCTTCGTCCATACCTCCGCGGTCGCGGTCGTCGTCGGGCTCCCAGCCGTCCGGGAACGGCGTGCCCCCCACGTCCTCCGGCACGGATCCAGCGTAGACCGGAGTGGTCAATTTGGGCAGACGGTAAGGAAATTCATCCGATTTGCCAGCTGGGTGCCGGCCTGTTCACAGGAACGGACCGGCGCCCCACAAGACCCGCGCCGGGCTAGCGGCGGACGTGTCCGTCGCCCGTGACGATGTACTTCGTGCTGGTCAGCTCGGGCAGGCCCATCGGGCCCCGGGCGTGCAGCTTCTGGGTGGAGATGCCGATCTCGGCGCCGAAACCGAACTGACCGCCGTCGGTGAACCGGGTCGAGGCGTTGACGGCGACCGTCGTGGAGTCGACCAGCTGGGTGAAGCGGCGGGCGGCCTGCTGGGAGGTCGTCACGATCGCCTCGGTGTGGCCGGAGCTCCACAGCCGGATGTGCTCCACGGCCCGGTCGAGCGAGTCGACGACGGCGGCGGCGATGTCGTACGACAGGTACTCGGTCTCCCAGTCCTCCGTGGTGGCCTCGACGACCGTGGCCCGGCTCTCCTTGGCGAAGGCGAGGACGCGCTCGTCGGCGTGGACCGTGACCCCGGCGTCGGCGAGCGCGTCGAGGGCGCGGGGCAGGAACTCGGGGGCGATGTCCTGGTGGACGAGGAGGGTCTCGGCTGCGTTGCAGACGCTGACGCGGTGGGCCTTGGAGTTGATCAGGATCTCGATCGCCGTGTCGAGGTCGGCGCCCGCGTCGACGTAGACGTGGCAGTTGCCCGTGCCGGTCTCGATCACCGGGACGGTGGACTCCTCGACGACCGTGCGGATCAGGGAGGCGCCGCCGCGCGGGATGAGCACGTCGACCAGGCCGCGGGCGCGCATCAGCTCGCGGACGGACTCGCGGCTCTCGCCGGGGACGAGCTGGATGGAGTCGGCGGGCAGGCCCGCGCCGCCGACGGCGTCCCGCAGGACCCGTACGAGGGCGGCGTTGGACTCGTGGGCGGAGGACGAGCCGCGCAGCAGGACCGCGTTGCCGGACTTCAGGCAGAGCGCGGCGGCGTCCACGGTCACGTTCGGGCGGGCCTCGTAGATGATGCCGACGACGCCGAGCGGGACGCGGACCTGGCGCAGGTCGATGCCGTTGGGGAGGGTGGAGCCGCGGACGACCTCGCCGACCGGGTCGGGCAACGCGGCCACGTCGCGGACGTCGGCGGCGATCGCGCGGACCCGCTCCGGGGTCAGCGTCAGCCGGTCGACGATCGCCTCGCTGGTGCCTGCCTCGCGGGCCCGCTCGATGTCCTTGGCGTTGGCCTCGACGATCTCGCTCGTACGGACCTCCAGCGCGTCGGCGATGGCGAGCAGCGCGTCGTCCTTGTCGGCGCGCGGAAGCGGCGCGAGGTCGGCGGCGGCGGCCTTGGCACGGTAGGCGGCCCGGGTGACCGGCGTCATGGAGTCGTACGGCGAGAGCGAGGTCATACCGGAAGGGTAGTGCGCCCGGCGGAGGGGTCCATCGTGTGTTCCAAAGCGCGAGACACCGCCGCGGGACACCCGTCGGGGGACTCCCGACGGCACGGCCGGGCTCCCGGTCAGACGGTCAGACGGTCAGAAGGGATGGACCCCTACGGGTGTGGCCGGGGCCGGCCCGTATCCCTCGGCGATCCGATGATGGTAGGTCTGGCGGTCGATGACCTCCAGGCCGACGATCTCCCAGGGCGGAAGCCCGGCCGTCCGCCGGTGCTCGCCCCACAGGCGCAGGGCGACGGCGGCCGCGTCGTGGAGGTCGCGGGCCTCCTCCCAGTAGCGGATCTCGGCGTGGTCGTGGGCATAGCGGCTGGTCAGCAGGAAGGGGTGGTCGTGGGCGAGCTGTTCGAGGCCGCGCCGCACCTCCTTGAGGGGGGCCTCGGCGCCGGAGACGCTCAGTGTGATGTGCCACAGCCGGGGCAGGTCCTGCGGCTTCTCGGCGCTGTCACCCTCGTACGTGTCCGAGGCGGCGACGCTGGTGAGCGTCCGCTCCTCGCCGGCCGCACGGGAGGTACCACCACCACGGGACGTCGCGGCCCCGGGGCGCACTCGTCTCACGACGGCCTCCTTCGCAACGATTTCGTGCTTCGCAATAGGTCGTGCGCAATCTCCCCGAGTCAAAGTTGAGCAGGCTCGGGGGCTTCGCGTGGCGGTTTTACGGAACGTGCACCGCCGGGGCCCGTACTCCGCCCCCTCCATGGGGCCGCTGGTCAGGGGCGCAGGAGGACGAGGTCGTCCCTGTGTACGACCTCTCGTTCGTACGCGGGACCCAGCTCGCGCGCCAGTTCCCGGGTCGAGCGGCCGATCAGCTGGGGGATCTCCTTGGCGTCGAAGTTCACGAGCCCGCGCGCGACCGCCCGGCCCTCGCCGTCGCGCAGCTCCACGGGGTCGCCGGCGGTGAAGTCGCCCTCGACGGCCGCGATCCCGGCCGGCAGCAGTGACGTGCGGCGCTCGACGACCGCGCGCACGGCCCCGTCGTCGAGGGTGAGCGCGCCCTGCGGGGTGGAGGCGTGCTGGAGCCACAGCAGCCGGTCGGCGGAACGCTTGCCGGTCGGGTGGAAGTACGTCCCCGTGTCACGGCCGCCGAGCGCGTCGGCCGCGTGGACGGCGCTGGTCAGCACCACGGGGATACCCGCTCCGGTGGCGATCGCGGCCGCCTCGACCTTGGTGACCATGCCGCCGGTGCCGACGCCCGCCTTGCCGGCGCTGCCGATCTCCACGTGCGCGAGGTCCGCGGGCCCCCGTACCTCAGCTATCCGCGACGTGCCGGGCCTGCTGGGGTCCCCGTCGTACACACCGTCCACGTCCGACAGCAGGACCAGCAGATCCGCCCGTACGAGGTGGGCGACGAGGGCGGCCAGGCGGTCGTTGTCGCCGAAGCGGATCTCGTCCGTGGCCACGGTGTCGTTCTCGTTGACGACCGGCAGCGCGCCCATCGCGAGGAGCTTGTCGAGGGTGCGGGAGGCATTGCGGTGGTGGGCGCGGCGGCTCATGTCGTCGGAGGTGAGGAGCACCTGGCCGACGCGGATGCCGTGACGGGCGCAGGAGGCCGTGTAGCGGGCCACCAGCAGCCCCTGGCCGACGCTGGCGGCGGCCTGCTGCCGGGCGAGGTCCTTGGGGCGGCGGCGCAGACCCAGCGGCGCGAGCCCGGCGGCGATGGCGCCGGACGAGACCAGCACGACCTCCCGCTCTCCCCCGCTGCGGGCCTTGGCGAGGACGTCCACCAGGGCGTCCACCCGGTCCGCGTCGAGGCCGCCGGACGCCGTCGTCAGCGACGAGGAGCCCACCTTGACGACGATCCGGTGCGCTTCCGCCACGCCCTGCCTTGCCGCTGACACGCTATCCCCAATGCTCCGAACAGCCCGGTGTGTGCACTCCGCAATCTACGGGAGCGCGCGGACCGGCCGCGTCCTCATTTCGAGGGGCGGACGGCGGCGGTCCGTCTCCGAGCCTTTCGGGCGGTCCGTCTCCGAGCCTTTCGGGCGGTCCGTCTCCGAGCCTTTCGGGCGGTCCGTCTCCGAGCCCTTTATGAGGAGATGCCGAGACAGCTCTCAAGGTTGCAGGCGTTATGTCCGACTACCAGTGATTGTTCCCACCCAAGATTGCTCACCGGCCTCCCTAGGTCATACGGTCAGGGATCGGCCTTCCTCAGGCCACCCCCAGACTCACCCTCCCCCCCTCCGTCCGTCGCACCCTCCGCAGGAGCCCAGCCCGTGCCCTCCGCAGGCCTCGCACCCCGCCGCATCGCGCAGCTGACAGCGCTGTTCACGATGTTCGCGCTCTTCACGGCCCAGATCGTCTCCGCGCTGCTGCCGAACATTCCCGTGTTTGTCGCCGCCGGCGCGGCGGGCCTCGTACTGGACACGTTCCTGCAGTACCGGGACCCCGGGCTGCTCGCCACTCTGAGCAAGGTCCGCTTCGACGCGCTGGTGCGTCAGCTGCTGCGCGACATGCTGATCCTCGTGGGGCTGCTGCGCATCGACGGCATCGACCCGCTGCGCGAGCAGGCCCCGCTCCTGGTGGGCCTCATCGTCTTCTACGCGGTGCACTTCACCTGCCAGGCCGTCTCGGTCCTGGTGCGCCGCACCCGCACCCTGCCGATCGTGACCCGCAACATCGACGCCTCCGAGCTGCGCCTGACCGCCTCCCCACCGCGCATCCTGGCCCGCCGCCAGGCCCACCGGCTGCTGACCTTCTCCCTGCCGATCACGGCTGGCCTGTTGCTCACCGCGGCCACGCAGGACGCCACCTGGGGCGGCGCCGGCCTCGGCGCCGGTCTCACCCTCCTCGTCGCGGGCACCGCGTACCTGGCGACCTGGCTGCTGCCGAAGAAGCGCGCGAAGAACGAGCAGCAGGTCATGGAGTGGCTCGACAAGTGGCTCGACAAGTACCGGCCGACCACCGCGATGTACTTCTCCGGCGGTACGACGTCGGCGTACCAGGCGAACATGTGGCTCTCCACGCTCTCCCAGCTGGAGAAGCCGCTGATCGTGCTGCGTGAGCGCTTCATGGTCCAGAAGATCGACGCGACGGACGTGCCGGTCATCTGCTTCCCGAAGGTCTCCACGATGTTCTCCCTGGAGACCTCGACGCTGAAGATGATGCTGCACCCGGCCAACGCCGCGAAGACCTCCCAGGTGCTGCGCATCCCCACCGTCAAGCACGCCTTCATCAACCACGGCGAGAGCGACAAGCTGTCCTCCTGCAACCCGTACGCGAAGGCGTACGACGAGGTGTGGGTCGCCGGTCCCGCGGCGCGCGAGCGGTACGCGCTCGCCGACGTCGGCGTCGAGGACAAGGACATCGTCGAGGTCGGCCGCCCGCAGCTGGCGCCGATCCGCCCGTACGCGGGCCCGCCGACCGGCACGTACACGACCGTCCTCTACGCCCCCACCTGGGAGGGCTGGGACGGCAACCCCGGCAACACGTCCGTGGTCCTGGCCGGCGAGAACATCGTCCGGGGGCTCCTCGCCGACGACAAGGTCCGGCTGCTCTACAAGCCGCACCCGA
Source organism: Streptomyces europaeiscabiei (assembly GCF_036346855.1). Lineage (NCBI taxonomy): Bacteria > Bacillati > Actinomycetota > Actinomycetes > Kitasatosporales > Streptomycetaceae > Streptomyces > Streptomyces europaeiscabiei. Next base: position 3,580,564 of record NZ_CP107841.1, read on the forward strand.
TGACCGGCTCGGTCGACCCGCGCGCGGGGGCCGCGAACGAGCGCATCAAGGCGATGATCCGCGAGGCCAACACGAAGCGTTCGGGTGCGCGGCCCGGGCCGGAAGCGGTGGCCGAACTCGCCCGCCGTACGGCCGAGTTGGACAAGCTGACCTCCACGTCGTTCCGTGCCAGCGCGGACGAGATGGAGCGGATGCTGCTGCAGGGCACGCCCAGCGGGGACCGTGCGGCGGCGATCTCCGAGGCGACGCTCGCCTGGGAGAAGGCGTACTGGGCGTCGTTCCCGGAGTGGGAGCACAGGATCATCACCGAGGCGCGGCCCGCGATCTTCGCCTGCTTCAACGCGTCGGACCTGCTGATCAGCGATGTCTCGTCGGTGGTCTCCGACTGGCTGTCCAGCGAGAAGCCGTACTCGGTCGCCAACACGTCCGGGCTGCCTGAGGCGGCGTTCCGCACGGCCTTCCCGACGGTCTCCGCGGGTGTCGTCCTGACGCCCGAGGCGGACGGCGTCCCGGCCCTCCTCGACTCGGTCCGCAACCCGGAGAAGGACCTCTTCACCAAGGCCCGCGCCGACCTCAAGGAACAGCTGCTCGGTCCCTCCGACCCGCCGTCGCTGGTCCGCTTCGACTCCGCGGTGAAGGCGCTCTGCGCCAAGGCCGACGACCGCCGCGTGCGGATGGAGTCCCGTCTCGTCGACGATCTGCCGTCCCCCCGGGAGGCGGGCGACGAACTCACCGAGGGCGAACCGAGCGAGGCGCTCGCCTAGAAACAGCCGAAGGGCCCCGGAGATGTCTCGAGACATCTCCGGGGCCCTTCGTCGTGTGCGGGGCGTCGAATGCCGCTCCCTGCCCCTGCTGCGGGCAATCGTGCCGCTGCGGCGGCGCAGGCGGCGCCTCGTGAGCGCCGGGGCGGCGCAGGCAGCGCGGGTGACGCAGGGCGGCGCAGGCAGCGCGGGGCAGCGCGGGGCAGCGCAGGCAGCGCAGGCAGCGCGGGTGACGCAGGGCGGCGCAGGCAGCGCGGGTGACGCCGGCGGCGCAGGCAGCGCGGGGCGGCGCGGGTGGTGCAGGCGGCGCGGGTGACGCCGGCGGCGCCTCGTGAGCGCCGGGGCGCGCAGGCCCACCGCCGCCCGGCCCCGGGCGCCGAGGAACCCCGGCGCCCGAGAACCCGACAGACCTAGAACGGCTCGAAGTCGTCGTACTCCTTCTGGACCTCGTCCCGCTCCGCCTGACGGTCGCGGCGGCGCTGGACGGCCGGGCGGGGCTCCTCGAAGCGGTGGTCCTCACCCCGGCGGCCGAGCATCTCCGCACCGGCCATGACGGTCGGCTCCCAGTCGAAGACGACCGCGTTGTCCTCGGGACCGATGGCGACGCCGTCGCCGGAGCGGGCGCCCGCCTTCATCAGTGCTTCCTCGACGCCCAGGCGGTTCAGGCGGTCGGCGAGGTAGCCCACCGCCTCGTCGTTGCTGAAGTCGGTCTGGCGGACCCAGCGCTCCGGCTTCTCGCCACGGACGCGGAAGAGCCCGTCCTCCTCCTGCACGACCGTGAAGCCCGCGTCGTCGACGGCCTTGGGCCGGATGACGATCCGCGTCGCCTCCTCCTTCGGCTTGGCGGCACGCGCCCCGCCGACGATGTCGGCGAGCGCGAACGACAGCTCCTTCAGCCCCAGGTGGGCGACGGCGGACACCTCGAAGACCCGGTAGCCACGGGCCTCCAGGTCTGGCCGCACCATCTCGGCGAGATCCTTGCCGTCGGGCACGTCGATCTTGTTGAGGACGACGATCCGGGGCCGCTTGTCGAGCCCGCCGTACTGCGTCAGCTCCTCCTCGATGATGTCGAGGTCGGAGACGGGGTCGCGCTCCGATTCCAGCGTCGCCGTGTCGAGGACGTGGACCAGGACGCTGCAGCGCTCGACGTGGCGCAGGAACTCCAGGCCGAGGCCCTTGCCCTGGCTGGCGCCGGGGATGAGCCCGGGGACGTCGGCGATCGTGTAGACCGTTTCGCCGGCCGTCACCACGCCCAGGTTCGGGACGAGCGTCGTGAACGGGTAGTCCGCGATCTTCGGCTTGGCGGCGCTCAGCACCGAGATCAGCGAGGACTTGCCCGCGCTCGGGTAGCCGACCAGCGCCACATCGGCGACTGTCTTGAGCTCCAGGACGATGTCGCCCGTGTCCCCGGGCACGCCGAGCAGCGCGAAGCCGGGCGCCTTGCGGCGGGCGGAGGCGAGGGCCGCGTTGCCGAGACCGCCCCGGCCGCCCTGTGCGGCGACGAAGGAGGTGCCGTGGCCGACGAGGTCGGCGAGGACGTTGCCCTGCCTGTCCAGCACCACGGTGCCGTCCGGCACGGGAAGGACCAGGTCCTGCCCGTCCTTGCCCGACCGGTTGCCGCCCTCGCCGGGCTTGCCGTTGGTGGCCTTGCGGTGCGGGGAGTGATGGTAGTCGAGGAGAGTCGTCACCGACTGGTCGACGGTCAGGATGACGTCGCCGCCCCGGCCGCCGTTGCCGCCGTCGGGGCCGCCGAGCGGCTTGAACTTCTCCCGGTGGACGGAGGCACAGCCGTGGCCTCCGTTACCCGCGGCGACATTCAGTTCGACGCGGTCCACGAAGGTGGTCATGGTGGGTGCCTCCAGATACGCGCTGTGCGTGGTGTTCGGAACTGTCTTACCTGTAACACGTCAAAGGCGGACCCACTTCCCGTACGGAATCCCGTACGAGAAGCGAGGTCCGCCTCGACGAATCGCTCTACGGAAGCCTTGGTCGTCAGACCGGGCGAGTCAGAAGACTCAGGCGGCCGGAACGATGTTGACGACCTTGCGACCACGGCTGGTGCCGAACTCGACCGCACCGGCGTTCAGCGCGAACAGGGTGTCGTCCTTGCCGCGGCCGACACCCGAGCCCGGGTGGAAGTGCGTGCCGCGCTGGCGGACCAGGATCTCACCGGCGTTGACGACCTGACCGCCGAAGCGCTTCACGCCGAGCCGCTGAGCGTTGGAGTCGCGACCGTTCCGGGTGGACGATGCGCCCTTCTTGTGTGCCATGTCTCCTCAGTCCCTTACTTCGCAGCCGCGGGGATCTCAGTGACCTTGATCGCCGTGTACTGCTGGCGGTGGCCCTGACGACGGCGGTAGCCGGTCTTGTTCTTGTAGCGAAGGATGTCGATCTTCACACCCTTGTGGTGGTCCACGATCTCGGCCTGGACCTTGATGCCGGCCAGCACCCACGGGTCGCTGGTCACAGCGTCGCCGTCGACAACGAGCAGGGTCGAGAGCTCGACCGTGTCGCCAACCTTGGCAGTGGAAATCTTGTCAACCTCAACGATGTCGCCGACAGCAACCTTGTGCTGGCGACCACCGCTGCGCACGATGGCGTACACGCGGATCTCACTCTCTCGCTCGGGAACGGCACCCCCGCAGTCCAGCCGCCCGACATGCGAGCAGCCTCTCCCACGGCGCCCGGCGCGCGGAAGGAATGAGGTTTACGGGGCTGTGACGCGTCTCTACCTACGGACACGCCGACGGTCAAGGTTACGGGGCTACGCCCGAAGGGGTCAAACCGAGCCCCTCCCCCGCACACGCCGGTGCCCCCACCCGGTGGCGAAACCACCCGGCAGGGGCACCAGTCGGAGCGGAGCGAGCGCCCGCCCCGAGGGGCTCAGCTCTCGTCGGTCGAGGCCGTGACCGTGGCCGACGACTGCTCGGCGGCCACCGTGGTCTTCTTCGTGGCCGTCTTCTTGGCCACCGCCTTCTTGGCCGTGGTCTTCTTCGCGACCGTCTTCTTGGCCACCGCCGCCGTCTTCTTCGTGGCGGCCTTCTTCGCCGTGGCCTTCTTGGCCGTCTTGCGCGCCGCCGCCTTCTTGACGGGCGCCTCGGCCTCGGTCTCCTCGGCGGCCGGAGCGGCCTCCTCGACCGGAGCCTCGACCGCGGCGTCGGCGGAAGCGGACGGAACCACGACCACGGCCGCCTCCGCGGACGCGGTGGGTGCCGTCGCCTTGCGCACGGCACGCCGACGCGGGCGGGCCGGAGCCGCGCTCTCGGCGGCGACCGCCGCCTCGGGCTGCGCGACCGGCTCGGCCACCGGCTCGGCGGCCTTCTCGACCACGGGCTCGGCGACCGGCTCGGCCACCGTCACCACGGCGTCCTCCGCCGCCGCCCCGGTCGGCGCGCCCGCCGGAGCGGACACCTTCCGGGTCGCCCGGCGACGCGTACGGCCCTTGGGCGCGGCCTCCTCGGTGCTCGCGGCGGCCTCGGCCTCGACGACCGGGTCCTCCACGGCCACGGGCTCCGCCTCGGCGGCCTCCCGCGACTTCGGGGCACGGTCCTCGGAGACGGTGGTGGCCACGGCCTCGCGGGGCTTCGGCGCACCCGAGGGCGCGGACGCCCGCCGGGTCGCGCGGCGCCGCGAACGGCCACGTCCGACCGCCGCCTCCGCCTCGGCGACGCTGCTGTACAGCTCCTCGTCGGGCTCGTACTCGGGGGCGGGGAGAGCCACGGGCTCGGCGACCTCTGCGGCCACCTCGGCCTCGACCAGCTCGGCCGACTCCACCGGCTCGACGGCCTCGGAGGCGGGCATGTGGTCGTGGTCGTGCTCGGCACCGCCACGCCCGCGCTTGCGGCGCTTGCCGCCACCGCCGACGGCCGTGGGCTGGTCCATGTGCACGATCACGCCGCGCCCGTTGCAGTGGACACAGGTCTCGGAGAAGGACTCCAGGAGGCCCTGCCCGACGCGCTTGCGGGTCATCTGGACCAGACCCAGCGAGGTGACCTCGGCGACCTGGTGCTTCGTACGGTCGCGTCCCAGGCACTCCAGCAGGCGCCGCAGCACCAGGTCCCGGTTGGACTCCAGGACCATGTCGATGAAGTCGATGACGACGATGCCGCCGAGGTCGCGCAGCCGCAGCTGACGCACGATCTCCTCGGCCGCCTCCAGGTTGTTCCTGGTGACCGTCTCCTCCAGGTTGCCGCCCTGGCCGGTGAACTTGCCGGTGTTGACGTCGACCACGATCATGGCCTCGGTCTTGTCGATCACCAGCGAACCACCGCTGGGCAGCCACACCTTGCGGTCCAGCGCCTTCATCAGCTGCTCGTCGATGCGGTACGTCGCGAAGACGTCGACCTCGGAGGTCCACTTCTGCAGGCGGTCGGCCAGGTCGGGCGCGACGTGTGCGACGTATCCGTGGATGGTCTCCCACGCGTCCTCGCCGCTGACGATGACCTTGGAGAAGTCCTCGTTGAAGATGTCGCGGACGACACGGACGGTCATGTCCGGCTCGCCGTACAGCAGCGTCGGCGCGTTCGAGCTGCCGCCGTTCTTGGCCTTCTTCTGGATGTCCCCCCACTGCGCGTGCAGCCGCTCGACGTCACGGCGCAGCTCGTCCTCGCTCGCGCCCTCGGCGGCGGTGCGCACGATGACGCCCGCGTCCTCGGGGACGATCTTCTTGAGGATGGTCTTCAGCCGGGCCCGCTCGGTGTCGGGCAGCTTGCGGCTGATACCGGTCATCGACCCCTCGGGGACGTAGACCAGGTAGCGGCCGGGCAGGGAGACCTGGCTGGTCAGGCGGGCGCCCTTGTGTCCGATCGGGTCCTTCGTCACCTGGACGAGGACCGACTGGCCGGACTTCAGGGCGGACTCGATGCGCCGCGGCCCGTTGGCCATGCCCAGCGCCTCGAAGTTGACCTCACCGGCGTACAGGACGGCGTTGCGGCCCTTGCCGATGTCGATGAAGGCGGCCTCCATCGACGGCAGCACGTTCTGCACCTTGCCGAGGTAGACGTTGCCGACGTACGAGGTCGCCTGCTCCTTGTTGACGTAGTGCTCGACGAGCACGTTGTCTTCCAGGACGCCGATCTGGGTGCGCTCGCCGCTCTGACGGACGACCATGACGCGCTCGACGGCCTCGCGGCGGGCGAGGAACTCGGCCTCGGTGATGATCGGGACGCGCCGGCGGCCCTGCTCACGGCCTTCACGGCGGCGCTGCTTCTTGGCCTCCAGACGGGTCGAGCCCTTGATGGACTGCACCTCGTCGGAGAACTCGGTCTCCTTGGCGCGCCGCTCGCGCGGCTCGCGGACCTTGACGACCGTGCGCTCGGGGTCGTCGGTGCCGGCCTCGGTCTCGGCCTCGGTGCCGGAGTCACCGGCGCGACGACGACGGCGCCGGCGTCGACGGCTGCTGCTGGAGCCGGAACCGGCCTCCTCGCGCTCGTCGGCCTCGTCCTCGTCCTCGTCCACCTGCTCGGCGGTGTCCTCGGCGTCCTGCGTGGCCTGCTCGGCGGCGATTTCGTCACCCTCGGCGTCGTCGGCGTCGGCCGACTCGCCCCGGCGACGACGGCGGCCACCACGGCGACGGCGACGGCGCGACCCGGTGGACTCCTCCTCGCCGTACTCGTCACCCTCGGCGTCCTCGTTGCCCTCCTCGGGCTCCTCGGGCTCCTCCGGCTCGTCGGCCACCACGGCGGCGGCCACGGGCTGCTGCGCCTCGGCAGGCTCGCCCCGACGGCGACGCCGACGACGCGACCCGCCCGTGTTCTCCTCCTCGGCGAACCCGCCGAGGTCGGTGCTCTCGGCGGGCTCCTCGACCTCCACGGCCTCGGGCTCCGCCTCGGCGGCGGCCTGCGCGGCGGCCCGCTCCGGCGTCTGGAACATCGGCTCGGTGAACACCGGCGCCTGGAACACGGCCACGGCGGGCCGCGACGGGCGCGACGGCGCCTCCTCCGCGACCGGCGCGGCAGGCGCCGAGAACCCGACGGCGGCCTTGCGCGCGGCCCGGCGACGGGCCCGACGAGGCCCGGCCTCCTCCGTCTCGTCAGCCGGGGCGGCGGACACCTGGACGACCTGGGCCGAAGCCGGCTCGGCGGCGTGCGCCTCGGCGACAGCCGCCTGCACGGTCTGCGGCGCGGCGGTCCGGGCGGCGACGGACTCGGCCGCATCGGCGGCCTCACCCTCGGGCACCCCGGCGGGTGCGGTCACCCGCCGCGTGGCCCGGCGACGCGTACGACGCGGCGCGGCCTCCTCGGCCGCCTCCTCCTCGGGCTCCGCAACGGCGACGGGGGCGGCTTCCGCGGCCTCCGCCGGAGCCTGAACGACCTCTGCGGCCACCGGCTCACCGGCGGGCGCGGACACCCGCCGCGTGGCACGACGGCGCGTACGACCGGCGGGCGCCGCCTCCTCGACGGCAGCGGGCACCTCAACGGCGGGAGCCTCGACCGGGGCAACGGCCTCGGGCGTGGCGGCACTCTCCTCGGCGGCCTTGGGCGCGCCGGTGGGGGCCGATGCGCGGCGGGTCGCACGACGGCGCGTACGACCGGCGGGCGCGGCCTCCTCGACGGCGGTGGGCATCTCGGCGACGGCGGCGGTCCCGGCGCTCTCGGCCACGGCCGTGGCGGTGGCCGGTACCACGGTCTCGACGACCTCGACGGCCTCGGTGTCCTTGGGCGCACCGGCGGGCGCCGATGCGCGGCGGGTCGCACGACGGCGCGTACGACCGGCGGGCGCGGCCTCCTCGACGACGGCGGGCGTCTCGGCCACGGCGGTGGTCCCGGCCTCGGCGGCTTCCTCGTCAGCCTCGGCATCAACTACGGCCTCGGCGGTCACAGCGGCCTCGTCCACGACGGTCGCCTCAGCCACCTCGGCCGCCTCACCAGCGGAGGCGAGATCCTCGGACTCGGCGGCCGGTATGGCCGGCGCGGTGGTCTCCGCGTCCGCTTCGGAGGCGGCGGACGGCGGTCCCGCGGGGCGGGAAGCGGCACGGCGACGACGGCGCGGCGGCAGGGTGTCGCTCGGCGTGTTGTTCTCGGAGCCCTGCGCGGGCTCTGCGGATTCGATCGATTCGGGCATGCGGGCGTTTCTCCCGTCAGGCTCCCGGGCGCCGCACTCGGTCCGGCGTGGCCGGTGACGTCCGCGGCTCGCGTCGTGCGCGACTGCCGCCGTCCGGGGCGCGGGCGCCGCACGGGAGCTCTCTGTGTCCTGTCTCACCGGTTCCGTACGCATGTTGCGTACGGCCTGGCGAAAGTCTTGTGGTCGGTGCGCTGCCCGACCCAGGTGGCTCCCGGATCAGAGGGCGGCGCTACGACGTTCGTCCCTACGCGGGGCCTACCGGCGCCGACGCCTTCGCGGCGGCAGCGGGTTCGGCCGTTGAGAGGGCCGGCGCTGCCTCGCGGTCGGGCGCGAGCGGGTCGGTCACCGTGCCGTTCTCTGCATCGAAAAGCCCCTGCGCCAGCCTGGTCACCGCTGCGGGGACCGGCGGCGCCAGGTCGGCCACGGCGCGGAGACCGGACAGGACGTCGTCGGGTCGTACGGCAGGCGTCACGTGCCGAACAACCAGCCGCAGTATCGCACAGGGCTGGTCCGTCGGCCCAGCAAGGGGCGCGGCGCCAGCCGCTCCGGTGGAGCCGACGCTCGCGGCGGGCTGTGGACCGGACGTCTCAGAACCGTCAGGTCCGTCGCTTCCGTCCCGTCCGTCACGACTGTCGAGATCCACGACGGCGGCCCTGGCGTCGAAGGTCCGTACGCCGTTCTTGGTCCTGCGCTGGACCTCGACGAGGTCCGCCGCCTTGAAGGCCTCGACCGCGCGCCCGGCGTCCGCCGGGTCCACGCCGTCCAGGCGCAGCTCCCACACGGAGGCCGTGAGCCGGTCGGCGAGCCCGGAGGTCCGGGCCTCGACCGCGTCGACGATGTCGAGCCCGGTGGGCAGCGACTCGTCGAGCAGGATCCTGAGTTTGTCCGGGTCGCGCGCGTCGGTGAGCGCGATCTCCAGGTACTCCGCCTCACTGCCCGTGCCGGTGGGTGCGGCATTGGCGTACGACACCTTCGGATGCGGCGTGAACCCCGCCGAGTACGCCATCGGCACCTCGGCACGGCGCAGCGCACGCTCGAAGGCGCGCTGGAAGTCACGGTGGCTGGTGAACCGGAGGCGGCCGCGCTTGGTGTAGCGCAGTCGGATGCGCTGCACCGCGGGTGCGGGCGGCGGGCCTTCGGGCTGTCGCTTGCCCAGTGTCGTTCAGTCCTTCGTGAGTGCGGTCGTACTGCTATCAAGAGTACGTGTCGCGGCGGCCCCCGGTTCCCGCCTGTGGACAGGCTTCGTCTCCGCCGGCCGCCCGAAGAGCGCCGACCGCACACCGGCACGGGCCTGGCGGACGGACTCGCGGGCGGTGGCCAGGGCCTGCCGGGTGGTACGGCCCACCATGCGCCCGACCGCCGCGACCGGCTTCCACACGGCATCCCGCACGAAGTGGCCGGCGGGCGTGAGGACCGTCCGGTACACCCACCGTGTCGGCTCGACGAAGATCCACCGGAAGAGGCCGGCCAGGAACCGGCCGACGGCGAGCGAGATCCGCCCCGCGACGCGCCATGCGTGTCCGAGGGCGTCCCAGACCTCCCGTCCCACGACGGCGAGCATCCGCCCGACCGGTATGAGCACCCACCGCCACACGGCGAGAGCGGGCAGCACAAGCAGCACACGCGCCGTCCAGTAGATCCCGAGCCAGAGCCCGGTGAAGATCATCCCTACGAGCCGCACGACGCCTCGGGCCAACCACGCGATCGCGTGCCCCACGGGCGTCAGCACATACCGGTACAGCCACACGGCCGGCACGACGAGGAGGTACCGCACCAGCCGGGCCGAGACCGTGAACAGCGCGACCGCGACGGCGGCGACCCCGACCCCGATGCCCCTGGCCAGCCAGGCGACGCCCCGTCCGAGCGGCGCCAACGTCCACCGGTACAGCCACCCGAGCCCGGCGCGGACTCCGGCGGCCACCCAGAGGGCCCCGCTCCCGATCCCGGCGGCCACCCAGGCGACCGCATGCCCCACAGGCGTCAGCACGTACCGGTACAGCCACACCGCCGGCACGACCAGCAGCCAGTACCCGAGGCGGCCGAGCCCCTTGGCGACCGGCACGACGACGTACCGCCACAGCACCACCCACGGCCACACGAGGGCGGCCCTGGCGACCCACAGCGACGCCCGCCCCAGTGGGCGCAACACGGTGTCCGTCAGGAACCGCCCGACCACCACGAGCACGTCCCACACCATCCGCACCGGCACGACCAGCACGAGCACGACGATCCGCACGGGAATCCGGATCGCGACGACGAGGCACCCCTCGGGCGTCTGCTGCCGCACAGGCATCCGCCCCGCCGGCCGCTCGGCGGCCGGCGGGGCGGGCGGCTCGACGACCTGTCGGGCAGGCCTCTTCTCCAGGTCCATGACGACGTAGACGCCTCAGCGCCCCGTACGGATCCAGCCACACGTCTGCAAATTTCCCGCCCGTGCGCCCCGGCGGCCGCGCCCGCCCCGGCAACTCGGCCGAGGCCCTACCGCTTGCGCCCGGAGGCCCTCGCGGACTTGGCAGACTTACCTGCCCGGGAGGCCTTGGGGCGGCGCACCACAGCGGACAGATCCGGTGCGGAGGCGTGCGGTGCGGAGAACTCCCTGTTGATCTCGACCTGACGGCGGATGCGCTCGGGCAGGTCCCGCATGGCCAGCAGACGGTCGCACGCCCGCAGGGCCGCGTCGTGGTCACCCACCCAGTGGGCGGCGATGGAGAACTCGAACAGCAGCCCCCACCGGTAGACCCAGGGCTTGGTGAAGAGCAGGTCGTCCGGTGCGGGCCTGTCGACGACATCGACGAGAAGGGCGTGTGCCGTGTGGTGGCGGCGCCGGAGACGGAGGCGGGAGGCCAACTCGTAGCAGGCTTCGAGCCTTGCGGGACGGGCCTCCCAGGCCCGGGAGAACGTGTCCATGGCTCCCGGCCAGTCCTCCTCCTTCTCCGCTCTGAGCATCCCGGCTTCGAGCAACGAGCAATAGACCTCCTCGCCCCAGCCGCCCATCGCCGCGCGCCGCTCGTACAGCGCGATCGCCTCCCGCGCGTGGCCGAGGTCGCGTTCGGTGTTGGCCAGGTAGAAGACGGTGCGGGGGTTGGCCGGGTCGCGTTCGAGTTCGCGCCTGAGCAGACGGGCGTCGCGCTCGAACTTGTCGTCGCGGCAGCCGCCGTCGGCGTGGTCCTCGATGACGATCGCGTCCAGGTTCTCCTGGACATCGGGGGCGTCGGTGCACGGGTACTCGTGGGTCACACCCTCGTAGCGCCAGAGCCGGTCCCCCCGCATCAGATGCTTGAAACGGTGCTGGGTGCCCGGGTAGTCGTAACGCAGCATGTACGAGGTGGCCGTCAGCCGGGGCAGCGGCGCGTCCTGACGCATGACGTGGTCGGCGTCGATGGTGAGCAGGAAGTCGGCCTTGCCCCTGGCATGTTGGATGTTCCGCGTCCGGTTGTGCCCGAAGTCGACCCAGGTGTCCTGGTGCAGCTCTCCCGGGATGCCGTCCAGCGCCTTGCGGATCAGGTCCTGCGTACCGTCCGTGGAGCCGGTGTCGGAGATGACCCAGGTGTCGATCAGGGGGCGGACCGAGGCGAGGCAGCGCTCGATCACCCGCGCCTCGTTCTTGACGATCATGCAGAGACAGATGGTCTGCGACTTCACGGCCTCACCGGTCCCGGAGAAGTTGGAACGCCGCCGGAAGGGCCGCGTGACATACCTCCTTCTATCTCACAAATAGTTGCCAATGACCTTGAATTAGCCCACCCGTGACACCCGCTTAGGCCGACTTGATGATCTACGCCCCCCGTACGGGCCAGCGCGCTGGTCGGCCCGGTGGACAGGGGCGAGGCTCACGATCGAGTGCGGGGAGAAGCCCCAAACCAGTTGAAACAAGGAGCACATAGATGAGTCCTGAGCGCAGGACGATCTCGCTGATAGGCCCGCTGGCCCGAGACAGGATCACCAAGGTCAGCACTTTTGCCTCGCTCGCGCTGGTAGTGGCAGCCGGACTGGCCGCCCCCGCCGTCGCGGCCACGCGAAGCGTGTCCGAGCACTCCACGACCACGAGGGCCGGCGACGAGGAGTGCCCTCCCCCCGACGAGCAGGGTGAGCACGACGGATCGGCGTCCGACTGGTACGACCAGGAAGACCAGGACCGCACCGCGGCACTCGGTGGCAACGACGACCACTGCGAGGAAGGTCCCAGCGGTCCGACCGGCCCCCCGGGAGAGACCGGCGCCACGGGCGCGACGGGTGCCACGGGCGCGACGGGCGCGACGGGCGCGACGGGTGCCACCGGCCCCACGGGGGCCACCGGCCTCCAGGGCGACACCGGTGAGGACGGCGCCACAGGTCCGGCCGGCCCCACGGGAGCGGACGGCATCGCGGGTCCGACCGGCCCCACCGGACCAACCGGGGCGGACGGCATCGCCGGACCCACCGGGCCCACCGGATTGGACGGCATCGCCGGACCCACCGGGCCCACCGGAGCTGACGGCGTCACCGGAGGCACGGGAGCCACCGGAGCGACGGGATCGACCGGGACGACCGGCGCCACGGGACCCGCCGGCCCCTGCTCCGACATCGACGCGGTACAGGACTCGAAGAAGTTCGAGTTCCGGGCCGCACTGACCGAGGGACGGGTCTTCGCGGGCATCCGCGACCTCCGGGGCGCAGCCGCCCACCCGTTCCTGTGGACCGACCTCAGCACCCACCCCAACTTCCCCGCAGGCGGCCTTGATTCACAGGGCCGCGATGTCGGCTTCGCCTGCGGCGTCTCCGTCAACACCCACTCCTACGGCAACAGCCATGGGCACGGGCAGAAGGAAACCGGCAAGGAGCACGGCCAGGGCACCGGCAAGGAGCACGGCCAGAGCACGGGCCAGAGCCAGGGTCACGCCCAGAACACGAGCCAGGGCCACAGCCAGGGCCAGGCCCAGAACACGAGCCAGGGCCACACCCAGGGCCAGGCCCAGAACACGAGCCAGGGCCACACCCAGGGCCAGGCCCAGAACACGAGCCAGGGCCACACCCAGGGCCAGAGCCAGAGCCAGAGCCAGAGCCACGGTCAAGGCCAGAGCACGAGCCAGGGCCAGGGCCACAGTCAAGGCCAGAGCACGAGCACGAGCACGAGCCACGCCCAGAGCACGAGCCAGGGCCACACTCAGGGCACCGTCCAGCAGCACGGCGCGGACACGGGCAAGGACCACGGTGCCGGCACCGGCAAGGACCACGGCGAGGACAAGGGCCAGAACAAGGGCGACCACTCGAACGCCGACAAGGGCCTCGTCAAGTTCAACGTCGTCACGACCGTGGGCGAGATCTGGGAGACCACCTGCGTGCCGGTCGACACGCAGCCCCACGCCACCCTGAACTGCGACGACGCCCAGGGCAACCCGCGCCCCTGGCTCAGGGTCGAGCTCCAGCCCTCGGACAGCATCATCAACGGCGGCTCAACCGTCACACCCCGTGTCACCGACCGGTAGCACCTGAAGAATAGGGGTGCCCGGAGAACGGCCGACCGGCCCTCCGGACACCCCTCACGACCCAAGTCCTTCATGCCACGACCGTTCCACGCTCATGGCCGTGGACGGTCAGTGGCTGTGCTGCCCACTCCCCACCGGCTGCTTGACCGACAGCGGCAGCAGCTTCTTGCCCGTAGGCCCGATCTGGATCTGGGTGTCCATCTGGGGACACACCCCGGGATACGACCACGAGCGCAGCCGCAGAGGAAGGCTGAAGCCTTCAAGAGCAGGACAACAGATGGTCGTTCTACTCGGGACACCACCAACCGCTTCCAGCGTGCCAGTCCTTCACCCAGCCCGCGAAGCCTTGTTCCGGCTGCCCAGAGAGAGAACCGGTGTAAGGCGTGGCGCAGCCGTCACGGAGCCACCACACGCGCCCACGCTGCGGCCCGGCCACCACCAACGTCCAGTACTCACCTACTCCGTCGGCCCCCAGCAGCACTGAACCGTCCTGGTACGTCCGGTGCAGCAGGGACGAGTGGAGCACGTGATCGTAGTAGTCGTACTCCCACTGCCATTCCTCCTCCAGGGGGAAGGGCCGGCCGGGCACGCGTTCGGCAGTACCGTCGAACGGCTCCGGGCTCATCCAGCAGTCCGCCTCCCAGGACACCCAGCTGATCGGCTTCTGTCCCAGGGGCAACAAACCACCCCCATCAGGCGGACCTTCGTTCATCCCGTTCGCGACCTCGGCCACGAAGGTGCGATACGGCTCCGGCAACACCACGCCGTGCCTGCTCTCCCAAGTCCCGAGCGCTTCCCAGCCAAGAGGACGACGGCGACACTCCGCCGGAAAGGCTTCACGCAGCAGGCCCATCACGCCCGAGATCGCGTCATCCATGCGCCAACAGTTACCACTAGGCACCGACACTCCGCCCCTGCCGTCCGGCGGACAACTGGTCAGCCGACAACCCAGGCCCTGAACGCCATAGCCGTCAGATCCGCTCCCCCTCGTGACAGCGGCCACCAGAATTTCCCCACGTACGGCCAGTTAGTGCGGTTTCGCAAGGTGGTCGAAAGGCGTGGCCCGTGCGGGATATTCGCTAGCGAAGCGGTCGCCCGATTGGCAGGTTTGAGCCATGGATGCCCAGCTCAATGCCGTGCCGAGCCATCCCTGGCTAGGTGCTCCGATCGATGCCCGCCCCCTGTTTGCCCCGGAGCAGGCCGCGCTGATGACCACGCTTCACGGCCTGGCGCCCGACGACTGGGGCAAGAAGGCGCTGCCGGGCTGGACCGTGAGAGATCTCGCCGCCCACGTCCTGGGCGACTTCTACGGCAGGCTTGCCCGGGACCGCGACGGTCACCAGGAAGGCCCCACCTTCGCACCGGGCGAAACTCTGCAGGCGTTCATCCACCGCATCAACCAGGAATGGGTCGACGCCCAGCGCCGGGTGAGCCCGGCCGCTCTCACCGACACCCTCGACCTGCTCGGCGGTCAGGTCGTCCGGTTCTTCGAGGCCACCGACCCCGACGCCCCGTCCCTGGGAGTGTCGTGGGCCGGCGTCGACCCGGCGCCGATGTGGCTGGACAGCGCCCGCGACTTCACCGAGTTCTGGACCCATCGTCAGCAGATTCGCCACGCCATCGGCCGGGGCACCGATTCCGATCCGCGCCTGCTGTCCGTGGTCCTGGACACCTTCATGCGAGCCCTGCCCCACACCCTGCGTGGGGTCACCGTGCCGGTCGGCACTCAGGTCCAGGTGCGGATCAACGGCCCGGCCGGTGGCACCTGGACGGCGACAGCCACCGGGGACGTCTGGTCGCTCGCCGAGCCGGCCCCCGAACGCCCCGCTGCGCTCATAGGACTGGACTCGGAGACGGCATGGCGCCTGTGCACCCGCGGCATCCAGCCGGACACTGCTCTGGCCCGCGCCCGTATCGATGGCGACCGCGAACTGGCCGAAGCGGCCTGCCAGATCGTGTCAATCGTCTACTGACGCCAATGGATCGATATGCCGAGGTGGACACGCCACCGACGGCCATCACACCCAGTGACATCGGTGGCCAGTCGTCTCCCCAGTAACTGGCCGCCACTGGGGAATCTGAACTGGCCGCTGACACCCTCGGAGTAGAGTTGCGGGCAGGCTCCAGGAGGCGGCAACGGCGAGTGCACCAGACCACGACGCGCACTCTGGCCTCAGGGCGTGATGTAGTCCCCCCAGCCAAACGTCGCCACGTACGCGCGTCGCACGGCATTCCAACCGCGCCAATCGCGCAGATGAACGACCAACAACGCCGCGGAGTACCAGGCGCCGAAGCAGCCCGCGACTGCCCATGCCCATCCGAGGCTTCCGAGAGTGGCGACGACCACCACCGCAATGGCGGTCGCCGCCAAGCCGATGTGAGCGCCCCGCACATCCACACTCATGGCGCGGCGCACCGACCGTCGGTCCGCAGCGGCATCCCGCGCGGGCCGATGCTCTGCAGCCGCACCATCACCGTCGAAGTCAGGCCCGCCCGCCACGGGCGCCTCCGAAGCCCTCAGTCACCGGCACCGCCTCAGACCCACTCCACCTCGGATCGGACCCGCGCAGAGCCTCCAAGAGGCGGCAACGGCGTCCTGGGGACATCCCGTGAGGCTTGCTGCCGCCCACCGCGAGCGCCCAGCCCGCGAAGTACGACAGCAGCCTCCTCCTCCGTCACGTCCGCCAGCGCATCCGCGATCCGCCGCAGCGCCTCACTCACCTCAGTGCCCGTGCCCGTGGCCGCTGGTCGCAGCGTCCTTCTTGACCGACAGCGGCAGCAGCTTCTTGCCGCTCTCGCTCAGTTGTGGCCATGTGTCGAACTGGGGACACACACCACAGTCGAAGCACGGGGTCCAGCGGCAGTCCTCGACCTCGGTCTCGTCGAGGGAGTCCTGCCAGTCCTCCCAGAGCCAGTCCTTGTCGAGGCCGGAGTCCAGGTGGTCCCAGGGGAGGACCTCCTCGTAGGTGCGCTCGCGGGTGGTGTACCAGTCGACGTCGACACCGAAGGCGGGGAGGGTCTTGCCCGCGCAGGCCATCCAGCGGTCGTAGGAGAAGTGCTCGCGCCAGCCGTCGAAGCGGCCGCCGTCCTCGTAGACCGCGCGGATGACGGCACCGATGCGACGGTCACCGCGTGACAGCAGGCCCTCGACGATGCCCGGCTTGCCGTCGTGGTAGCGGAAGCCGATGGAACGGCCGTACTTCTTGTCGCCGCGGATCTTGTCGCGGAGCTTTCCGAGCCGCGCGTCCGTCTCCTCGGCGGAGAGCTGCGGCGCCCACTGGAACGGCGTGTGCGGCTTGGGGACGAACCCGCCGATCGACACGGTGCAGCGGATGTCGTTCTGGCCGGAGACCTTGCGGCCCTCGGCGATCACCTTCATCGCCATGTCGGCGATCTGGAGGACGTCCTCGTCGGTCTCCGTCGGCAGGCCGCACATGAAGTACAGCTTCACCTGGCGCCAGCCGTTGCCGTACGCGGTGGAGACGGTGCGGATCAGGTCGTCCTCGGAGACCATCTTGTTGATGACCTTGCGCATGCGCTCGGAGCCGCCCTCGGGCGCGAAGGTCAGACCCGAGCGCCGGCCGTTCCTCGTCAGCTCGTTCGCCAGGTCGACGTTGAAGGCGTCGACGCGGGTGGAGGGGAGGGACAGACCGATCTTGTCCTCCTCGTACCGGTCCGCGAGACCCTTGGCGATGTCACCGATCTCGCTGTGGTCGGCGGAGGAGAGGGAGAGCAGGCCCACCTCCTCGAAGCCGGTCGCCTTCAGGCCCTTCTCGACCATGTCACCGATGCCGGTGATGGAACGCTCACGGACCGGGCGGGTGATCATGCCCGCCTGGCAGAAGCGGCAGCCGCGGGTGCAGCCGCGGAAGATCTCCACCGACATCCGCTCGTGTACCGTCTCGGCGAGCGGCACCAGGGGCTGCTTGGGGTACGGCCACTCGTCCAGGTCCATGACCGTGTGCTTGGACACCCGCCACGGGACACCCGACCTGTTCGGTACGACGCGGCCGATGCGGCCGTCCGCGAGGTACTCGACGTCGTAGAACGCCGGGACGTAGACCGAGCCGGTCTTCGCGAGGCGGAACAGGACCTCCTCGCGGCCGCCGGGCCGGCCCTCCGCCTTCCAGGCGCGGACGATGTCGGTCATGTCGAGCACGGCCTGCTCGCCGTCGCCGATGATCGCCGCGTCGATGAAGTCGGCGATCGGCTCGGGGTTGAAGGCCGCGTGGCCGCCGGCCAGCACGATCGGGTCGTCGACCGTGCGGTCCTTGGACTCCAGGGGGATCCCGGCCAGGTCCAGCGCGGTCAGCATGTTGGTGTAGCCCAGCTCCGTGGAGAAGGACAGACCGAACACGTCGAAGGCCTTCACCGGGCGGTGGCTGTCGACGGTGAACTGCGGGACGCCGTGCTCCCGCATCAGCGCCTCCAGGTCCGGCCACACGCTGTACGTGCGCTCGGCCAGCACGCCCTCGCGCTCGTTGAGCACCTCGTAGAGAATCATGACGCCCTGGTTGGGCAGACCGACCTCGTACGCGTCCGGGTACATGAGCGCCCAGCGGACGTCGCTGGACTCCCAGGGCTTGACGGTGGAGTTGAGCTCACCGCCCACGTACTGGATCGGCTTCTGCACGTGCGGCAGCAGGGCCTCGAGCTGTGGGAAGACCGACTCGACAGACATCGCGGGGGTTACCTTCGTGAGCTGACAGGGGTGACCATCTAGCGTAACGCCCCCGGAGACACCCCTCGCACGCCCGGTCGCCGGCAGATCGCCGCGCGCCCCACCGTCACCGCCCCCGGCTGTCCGGCCGTCGTTGCCGGACGCCCGACCTTCGGCGCCGACCGCCCGGCCCTCAGAAGTGCGTGTCGCCGCTGATCTTCGCCCATGTCTCCGGCAGTGCCGCCTCCGCCAGCTCCGCCCGCCGTTCCTCCCTGCCGTACAGCAGCCCGTACGTGAAGGCGCTCTCCCCCGGCGCCGCATGGGCCTGGTGGGCGAGGTCACGCAGGGCCTCTCGGGCCATCACGCTGTCCTGGTGGTCACCGAGGAGGGTCTGCAGGGACTTCATGTCCTTGACGAGCGCCTTGGCAGGCTTGCCCAGCAGAGGACGCGCCGCCTCGGCCGCGTACCGGGTGCGCTTGGTCTTCTTGCGGGCCTCGTGCATGGCAAGGTCGCGGTCGGCGCCGGGCGGCTGCGCCAGAGCCTCCTCGACCAGGGCGGCCACCTTGTCGAAGTCCTTCTTGACCACCTTGGTGATCACCTTCTCGGGGTCGCCCTCGGCGGCCTTGAGCAGTGGCGGGTCCTTGACCACGGCGTCGATGGACTTGAGCAGATCCAGATACCGCTGCCCGTCCAGCGCCTCGATCAGCTCGCTCCGGGGGCCGGTACCGCCGTCCCGCTCCGCCCAGGTGCGCAGCCGCGCCCGGACCGGGCCCGTCACCAGGCTCTCGGGAAGGCCGTCGAGCGCCGCGGTGAGCCGTTCCGTCAGGACCTCCTGGTCACGGTCGACGCCCAGCTCCCCCGCCAGCCACTTCAGCTCCTCACTGATCGGGTCCGTGACGGTCCGGTCCAGCACCTTCCCGAACGACTTGAAGGTGCTGCGCAGTCGGCGCGTGGCGACCCGCATGCTGTGGACGGAGTCGAAGACGTCCCTGCGGACGGCGGGATCGAGCTCGATGATCGCGTCGCGCTGGACGCGGACGTAGGCGAGTACATGATCACCGGGGGTGACGGGCTCACCGGGCACCTCCGCCTCGTCCCGCTTCCTGTCCTTCTTCCTGCTCTTCCTGCTCTTCCTGGGTGCCGTCTCCTGCAGTGCCCTGGCCATTTTCGACGGCGAATCCGACGGCCGTACGCCTGCCTTGCGCAGCTTCTTGTCGACCTTGTCGAGGAAGGCCGGGTCGCCGTCGTCGGCGAGTTCCACCTCGATCTCGGACCACTGGGCGGTCCTGCCGTCCTCGGTGAGCCGCTCGGCGACCACGGCGTCCACGCTGACCTCGGCGAGGAGCGCGCCGTCCGCGTCGAGCAGTTCACTGACATCGCGACTGGAGAGAAGGCGGACCAGCGGGACCAGGTCCGCCCCCCTGACCCGGGAACGCACGAGCCCCACGAGTTCGTCGGGCAGCGCGTCGGACAGCGGGGCCCGGATCTCGTCGCGGACCCCCGAGGAGACCGGGAGCTTCAGATGCCAGCCCGCGTCACTGCCTCCCGTGCGACGGCGCAGGGTGATGGAGGCGGCGGCGAGGCGTTCGTCGGGGGTGTCGTAGTAGACGGCGTCCAGCTCCGCCACACCCTTGTCGATGACGGTCGCGACCCCGGCAACACCGGTGAGGTCCGGCAGGCCGCTCTCGTCGGACTCGTACTTCCGCTCGATCTCGCGCTTGGTGTCCGCCATGAAATGAATCTAGTCCTACTTCGGGCAAAGGGGCAGACCACCGCGCCCCTCAGAGGAGCGTGGAAGCCTGCCCCGGAGCAGCGCGGAGCCCTACGCCGACATCGGGCGTTCCACTCGAATGGACTGCAGCAGCCCCACCGCCACCCAGACCGCGAACATCGACGACCCGCCGTACGACACGAACGGCAGTGGCAGTCCCGCCACCGGCATGATGCCGAGGGTCATTCCGATGTTCTCGAAGGCCTGGAACGCGAACCAGGCGATGATGCCGCCGGCGACGATCGTGCCGTACAGCTCGGTGGTCTCGCGGGCGATCCGGCACGCCCGCCACAGGACGACCCCGAGCAGCAGGATGATCAGCCCCGCGCCCACGAACCCCAGCTCCTCCCCCGCCACCGTGAAGACGAAGTCGGTCTGCTGCTCGGGCACGAACTGTCCGGTGGTCTGCGAGCCCTTGAACAGCCCGGTGCCGAGGAGTCCGCCGGAGCCGATGGCGATGCGGGCCTGGTTGGTGTTGTAGCCGACGCCGGCCGGGTCGAGCTCGGGGTTGGCGAAGGCCGCGAAGCGGTTGATCTGGTACTCGTCGAGCACCCCGAGCTGCCAGACGGCGATCGCGCCCATCGCGCCCGTGCCGATGAGGCCGAGGACCCATCGGTTGGACGCGCCGGAGGTGAGCAGGACGCCCAGCACGATGACCACCATGACCATGACCGAGCCGAGGTCGGGCATGAGCAGGACGATCAGTATCGGCACGGCAGCGAGGCCGAGGGCCTGGACGACCGTGCGGTGGTCGGGGTGGGGCTTGTCGCCCGCGTCCACCCGGGCCGCCAGCAGCATCGCCATGCCCAGGATGATCGTGATCTTCACGAACTCGGAGGGCTGGAGCGAGAAGCCGCCGCCGATGACGATCCACGCGTGGGCGCCGTTGATCGTCGCGCCCAGCGGGGTCAGCACCAGCAGGATCAGCAGGACCGAGATGCCGTACAGGATCGGTACGGCCGTGCGCAGGGTGCGGTGACCGAGCCAGACCGTGCCGATCATGAGAGCGAAGCCGATGCCGGTGTTGAGCAGGTGCCGGAAGAGGAAGTAGTACGGGTCGCCCTGGTTGAGCTCCGTGCGGTTGCGGGTCGCCGAATAGACGAGGGCTGCGCCGATCAGGGAGAGCGTGATGGCCGAGAACAGTATCGGCCAGTCGAGCCGACGGGCGAGC
This sequence comes from Streptomyces europaeiscabiei, assembly GCF_036346855.1. NCBI lineage: Bacteria > Bacillati > Actinomycetota > Actinomycetes > Kitasatosporales > Streptomycetaceae > Streptomyces > Streptomyces europaeiscabiei. The sequence continues at coordinate 3,601,454 of NZ_CP107841.1, forward strand.
GAGTCACGGGCGAACAGCCGGGTCCAGCCGGAGCGCTCGGGCCCGTACCCGGAGACGGAGAAGCTGTTGCCGGTCATACGGACGTCCTCCGCCCCTGGCCGCTCCCGCGGCGGTCTCTGCCACCGCCCGAACGCCGTCGGCCGCATTCCGTTCGTCGGCGTGCGGCACGGTTGCCGCTGCCGCCGCGCGTACTGACGATCGCCGCCGGGACGTCGAAGGACACCGGCTGGGCGCCCGGTCCGGCGGCGACGGTCTGCGTGCCGTCCTCCGCGGTCTCTTTCTTGGTCTTCTTCGGCGGGTAGGAGTCCAGCTTCGGACTGTCGATCGAGCCGTCGGACTCGATCTTCGGCAGGCCCTTCTGCGGGGTGGGCAGGAGCGCCTTCCTCTTGTCGATCTTGCCGTCCTCGGAGACGCCGTACAGCGCGTTGTACAGCTTGCGCACGGCGGGGGCCGAGGCACCGGAGCCCGTACCACCCTGGGAGATCGTCATGACGATCGAGTAGTCCTTGGTGTACGTGGCGAACCAGGAGGTCGTCTGCTTGCCGTAGACCTCGGCCGTACCCGTCTTGGCGTGCATCGGGATCTCGTCCTGCGGCCAGCCCTGGAAGCGCCAGGCGGCCGTACCACGGGTGGCGACTCCCTCAAGGGCTTCGTCTATCTCGTCGTGGGTCTTCTTCGTCATCGGCAGCTTGCCGTGCGACTTGGGTGCGATCTCCTGCACGTTCTTGCCGTCGGCGCTGATGACGGCCTTGCCGACGGTGGGGTCGTAGAGGGTGCCGCCATTGGAGATGGCCGCGTAGATGGTGGCCATCTGGATGGGGGTGACGAGGGTGTCGCCCTGGCCGATGGAGTAGTTGACGGAGTCACCGGCGCGCATGCGGTTGCCTTCGAGGCAGTTCTCGTAGGCGATCTGCTCGGCGTACGTGCCGCCCTTCTTGCCGTACTTGCACCAGGCGTCCTTGTTGGCCTTCCAGTAGTCCAGCTTCCACTTGCGGTCCGGGATACGGCCGGTGACCTCGTTGGGCAGGTCGATGCCGGTCTCGTCGCCGAGGCCGAACTGGTGGGCGGTCTTGTAGAACCAGTCGTTGGCGCCCTTGTTGGGCTTGATGCCGCCGTCGCGCTTCCACTCCTCGTGGGCGAGGCGGTAAAAGACGGTGTCGCAGGAGACCTCCAGTGCCTTGCCGAGGCTGATCCCGCCGTGGCTCTGGGACTCGAAGTTCTTGAAGACCTGGCCGCCGATCGAGTACGAACTGGAGCATTCGTAGGGGCCGTTGAAGGAGTAGCCGGCGTTCACCGCGGCGGCGGTCGGGACCACCTTGAAGATGGAGCCGGGGGCCGACTGGCCCTGGATCGCGCGGTTCAGCAGCGGATAGTTGGACTTCTTGCCGGTGAGCTTGGTGTAGTCCTTGGCGGAGATGCCGCCGACCCAGGCGTTCGGGTCGTAGTCCGGGTTGGAGGCCATGGCGACGACGCGGCCGGTCTTGGCCTCCATCACGACGACCGCGCCGGAGTCGGCCTTGTAGTTCGTCCCGGTGTTGCGGTCGTTCTGCTTGCGGGCTTCCTTCATCGCCTCGTTGAGTTCGTACTCGGCGATGCGCTGCACGCGGGCGTCGACGCTGGTGACCAGGTTGGCGCCGGGCTGGGCGGGGTCTGCCTCGGCCTCACCGATGACGCGGCCCAGGTTGTCGACCTCGTAGCGGGTGACGCCGGCCTTGCCGCGCAGCTCCTTGTCGTACTGGCGCTCCAGGCCGGAGCGGCCGACCTGGTCGGAGCGCAGATACGGCGAGTCGGTGTCCTGGGCCTTGGTGATCTCCTCGTCGGTGACCGGCGAGAGATAGCCGAGGACCTGCGAGGTCTTGGAGCCGCCGGGGCTGGCATACCGGCGGACTGCCTGGGGCTCGGCGGTGATGCCGGGGAAGTCCTCGGAGCGTTCGCGGATCTGCAGGGCCTGCTTGGCGGTGGCCTCGTCGGTGATGGGGATCGGCTGGTAGGGCGAGCCGTTCCAGCAGGGCTGGGGCGTCTCGGAGTCGCAGAGGCGGACCTTGTCCATGACGTCCTTGGACTTCATGTCCAGGACTCCGGCGAGCTTGGTGAGGACGGCTTTGCCGTCGTCGTCCATCTTCAGCAGGTCGGTGCGGGAGGCCGAGACGACCAGCCGGGTCTCGTTGTCGGCGATCGGCACTCCGCGGGCGTCCAGGATCGAGCCGCGCACGGCGGGCTGCACGACCTGCTGGACGTGGTTGCCGGAGGCCTCCTTGGCGTAGGCGTCACCCTCGCGGATCTGGAGGTACCAGAGGCGGCCACCGAGGGTGCCGAGGAGGGAGAAGACGAGGATCTGGATGATGATGAGCCGGATCTGGACCCGTGGGGTCCGCCCGGTCTCCGGGATGTTGGTCACTGCCTGTCTCCCCCTCTCAGTGCGTGAACGGGTGGTGCGTGAACGGGCGCTGCTCGTGCGGATGATGCGCCTTCGGATGATGCGCCTTCGGATGATGCGCCTTCGGGTGATGCGCGTTCGGGTGATGCGCGTGGTGCTGGTACATGGAGTACACCGCTCGGCCGTGATCGGTTCCCCCCTCCGACCCGCACGGCCTCTGACGTGCCGTCACAGCCGCTTGACCCCCTTGATGCGTCCCGCCTTGGCCATCCGTGATCGCGCGGCCTTGATGCGGAATCCGCCGCGCTGGTTGCCGATGCGCAGGCCGGTGCCGGAGGAGAGCCAGCCGGAGGAGACGTCGGATGCCTTGGCGGCGCTGTTGGTCTCGGCAAGCGGGTTGTTCTCGGCGCGCCGGGCGAGCGCCATGACGCCGGGGACGACGAAGGGCGCGAGCAGCAGGTCGTAGAGCGCGGCGGTGAACAGCAGGCTGGACAGTCCGACATGGCGGGCCGCGTCGTCACCGACGAGGGCGCCGACCCCGGCGTAGAGGAGCGTCGCGCCGAGCGCGGCGACGACGACCACGGCCATCGGCCCGGTCGCCGACTTGAGCCGCCCGGTCTCGGGCTTGGCGAGCCCCGCGAGGTAGCCGATGACGCAGAGGACCAGGGCGTACCGTCCTGCCGCGTGGTCGGCGGGTGGCGCGAGGTCGGACAGCAGCCCGGCGCCGAAGCCGACGAGGGCGCCGCCGACATGGCCGTAGACCAGGGCGAGGCCCAGCACGGTGAGGAGCACCAGGTCCGGTACGGCGCCCGGAAGATGGAGTCTGGAGAGGACGCTCACCTGGATCACCAGGGCGACGATCACCAGGGTGGTGGAGAGCAGCATCCGGTTGAAGCGCATGAAGGGGTCAGCTCCTACTGTCCTACGTCTACTGCTCTTGCGGCTGTCCGTCGGTGCCGTCGCCGGGTTCGTCCGCGCCCGGGGTGACCGTCACCGTCACGGTCGGCGTGGGTGTGGCCTTCGGCTTGTTCGGCAGGACGGTGTCGCGCGGGTCCTTGCGGGGCGGCTGGACGACGACGCCGACGATGTCGAGCTGGGTGAAGGCCACGAACGGCTTGACGTAGATCGTGCGGGTGAGGTCGCCGCCGGAGGGGTCGACGCGGGAGACGAGGCCGACCGGGACGCCGGGTACGAACGGCTTGTCGGCCTGCGAGCCGAAGGTGACGAGGCGGTCGCCCGCCTTCACCTTGGCCTTGCCGTTGAGGAGTTCGACGCGCAGCGGCCGGTCACCCTGACCGGAGGCGAAGCCGAGTTCGTCGGTGGCCTCCATGCGGGTACCGACGGTGAAGTCGGGGTCGTTGGCGAGGAGCACGGTCGCGGTGCTCGGTCCGACGGTGGTGACGCGGCCGACGAGTCCGTTGCCGTTGAGGACGGTCATGTCGCGGGTGATGCCGTCGTTGCTGCCGATGTCGATGGTGACGGTCCAGGAGAAGCCCTGGGCCGCTCCTATGGCGATGACCTCGGCGCCCTTGATGCCGTACTGGCCGTTCGCGGCGGTCTTCAGCATCTTGTCGAGCTGTTCGGTCCTGCTGCGGTTGCGGTCGTCGCTGCCGAGGGACGCCTTCAGTTCGGCGTTCTCCTTCTCCAGCGCGGCGAGGCGGTCGTGGCGGGAGCCGGAGTCGCGGACGGCGCTTATGGCGTTGCCGATCGGGTCGACGGCGGTCGACACCCCGTCCTCGATCGGGCCGAAGACGGTGGCGGCTCCACGTCGGGCACCGTCGACCGGTGAGTCCTCCCCGCCGCGGATGTCGACCGTGATCAGCGCGAACGCGACGGCGATCAGCAGCACCAGGAGCAGCCGGCTCTCTCGTGTGTCCCTCACGTGCGGCGGCCGTGCCTTCCTCATAGGAATTCGACAGGAATGGGGGAATTCGGGTAGCCCCTGGGAATCCCGAGACGGGAACGACAGGGGCGCTTTGTGGGAGCTTATGCCTCGATATCAACGATCCGCCGCACGAGAGGAGAACGTCCCGTACGGCGGAATCGAAGTGTTACTTCATCTGCGGGGCTGGGCGTCGAGCACCTGCTGCAACGCCTCGAACTCCTCGACACACTTGCCGGAGCCGAGCGCCACGCTGTCCAGCGGGTCCTCGGCGATATGGATCGGCATTCCGGTCTCACGGCGGAGCCGCTCGTCGAGACCGCGGAGCAGGGCGCCGCCGCCGGTCAGGACGATGCCGCGGTCCATGATGTCGCCGGAGAGTTCCGGCGGGCACTTGTCGAGGGTCGTCTTGACGGCATCGACGATGGCGTTGACGGGTTCCTCGATCGCCTTCCGCACTTCCGCGGCGGAGATGACGACGGTCTTGGGCAGCCCGGACACCAGGTCCCGGCCGCGGATTTCGGTGTGCTCGTCAGCGTCGAGGTCGTACGCCGAACCGATCGTGATCTTGATCTGTTCGGCCGTCCGCTCACCGAGAAGGAGCGAGTACTCCTTCTTGATGTGCTGGATGATCGCGTTGTCCAACTCGTCGCCCGCGACGCGGATGGACTGGGCGGTGACGATGCCGCCGAGGGAGATGACCGCGACCTCCGTGGTGCCGCCGCCGATGTCCACCACCATGTTGCCCGTGGCCTCGTGGACCGGCAGGCCGGAGCCGATGGCCGCGGCCATGGGCTCCTCGATGATGTGCACCTGGCGGGCGCCGGCCTGGGAGGACGCCTCGATGACGGCGCGACGCTCGACACCGGTGATGCCGGACGGCACGCAGACGACGACCCGAGGACGGGCGAGATACCGCCGCTTGTGGATCTTCAGGATGAAGTAGCGGAGCATCCGCTCGGTGATCTCGAAGTCGGCGATGACACCGTCCTTCAGCGGACGTACGGCAACGATGTTGCCCGGGGTCCGCCCGATCATCTTCTTCGCCTCCGCGCCGACCGCGAGAATTCCACCGGTGTTGGTGTTGATCGCGACGACGGACGGCTCGTTCAGTACGATCCCACGACCCCTGACGTACACCAGCGTGTTGGCGGTCCCGAGGTCGACAGCCATGTCACGGCCGATGAACGACATTGAGTTCCCCATCAGGATTCGTCTGGCCTTCCCAAGCGGAGCGCTGACGGCTTTTGAGAGCCTTTCAGGGCTTTTCGGGTCGGCGAAGTGGGTGCTGTGACGTGAAGGCTTACATCGTAGTCTCGCCCGCACGAACACTGCGCGAGGGTCTTCGCCATTGTGGGCATGCGATGCGCCGCCTCGCCTCTGCAGACGGTCCATCGGGGGTGCACGTTCCCTCGATCGCCGCGCATATGCCGTTGTACGGCCGGATTTTCGGCGGGTTGGCTGGTCAGCCGGGGGTAGGCCGTGTGGGTGGTGGCCGTGTGTTGCCAGAAGGCCGTGTGTTGCCAGAAGAGTAAGGGTGGCGGGGGCAGGACCGATCACCGGCCCCCGCCGTGGCGAAAGCGCTGACGCCGCTACGCGCGCCCGGGGAAGAAGATCTTCACCTCGCGCTCGGCGGACTCCTCGGAGTCCGACGCGTGGATCAGGTTCTCCCGCACGATCACGCCGTAGTCACCACGGATGGAACCCGGCTGCGCGGCGATCGGGTCGGTCGGGCCGGCCAGCGCCCGCACTCCCTCGATGACGCGCTCGCCCTCGACGATCAGCGCGACGACCGGCCCGGAGGCCATGAACTCGACGAGCGGCTCGTAGAACGGCTTGCCCTTGTGCTCGCCGTAGTGCTGCTCCAGCGTGTCCTGGTCCAGGTTCCGCAGCTCCAGCGCGGTGATCTGCCAGCCGGCCTTCCGCTCGATACGGCTGATGATCTCGCCGGTCAGGCCACGCCGGACGGCGTCGGGCTTGAGCAGGACGAGGGTGCGCTGGCTCACAGTGGTGACTCCTTCATCACAAGGGTGCGGAGCTCAGAGGCTACAGGGCGCGCCCGACCGGGTGTTACGCAGCGTCAGCGTGGCCGGGTCCGAGGACCCGGCCACCCTTGAACCAGGACCTCGCCCCCTGCTTCAGGAGGCTCCGGCGCCGGCCTCGGCGGAGGCCTGTGCCGCGAACCGGGCCTTCGCCTCGTCGATCTTCCGCCCGAAGTGGACCGAGGCCCACCACAGGGCGGCGAAGACCGCGCCCATGAAGAACATGGTCGGGACGAAGAAGCCGGAGAGGATCAGCGCGATCTGGAGGGCCCAGCCGAGTTGGATGCCGCCGGGCCGGGTGACGACGCCGCACAGCACGACGCACAGGAACATGGCGATGCCGCTGACGGTCCAGACCGTCGACATGGTCAGATCGGGGTCCTTCATGGCGACCAGCCCGGCCAGGCCGATCACGAAGAACTCGCCGATCAGGGTCGAAGAACAGAGGGTACGCATGTGTGGAACTCAGCCCTTCCCCAGCAGCAGCCGGGCTTCGCCGACGGTGATGACGGAACCGGTGACGAGGACGCCGCCGCCCGTGAACTCGCCCTCCTCCTCGGCGAGTGTGACCGCCGCCTCCAGGGCGTCGGGCAACCGCGGCTCCACCTGCACCCGCTCCTCGCCGAACACCTCGACCGCGATCCCGGCCAGTTCGTCGGCGTCCATCGCCCGATGGCTGGAGTTCTGCGTGATCACGACCTCGGCGAAGATCGGCTCGAAGGCCTCAAGGAGACCCCGTACGTTCTTGTCGCCGCTGGCCCCGACCACGCCGATCAGCCGGCTGAAGTCGAACGCCTCACCGACCGCCTCGGCCGTGGCCCGCGCGCCGGCCGGGTTGTGGGCGGCGTCGAGCACGACGGTCGGGGAACGCCGTACGACTTCCAGCCGTCCCGGTGAGGAGACCGCCGCGAAGGCCTTGCGGACCGTGTCCAGGCCGAGCGGTTCGGGGCGCTGCGAGCCGACGCCGAAGAACGCCTCGACCGCGGCGAGGGCGACGGCCGCGTTGTGCGCCTGGTACGGACCGTGCAGCGGGAGATAGACCTCGGGGTACTCGCCGCCGAGGCCGCGCAGGGTGAGCATCTGCCCGCCCACGGCGACCTGCCGCGAGACGACGCCGAACTCCAGGCCCTCCCTGGCGACCGTCGCGTCGACCTCCACGGCCTTCTTCAGCATCACCTGCGCCGCGTCCACCGGCTGCTGCGCCAGGATCACGGTCGCGTCCTGCTTGACGATCCCGGCCTTCTCGACGGCGATCTCGGCGGGCGTCTCGCCGAGCCGGTCGGTGTGGTCGAGGTCGATGGGGGTGACGACGGCGACGTCCCCGTCGATGACGTTGGTGGCGTCCCAGGTGCCGCCCATGCCGACCTCGACGACGGCCACGTCCACGGGCGCGTCCGCGAAGGCGGCGTACGCCATGCCGGTCAGCACCTCGAAGAAGGAGAGCCGGTACTCCTGCTGGGCGTCGACCATCTCGATGTACGGCTTGACGTCCTCGTACGTCTCGATGAACCGCTCGGCGGAGATCGGGGCGCCGTCGAGGCTGATGCGCTCGGTGATCGACTGGACGTGCGGGGAGGTGTACCGGCCGGTGCGCAGTTCGAAGGCGCTGAGCAGGGCCTCGATCATGCGGGCGGTGGAGGTCTTGCCGTTGGTGCCGGTGATGTGGATGGAGGGGTACGCGCGCTGGGGTTCGCCCAGGACGTCCATCAGCGCGGCGATCCGCTTGACCGAGGGCTCCAGCTTGGTCTCGCCCCAGCGGCCGGCCAGTTCCGTCTCGACCTCGCGCAGCGCCTTGTCGACGGCCGGGTCGGCGGGGCGCGTCGGTACGTCGCCCTCCGGCGCGCCGCTCTGGGTGCGCAGGGTGCGGCTGCCGGCCTCGATCACCGCGAGATCGGGGTCCCGGTCGGTCTCGGCCGCGACAATCTCCTCGAAGGGGTCGACTGCGTCGGGCTGCTCGCTGCTGTCGTACGGGGACTCACTCACGGGGCCAGTCTACGGTTCGGACGCCCACTGGCTCGGAGGTACCCGCTGTAGGGCGACTGCGGGGGTACGTGGCTGGTCGCGCAGTTCCCCACGCCCCTTGGAACCCGGCGGTCACAGCTGTGGGCAGTCGTGCCGCTGGGGCGGCACGGGTGGGCGCGGCGGCACCCGGCAAGCGCCGGTGAGCGAAACCCGCCCCGCCCGGCAGAAGGCCCCGGCGCCTGACAAGCACCGGGGCCTTCGTCACCTACGGATGGCTACGCCTTCGGCAGACGGTCCAGTTGGGCGGCGATCCGCGCGATGTCCTCGTCCGCCTTCGCCATACGTCCGCGGATCTTGTCCACCACGTGGTCCGGGGCCTTCGCGAGGAACGCCTCGTTGCCGAGCTTGGCCGTGGCCTGGGCCTTCTCCTTCTCGGCCGCCGCGAGGTCCTTCGCGAGGCGCTTGCGCTCGGCGGCGACGTCGATGACTCCGGAGAGGTCGAGGGCGACCTCGGCACCCGCCACCGGCAGGGTCGCGGTGGCCGAGAAGCCCTCGCCCTCGGGCTGCAGACGCAGGAGCTGACGGATCGCGGCCTCGTGCGGCGCCAGGACCGTGCCGTCGAGCGTGAGGCGGGCCGGGACGCGCTGGCCGGGCTGGAGGCCCTGGTCGGCGCGGAAGCGGCGGACCTCGGTGACGACCTGCTGGACCAGCTCGATCTCGCGCTCGGCGGCGTCGTCGCGGAAGCCACTGTCCTTGGGCCAGTCGGCGATGACGAGGGACTCGCCGCCGGTCAGCGTCGTCCACAGGGTGTCCGTGACGAACGGGATGACCGGGTGGAGGAGGCGCAGCGTGACGTCCAGGACCTCGCCGAGGACGCGCTGGCTGACCTCGGCCGGCTCGCCGCCCGCCTGGAACGTCGTCTTGGACAGCTCGACGTACCAGTCGAAGACCTCGTCCCACGCGAAGTGGAACAGGGCGTCGCTGAGCTTGGCGAACTGGAAGTCCTCGTAGTACGCGTCGACCTGCTCGACCGTCTCGTTGAGTCGGGCGAGGATCCAGCGGTCGGTCGCCGAGAGCTTCGAGGCCTCCGGCAGCGGGCCCGCCACCGTCGCGCCGTTCATCAGCGCGAAGCGCGTCGCGTTCCAGATCTTGTTGGCGAAGTTGCGGGAGGCCTGGACCCAGTCCTCGCCGATCGGGACGTCGGTGCCCGGGTTGGCGCCGCGCGCGAGGGTGAAACGGAGCGCGTCGGAGCCGTACTTGTCCATCCAGTCGAGCGGGTCGACGACGTTGCCGAAGGACTTCGACATCTTCTTGCCGCGCTCGTCGCGGACCAGGCCGGTCAGCGCGATGGTCTTGAAGGGGACCTCGCCGTCCATGGCGTACAGGCCGAACATCATCATCCGGGCGACCCAGAAGAAGATGATGTCGTGGCCGGTGAGCAGGACGTCGGTCGAGTAGAACTTCCGCAGGTCCTCGGTCTGTTCGGGCCAGCCGAGCGTGGAGAACGGCCACAGGCCGGAGGAGAACCAGGTGTCCAGGACGTCGGTGTCCTGGGTCCAGCCGTCGGCCTCCGTGCCGGGCGGCTGCTCGTCGGGACCGACGCAGACCGTCTCGCCGTTCGGGCCGTACCAGACCGGGATGCGGTGACCCCACCACAGCTGGCGCGAGATGCACCAGTCGTACATGTTGTCGACCCAGTCGAAGTAGCGCTTCGACATGTCCTCGGGGTGGATCTTGACCCGGCCGTCGCGGACCGCGTCGCCGGCCGCCTTGGCGAGGGGCGCGACCTTGACCCACCACTGCATGGACAGCCGGGGCTCGACCGTGGTCTTGCAGCGCGAGCAGTGGCCGACGGAGTGGGTGTACGGCCGCTTCTCGGCGACGATCCGGCCCTGCGAGCGCAGCGCGCCGACGACGGCCGAGCGGGCCTCGAAGCGGTCCTGGCCGAGGAACGGGCCGTGGACGGTGATGACACCGTGCTCGTCCATGATCGTCATGGACGGCAGGTCGTGGCGCTGGCCGATCGCGAAGTCGTTCGGGTCGTGCGCCGGGGTCACCTTGACCGCGCCCGTGCCGAACTCCGGGTCGACGTGGGTGTCGGCGACGACCGGGATGCTGCGGTCGGTCAGCGGCAGCTTGATCAGCTTGCCGATGAGGTGCCGGTACCGCTCGTCGTCCGGGTGGACGGCGACGGCGGTGTCACCGAGCATCGTCTCCGCGCGGGTGGTGGCGACGACGAGGGAGTCGTCCCCCTCGCCGTACCGGATGGAGACCAGCTCGCCGGCGTCCTCCTGGTGCTCGACCTCGATGTCCGAGATGGCCGTCAGACAGCGCGGACACCAGTTGATGATGCGCTCGGCGCGGTAGATCAGCTGGTCGTCGTAGAGCCGCTTGAAGATGGTCTGGACAGCCTTGGACAGCCCTTCGTCCATGGTGAACCGCTCACGGTCCCAGTCCACCCCATCGCCCAGCCGGCGCATCTGGCCGAGGATCTTGCCGCCGTACTCCTCCTTCCACTGCCAGACGCGCTCGACGAACTCCTCGCGCCCCAAGTCGTGGCGGGACTTGCCCTCTTCGGCGAGCTGCTGCTCGACCTTGTTCTGGGTGGCGATGCCGGCGTGGTCCATGCCGGGGAGCCAGAGGGACTCGTAACCCTGCATGCGCTTACGGCGCGTGAGGGCGTCCATGAGGGTGTGCTGGAAGGCGTGCCCGAGGTGCAGGCTGCCGGTGACGTTCGGCGGCGGGATGACGATGGTGTACGCGGGCTTGTCGCTCTTGGCGTCGGCCGCGAAGTAGCCGCGCTCTACCCAGCGCTCGTACAGCGTCCCCTCTACATCGGCCGGCGCGTACTGGGTCGGCAGATCGGTGGCGGGCGCTGGAGGCTGCTGCTGAGCGTTCTCGGTCACCCGCTCAGTTTAGGGGTGTCACGGGGTGGTCCCGAAACCCGATTCTTCCGTAACGGTGTGACCCCCGGTGCGTGGGACCCATCGAGTTTGCGCCAGGATGTCAGGAACACATAAGCATCTGGAGGGGAACCCAGAACATGAGTCACAACCAGCCGGGCCCGTACGGCGGGCAGCCCCAGCAGCCCGGACCGTACGGCCAGCCGGGCCCCTACGGCCAGCAGCCGCCGCAGGCCGCCCCCCAGCCCGGCTACGGCTACCCGCAGCAGGCGCCCCCGCAGCAGCCCGGCTACGGGTACCCCCAGCAGGCCCCCCAGGGCGTCCCGCCCCAGACCCCGCCCTACGGCCAGCAGCAGGCCCCGTACGGCCAGCAGCCCTACCCGACCGTGCCCCAGCCCCCCGTCTCCGGCGGTGGCGGCAAGAAGGTCGGCATCATCCTGGGCGCGGTCGCCGTGGTGGCGGCGGTCGCCGTGGGCGCGTACTTCGTGATCGGCGGAGGTGGCGGCGGGGACATCGCGGATGACGGGCCGCACAAGCTGACCACGCCGGAGACCGTCATCGACGGGCAGTACAAGAAGGGCGAAGGCGGCAGCAGCAGCGGCGGGATGAGCGACAAGGAGATCAAGCAGACAGAGGGCTGGGGTGTGCAGAACCCCAAGGACGTCAGCTCGACCTACGCGTCGGGGGAGGGCCTCACCGCCAAGAACCTGACCTTCGCCGGGGTGTACGGCACGATCGACGACCCGGAGAAGGTCATCGACGCGATGTTCGCCAACATGAAGGCGGAGTCCGAGAAGGGTTCGGGCTCCGACGGCAAGCTCGTGGGCAGCCCCCAGGAGGTCACGCCCGAGGGCTTCGAGAACGGCATCATGAAGTGCCAGGAGAGCGAAGGCTCCGAGGGCGGCAAGACCATGACGGTGCCGCTGTGCATCTGGGGTGACCACAGCACGGTCGCGTACGTGGTCTCCTTCGACGTGGCCGCGATGGCCGCCGGCAAGAGCTCGACGATCGACGAGGCGGCCGAGTTGGCGGCCAAGCTGCGCAACGACGTGCGCGTCGAGGCCTGACACTCTCGCTCAACCACGAAGGGGCCCCGGTCGATTGACCGGGGCCCCTTCGATGTCTGTGTACCGCCGAGGAGTTACGCCGTCTTCTGCTCCCCCGGTCCCCGCCCCCGCGCGTCCCGCGGGATGAGGGTCGGGTTGACGTTGGAGCGGACCACGTCGGCGTTGATGACGACTCGGGCCACGTCCTTGCGTGACGGGACCTCGTACATGACCGACATCAGGACTTCCTCCATGATGGCGCGCAGGCCGCGCGCGCCGGTCTGGCGGAGGATGGCCTGGTCGGCGATGGCTTCGAGGGCCTCGCGCTCGAAGTCCAGTTCCACACCGTCGAGTTCGAAGAGGCGCTGGTACTGCTTCACCAGCGCGTTGCGGGGCTCGATGAGGATCTGGAGCAACGCCTCGCGGTCCAGGTTGTGGACCGAGGTGATGACGGGCAGACGGCCGATGAACTCCGGGATCATGCCGAACTTGACCAGGTCCTCCGGCATGACGGCCTCGAACTGGTCCTTGGACTCCAGCTCGCGCTTGGAGCGGATCGTCGCGCCGAAGCCGATGCCCTTGGCGCCGGCCCGGGACTCGATGATCTTCTCCAGGCCCGAGAAGGCGCCGCCCACGATGAACAGGACGTTCGTCGTGTCGATCTGGATGAACTCCTGGTGGGGGTGCTTGCGGCCGCCCTGGGGCGGGACCGACGCCGTGGTGCCTTCCAGGATCTTCAGCAGGGCCTGCTGGACGCCCTCGCCCGACACGTCGCGCGTGATGGAGGGGTTTTCACTCTTCCTCGCGACCTTGTCGATCTCATCGATGTAGATGATGCCGGTCTCGGCCTTCTTGACGTCGTAGTCGGCCGCCTGGATGAGCTTCAGCAGGATGTTCTCGACGTCCTCGCCGACATACCCCGCCTCCGTCAGCGCCGTCGCGTCCGCGATCGCGAACGGGACGTTCAGCATGCGCGCGAGAGTCTGGGCGAGGAGGGTCTTGCCCGAGCCCGTGGGGCCCAGCAGGAGGATGTTGGACTTCGCCAACTCGATGGCGTCCTCACGGCTTTGACCGCCGCCGTTCTCACCGGCCTGGACCCGCTTGTAGTGGTTGTACACCGCGACGGAGAGCGCCTTCTTGGCCGCCTCCTGGCCAACCACATAGCCCTCTAGGAACTCGTAGATCTCGCGGGGCTTGGGGAGTTCCTCCCAGCGGACCTCGCTGGTCTCCGCGAGCTCCTCCTCGATGATCTCGTTGCAGAGGTCGATGCACTCGTCGCAGATGTACACACCGGGCCCTGCGATGAGCTTCTTGACCTGCTTCTGGCTCTTGCCGCAGAACGAGCACTTGAGCAGATCGCCGCCGTCACCGATGCGTGCCACGGTGTGCTTCCCCTTCGCCTGGGAGACGCCTGGACAATCGAAATCCAGCGACTCCTGGTGCTGCCTTATGTCGACGGTACCTTGCCGGGCCCCCCGTTCGGGCCCCCCTTGGCACGGTTCGCTTTGACGTGCACCTTGTCGTGCACTGGGTCAAACGGCGCCAATCATGCCAAGGGGCGGCAGACAATACATCCTTTCCGCGGTCAGCGGACGTTGTTGTTGTTCATCTTCCGCGTGGAGATGATCTGGTCGATCAGGCCGTACGCCAGTGCGTCCTCGGCCGTGAGGATCTTGTCGCGCTCGATGTCCTCGCGGATCTTCTCGATCGGCGTGGTCGAGTGCCTGGCCAGCATGTCCTCCAACTGCGCACGCATCCGGAGGATCTCGTTGGCGGCGATCTCCAGGTCGGAGACCTGACCGCGGCCCGTCTCGCTGTACGGCTGGTGGATCAGGACGCGGGCGTTCGGCAGGGCCATGCGCTTGCCCGGCGTACCGGCGGCCAGCAGGATCGCGGCGGCGGAGGCCGCCTGGCCCATGCAGACCGTCTGGATGTCCGGCTTCACGAACTGCATCGTGTCGTAGATCGCGGTGAGCGCCGTGAAGGAGCCGCCGGGGCTGTTGATGTAGACGGAGATGTCCCGGTCGGGGTCCATCGACTCCAGGCACAGCAGCTGCGCCATGACGTCGTTGGCGGAGGCGTCGTCGATCTGCACCCCGAGGAAGATCACCCGCTCCTCGAAGAGCTTCGCGTACGGGTCGTACTCGCGGACGCCCTGCGAGGTGCGCTCGACGAAGCGGGGGATGACATAACGGGACTCGGCGCGGGGGCCGGTGTACTCGGCCTCGGTGCGGGCGTAGATGCCGCTGCCGGGGAAGTCGTTCACGGTGTCTCCTGGAAAGAGGGCTGGGGCGGTGGTGTGGAGGGACTGGGAAGGGCGCTGACGGCCCCGGGGAGGCTCAGGAGCACCCCCGGAGGGCTTCAGGGGCTCCGGGGAGCACCCTGTGGCCTGCTTGGCCGCCATCGGCTCTCAGGCCGCCCCGGTACCGCCGCCGCCCGGCATACCGGCGGCCGTGGGGATCACGTCGTCGATGAGGCCGTACTCCTTGGCCTCGAAGGCGTCGAACCAGCGGTCGCGGTCCGAGTCGCGGGTCACCTGCTCGACCGACTGACCGGTGTGCTGAGAGGTGAGCTCCGCCATCCGCTTCTTGGTGTGGAGCAGCCGCTCGGCGTGGATCTTGATGTCCGAGGCCGAACCGGCCAGACCAGCCGAGGGCTGGTGGATCAGGATCTCGGCGTTCGGCAGCGCGAACCGCTTGCCAGGGGTGCCCGCGCTGAGCAGGAACTGGCCCATCGAGGCCGCCAGGCCCATGGCGATGGTCACCACGTCGTTCTTGATGAACTGCATCGTGTCGTAGATCGCCATGCCGGCCGTGATCGAGCCGCCGGGGCTGTTGATGTAGAGGTAAATGTCCTTGTCGGGGTCTGCGGCAAGGAGCAGCAGCTGTGCGGTGATCTTGTTGGCAATGTCGTCGTCGACCGGCTGGCCGAGGAAGATGATCCGCTCGCCAAGCAGCCGGTTGTAGACCTGGTCGCCGAGGCCACCACCGATGGAAGGCTCGCCGGCGGCATAGGGCATCAGATTCGTCACGTATCCACCTGCTCGTCTTACGACGGCGCCGGGCCGTCTTCACGTTTCCCTTCCGGGGACCGAGCCGTTCGCCGACAGCCCAGCCCTCGTATTCATGGACCCTAACGCGGTGGCTCCGCCGGTGAATCCCGCAAAGGGAACTGTTCGCTGTCAGCGCATGCGTGTGCGCTCCGCCGGTTGGGCGGGTGCCTTGTGGCTGCCGGACCGGAAAGGGGCGCGGGGAACTGCGCGGTCGGCCACGGACAGGCCGCAGACGCGTCTGCTACGCCGGGTGTATCGGCGGGTGCGGCTTACAGGGGGCTGGTCGCGCAGTTCCCCGCGCCCCTGGGTAGGCCGACGGGCCCCTGGGTCACAAGTGATCCAGGGGCCCGTCGGAAGGCGATCGGCGAGTGGTCAGGCCTCGGGGGCCTTCTCCTCGGCCTCGGCCGCAGCCGGGGTCTCCTCGGTGGCCTCGGCCGTGGCCGGGGTCTCCTCGGTCTCGTCCTCTTCGTCGTCCAGGTCGACGACCTCGCCGTTGGTGTCCTTCACCGTGGAGGACTCCACGACCAGGGCCAGGGCCTTGCCGCGGGCGACCTCGCCGACGAGAAGCTGGACCTGGTTGTTCTGGACGACCGCCTGGGCGAACTGGTCCGGGGACATGCCGGAGGAGGAGGCACGCCGCATGAGGTGCTCGGTGAGCTCCTCCTGGTTGACGTTCAGCTTCTCCTTGGCGACCAGCTCGTCGAGGACGAACTGGGTCTTGATGCCCTTGACGGCCGCTTCCTTGGTCTCGGCGTCGAACTCCTCGACCGTCTTGCCCTGGATCTCGAGGTACTTCTCGAGGTCGAGGCCCATCTGGCCGAGCTGGTGGTGCTCCAGGTTGTGCTTGCGGGTGTTGATCTCGTCCTCGAGCAGCTTCTCGGGGACGGGCACCTCGACGATCTCCAGCAGCTTCTCCAGGACACGCTCCTGGGCCTGCGTGGCCTGGTCGTACTGCTTCATGTTCTCCAGGCGCTTGCGGCTGTCAGCCCGCAGCTCCTCGAGGGTGTCGAACTCCGAGGCGAGCTGGGCGAACTCGTCGTCCAGGGCCGGGAGTTCACGGGCGGCGACCTGGGTGACCTTGACGGTGACCTCGGCCTCCTTGCCGGCCGCCGAGCCGCCCTTCAGCTCGGAGGCGAAGGTGGTCTCGCCACCGGCCTCCAGGCCCTTCACGGCGTCGTCGATGCCGTCCAGCAGCTCGCCGGAGCCGATCGTGTAGGAGACGCCCTCGGCGACGCCGTCCTCCAGGATCTCGCCGTCGACCTTGGCCTGAAGGTCGATCGTCACGACGTCGCCGTCCTCGGCGGCACGCTCGACCGGGGAGGTGGAGGCGAAGCGCTCGCGCAGCTGCTCGACCGCCTTCTCGATGTCCTCCTCGGTGACCTCGACGGCGTCGACCTCGACCTCGATGCCGGAGAAGTCCGGGATCTCGATGGCCGGGCGGACGTCGACCTCGGCGGTGAAGTTCAGCGTCTCGCCGTCCTTCAGCTCGGTGATGTCGACCTCGGGCTGGCCCAGGACATTGAGCTCGGCCTCGTTGACCGCGTCGGTGTAGAACTTCGGGAGCGCGTCGTTGACGGCCTCCTCCAGCACCGCACCGCGGCCGAACCGCTGGTCGATGACGCGGGCCGGGATCTTGCCCTTGCGGAAGCCCTTCACCGTGACCTGCTGGTTGATCTTCTTGTACGCCGCGTCGAGGCTGTCCTTGAGCTCCTCGAAGGGCACCTCGATGCTGAGCCGAACCCGGGTCGGGTTCAGGGTCTCCACGGCGCTCTTCACGGTTCGGTCTCCTTGGGGGCTGACTTCTTGGGGTTCTGCTGACGTACCCCGCCGGGAGTGGCGGAGCTTCAGCGGATTCGCGGCCCTTGAGGGACTTGAGAATGCAGACACACGGGCGCGCAGCTTGCATAGTAGCCGCAGGCGGTACACGCCCCAAAAGGTGATCTTGCCGGTGGCGGTGATCTTGCCGGTGGCGGGTGCCACGTACCGGCGCGGTGGTCGGGGTGGCGGGATTTGAACCCACGGCCTTCCGCTCCCAAAGCGGACGCGCTACCAAGCTGCGCCACACCCCGTCTGGTGCGACACGTAGGGTACATGCCCGCAGGCCATGCGGTTGCCGCATTTACCGAGTGCGCGGGCGCATGCGACGGCGGGTGACGCGCGCGGCCCGGAAGGGGTGTGCGGCGACGGCGCCCGACCCGCTACGATGCCTTCTGTGCCGCGGTCGTCCGACCTGCGGCGCGAGCTGTGCGGGCGTAGCTCAATGGTAGAGCACTAGTCTTCCAAACTAGCTACGCGGGTTCGATTCCCGTCGCCCGCTCCAACGGCCTCCGGCCCGGTTTCGAGGGACTCCTCGAAACCGGGCCGGAGGTCTTTTGTCGTCCCACGGTGCGCCGACTGACGGCTCGCCGCCTCACACTGTGTGTCCGGGCGGTCACTAGAACTGGATCGAGTTGATCGTGTCCGCTATCGAGTTGAGGAAGCGTTGAATGTCGTCGGCCATGCCCGTCGAGGCGAGAAAGAAGCCGAAGAGGATGGCGACGACGGCCGGTCCGGCCTTGATCGTCCCTCCCCGCATCAGGACCACCAGGATGATCCCCAACAAGAGCACCACTGACAGCGAAATGGCCACACAGATCACACCCTCGGTCGGTCCGCACTACCGGCCCGGGGCGCCGACCCCACGCGCACCCCGCCAGAACCATCGTGCCACCAACCAGGCCGTCATATGCAGCAGGTGAGACAACGTCGGCCACGGCACCGTGCGCGCGCCACCCGCACCCCGGGCCAACGGGATGACGCCGGGCGCGAATTCGGGTTGATCGTTTCCGTACACACACAACCCGTCCGCAGGTAATTCGAATTGTTGCCACAGACACATCAAGAGGCATACCCAGGACGGCAATTAACCGGACATTTCACCAGAGTCGCCTGCGCATGTTATGCACCATTTAGTCGGGATGAATGCGGACAGACCGACACGCACCATGTGCCGTGCGGTGTACGCACGGTGATGCTCTGCCCGATGAAGACTTCACCGAATCCTGGGTACACGTGGGTGACGCGTACTCCCAATAACAGGATTCACGTCAGTGGTTTTACGGAATCGCACAGACAACGCTAGGGTGCCTCAGATGTTCACCGCTGCCTCGTCCCCCACTTGCGCAGCGAGTGCTCGGACCACCCCCCGGAGTTCCCGGCGGGAGGGTCTGTGACGAACTCGCTGCGACCGCACGGCCTGCCAGGGGCGCCGCTCCCGCCGGCACAGTCACCACAGTCGTCGGCCGACGGAGTGCCGAGTCCGCGCTCGCTGAAGTCCTCGTCCCCCCACCCGACGCCAAGTGGCGCCTCCCCGGAGGCCAGACCGGCCAAACAACGTGACGCGTTCTTCGACAACGCCAAGTACCTCGCCATCGTGCTCGTCGCGATGGGGCACGCGTGGGAGCCACTGACCGACCACAGCCGTGCCGCCGAGGCGCTGTACATGGTCGTGTACACGTTCCACATGCCGGCGTTCATCATCATCTCCGGCTACTTCTCGCGCAGCTTCGACATGCGCGCCGACCGGCTCCGCCGGTTGGTGACCGGCATAGCCGTGCCGTACGTCCTCTTCGAGATCGCGTACTCCGTCTTCAAGCGGTACGGCGACAACGACCCCTCGCACCCGATCAGCCTGCTCGACCCCTGGTACCTCACCTGGTTCCTGATCGCGCTGTTCGTGTGGCGGCTGACGACCCCGCTGTGGAAGGTGGTGCGCTGGCCGGTCCCGGTGGCGCTCGCCATCGCGGCGCTCGCGTCCGTCTCACCGGACATCGGTGACGACCTGGACCTGCAACGTGTCCTGCAGTTCCTGCCGTTCTTCGTCGTCGGTCTCTTCATGAAGCCCGCGCACTTCCAGTTCATGCGGCGCCGCGAGGTGCGGCTGCTGTCCGTGCCGGTGGCGGCGAGCGCGCTGGCCCTTGCGTACTGGCTGGGCCCGGACATGAACTCGGCCTGGTTCTACCACCGTGACAGCGCACAGGAGTTGGGTGCGCCGTGGTGGGCCGGGATCGTCATGACCCTCGCGCTGTTCGGCTGCTCCATGGTGCTCACCACGTGTTTCTTCGCCTGGGTGCCCCGGCGGAAGATGTGGTTCACCGTCCTGGGCGCGGGCACGCTGTACGGCTACCTGCTGCACGGGTTCCTCGCGAAGGGCTCGCGCTTCTGGGACTGGTACGACGCCAACGCGTGGGTGTACCAGCCGCTCGGCGAGCTCTTCGCCACCTTCTTCGCGGCGGCCGTCATCACCCTGCTGTGCACCCCGCCGGTGCAGCGGATGTTCCGGTTCGCCATGGAGCCGAAGATGGAGTGGGCGTTCAAGCGGGACGCAGCCGAGCTGGCCCGCGAGCGCGGGAAGGCCGGGAGCAAGGTGTAGCCCGGGTTCCCTCGTCCCTCAGTGGTTGTCCGTCGCCTCCTCGGCCGCCGGTTCGTCCGGCAGGCCGAGGAGGTTTCGCATGTGGGCGTACTTGTGGGTCAGACGGGTGCGGGTGGGTTCGTCCAGGGCGGCGAGGCGGGCCGGGTTCGCGTTGTGCGCGAGGTCCGACTGCTTGACGAGGAGAGCGCCCGGGGTGGTGAGGATGCGGGCGGCGTAGGCCTCCGGGGCTTCGCCCTCGCGCTTGGTGAGGGCCAGCACGATGGACTTCGTGCGGTCGGTCAGGGGGGCTTCGGTGAGCCAGTCCCCGGTGAGGGCGTCGTCCTCGATGGCGTCGTGCAGCCAGGCCGCGGCGATCTGTTCCTCGTCACCGCCTCGTGCCCTGACGCCGTGGGCGACCGCTTGGAGGTGCTCGGTGTAGGGGCGGCCCGCCTTGTCGGTCTGGGTGGCGTGCGCGGCCCTGGCGAGGGTCTCTACTTCGGGGAGGGAGAGGGGGGTTGGGGGCATCGGGTCTGGGCTCCTTCATATGGCGTGTGGTGGGTGCCGGTCCGGATGTCGCCCCCGCCGCCCCTACCCGTCCCATCCTCAAGGGGCTGCGCCCCTTTTACCTCCGTCCGCAGGTCCGGTGGGGGTTCTCGCGCAGTTCACCGCGCCCCTTTCAGGGGCGCCGTTGCGCTTCTACCTTGTTGCCGTCGGGCCCTCTCGGCAGATCAGTAGGAGGGCTCGGTCGTCGTTGACGTCCTTGGCCACGGCCTCGATGAGGTGCCAGGCGGCGCCGTGGAAGCCGCCGGCCACGTAGCGGTCGGCCTCTCCGGTGAGACGGTCGATGCCTTCGACTATGTCCCGGTCGGAGGTCTCGACGAGACCGTCGGTGAAGAGCATCAGGACGTCGCCGGGGCGCAGGGAACCCTTGACCGGGTCGAACTGGGCACCGTCGTAGACGCCGAGGAGGGGGCCCTCGGCGGCCTTCTCCTCCCAGCGGCCGGTGCCCGCGCTGAGCTGGAGCCCCGGCGGGTGGCCGGCGGAGAAGAGTTCGTAGTCGCCGGAGTCGAGGTCGAGGACGAGGTGGATGGAGGTCGCGAAGCCCTCGTCCCAGTCCTGGCGGAGAAGATAGCCGTTGGCCGCCGGCAGGAACGCGTGCGGTGGGAGCGATCCCAGCAGACCGCCGAAGGCGCCGGACAGGAGCAGGGCGCGGGAGCCCGCGTCCATGCCCTTGCCGGAGACGTCGGTGAGGACGACTTCGAGGGTTCGGCCGCCGTTCGTACGGGCGGCCACGACGAAGTCGCCGGAGAAGGACTGGCCGCCCGCCGGGCGCAGGGCCATCTCGCGGTGCCAGCCGGCCGGCAGCTGCGGCAACTTGCTCTGGACCCGGATGCGTTCACGCAGGTCGAAGAGCATGGTGCCGCCGCGCCGCCAGGGGACGCCGACACGGCTGCGGAACTGGGCGATGAGGAGACCGAAGAAACCGCAGGCGGCGACCACCAGCACTATGCCGGGCGTGACCCGGGCGGGGCCGTCGGTGTAGGGCCCGAGCCGTACGGACTCCACGATCAGCGCGGTCGCGGCGGCCGCGTACAGGCCGAGGAGGCTGGCGGGCCGCAGCAGCAGGCCGCCCGCGACGATGGGGAGGACGAGCACGGCGGGCGAGAACCACACCTCGTTGATCATCGTGAGGCAGGTGATCAGCGGGATCATCAGCAGCAGGCCGACGAGGGCGATCCAGTCGGAGCCGTCCCCGCGGAAGTAGTCGACGGCGGATTTGCGCACGCCGGTGCGGGCCCGGTGAACCAGCTTCTTCATCCGGGCCGTGAACGTATCGGCCGCCGCGCGCCGCTCTCGTCCTGCTGCCATTGTTCGGGACCTTATCCATCCGACCAGCCCCTGTGCACAGGAGGTCCTACTTGTCCCCCTTCCGAGGGCCGGTTCACGACGAATCTCACACAGATCTCACACCGGAACGCGTCCTTCGGCCCCCGTGCGCCCTCCGTGCGGCACCCGGGAAGGATCCCACGTCGAACCGCGACGCGCGGGAACAATTCGCTCGCTCGTGCCGGATCGCCCTGCTAGGCATGGCGTATGACGACTGAGCTGCGGGCGCTGCGCAAGGAAGACTGGAACGTCTGGTACGACAACCTCATCCGCGCGTTCGGCGGCGCCCCCGAACCGGCGGAGGAGCGCGAGTTGTGGCAGGCGCTCACTCCGTACGACCGCTCCATCGGCGTGTGGGACGGTGACCAATGCGTGGGTACGGCGGGGGCGTTCGACTTCCGTCTCACCGTACCCGGTGGCGCTGTCGTCCCCGCGGCGGGCGTCACGATGGTCGGGGTCGCGGCCACGCACCGGCGGCGCGGGTTGCTGACGTCCATGATGCGGCGGCAGTTGGACGACGTCCGCTCCTGGGGCGAGTCGCTGGCCGTGCTGACCGCGTCCGAGCCGGTGATCTACGGCCGGTTCGGGTACGGCCTGGCCACCCACCGGCTCGCCGCCGACATCGACACCACCCGGGTACGGCTGTCCGTACCGCCCGGCACCGATGACGTACGGCTGCGGTACGCGGACCCCGCCGAGGTGCTCGACGCGTGCGAGGCGGTGTACGCCCGCCGGGTGCCGGAGCGGCCCGGGATGCTGGCCCGGCGGCCCGGCTGGGCGCGGGCCGACCTGCTCGACACGGACCGCCACCGGGACGGGGCGTCGCCCCTGCAGTGCGTGGTGGCCGAGCGGGCCGACGGCGACGGGTCCGGCCTGGTCGGGTACGCGCGGTTCCGGATCAAGTCCGACTGGGGGCCGAGCGGGGCGGAGGGCGTCGTCCAACTGAGCGCGCTGGAGGCCGTGGACCCCGCCGCGCACGCCGCTCTGTGGCGGTTCCTGTTCGACATCGACCTGACGCGGTGCATCGTCGCCCACCGGCTGCCCGTGGACGAGCCGGCGCTGCACCTGATGTCGGACATCCGGCGCTGCGGGCTGCGGGTCAGGGACGACCTGCATCTCCGGCTCGTGGACGTCGGCGCGGCCCTGCGCGTGCGGACCTATCAGGCGCCGCTGGACGTGGTGTTCGAGGTGGAGGACGCCTTCTGCCCCTGGAACGAGGGGCGTTGGCGGCTCACCGGCGACCCGAAGGGCGCGACCTGCGAGCGGACCGCCGACGCCGCCGATCTCTCCCTCTCCGTACGGGAGTTGGGGGCGGCCTATCTGGGCGGTGTGAGCCTGTCCTCCCTGGCCGCGGCCGGGTTGGTGCGGGAACTGCGGGAGGGTGCGCTGGCGGAGGCGTCCGTGGGGTTCCTCGCGTCGGGGCTGGCGCCCTGGCTGCCGCACGGGTTCTAGGGCACGGCTCGGAACCCGAAACCGTGTCCGTGGGTCCGGCCTTCACTTCCGCTGGCAGGCCGGGCACCAGAAGAGGTTGCGGGCGGCAAGATCGGCGGTGCGGATCTCGCCGCCACAGAGGTGACAGGGCATGGCCGCCCTGCGGTACACGTACACCTCGCCGCCGTGGTCGTCGACGCGGGGCGGGCGCCCCATGGCCTCGGGGGTGTGTTCCGGGCGGACGGTGTCGATGCGGTTGTGGCGTACGCCCTCGCGCATGAGGCCGACGAGGTCGGTCCAGATCGCGTCCCACTCCGCCGGGGTGACGTCCTTGCCCGCGCGGTACGGATCGATGCCGTGCCGGAAGAGGACCTCCGCGCGGTAGACGTTGCCGACGCCCGCGATCACCTTCTGGTCCATGAGCAGCGCGGCGATCGTCGTACGGCTGCGGGAGACACGGGTGTAGGCGCGCGCCGGGTCGGCGTCGGGGCGGAGCGGGTCCGGGCCGAGGCGGGCGTGGATCGCCCGCTTCTCGGCGTCCGTGATCAGGGCGCAGGTCGTCGGGCCGCGGAGGTCCATGTACGACGTGTCGTTGCGCAGCCGCAGGCGGACGGTGTCCGTGGGCGGGGGCGCGGGGGCCGGGCCGAAGGTCACCTTGCCGAAGAGGCCCAGGTGGATGTGCACCCATTCCTCGGCGTCCGGGTCGCCGAAGTGCAGGAAGAGGTGCTTTCCGTGGGCCTCGGCGGTGGTGAGCGGGGTGCCCGTGAGGAGGGCCGCCGCATCGGCGAACTTGCCCTGGGGGCTCGTGACGTGGGCGTTCTTGCCGCCGCCGAAGTGGGCGAGGGAGTCCTCGGCGAGGCGGTGGATGGTGTGCCCCTCCGGCACGCTGTCCTCCGGGGGTTCGGCAGGGGGGTGGGGGGTGGTTGGGGGTGCGTTCTCGGGTGTGGGTGTGGGTGGGTGGGTGTGGGTTGCTCGCGTAGTTCCCCGCGCCCCTTAAAAGCATGGGGCGCCCCTGAGAAGCATGGGGCGCCCCTGGTCATTCAGAGGCGCGGGGAACTACGCGGGCGACCACACGCGGCCGGAGCCCTACGGCTGGGGGTGGTGCGGCGGGATCGGCGGCAGGTCGCCGGTGGTCTCGTACGTCGCCAGCATGTCGATGCGGCGGATGTGGCGCTCGTCACCGGAGAACGGGGTGTTGAGGAAGGTCTCGACGAACTTGGTCGCGTCTTCCTGGGGGTGCATACGGGCGCCGACGGCGACGACGTTCGCGTTGTTGTGCTCGCGGCCCAGCGCGGCGGTCTCGGCGCTCCACGCGAGGGCGGCGCGGACGCCGGCCACCTTGTTCGCGGCGATCTGCTCCCCGTTGCCGGAGCCGCCGATGACGACGCCGAGGGACCCGGGGTCCGCCGCCGTGCGCTCCGCCGCGCGGAGGCAGAACGGCGGGTAGTCGTCCTGGGCGTCGTAGATATGGGGCCCGCAGTCGACGGGCTCGTGGCCGGCGGCCTTCAGCCACTCCACGAGGTGGTTCTTGAGTTCGTATCCGGCGTGATCAGAGCCGAGGTAGACGCGCATGGTCCGAGTGTGACACGCGTGTTTCGGCGGGGCACGACGGGGTGCGGACAGATGAAACCGTGAGCCGAACCACAGAACCTCAAGTAAACCTCAAGTAACAATCCGGATTCAAAGGTTCAGGAATCCTTTCACCTCCGATTCACTGGACCGATCTTTACAGCGGCTCACCCGGCCCTCGGTTGTCGACTCTCTCGTTTCCGCTCTTACGAGAGTCGATCGGAGGTCACTGGGCAGACGCACGGAAGTCCCCACCACGGCACAAAGGAACTCCCCCCATGACCTCGCAGCCGACTCTGCCGTCCCAGACGGACACCTCAGACTCTTCCTCTCCCCCCTCCCCCGGCCTGCATGCCGGTCTCAAGAACCGTCATCTGTCGATGATCGCGATCGGTGGTGTGATCGGGGCCGGACTGTTCGTCGGATCGAGTTCCGGTATCAGGACCGCCGGCCCCGGCATCCTCCTGTCGTACGCGCTCGTCGGCACGATGGTGGTGCTGGTGATGCGGATGCTCGGTGAGATGTCCGCCGCCAATCCGACGTCGGGTTCGTTCTCGGCCCACGCCGACCGCGCGCTCGGGCGCTGGGCCGGGTTCTCGATCGGCTGGCTCTACTGGTTCTTCTGGGTCGTCGTGCTCGCGGTCGAGGCGACCGCGGGTGCGGTGATCCTGGAGGGCTGGATGCCGGCGGTGCCGCAGTGGGGCTGGGCGCTGATCGTGATGGTCGTGCTGACCGCCACCAACCTGGTGTCGGTCGGCTCGTACGGCGAGTTCGAGTTCTGGTTCGCCGGGATCAAGGTCGTCGCGATCGCCGCGTTCATCGTGGTGGGCGGTCTCGCGGTGTTCGGGATGCTGCCGGGGGCCGACACCGACAAGGCCGGGCTGGCCAACCTGACCGACCACGGCGGGTTCCTGCCCAACGGTGCGGGCGCGATCCTCATCGGTGTGCTGCTGGTCGTCTTCTCCTTCATGGGCAGCGAGATCGCCACGCTGGCCGCCGGGGAGACGGAGAACCCGCAGAAGGCCGTCACCAAGTCCACCAACAGCATCATCTGGCGGATCGGCGTCTTCTACCTCGGCTCGATCTTCGTCGTGGTCACGCTGCTGCCGTGGAACGACCCGTCGATCAAGGAGAAGGGCTCCTACGTCGCCGCCCTGGACTCCCTCGGGATCGCGCACGCCGGGCAGATCATGAACTTCATCGTGCTGACGTCGGTGCTGTCCTGTCTGAACTCCGGTCTGTACACCGCGTCGCGGATGGCCTTCTCGCTGGGTGAGCGCGGGGACGCACCGCGCGCGTTCGGCCGTACCAACGGCCGGGGTGTGCCGATGACCGCGATCCTCGCCTCGGTCGTCTTCGGCTTCGTCGCCGTCATCTTCAACTACTTCTTCCCCGAGGGTGTCTTCCTCTTCCTCGTCAACTCCTCCGGCGCGGTCGCCCTGTTCGTGTGGCTCGTCATCTGCTTCTCGCAGTTGCGTATGCGCAAGATCATCGAGCGGGAGACGCCGGAGAAGCTCGTCGTGAAGATGTGGCTGTACCCGTATCTGACGTGGGCCACGATCGGGCTGATCCTCTTCGTCCTCGGCTACATGCTCACCGACACCGAGCACGGCAACCGCGAGATCCTGCTGCTGTCGCTGCTGGTGGCGGCCGTCGTCGTCGGCATCGCGATCGTCAAGGAGAAGATCGGCGACCGGAAGGCCACCACCGCCGGGGTGTCCGACAAGGCGCACTGAGCGCGGGCGGTCGAGACCGTTCCGGAGTCCACAGTCCGGGTCCGGGGTCCGGTGGCGGTTCGTACGCCGCCGGGCCCCGTTTCCGTCGCCCAGGGGCTCACAGGGGGGTGAAGGTCTTCTCCACCTTCTCGTAGACGGGAAGGGCCCGGTCCTCGATGTCGGGGTGGTACCAGGTGGTGAGCTGGTAGGACTTGCCGCCGCTGTCGAACCCCAGGGAGCGGACGTGCCAGGGCAGTTCCTGGGCCGTGACCGTGTACTCCCACACGACGGCGGGCTCGCCCCGGAACTCGGTCTCCTCCAGCCGGATCCTGCTGTATCCCGGCCCCTCGCTGGTGCTCTGCTCCTTCTTCCGCCACTGCTCCAGGAGGTCGCCGCGCGCGAGGGAGGCCTTGCCGACGATCTCCTGCCGGGCGTCGGGCGAGGTGTAGTGCACCTCCGCGCCCGCGTGCACCTCCCGTGAGAAGCCCTCCGGCGGCACCCAGGCGAACACACCGGCCTCCGTGCGGGCGCCGGGTGGCAGGTCGGGCGGGCGGGAGGTGCCGGCGACGGTGGGGGTGGGGGACGGGGTGGAGGGGGTGGCCGAGGACGACGCCTTGTCGTCCCTGCCGTCGGACGAGCCGTTCATCGCCGGTACGACGACTGCGGCCACGGCGGCGGTCACGGCCACGGCGGTGGCCGCGACGAGGGCGATGCGGCGCTTGTTCCGCGGGGGTGCCGCGGGTCCCGCGGGAACGGCCGGGGTTTCGGAGGGTTCAGGGGGTTCGGTGCGTGTGGGGCCTGGGGGTTCCGTGGGCTCGGCGGGCTTCGCGCGCCTCGACGGCACGGGTGGGCCCAGGAGTTCGCCGGGCGGCATGGCAGTGGGGGTGGGCCTGGGCCGGGTCGGTGCTTCGCTTCCGTCGGGGGGCGGCGGCGCGCCTTCCGAGGGGAGTTCGGGGGTGCTTGCGGGCGGGGCTTCGGAGGAGGCGTCGGCGGTCTCGGGGGGAGGGCCCAGGTAGGGGTTGCCGGGGACCGCCGGGCGCTGTGAGACGAAGGGGGGTGGGAGGGGGGTGCGGTTGCGGACGGGGGTGGTGGGTCGGTCGGGGGTGGTTGGTCGGTCGGGGTGGGGGGTGGGGGGTTCGGTGCGGGGTGGTGGGTTCGGTGACGGTGCGGGGTGGGGGGCCGGTGTGGGGGTGGGGGGCTGTTGCGGCTGGGGGTGCGGTGCGGGCTCGGGGGGCGATACGGGCCCGGGGTCGGGCCGGTTCCGTACCGTCGGCGTCGGCGTCGGCCGTACCGGGGTGGGGCGTCCGGCGGGTGCGGGTGCGGGTTCCTGGTGTGTGGGTTCCGGGGGCGTCGCCTCGGGGTTCTGGGGGGTGCCGGCCCAGGGATCCGCGGCGCCGATCAGCGGCCGCGGCCTCTCCGCCACCGGTTCCGAACGGCCTGCGACCGGCTCGCCGAACCCGGCCGCGGACTCCGCGATGCCAACCCCCGCCTCCTCGGCTCCGGCCGACTGCGCCCCGGCCCCGGCCCCCGGCTGCCCCGTCCCGGCGACCGGGCCCGTGGCGATGTCGCGGAGCGCCTCGGTGAGTTCGTGCAGGCCGGGGCGGGACTCCGGCTGTTTCTTCAGGAGGGCGTCGAGGATGTCGTGGAGGGCGCCTGCGGCCGCGGGGAGTTCCGGTTCCTCGTAGAGGACGGCGTGGAGGGTGGCAAGGGTGGTGGAGCGGGAGAAGGGGGAGCGGCCGCCGAGAGCGGCGCAGAGGGTGGCGCCGAGGGACCAGAGGTCTGAGGGCGGGCCCTGGGGGCGGCCGGAGACCCGCTCGGGGGCCATGTAGTCGGGGGAGCCGACGAGCATGCCGGCCATGGTGAGGGCCTCGGTGTTCTGAATGGCGGCGATGCCGAAGTCGGTGAGGACGGCCTGGTGGGCGCCCGTGCGCTTGACGAGGACGTTGGCCGGTTTGATGTCGCGGTGCAGAACGCCCTGGGCGTGCACCTGGCCCAGGGCGTCGACGAGTTCGAGGCCGATGCGGGCCGTGTCGCGTACGCCGAGGGGACCGTCCTCCGCCACAAGCCGTTCCAGGGAACGGCCGTCGACCAGTTCCATGACGATCCAGAGCCGGTCGCCCGCGTCGACCACGTCATAGACGCGTACGACGTGGGGGTGGTCGATACGGGCCGTGGCCCTGGCCTCCCGCAGGGTTCGCTCGCGTCGGGTGCGGCTGTCCTCGGGGTCGAGCCCGTCGATACGCATTTCCTTGACGGCGACCTGCCGGTCGAGTATTTCGTCGGTGGCCCGCCAGACCCGGCCCATTCCACCTTGGCCGATGCTTTCGGCCAGCCGATAACGGCCGGCCACCATAAGACCCGGAACACCACCCCGCGTTATTTCCGGCACCCCCATGCCCCCCTTCAACAACCGACCGCACATGTCACAGAAGAACCAAAAAGTCGCGCATTGGTCACACTTCGTGCCGCACCAGCATAGTGGTGGGAAATCTTGTGGTACCTCTTCATAGGCCGTGAATTCAGGCACGGCCAGGGGGACGCAAGGGGGATGGAACATGAGTTCTCATCGTAAGGCCGCCATCGCCGGATCGCTGCTCACCGTGTCGTTCGCATCGGTGATGATCCTCGGCTTCACGGCGTCGGCGGACGACGAGGGGGGATTGAGCGGTCATGGCGGAAAGGCCGTGGACACGGCACCTGCGGGAGTAAAGCTCTCGACGCTGCTGTCCAAGGAGATCAAAGTCGACAACAAGTCCGAGGAAACGAATATCACCGGCGTCGTGAAGAACGAGGGCAGCAAGGCGAGCGGGGCAATCCGATTGCTTGTGGTCGGTTTTGACGGCATGACGGTCAAGAACGTCGAAGGCTGTTCGGCAATCCCGGAGGGGGATCTTCCCGACGGCGCGAACAGTGGCTTCGCATGCGCGATCGACGATCTGGCGGCCGGAAAGTCGAAGACCTATGCGATCGACGCCACGTACGACCTGAGCAAGCAGGGCAGGATCTGTCTTCCGGTCCAGAACTCCGACGGTTCGAAGACGTTCTGGCAGCAGGGCCCGGTCCCCTTCGGCACGACCAACCAGTCACCCAACGAACCCGCCACCCCGCTGCTCCTCGGCACCGACAACAGCCCGGTCACCCCCGGCGGCGGTGACGGTGACGGCGGTGGAGGCGGAGGGAAGGACGACACGCCGGACGAGCTTCCCCAGACCGGTCCGGCCGACCGTGTCCTGCCGCTCGGCATGGCCGGTGCGGCGCTCATCTCGGCCGGTGCGGCGGGCCTGTGGTGGAACCACCGGCGGGCCCGTCAGGAGTCCTGACCCACCGAACAGGGAAAGGCTGACGGAACCTGTCAGGTCATGCGGGCACGGTCCCCTCCGCTGTACGACGCCGGAACGCGCGAGAGGCTCGCCGTGGTGCGGTCGCAGTACGACCCGGCGAACCTCTTCGCAAGGGGCGCTGATTCCTGAGCGGCGCCCGGTCGGCGGGGCTGAGCCGCCGCGTCAGTTCTTCAGCAGCTTCCAGGCCGTCGGCAGCAGCCCCATGGCCAGGGCGACCTTGATGGCGTCGCCGATCAGGAAGGGGGTGAGGCCGACCGCGACGGCGGCGGAGAGACTGATGCCGGCGGTGGCGGCGAGGTAAGGGACGCCGACGGCGTAGATGATCGCCTCGCCGACGAGCATCGTGCCGGCCATGCGCAGCGTGGAGCGGTCGCCGCCGCGGCGGGCGAGGGCGCCCACTGCGGCGACGGCGAGGATCATGCCGAGGATGTAGCCGAAGGAGACGCCGATGCCGGAGGTGCCGTTGGCGAACCACGGCACGCCGGCCAGGCCGGCCAGCGCGTACAGGGCGAGCGCGGCGACGCCGCGGCCCGCGCCGAGGGTGGTGCCGACGAGCAGGGCGGCGAAGGTCTGGCCGGTGACCGGGACCGGGGAGCCCGGCACGGGCACGGCGATCTGGGCGGCGAGCCCGGTGAGCGCGGCGCCGCCGACCACGAGCGCGATGTCGCGGGCGCGGACGCCGGAGACGGGCAGGAGGTCGGCGAGGACCTCGCCGGGGCGGGCTGACGTGGTGGCGGTGCTCATGTTCGGGCTCACTCCGGCGGGTGAAGTCGGCGGGGACCCGGTGACGCTATCCCAGGCCTCTCGCACCGGACACCATCAGCGCTCGACAAAAGGGGGAACGACGGCTTGGTTGACTTCGCACAAAGGATGCGGGTTACACCCGGTACGGCGTGACGCCGGTCACTGAGGTGGGGCGGCTTTGGTCTTGCGGGGGCGCCTCGCTGGATCTGTAGGGTTTTGCCAATCGCGTCGGCGGCGTGGACAGGCGCTGTCTCGCCCGTCGGTCGCCGTCTGGGCAGCGGTGGGTCGTTTTGCTAGCTTCGAGCGCATGGTTGCTCAGGCCCGGTACTTCTCGTCGCGTCGCTACGTCGATCTGCGACGCGTCGGCACGGCCACCTGTCGCCGTCCCGGGTGAGGCGGCTCCGGCACGCACCGCCCTTTCGAGACGGCGCAGTGTCGGACCCGTTCCCGAGGATGATCGCCATGCCCCACGCCGCGGCAGCACCCGCCCTTTACGCTCCCGCCTCCCCTTCCTCTCGCACCTCCCGTTCCTCTCCCACCCCTGCCTTCTCCCCCGTACCGCGTGTCGCCGACAGTGACCGGCGGCGGACCAGCGCCAGCGTGGTGCTGCGGTCCGTGCTGGAGCACGGGCCGGTGGCGCGCAGCATCATCGCCCGGGTGACCGGGCTGTCACCGGCCTCGGTGACCGACTACTGCGCCCGGTTCGCGGGGCTCGGGCTCATCCGTGAGGCCGAACCGCCCCGGCGGGCCAAGGGTGCCGGGCGCCCGCACGTACCCCTCGACCTGGACGACTCGCGGTTCGTGGTGGGCGGGGTGCATGTGGCCGTGCCGTACACGACGGTCGCGCTGCTCGATCTGCGTGGACGGGTCGTCGTGGAGCGGCGGTTGAAGCACGGCTCCACCGACCCCGCCCCGGTCCTGGCGCGGGCCGCCGACGAACTCCGGGCCCTGCTGGACGAGGCGCCGGACTGCCGGGCCCTGGCCGTCGGCTTCGCGGCCGGCGGCTGGGTGGACCGGGAGACCGGGACCGTCGTCGAGCATCCGCTGCTGGGCTGGCGCGAGGTGCCGGTGCGGGAGATGCTCGGTGCCGGGACCGGGCTGCCGGTCCATGTGGACGGGCATGCGCGGGCCTTGGTCAACGCCGAGCAGTTGTTCGGGCGGGCGCGCGGCAGCCGGAGTGTGCTGCATCTGTTCGTCGGCAACATGGTCGACGCGGCGTTCGCGACCAACGACGAGGTGCATCACGGGCCCCGCTCGCAGGCGGGAGCGATCGCCCATCTGCCGTTGCCCGGCGGTACGGAGCCCTGCGAGTGCGGCCGGACCGGCTGCCTCCAGGCCGAGTTGAGCGAGCGGACACTGTGCCGGCGGGCGCGCGCGGCCGGGGTCATCGACGGGGTGAACCCGATACGGGTGCTGGACGCGGCGGCGGACGGCGACGCCGTGGCCGTGCGACTGCTGGTGGAGCGGGCACGGATGGTGGGGCGGGCGGCGGAGTTGCTGCTCGACGTGCTGAACCCGGAGACCGTGGTCGTCACCGAGATCGGGATCATCGGCCGGGCGGACTGCCTCGCCGCGCTGCACGAGGCCGTCGGGCCGGACCGGGCGGTGGCCGTGGGGCCGACGAGCTTCCCCGACTCCGTGCTGGCCACGGCGGGCGGAGCGGTGGCTCTGGACGTGCTCTACCGGGATCCGCTGGGGGCCGTGGCGCGTCTCGACCGCGCCTGCGCCGAAGTCGGTTAATTCAGAAACTCCGAATGTTGACAGGCAATACCGAAGACCGGGAACATCGTATTCATGCTGCTCACGAGTTGTCGCACCCTCTGTTGCTGACACGTTGACGTACCGGAGTGCCCCCGGCACTCCGGCCGACGCGGCACTTCTTCCTGCGTGAGTTCTCCTTCCGCAGCTTCCTTCCTTTCCGTCCGCTTCTGCGGATCCTTCCGTTCGTGATTCCGTTCGTGATTCCCGTGCGCGATTCCCGTGCGCGATTGAGTGCGGGATTTCGTGCACTTCCCACCGTTTCCCCCTGGGGGTCCTCCCATGTCTTCTTCCGCCGCGCCCGGTTTCGACCGGCGACTCTTCCTCACCTCTCTCCTCGGCGTCACGGCCGCGGCGGCCGGTCTCAGCGGCTGCGCCGACAGCAGCGCGGCGACCGCCCGGACGGCCGCGGACGCGCCGCTGCCCACCAAGGTTCCCTCGGGTACGAGCCTGAAGATCGCCTCCTTCCAGAACCAGCAGCAACTGCAGTTCGAGCTCGCGAAACTCGGCGAGCTGCCTTTCAAGGTGAGCAGTTGGGCGAACATCGGCGCCGGGCCCGATGTCATCAACGCCTTCCGGGCGGGGTCGCTGGACGTCGCCAACAACGCGGGAATTCCGCCGATCCAGGCGCATTACCAGGGATACGACGCGAAGATCGTCGCGATCAACGTCACCCGGAAACCGAACTATCTCTTCGCCACCAAGCCCGCCAGCGGCATCTCCTCGGTCGAGGATTTCCGGGGCAAGAGGCTCGCCTTCTCCCAGGGGCAGGCGCAGGGCGTCGTACTGCTGCGGGCGTTGAAGGAGGCGGGGCTCGCGTACGACGACGCGGAACTCGTCCCGCTCACCAGCAACCAGTTCCTGACGGCCCTGCAGTCGGGCCAGGTGGACGTCGCGCCGCTCGCCAACCAGCAGGCGCCCGCCTATCTGCAGCAGTACAAGGCCAAGGGCGCCCGCACGATCCCCACCGACGTGGTGGACCTGCTCAACCTGCTGTGGGCGCCGGCCTCCGTGCTGGGCGACTCCTCGAAGGTGGCCGCCGTCGCCGCGTACATCCCGTACTGGGCGAAGGGCGCGGTCTGGCAGTACGAGAACCCGGACATCTGGAACGAGGAGTTCTACGTGAAGACCCAGAACCTGAACCTCGCGCAGGCGGAGTCGATCAGCGAACTCGCCAACAAGCCGCTCTTCCCGCCCAGTTGGGACGAGGCGATCAAGTGGGAGCAGGAGACCGCGGATCTGCTGGCGGAGGGTGGCTTCGTGAAGAAGTTCGACGTCGGCACGCTCTTCGACCGGCGGTTCGAGGGGATCGCGGCGAAGGCCGTGGCCGCGGAGTACCGGAAGTGAGCGCCGTGACCACCAGTGCCGCCCGGGTCCGCACGACCGCCGTAGGCACGGTCGAGGCCGTGGAGGAGACCTCCCAGGTCCGCAGGCGCCGACGTCTCTCCCCCGGCAAGCGGCTGCCCGCCTCCCGGCTCGTCGGGCCGGTGCTGTTCCTCGCCCTCTGGGCCGTCGCCTCCGCCGCCGGGCAACTCGACCCGGCGGCGATCCCGGCGCCCTGGACGGTGCTGGAGACGGGCGTCCGTCTGTGGACCGGGGGGACGCTGACGACGGACATCACGACCTCGTTGCAGCGGGCCGGATCCGGGTTCGTGATCGGGCTGACCGCCGGCGTCGCGCTCGCCCTGGCCTCCGGGCTCAGCCGGGTCGGCGAGGCGCTGATCGACGGGACCGTACAGCTCAACCGGGCGATCCCGACGCTGGGCCTGATCCCGCTGTTCATCCTCTGGCTGGGCATCGGCGAGACCTTCAAGATCGCGATCATCGCCATCGTCGTCTACATCCCCATCTACCTCAACACGCATGCCGCGCTGGCCGGGATCGACAGCCGATTCGTCGAACTCGCCGAGGTGCAGGGTCTGTCGAGGCTGCAGTTCGTCCGGCAGATCGTCATCCCCGGCGCGCTGCCCGGCTTCTTCGTGGGCCTGCGGCTCGGGGTGACCGGCTCCTGGCTGGGCCTGGTCGTGCTGGAGCAGATCAACGCCACCAACGGACTCGGCTACATGATGTTCCAGGCCCAGAACTACGGCCAGAGCGACGTCATCCTCGTCGGCCTGGTCGTCTACGGGATCTTCGGCCTGATCTCCGACAGCGCGGTCCGTCTCATCGAACGGAGGGTGCTGTCATGGCGACGCACGCTGAGCAGCTGACGAACACCGGGCGGACGGCCACCCCTGAGCCGCGAACGGCCACGGCCACCCGGCCTGCCGTGCAACTCCGGGCACTCACCCGGTCGTTCGACGGGCGCAAGGTCCTCGACGGCATCGACCTCGACATCCCCGCCGGGCAGTTCGTGGCCCTGCTCGGGCACAGCGGCTCCGGCAAGAGCACGCTGCTACGGGCGGTCGCCGGGCTCGACCACGAGGTGGTGGGCAGCGGGCGGCTCACCGCGCCGGCCCGGGTGTCCGTCGTCTTCCAGGACTCCCGGCTGCTGCCCTGGCGCCGGGTCCTCGACAACGTGCTGCTCGGCGCGGAGGGCAAGGAGGCCGCGGCCAGGGGCCGCGAGCGCGCCTGGCCGAACGAGCTGTCCGGCGGCGAGGCCCAGCGCGCGGCCCTCGCTCGCTCCCTGGTCCGCGATCCCGAACTGCTGCTGGCCGACGAGCCGTTCGGCGCCCTGGACGCGCTCACCCGGATCAGGATGCACACCCTGCTCAGGCAGCTGTGGGAGCACCACAAGCCCTCCGTCCTGCTCGTCACCCACGACGTCGACGAGGCGATCGTGCTCGCCGACCGCGTCCTCGTGCTCGAGCAGGGGCGCATCGGCCTCGACCTGACCATCGACCGCCCGCACCCGCGCTCGTACCGGGACCCCCTGCTGGGGGAGTACCGCGAGCGACTGCTGATCGCGCTCGGCGTGACGGAGGACCACCAGTGACCTCCGGTGAAACGCCGACGACCCCCGCAGGCCCACCCATCCCCTCCGGCCAACCACCGACAACTCCCGCAGGCCCACCCATCCCCTCCGGCCAACCACCGACAACTCCCGCAGGCCCACCCATCCCCTCCGGCCAACCACCGACGACCCCCACACGGCCGGCCCATGACCTCCGGTGAACCGACCACGACTCCCCGCGGACCGTCGATCGCCTCCGGCAAGCCGCCGACGAGTCCCGCCGGGCCCCGGACGACCGTCACAGAACCGCCCATGACCCCCGAGGACCACCAGTGACATCGAGACAGCTCCACCTCAACGCCTTCCTGATGCACACCGGCCACCACGAGGCGTCGTGGCGGCTTCCGGAGTCCGACCCGTACGCGCACGTCGAGCTGGACCACTATGTGCGGCTGGCCCGGATCGCGGAGCGCGGCACCTTCGACTCGCTCTTCCTGGCCGACGGGCCGCAGCTGTGGGGCAGCGTGGGCCAGCGTCCGGCGGGCGCCCTGGAACCGCTCACCCTGCTCACCGCCCTGGCGACGGCGACCCAGCACATCGGCCTGATCGCCACCGCCTCCACCTCCTACAACTCCCCCTACAACCTGGCCCGCAAGTTCGCCTCGCTCGACATCCTCAGCGGCGGCCGGGCCGGCTGGAACATCGTCACCACCGCCGGCGCGGAGGCAGCCCGCAACTTCGGTCTCGACGCCGAGCCCGCACACGCCCAGCGGTACGCGCGGGCCTCCGAGTTCCTCGACGTGGCCCTGAAGCTCTGGGACAGCTGGGAGGACGACGCGATCGTCGCCGACAAGGCGTCCGGTGTCTGGGCCGACGACACGAAGATCCATCCGCCCCGGCACCGGGGGACGTACTTCAGCGTCGAGGGCCCGCTCAACGTCCCCCGCTCGCCCCAGGGTTACCCACTGCTCGTGCAGGCCGGGTCGAGCGAGGACGGCAAGACGTTCGCGGCACGGTACGCGGAGGCCGTGTTCACCGCCCAGCAGACCATCGAGGACGCGCAGGCCTTCTACGCCGACCTCAAGTCCCGTACGGCCGCGACCGGCCGGGACCCCGAGCACATCAAGGTACTGCCAGGCATCGTCCCGGTGCTCGGCTCGACGGAGGCCGAGGCGCGGGCGGCCGAGCGGGTCCTGGAGGACCACATCGTGTACACGCACGGGGTGGGCAATCTGGAGCGGTTGCTGCAACTGGACGCGGGGACACTGGAGTTGGACGCCCCGCTCCCCGACGGTCTGCCGCCCGAGAGCGCGATCGAGGGTGCCAAGAGCCGCTACACGCTCGTCGTCGAGCTGGCCCGGCGCGACCGGCTCACCGTGCGGGAGCTGATCGGGCGGCTGGGCGGCGGGCGCGGGCACCTCACCTTCGCCGGGACGCCCGAGCAGGTCGCCGACAAGATCGAGACCTGGTTCACGCGGGGCGCCGCCGACGGCTTCAACATCATGCCCGCGGTCCTGCCGTCCGGCCTCGACGCCTTCGTCGACCACGTCGTCCCGATCCTGCGCGCCCGCGGTCTGCTCCGCACCGAGTACGGCCCGCGCCGGACCCTGCGGGACCGCTACGGCCTGCCGAGGCCCGCCAACCAGCACGTCAGCACGTCCGCACCCGCCCTCGTCTGATCCCCGAAGTCCCGCCGCCCCGAACGTCCGGCCCTCGAAAGTCCAGCCCTCGAAAGTCCGGCCCAGAAAGAAAGCACGCCATGACCATCGACATCCAGAAGGTCACCGCCCACATCGGCGCCCGTGTCTCCGGCGTCGACATCTCCGAGCCCCTCGACGAGGAGACGGTGCCGCCCTGCGCGAGGCCCTCAACGTCCACAGGGCGCTCGTCTTCGACGACGTGAACCTCGACGACGAGACCCACCAGGCCTTCGTCCGCCACTTCGGCGACATCACCACCGCCCACCCGACGGTGGCCGCCGTCGAGGGGGCCGCGAACGTCCTGCCCGTGGACAGCGAGCGGGGGCGCGCCAACCACTGGCACACCGACGTCACGTTCGTCCTCAACCCGCCGCAGGCCACCACCCTGCGCAGCATCACGATCCCGCCGTACGGCGGCGAGACCCTGATCGCGAACTCGGCGGCGGCCTACCGTGACCTGCCCGAACCACTGCGGCGGCTGGCCGACGGCCTGTGGGCCGAGCACACCAACGACTACGACTACGCGGTGCCGGACGAGGAGATCGACGCGGAGCGGGCCGAGCAGCGCGCCCGGTTCACGTCGATCAAGTACCGCACGGTCCACCCGGTGGTCCGCGTCCACCCTCCCCCACTTCTCGACTTCGCTCGAAGCGGGGGGACCCCCATCCGGTGAACGCGGGCTGTTCATCGGCGGTTTCGCGCAGCGGATCGTGGGCCTGTCGCTCGGCGAGTCCCGCAAGCTCCTCGACCTGCTCCGGTCGTACGTGACCCGGCCGGAGAACGTGCTGCGCCACCGCTGGTCGGAGAACCAGCTCGTCGTCTTCGACAACCGCATCACCCAGCACTACGCCATCGACAACTACGACGGCCTGCCGCGCCGGCTGCACCGGGTGACCGTCGCCGGTGACGTGCCGGCGGGCATCGAGGGCACGGAGAGCCACTCGGTCGAGGGGGACGCCTCGCACTACACGTCCGTGGCCTCGCAGCCCGTGCCCGTGCCCGTGGCGGCCTGACCCCGTCGCCGCGGAGCCGGGCGGCGGCCCCGCCGGGGCCCGTGCCGCGCGGGCACAGCCGGCGCCCGACGCGTCCGGAAAGCGGACAGCCCTTCCGTTTCCACGGAAGGGCTGTCCGTGGTGGTGGGCGTCCTCCGGGCCGTCGATCGTCGTCGTCCACGCCCACTCCGGGCTCCTCGCCATGGCGGTGACGCGGACGCTCGGCGAGATGCGCGCCACGCACCCCTCTTCGGGCTCCCTCTCGGCCCTCACCGAACACGCCATCCGCCCACGGGCGGGCTTCGTGGCCGGTCGGCCGGTCGTTCCGGGTACTGGCGCGTCTTCGTCCTGACGGCCCGGGAGCCGAGGCGCGGACGCGGTCGTACCGGTCGGGCGGGACGGCGCTGTTCCTGGCGGCGCCCGGATGTGCCCGACAGAGGGCGCGCCGCCCGCTGACACACCTCGCATGCTTCAGGGCCCTCGCGCCGACACACCTCGCATGCTTCAGGGCCCTCGCGCGGAGGACGGACGGTCGGTTCGCGCGAGGGCCCTTTCGCGTGCCCGAACACGCCCCACCAGCCTCTTGCTGCTAGCGTGCACTTGCAAGTAGTTTGCAATAAGAGGTCGGAGGGGACCCCCATGCCCGTCTACACGCTTCCCGAACTGCCGTACGACTACGCCGCGCTCGCACCCGTCATCAGCCCCGAGATCATCGAGCTGCACCACGACAAGCACCACGCGGCGTACGTCAAGGGAGCCAACGACACGCTCGACCAGCTCGCGGAGGCGCGCGACAAGGAGACGTGGGGCGCGATCAACGGCCTGGAGAAGAACCTGGCCTTCCATCTCTCCGGCCACATCCTGCACTCCATCTACTGGCAGAACATGACCGGCGACGGCGGCGGTGAGCCGCTGGCCGCCGACGGCGTGGGCGAGCTGGCGGACGCCATCACCGAGTCCTTCGGTTCGTTCGCGGGCTTCAAGGCCCAGCTGACCAAGGCCTCCGCCACCACCCAGGGCTCCGGCTGGGGCGTGCTGGCGTACGAGCCGCTCAGTGGGCGACTCATCGTGGAGCAGGTCTACGACCACCAGGGCAACGTCGGCCAGGGCACCACCCCGATCCTCGTCTTCGACGCCTGGGAGCACGCCTTCTACCTGCAGTACAAGAACCAGAAGGTCGACTTCATCGACGCCATGTGGGCCGTCGTCGACTGGCAGGACGTGTCCCGCCGTTACGAGGCCGCCAAGTCCCGCGCGGGCGTGCTGCTGCTGGCCCCCTGAGCAGGCCCCGCCGAGATGTCCTGCTCGTGATCGTCTTCTCAACCTTCACCGGGCAGGCAGAAAGAGGCAGAACCCCCGCGAGGACGTGACCCGCGGGGGTTCTCGCCGTCCGGGACCGGAAAACGCCACCGGCGGGACGCGTTCCGGTCTGACGGTTTCCTGAACTTTCGCCCTATGATCCCGGTTTCCGGCCGGATTCCCGATCCGGCCGACCGGACCGGGAGGTCGCATGTCGACGAGCTACAAGCACTGCCCGCCGTGTGGAGGAAGCAAGCCCCTGCCGTTCTACGAGGCCGACAAGGAAGTGCGGCAGCACCTCGAGTCTCTGGGGAAGAACCCGGCCGGCTGGTGGCGCTGCGCCAACCACGGTGAGAAGGGCCGCTGCCTGTTCGTCCAGCCGTGGGGCAACCAGAGCGAGGGGCTCACCCTCCCGGAGTCCTTCAGGTGACCCGGCCGCTCAGACCAGGTTGCTGAAGTCCGGGCCCTTGGTGCGGGTGCGCTTGAGTTCGTAGAAGCCCGGGACCGAGGCGACCAGGAGGGTGCCGTCCCAGAGCTTGGCGGCCTCCTCGCCCTTCGGGGCGGGGGTGACGACCGGACCGAAGAAGGCTATCTGCTCGCCGTCGGCGCCGGGGACGGCGATGACGGGGGTGCCGACGTCCTGGCCGACCTTGTCGATGCCCTCCTTGTGGGAGGCGCGCAGCTCGGCCTCGTACGGGGTGGAGTCCCAGTGCTCCATGAGGGACTCGGGCAGCCCGACCTCGGCCACCGCGGCGGCGACGACGTCCTTCTCTATGCCCAGGCCCTGGTTGTGCGCACGTGTGCCGATCGCGGTGTAGAGGTCACCGAGGACCTTGGCTCCGTGCTCCTGCTGGGCGGCTATGACGATCCGTACCGGGCCCCAGGCCTTGGTGGCCAGCAGCTCGCGGTACTCCTCGGGCAGGTCGTCGATCTTGGGCTCGTTCAGCACCGCGAGGCTCATCACATGCCAGCGGACCTCGATGTCCCGGACCTTCTCCACCTCCAGGACCCACCGCGAGGTCATCCAGGCCCACGGGCACAGGGGGTCGAACCAGAAGTCGACGGGGGTCTTGCCGGAGGTCTGCTCGGACATGGTTCTCCTTGGACGAGAGTTCGGAAGGCCGTTCGTGTGGGAAGTCGCTTCAGCTGCCAACACCGACGGCCGGGCGTCGCATTCCCACCTGCCCGCCCTCGGACGCGCATGACAGGATCGGGCCTGTCCGCATACTGAACGCCACCTGAACACCACCCCTAGGGAGTGCCGCCCGTGCCCGGTGAGAATCTGTCCCGCGACGAGGCCCAGGAGCGGGCCGCACTGCTGGCCGTCGACGGTTACGAGGTCTCCCTCGACCTGCGGTCAGCCGTCGGCGACACGGATGGCCACAGTGGCGAGCCGCGCACCTT
This sequence comes from Streptomyces europaeiscabiei, assembly GCF_036346855.1. Classification (NCBI taxonomy): domain Bacteria; kingdom Bacillati; phylum Actinomycetota; class Actinomycetes; order Kitasatosporales; family Streptomycetaceae; genus Streptomyces; species Streptomyces europaeiscabiei. The sequence goes on from NZ_CP107841.1 coordinate 3,641,841, forward strand.
CCGCTCGGTGACGACGATCCGCTTCCGCTGCGCCGACCCGGGCGCCGGCAGCTTCGCCGATCTGATCGCGCCGAGTGTGACGGCCGTCTCCCTCAACGGAAAGGACCTCGACCCGAGCGAGGTCTTCGACGGCTCCCGGATCGCCCTCGACGACCTGGCCGCCGAGAACGAGCTGGTGGTCGACGCCCGGTGCGCCTACTCCCGAACCGGCGAGGGGCTGCACCGCTTCGTCGACCCCGAGGACGGCGAGGTCTATCTCTACACCCAGTACGAGCCGGCGGACTCCCGCCGGGTCTTCGCGAACTTCGAGCAGCCGGACCTCAAGGCTCCCTTCCGCTTCGAGGTGCGCGCGCCCGAGGGGTGGGTCGTGTGGAGCAACGGGGTCGGCGAGCAGACGGACGGGGTGTGGCGGTTCGCGGAGACGAAGCCGATCTCGACGTACATCACGGCGGTCGTCGCGGGCCCGTACCACTATGTGACGGACACCTACGAGCGGGTCTTCGAGGACGGTACGCGGCTGGAGATCCCCCTCGGCGCGATGTGCCGCAAGGGTCTCGCCCCCTACTTCGACTCCGACGACGTCTTCCTGATCACCAAGCAGGGCCTGGACTTCTTCCACGACCACTTCGACTACCCGTACCCGTTCGGGAAGTACGACCAGGCGTTCGTGCCCGAGTACAACCTCGGCGCGATGGAGAACCCGGGGCTCGTCACCTTCCGCGAGGAGTTCATCTTCCGGGGCAAGGTCACGCGGGCGTCGTACGAGCGGCGGGCGAACGTCGTCCTGCACGAGATGGCGCACATGTGGTTCGGCGACCTCGTGACCATGGTGTGGTGGGACGACCTGTGGCTGAAGGAGTCCTTCGCCGACTTCATGGGCTCCTTCTCGATGGTCGAGGCGACCCGCTTCACCAACGGCTGGGTCACCTTCGCCAACAACCGCAAGTCCTGGGCGTACCGCGCCGACCAGCTGCCCTCCACCCACCCCGTCACGGCCGACATCCGTGACCTGGAGGACGCGAAGCTCAACTTCGACGGCATCACGTACGCCAAGGGCGCCTCCGTGCTCAAGCAGCTGGTGGCGTACGTGGGGCGCGAGGCCTTCCTGGAGGGCGCCCGGCGCTACTTCAAGCGGAACGCGTACGGCAACACGAAGCTGGGCGACCTGCTGTCGGTGCTCGAGGAGACCAGCGGGCGGGACATGGTGTCCTGGTCGCGGGCGTGGCTCCAGACGGCGGGGGTCAACTCCCTCACTCCGCAGGTGCTTCTCGACGCCGACGGCCGGATCGACGAGCTGGCCGTGGTGCAGGAGGCGGCCGAGTCGCACCCCGAACTGCGGCCGCACCGGGTGGCGATCGGCCTGTACCGGCGCAACGGCGAAGGCGACGCGCTGGAGCGGTACGCGCGGGCGGAGGTCGATGTGGACGGCCCGCGTACGGTCGTGGGCGAGCTGGCCGGGGCCGAGGCGCCCGAGCTGGTGCTGGTCAACGACGACGACCTGACGTACTGCAAGATCCGTTTCGACGCGGGGTCCCTGGACACGCTGCGGGCCGGGCTCGGGGACGTCTCCGACCCGCTGGCCCGGGCGCTGTGCTGGTCGGCGCTGTGGAACCTGACGCGGGACGCGCTGCTGCCGGCGCGGGACTTCGTCGACCTCGTGCTGCGGTTCGCGGGACGGGAGTCCGACATCGGGGTGTTGCAGATGCTGCACGCGTGGGCGGGCTCGGCGCTCACGCACTACGCGGCGCCTCAGTGGCGGGAGGCCGGGGGCCGGCTGCTGGCGGAGGGTGCGTTGCGTGAGCTGCGGGCGGCCGAGGCGGGCAGTCAGCACCAGCTGACGTGGGCCCGTTTCCTCGCCTCGGTCGCCTCGGGCGAGGGTGATCTGGGGGTGTTGCAGGGGTTGTTGGCCGGGACCGAGAAGGTCGACGGGCTGGACGTCGACCAGGAGCTGCGGTGGGCCTTCCTGGAGCCGCTGGCAACGCACGGGGTCGCCGACGAGAGGGTGCTGGCCGCGGAGCTGGCGCGGGACGACACGGCTTCCGGGAAACGGCATCAGGTGCGGTGTCTTGCGGCGCGGCCGTCCGCGGCGGTCAAGGCGCAGGCGTGGGCGTCGGTCGTGGAGTCGGACACGCTGTCCAACGCGTTGGCCGAGGCGACGATCACGGGGTTCACCCGGCCGTCCCAGCGGGAGTTGGTGGCACCGTACGCCGCCAAGTACTTCGAGGTGATCGAGCGGGTGTGGGCCGAGCGGTCGATCCAGATCGGGATGGACGTGGTGCGGGGCTTGTTCCCGTCGCTGCAGGATTCCCAGGGGACACTGGACACGACGGACGCGTGGCTCGCCTCGCACGAGGGGGCGGCGCCGGCGTTGCGGAGGCTGGTGCTGGAGGCCCGGGACGATCTGGCCCGGGGGTTGCGGGGCCAGGCGTGCGACGCGGCGGCGGGGACGGGGGCGGCGGGTTGACTGCCGCTGAACTCTTACGTGTTGCGCACCCGGCGACTGCCGCCGGGCGGGGGACGGGTGCGCAACTCGGCGCTACGAGGTGCCGCTGCGCCCACCCGTGCCACCCAGCGGCAGGACTGCCCGCAGCGGGGTAGGAAACGGGCGAAGCCTCAACCCGGTTCAGGGTTACCGAATTCGGGTAATCGGAGCCGTAACCTTTCCTGATCCCCATACGGACCAGCGGGTATCGGCAGTCGAACGCACGTACTTTAGCGTGGTCTTGTCCGGATTTGTCGACGAGCGTGTAACAGCGGTTCATGGGCCGCCCCGGAGCGGGAACCTCCGGGTCATGACCCACAACACCCCGCTCTCCCCCCGCCCCCTCCGTCGCCTCTCGGACGCCACGCGCCGGGTGCTGACGGCCACGCAGTTGCGCGCGCAGGGTGTCACCGCGGCCGAGACGAACGAGCAGTGCCGGCCCGGTGGCTCCTGGCAGCAGATCCTGCCGGGCGTGTTCCTGCTGCACCCGGGCCCGCCCACCTCCGAGGAGCGGCTGCACGCGGTGCTGTCGTACGCGGCGCGCTCCCCGTTCCGCGAGACTGCCGCCGGGTCCGCGGGAGCCGTCGGCGTACCCGCGCAGCCGAACGCCGACGAGCCCCGCCCGGCCCCCCGCCACCCGGACGCGGTGATCACGGGCCTGGCCGCCCTGACCCTGCACGGGTTCACGTCCGCTCCCCCGCTCCCCTCCCTCGACGCGATCGACGTCCTGGTCCCGCGCATGCGCCGGCTGCGGACCGCGGGCTGCGCGCGGATCGTCCGCACCCCGGCCATGCCGACCCCGTCGTACGTGACCGGGCTGCCCGTCGCCCCGGTGCCGCGCGCACTCGCCGACGCGGTCGCGGAACTCGCCGACGCTGGCGCCGTACGTCGGCTGCTGACGGAGGCCGTGTGCGGCGGCCACACCGAAGCAGCCTCCGTCGTACGAGAGTTGACGGACGCACGGCTGCTGAACCGTCCGCATGTCGCCGACGCGGTGGAGTCGCTGCTCGCCGAGGGGCGGGCGATCGCGGAGGACCACCTGTACCGGATGGTCCGCGAGTACGCCCTGCCCGACCCGGTCTGGGACGTCGACCTCCGCCTGCCCGGCGGCCCCCACCTCGGCGGTCTCGACGCGTACTGGCCGGAGCAGGCCGTCGCGGTCGAGCTGGACACCCGCGCCCCGCGCCAGGAGGACGACGCGCTGTGGTCCGAGTACGCCCGCAAGCGCGAGATGTTGGAGCGGCTCGGCATCACCGTCGTCCACATCACCCCCAGGAAGCTGCGCGATTCGCTGGAGCAGCAGGCGGCCGTGGTCCGCACCGCGTTGATGGCGTCGTGCGACCGGGATCCGGCGGCGTATGTGGTGGTACTGCCGCGGTGACCGGGTAGTCGACCGGGAAGGCCGGTGACCGGCAGGAGGGGAGAGGAGGGGCCGCCGAGCGTTCGGCGGCCCCTCCTCGTACGTTCCCGGGACGCCCTGAGCTGCGTCGTGTACTCCCCGACCGTGGTTCTACCTCCCGCAGAACTCCGCCTCCATGATCGGCAGGCTGTCGCCCGCCCAGTCGCTGTTGAAGTTGTAGGTGAGGGTGTGTCGGCCGTCGGCCGTGGTGGCGGTTTCGGAGAGGGAACCGTGGATGCCGCCGCTGTGGCCCCAGAGCTGGACGCCGCAGGAGAGCTTGTAGGTGATGAGGCCGAGGCCGTAGCCGCCGCGGTCACCGTCGACGGGGATGACGTTCTTCATCTCGGCGAGCTGCTTCTCGGGAAGGAGCTTGCCGCGCAGGAGGGCGGAGATGAAGCGGTTGAGGTCGTCGGCGTCGGAGATCATCCCACCCGCCGCGCCGGCCGCCGAGGAGTTGAACCTCGTGACGTCGTACGTCCTGCCGTCCGCCGTCTCCGCCAGCTTGGAGTAGGCACGGCTGTGCGGGCCCGGGAGGTTGGGGACGGTGCCGGGGACCTTCGTGTCGCGCAGGCCGAGGGGTTCGATGATGCGGGCGCGGATCTCGTGGCCGTACGAGTTGCCCGTGGCCTTCTCGATCACCATGCCGGCCAGCACGTAGTTGGTGTTGGAGTAGCTCCAGTCGGCGCCGGGGGCGAAGTCCGGCTCGTGCTTCATGGCGATGCCGACCAGTTCCCGCGGGCTCCAGGTGCGGTAGCGGTTCTCGAAGAAGCCCTCGGCGAGGAAGACGTCCTTCACGAACTGCTTGTCCGAGGTGTAGTCGGCGATTCCGCTGGTGTGGTTGAGGAGTTGACGGAGCGTCATCCTGCGGCCGTCGTGGCCCTTGCCGCGCACCACGCCCGGCAGCCACTTGTCGACCTTGTCGTCCAGGGTCAGCCTGCCCTCCGCCTCCAGTTGGAGGAGCACGGTGGAGACGAAGGTCTTCGTGATGCTGCCGACGCGGAAGTGGTCGCGGGCGGAACGCGGTTCGCCCGTCGTCAGGTCACCGACCCCCGAGGTGGCCTTCCAGACCCCGTGTCCGTCCTTCGCCTGGACGGCGATGCCGACGACCCCGTCCTTGACGTTGGCGTCCATCGCCTTCCGGGTGGCGCGGTGGTCGCCTCCCGCCGAGGCCCCGGTGGGTACGGCCGCCACCGCCGGGGCGGCCAGCGCCACCGCGGCGGTCACGGCGGTGACCGCCATCAGGGCCGTACGTCGGCCTGTGCGTACTGACATGTGGATCTCCCCCTTCGCCCGACATTCTCGGCGACTCCGAGAACGGCCGGGTCGGGGAGGGGGACACCGGCGGTGCGCGCCGGGGTTGAGCGGGGCGAGTCGGTTGAGCCGTTTCTAGCCCTTCCGCAGGACGAGCTCCGCGTTGCGGTCGCCGGGCGTGCCGGTGAGTGTGTCGCGGCGGCCGGGGGCGTTGTAGGAAAGCTCGCGGTAGAGGGCGGCGAGGCCGGTCTGCGAGAGGTCCGTGAAGTCGGTGGCGTGCGGGGCGGCCGATTCGATCAGGGTGGTGAAGAGGGAGATCGTGCCGTCCTTGTTGTCCACCAGCTCGATGACGCGGGCGAGTTGGGGAAAGTCGATGTGGGAGGCCGTGGAGATCTCCCAGAAGGAGCCCCCGCTCGCGGACCCGTGCGGGGTGATGCGGTTGCGGTGGCTGTGGCCGTTCACCCAGGCCAGAACGTTGCGGTTGCGGCCGAGCAGGGACAGCACCTCGTCACCGCCGTGGCGGGCCTCGCCGGGGCGGGAGGGGTCCTTGCGGAGGTTCCGCATCGACGCGCTGGTGTGGTGGCTGAAGACGACGGCGTACGAACCGCCCTTGGCCGCCTCTTGCAACGTACTCTCCAGCCACTTGAGTTGGGCCGTGCCGAGTGAGCCCTCGTAGTGGCCGCCGGGGTCGGTGGAGTCGAGGCTGATGCCGATGACGTCGTCGGCGATGCGGAAGGCGTAGTACTGGGTGCGGGCGTCCAGGTTGGCCTGCGAGTAGCCGTGGCCGACCGGGCCGGGGCCCGTGTGGGCCGGGTCCAGGTGGGCCTTCAGGTACTCCCGCGGGGTGAAGGGGGCGCGGCCCTCGTCCGGGGTGACGGACCGCATCTTCTTCGCCTGGGCCTTGAGGATGGCCTTCCACTCGGCGCCCCGGGGGTCGCCGCCGCTCTTGACGTTGTCCCAGATGGCCTTGCCGACCCGCTCGTCCAGCGTCATCAGCTTCCTGCCGCCGACCGCGAAGTCGGCGAAGTAGGAGTCTCCGGGGGCGTAGCAGCCGCCGGGGAGGGAGTCGTGGTTGCCGACCGTGGAGTACCAGGGGACGTTCAGTCCGGGGCTGTTGACCTCGCGGATCGCGGCGGCCAGGAAGCCGTTCAGGCGGGGGAAGCCGAGCTGCTTGTCGGCGTCGCGGAGGGCCGCGTCCGGCTGCCAGTAGAGCTTCAGGCCGCTGTCCTGGACGCCCTCGTAGCGGCGCGGGTCACCGGAGTTGGGGGTGACGCGGCCGCCACTCATCACCTTCAGGAACCAGTCCAGTTCCGTCCTGGAGTTGTTGTCGGTGTTGTCGCCGGTCGTCATGACGAAGTGGAGGGGGGAGCCGGTCACCGGGGCTCCGCGCAGCGCGTTCACCCGCTCGACGAGCGAGACCGCGCCGGCCACGGACAGCGCCTCCTGCGGACGCCAGGCGCTCGCGGTCTGGGAGCGCAGGTACTCGTAGCGCAGCGGGTGCTGGACGTCCACCACGTGCAGGTCGGTGAACTGCACGAAGGAAGCCAGCGCCGTACGGCGCTTCGCGCGGCCGGACTTGGGGGTCGCGAGGTCACCGCGTACGACCCGCGCCCAGGCCGGGCCGGCGCCGAGGCGTCGGTAGCCGGAGGAGTTACGCGGGGCGGCCACCGAGGCGAGGGTCGTGCCTCGTGTGTACGGGGCGAGGGGCGCGGCCGGGGCCGCTCTGTTCGAGAGGTTCGCCAGGGGGACCTCGGTGGCCGCGGCCCGGTCGGCGGCGGTGGCGGCGTGGGCGTCGGTCTCCGGCCGCAGGGCGAAGCCGACCCCTGCGGCGAGGCCGACCGCGCCGGTGGCGGCGAGGAAGGCCCTGCGGTCAGGGTTGGTGGCGGCTGCAGCGACTGAGCGTATGCGCGACATGGCGCGGTCTCCCCGAGTGCGAACGCGTCGGAAGTGGTCGCGGGGGCCTGCGGCCGGGGTGCGGCCGATGGTGTTTCCCGCTCGTACTTGATGCTTGGCAGCCGGGGTGGCCTGGACGTTAACGACGCGGCAACGGGTGACACCGATCACCGTACGTGGATCTTCGGGTACGGTGCGCGTCCACCGGGCGTTTCCGAATGTGAGCGGGAGTGAGGGGAAGGGGTCACTCCTTGTTCACTTGGCGGGGTAGAGCGCCCATTCGCTGTGGGAGCTTCGGTGAATGCGTGCGTGCGGGCGGGCTCGTCCTCGGCGAATGCGGGCGTGCGGGCTCGTCTTCGGTGAATGCGTGCGTGCGGGCTCGTCTTCGGTGAATGCGTGTGCCGGGGCTCGTCTTCGGTGAATGCGGGCGGGCGGGCTCGTCGTGGTCTCTCGCGTCCACGCGGCGGAGCCGCAATCGATACGGTCCCGCGCCCCTACAAGCCCGTCGGCAGTTCCAGGTGGCCGTTCTGGGGGCGTTCCCTCCACAGGCGCAGTCCTGCGTCCACCAGGCCCACCCGCTCCAGGTTCGGGACCTCGTCCAAGGGGTGCCAGGCGGCCATGTCCGTGGAGCCGTTCGTCTCGTGACGGAGGTCGCCGCCGGTGACGCGGGCCTCGTAGACGATGCGCAGGGCCTGGAAGTCGACGCGGGTGCCGAGGCGGCGGGGGTCCTCGCGTCTGTCGGTGCCGATGCCGAGCAGGGCGGTGGGTTCGACGGAGTAGCCGGTCTCCTCGGCCGCTTCCCGGACGACCGTGTCGTACGGGTCCTCGCCGTGCTCCATGCCGCCGCCGGGCAGGGTCCACTTCTTCAGCCCGTCCCGGGAGACCCAGCGGGCCAGCAGCAGATGCCCGTCGCGTACGCACACGGCGTAGGCCGCCACCCTCAACTCCTCACGCATGCGCAGACGTTACCCAACGAGCATGGTGAAGGGGCGAGTGCTCCCCAGTGACACTCGCCCCTTCGCCCGCCAGATCACCGCTCGCGGTGACCGTCCCTCCGTCGGCGGCCCGTCTCGCTCAGGGCGAATCCCGCCGCCGCGGCCAGGCAGAACCGGGATGGTGACCGACCAGCCCGTGGTGACGCCGGTCCAGGTCACCACGGCCGGCAGGAACAGAGCGGTCAGCACGGTTGTGAGCTGGTTGCCGGGCCTTCGGGAAATGTGCGTCTCCTTCCAGGGAGTGACTGACAGCACGTTGGCCCGTCCCCCCGTAGGACGGGCCACCGCACGTCAGAGCGACGCGTGTTGCGTCGACGCGGGGAACATCAGCAGGAGTACCGCCTCCAGCCCGCGATGAACCCGTCCCAGTCGGTCTTGATCTCGACGCACTTCTTCTCGTTCTCCGCGAGGGCGAAGGTCTTGCGGAGCTTCGAGCCGACAGCGACGACGCCGGCCATGCAGCCGACGCGGATCCACGGCACCGGGATCCGGTTGCACATGAAGGTCATCGCGGCGGTCACACCGAAGATGCCGCCCTTGGAGTCGACGGCCTTGACCTCGCTCCTGCCGAAGCGCACGTAGACGTACCGGCCGTAGGAGATCTTCGGGTCGGCCACCACCGGGAAGGTCGTGTCGCCGGTGAAGGCGACGGACTGGACGATGGTGTCGCCCTCGATGCGGTACTCGGTGGGCACCGGGTTACCCAGGGCGTCCTTGGCCCACGGGGCCTCGACCTGGCCCATCACGACGTTTATCCTGCCGTCGCCGTCGCCGTCGAAGTCGACGGTGCCGGGCTCGGTCTCCTCGTCGCCGGCGTTCCGCTCCAGCAGTTCCCCGGGCACATCGGCCGCGTCCATCTCCTGGACGACCTCGATGGTGTTGTTCTCGGTGTTCTCCACGAGGCTCGCGCCGGCCGGGAGGTCGAGGTCGAAGCGGTACTCGCTCGGCGCCGTCGACTTCTTGATGTCGACCAGCGCGCGGACCGAACCGTCGGAGGTGAGCTGGACGGCCGTGGCCGAGGTGGCGGCGGTGGCGTCGTAGTAGATCGTGCCGCTGTCCGTCTGCTGCGCCGTACCGAGGCCGGAGCCGGGCAGGCTGACACCCAGGGTCGTACCGGTGTTGTTCTCCTTCAGCGTGACGGGGGCCGTGGAGTTGCGCGGCACCTCGATCACACCGGCGGAGGAGTCCGACACGGCCACGCTGTCCACGTCGTCCAGCTCCGCCTTGAGCAGATTGGAGACACCGGTTGCCCTCTCGACCTGCTTGCCGACGGTGTCGACCGGCTCCACCTGCGGCTTGTCCGGCGGGACGATGATCGCTTGGGCGGGGGTCGCCGTGGCCAGAACGGAAACCGTGATCGCGCCGATGAAGGTGCTGACGAGACGACGCCGTGTGGATCTGGTCTGCTTCGACGACACGTAGAACTTCACCTCCAGGCGGAATGGTTCGCGTTCACTGCTGCTTCGCTCCGCCCTGATCTTCGACTCACGCACAAGCCGTGCGCCAGGCCTGAAGGGTGGCCGCGATGAGCCGTGGCACCTAAGTGCCAGCCCTGTCGTGTTCGCCACAAGGCCACAGATCCACCGTGAAATCCCTCCGGATCGAACTAGGATTCTCCTTCCGGGGGAGGAGGGGGTGCGGGGGTGAAAGGGCCGACCGTGCTGGGTGCGTTTCTGGAATCGGACACCGAGGCCGTCCGCGTCTATCGGAGCCTGCTCGCGAACCCCTCCTGGACCCTGCAGGACGTCCAGCTGCACACGGGTCTGGC